>NZ_JBUBPF010000001.1:0-698022 GCF_054902115.1 Luteimonas sp. RIT-PG2_3 | reverse complement strand
CTGGCTTTGTAGTTGTGCTAGCGGCCGGGCTGCATCAGCTCGCCGCGTCCTAGTCGGACTAGGCCTAACAATTCATTCAAGCCGAGCCCGCATCTTGGCTTCGCTCAAACATCCGATATCGGCTGTATTCTTGACTCACAACCGATCCGTTGCGGGTCGGCTTAATTCAGGCGTTAGGCGCGCGCATGATGCCCTCATCCCTTGAGAAATTCCAAGAAATTTCTGTGGCTGCGGCCACTCACCTCGCGGTGACTTTCAATGCGCCAGACGTAGTTCCTTTCGATCAATCCGCACTGGACCTGATAGCAGCCTATCCAGAGGATCGGCCAGCCTTTGCAAGGGCAATTCTGGCTGCGATCGATCGGCCAGACAGCTGTGATGTTTGGTTTGTTCAGTTCTGTGTCCATTCCTTACGCTGGCCTGAGCTCAAGGCGGAGTTTGAGGCAATGTCCCGGACCGCAATCGGCTCAAACGACTGGGTCCGAATTCAACGCCTTGGCCATGTTCTGGATGCATTCGAGGATTCCTGGGAGGACGCTGGCGACTTCTATACCGCGCATTTCGGTGCGTCGCCGCACGCCTAATTCATTCAAGCCGAACCCGCATCAGGTTCGCTAACTTCGGTTCATTCTGGGTACTATCAACTTCGTTGCCAATCCAGTGCGGGTCGGCTTAATTCAGGCGTTAGCCCTCACTCCACCATGCGCATCGCCCTCATCCTTATAATTGCCCTTCTGCTATCAGGCTGCCGGGTGAGCCCGCCTAGCCACGAAGAGTTGACGGCCGAGCTCCACGCCAATCGGGCCGAATACGAAGAGCTCAAGACAATGCTGTTGCAGGATCGGTTGGTTACTGTAGCCTCCTATGGAACCGAGTTCGCAAAGAAGCCTTATATGTGGAGTGGCGCTTCGGAAATAGGTTTACCCACTGCACGAGCCCAACTCTACCAACGCATCATGCAAGACGCTGACATTCAGCGCATTGACCGGAACGAAGACGGTGAGGTGCTGATCTCCATGGCGACCTGGGGCACGGCAAATCGGGGGTGGCGCGTGTCGTCAGTTTGGCGCGAGACCCCTCCATCTCACCTTCTCCCGAGTCTGGATGCCTTTCGCAAGACATCAAAAGAGTGGGAAACGGCCTACGCTCCTGCTTCTGACAACTGGTACTTCCGGATCGTATGGTGAGGGCTAACAATTCATTCAAGCCGACGCCGCTTCGCGGCGCGGCTTAACTCAGGCGTTAGCGCTCAACAAGGGGACTTGTCGCGTGACGAGATTCTTGCTTTTTACAGCTTTCACTGCAGCTGGCGTAGCACAAGCGGCCGGCCCGACCATTGAGGTTACCGCACAGGAAACCTGCAGGGAGCACATCGCTTCCGAACCGCGCCTGACAGCCAACGACTGGCCTGAGCGAGCACGCGGTCTTGAGGTCAATGCATACGTCGTGATCACATACAGACTAGATGGCTCAGGAAAGGCAAAGGATCTCGTTGTTACTGATGCAAAACCGAATAATCTGTTCAACAAGACTACCCTCAGCATTCTGGAGCGCACCGAGTTTAAGCCAGGGGCTGAGGTAGCCTCTTGCACCTACGTGCGCACGTATGGGGCGGCACGTCGTGCAGAGCGTTAACAATTCATTCAAGCCGACGCCGCTTCGCGGCGCGGCTTAATTCAGGCGTTAGGCGCTGCATGAAGCTAGTCGATTTCTTAATTGCAGAAGGCTGCATCGCGCTTGAGCGTGGTCCCGAGCACTTGACCTGCACAACAGCTTTGATTTCTTCGGCTTAGCCTATAGCTCTGCTCAGAGAACGCTTGAGCTACGGTGGGTGCGCGGCATGGGTGATTGGGTAAAGCCCAGTGAGCCTGCCGAGCTGCGTCTAGAGTTTGCTGGTGTGCACCTGTTCAAGGCGCGTGAGCGAGATCCGGAAATGCCGTTCACTGAGGACAACTGCTTAGCTTCTATCGGCTTCATTTGGAACGATATGCTGTCCCATATAGACGGTTACACTTCCAAGCAGAAGAAGGACGGTTGCACGCACCTCAGCGCCATGTTCAGTAGCGGATTTAGTATCAAGGTCGGCGCCGAGTCAGTGACTCTCAATGTCACGGGCAGCGTCTAACAATTCATTCAAGCCGAGCCCGCTTCGTGGCTCGGCTTAACTCAGGCGTTATGTTACATAGAAAATTCCCAGCCAGCGTCACACAAGAGACGATCTGCGCCTACTTCTGGGCGGGAGTTGCTGTTGGCGTTCTGCCGTTCCAAAGCAGCAAGGACTGGGCGTTCTCCGTGATTGAGCAGCTAGACGCGCCGCCAATTGAGGTCATTGAGGTTGCGACCGCGAACGATCGCAATAGCGCCCTAGATGCACTGCAAGCCTCGGCTCACGGAGCAGATCAACAAGTTGCTGGTCGTCTCCTCTTGGCGGACATACACACACAGCTCAAGGCCGGAGAAATTTCTGCGCTGGACGCAACTCGTGCCGCTATGCGCGTGGCTCAAACAACAGGGCTTCCTGATCACGTCTACTATGACTTTGATGGCTTAGATGACGAGCTTCAGTTGGCTTTTAACGGGACGTACGGTACGCCAGCAGATATCGCGGCAGATATCCTTAGAGCTCTGGCGGAGCATGCGGGTGCAACATAACAATTCATTCAAGCCGACGCCGCTTCGCGGGTCGGCTTAATTCAGGCGTTAGGCCGCATGAGACTTACATCGCTAGCCAGCCTCATTTCCGGAAATCTCTCAGCTGCTGACTACTCAGCGGAGATCGCTGTGGAACTGGCAGAGCACACTCGACGGCTCGGGCGCGATGGCTTTTCGCCGGTAGTCGTTACTGAAGATATGGACATTGTTCTAGACCGGGCTGGCTTGGGTGTTCTTTGCCAGATTTTTTGCATCCGGCCAGTTGAGCGCAGGCGAGCTCGCATACACTGCTGACGCTCTACAAATGGCTGAGCGTGTCGAGTACTCCGGTCCTGACATCGCTGATGATCCGGATATGTGTACAGACCCGGAGACCAATGGGCCGCTTACGGTTGTGCACGCACTTAAGATTGCACGGCGTGGCACTGCGGCCTGACAATTCATTCGAGCCGAACTCACATCAGGGCGACGCCTAGTTGCATGCCTTCGGCTATATTCGCACTCAGTCGCCGCCCCGCTGCGGGTCGGCTTAATTCAGGCGTTAGGCAGCACACCAGTAGAAGTACTATGAGCATTAGAAAAGCACAGCCAGAAGATCAATCTGCTCTCCTTTCCATTTGGGAGCAGTCAGTACGCGCATCACATGACTTCCTGTCGGAGCAAGACATTCATACGCTTTTGCTAGCAGTTCGCGATCAAGCATTACCAAACCTTGAAGTGTGGGTTCTGTGTGATGAGGCATCTGCACCTATCGGCTTTATGGGGCTTGATGACAACAAACTTGAGGCCTTGTTCATTTCCCCCACAAGCTTCAGGAAAGGTGGCGGCAAAGTCATGCTTGAGCATGCGAGAAAGCTAAAAGGCCCACTTCAAGTAGATGTCAATGAGCAGAACCCTCGAGCAGTGGGCTTCTATTTATCCAATGGATTTGTAGTTGCAGGTCGGTCATCAACTGACTCGCAGGGACAGCCATTTCCGCTGCTGCACTTGAATGAGGTCGCCGCAAGTGCTGCCTAACAATTCATTCAAGCCGACGCCGCTTCGCGGCGCGGCTTAATTCAAGCGTTAGGCCCAATAAAGATTGCCGCGTTCTTTGCAAAACAGATCTTAGGCCTCGGCACCCTTGGGTTCTTCCTGTGGCTCTGTGTTGCCTGGTGGCGGTTCGGCTGGTTCTGGGCAATTGACACTCACTGGGCATGGTTGTTCGCCCTTGCGCTCGTTGGAGTCTTCCTGGTTCTCATCTGTACGCCGATCCAACTCGCCTTTGGAAGAGTCAAAAACGACGTGATTGCTTATGCGCTAGGCACTATCTCCGGCCCGATCGCTGTGGTTCTTTATCTAGCGGTCAATACACGGTTTGAGCCAACCACCAACGACTACATAATTCGTCAGACTCTCATGCATGTGACATTCGCGGTGTTGGGGTTGTTGTTCTCAATAAGCTACAGACGTCGCTTTGGGCCTAACAATTCATTCAAGCCGAACCCACTTCGCGGCTTGGCTTAGCTCAGACGTTAGACCTCATGGCACAGCACGTCTTTACGGAAGATCAGTCCGTTAGAGTTCGCCAACTACCGACAGGCCAGACAGGTCTTATGCGCACTTATCTGCTGACACAGAATCGCGGAGACGGTGTGTCTCAAGTCTACTGGGCAGACTGGAAGCCAGATGAGGAGTTTCTAGAGATCGATCCGGAAGACGGGGAGTTCAGGCACTATTCGGAACGAGCCGCATTTCCTTCCGCGCAGGAGCGCGACCAGTTTGTGCGGAAGAACTACATTGAGGCCTGACATTCAAGCCGGTGCCTCTTCGCGGCGCGGCTCAATTCAAACGTTAGACGTTAGACGTTGCATGTAGATCATCAGTTGTTTAATTGCTAGTGACTGCATTGCACGTCGGCGCAGCGGTGATCGTCTCGACCTGCACAACCGTTTTGACCTTCGAAGCTTTTCCTCCAGCGCGACTGATCGAACTTCAGACCTGTTCGTCCAGTTTGTACCTGGATAACGTAAACCCACAATGCCGTACTTCGGCCGCTTGACAGCGCATTTAGCGCGGAGAAGACTCGATCCACGGAGCGTAGAAACTCCTCTCATAGCGGTACCCACCTCCGACAATCTGGTGGGTTTTTTGTGCCTGCCCGATGCAGGCATGAGCCGACGCGATGCCTGCGTCGGGAGGGCGGCTAATACAACACCCTTCGGGGAAATACGCCCGCCGTCTATGAGCGGTTTCTAACCTCCCGACTTCCCGTCCCCCGATGCGCGGTGGGCGGCCACTTCATGGAATGAGGAGGCAAACATGTCGCACGTCGATTCGCACGCTCCGGCTACGCCCGGTTATTTTCTGACTCAGGACAGCCAGTGCAGGCTGAAGCACATACGCGATCACATCGCGTTCCTGTTGCGGCAGGCCCAGGCGCGGACACACGATAGATGCCAGGCCGGCAGCGCCCAGATCACTGCTGCCGATCTGGCGGTCGGCCTGGAGTTCCTGTCCGAACAGGCCAACCGGATCATGGCCGACTTGGCATGGTGGCCGGGCCTGCCGTCGTCCTTGGACGAACCTCGCACCGGGACGTCCGACTACGGGACCGCACGCTATGTCTACGGCGTCACCCTCGACCAGTTCGACGCCCTCGACCGCCTTATCGAAACCCTCTCGGCCCATGGCGACGTGGTGGCTGCCGCCCACACCGCGGAACTCGCTACCCGTACCCTGCCGCTGCTGGGCCAGGCCATCTGCGACGGCACGCAGGCCGTGCGGTCGCTGCTTGTTCAGCTGGAAGCGCAGGGGCTGCGGCAGCGCGGCCGTCCGCGCAATGAAGTGGGTGAGGAGCGTGGCACCTACGGTCACGCGCCGCAGGGAGCAGCCAACGTGCAGCGGCTGCCGCCAATGACCCGACGACCCCGCGCGCAGTGGCTGACGTACGATGATCGAACGCACCACTGAACCGCCGATCCGCTCTGCGACCAGACTTGGAGCCCTGAAGATGTACATGCCCCAGACCGTGATTCCCGTTCTTCGCGTTACCCATGCCGCGACGAGCTTTGCGTTTTACACACAGGGCCTTGGGTTCACCATCGACTGGGAGTACCGGCACGAGCCCGGCTTTCCGGTCTTTGCGCAGCTCACGCGGGAGGGGCAGTCGATCTGCCTGACCGAGCATGCGGGGGATTGCCAGGTCGGCGGCGCGGTCCACTTCATCGTACCGGATGTGGACGCCTGCTACCGGGCGTTCCAGGCGAGTGGGCAGGTCACGACCCGAGCGCCTCACGACACCGCATGGAAGACCCGGGACATCGTGGTCGCCGACGTGGACGGCAATCAGCTCACGTTTTCCACCGAGTTGGCGGGCTGAGCCTGGATGGCGGTGCGGAGCGAACTGATCGCTCGTGTTTCCCAGCGCAGAATGCGTGTCGTTCCGCTACTCTGAGCAGGTGCTGTCGCTTCATTTTCTAACGGGCCGGTCGCGGACCTGGCCTGACCGTTGGTCGCAACCGCCGTCGCGTCGCGACGGGCCCTGTTTCGGATACCTGGCATCGTGAAAGCCCTGTCCATCTTGATCTCCCTCCTGTCGTTGCAGGCTGGCGTCGCGCTGGCCCAGCAGCGGCCTCCTGTGCCATCCATCTTGAATGCGACGTGGCAGCAGTACCGGGATGAGTATTCGCACAGCCCGCTCTGCGGCAAGGACGAGGTCACCCTGTGGCGCTGCGAGGTCGGTCAGCGCGCCTATGCGCTCTGCTCATCGCAGTCGGTGACGCGCACGACGGGCTACATGCAGTACCGGGCCTCGCGGCGGGGCGATGTCGTGTTTTCCTATCCTGCCGGAAGGAAGCCACCGCTGGAATCGTTCGTCTTCAGCACCTCTGCCAACGGCGATGCATCCATCGCGTTCGCCAATGGCGGGTATGCCTACACCCTCGTGGACGCGTTACGAGGTGATTCTTCCATCCACGTGGCGGTGCCTGCCGGCTCGGGCAAGGACACGGAGATCGGATGTCCTGGCAACCAGACGCTTCAGGTCAACTACACGCTGCGGCTCGTGTACGACGCCGGGATATGGAACGGCTACTAGACGTGAGGTCAGGCAGGCGCCTGCCTTTCATCCGCATCGTGAGGGGCGCATCGAACGACGGGCCGGGTAGACTCGCGCCGGTTGTTGGAACGCGTGTGGCGAGCGGCGTCGGTGGGCGTTTCATGGTTGCGGGTCGGTCGACGCTGGCGTGACAGGACAGTGGGAGCGTATGGAAATGGCGGACTTTGCGTTTGAAACGGAGCGCTTGCGGGTTCGCCGCTGGCGGTCGAGCGACCTCGCTGCACTGGTTTCCGTCTATGGCGATGCCGACGCCATGCGTTGGGTCGGTGACGGCCAAGCCATCACACGCGAACAGTGCATGCGCTGGCTGGACGTGACGGCAGCCAACTATGAGCGTCGCGGCTACGGCATGTTTGCCGTCGAGCAGCACGCAACGCCCGGTGTCATCGGCTTCTGTGGGCTGGTCCATCCCGACGACCAGCCCGAGCCCGAGATCAAGTACGCGTTCCTGCGTTCCCATTGGGGCCAAGGCTTTGCCACAGAAGCCGCGCGTGGACTCATGGCTTACGGCGCATCCACCTTCCGAATGGAGTTGATCATCGCCACGACGGCACCTGCCAATACGGCCTCGCATCGCGTTCTGCTCAAGGCAGGCATGACACGTGGTGACTTGCGTTGCGACGAAGATGGGAGCCAGACGCAGGTGTTCCACTGGCATGCGACGCTACCTTGAGTGTGCGCGATCCGTACCGATGCCTGGGTCGCTCTTGACCCCGTCTTCCTTGAATCAACCAGAACAACCTCGGTCATTCCGCGCTGGCACGCCTTCGCAAGCCAGCTTTGCTCAGGAACCAAACGCGATGTTCAAGACGCTTGCCCTGCTCGTCCTCGTGCTGCTGCTGGCATTGGCGCAGGGCTACTTCATCTACGCCATGCAGCAAGGTGGCGCCGGCGCGCTCGGCAGTGTCTGGAGTAGTTTCGACATCGCGCAGTCCGGCTACTCGGTGTTCGTGCTGGACTCCATCCGCTGGTGGTGGGCATTGCCGGTGACGGGCCTGCTGCTCGCCGGCCTCTCCGTCTGGAAAGGCAAGCGACGCTACGCCGTGATGGCGGTCGTCCTCAGCCTGCTCGGCACCGTTGCCCTGTATGGGTCGGTGTACGCGCCGTCGCTGTTGATCCAGGTCTGAGGGCGCTCACCTGTTCCGACGGTGGACGCGGACGGCCGCCGGCGGACGGTGACGTCACGATGCGCCGGCATGGATCCGCTCGACGTCGTTCGGTCTCGCGTGGTCTGGGCGTCGGTCTGGGCGACAGGTTGCACCGCGCTGCCTGCGCTTGCCGGGTCGCATGACGCCGCGATGCGATCGCGGCGTCATGCCCAGCCATGTCATTTCGGCCACGCCATTCAAGCCAGGCCATTCACCCGCCCGTCCACACGAAGCGCGGTCAGGCGCTGGTGGCGCCGCTGCCGCTCCGCAACTCTGCCAGCAACTGCTGGGCACGATCGAGGCGGACGTGTCCGTCTGCGACCAGGCGTTCGACCAGGGCGCCGATTTCGTCTTCGTTCGCGCCGGCATTGGCGGCGACGTTGCGGGCATGCAAGGACATGTGGCCGCGCTGGATGCCTTCGGTCGCCAGCGCGCGCAGGGCGGCCATGTTCTGCGCGAGGCCGACCGCGGCGGTGACTTCGGCCAGTTGCACGGCACTGCGGACGGCCAGCAGTTTGACGGCGGCCTGCGCGGTCGGATGGGTCTTGGTGGCCCCGCCGACCAGGCCCAGCGCCAGCGGCAGTTCGATGGTACCAACGAGGTTCCCGTCGGCGTCCTTCTCGTAATGCGACAGCGAGGTGTAGCGGCCATCGCGACAGGCGTGACAATGGGCGCCGGCTTCGATCGCGCGGGTGTCGTTGCCGGTCGCCAGCACGACGGCGGAGATGCCGTTCATGATGCCCTTGTTGTGGGTGGCGGCACGGTAGGGATCGGCGGCGGCGAAGCGGTAGGCCTCGACGATGCCGTCGACGACGGCGGCGCCACCGAGCTTGTCGGCGTCGAACACGGCGCGCGCGCGCACCAGGCGCAGGTCGGCCTTGTTGGACAGGATGCGCAGCAGGCTGCGGCCGCGCGCGATCGCAGCGATGCGCGGAGCCAGCGCCTCGGCCATGGTGTTGACGGCGTTGGCGCCCATCGCGTCGCGGACGTCGACATGCAGGTGCACGACGACACTGCGGAAATCACCGGACTCGACCAGGCGGACGTCGATGTCGCGTGCACCGCCGCCGAGCTTGACCAGCAGCGGGTCCTGCTCGTCGGCAAGGGCCAGCAGTTCATCGCGCACTTCAAGCAGGCGCAGGCGGGCGCCGTGCGGGTCGGCGACGTCCATGACCTGGATCTGCGCGATCATCACCGGCGCCGTCGCCGAGGTGCGGAAGCCGCCATGCTCGCGTGCGACCAGCGCGGAGTTGCTGGCCGCGGCGATCACCGACGGCTCTTCGGTCGCCATCGGCACCAGGTAGTCGACGCCGTTGACCAGGAAGTTGGCGGCCACGCCCAGCGGGATCGAGATGGTGCCAACTGCATTTTCGATCATGCGATTGGCGATCGCGTCCATGCCGGCTTCAGGGCGCTGCAACGGCCGCAGCTGTTCGGCCGGCAGGCCGCTGAAGTCGACGAGCTTCTGGAAGCGGGCTTCGGGATCGAGCTTGTAGAAGCCCGGAATGCGGCTGCTGTTGGTCATGTGGGGCCTGCGGGTGGAGATGGATCGAGACGGGTTGATCGAACGGGTTTGATCAATCGGGAAGATCGGTGGAAATGGCCAAGTCGGAACGCACCCACCAGGCCTGTCCGCTAGAAGACGGGCGTCCGCTTGCTGGCGAAGGCGGCCAGGCCCTTGCGCGCGTCGTCGCTGGTGAAGGCACGCTGGCCCAGCCGCGCTTCCTCGGCGAAGGCCTCGGCCTCGGGCAGATGCACCAGCCGCTGCACGGACTCCTTGATGACGGCCAATGCGGTCGGGCTCAGCGCCTTGATGCGCTCGGCGAGCGCCAGCGTGGTCGGCATCAGGTCGGCCTGCGGCACGACGCGGTTGATCAGGCCCTTGGCGAGCAACTCATGCGCGCTGAAGCCGTTCGCGGTCAGCAGCAGCTCCATCGCATGCGCGTAGGGGATCTGCCGGACCAGGCGCACCAGCGTGCCGCCGGCCGGCACGATACCCAGCGAGGCTTCGGGCAGCGCGAACTTGGCGGTCTCGGAGGCGATGCGGATGTCGGTGCCCAGCATGATCTCGAAGCCACCGCCCAGGCACAGGCCGTTGATCGCGCACAGCACCGGCTTGTACAGGCGCAGGTTCTTCAGATGGGCGTCGTCCCACTGCGAGATGTCGAACTGGTCTTCCATCAGCGCGGGGATCGATTCGCCGAGGTCGGCGCCGACACAGAACGCACGCTGGCCGCTGGCGGTCAGGATCACCACGCGCACGCGCTGGTCGTCGCGCGCCGCGATGAACGCATCGCCAAGCTCGCGGTACATCGACAGCGTCAGGGCGTTGAGTTTGTCCGGACGGTTGAAGCGCACCATCGCGATGCCGTCGGAGACGTCGTAAGAGATTGCCACTACACCACTCCCAGGTCTTTCATCCGCTGCAATCCATCGGCGTCGATACCCAGCAGTTCGGCATAGACGGCCGCGTTGTGCTCGCCGACGCCGGGCGCCTGCCCCTTGGCCTGCGCCTGCGTGCGTGACAGCTTGATCGGCGTGCCGAACATGCCGATCGTCCCTTGCGGGTAGTCGACGTCGACGATCATGTCGCGCGCAGCGATATGCGGATCGGCGACGACCTCGGCGATGTTCTTGACCGCGCACAACGGGATGTCGTCACCGGCCATGGCTTCCAGCTCGGCCTTGCTGCGCGCGCGGAACCAGTCCTCGATGACCGGCAGGATGCGGCGCGCATAGACCTCGGCGTCGAAGCGCTTGGCCATGGTGTCGATCTCGGGATCGGCGATCAGCTCGGGCGTGCCGAACTTGCGGCACGACAACGCCCACAGCTTGTCGTTGTAACCGCCGAAGAAGACATGGCCGTCCTTGCACGGGAACTGCCCGTACGGGCGCACGAACGGATGATCGTTGCCCAGGGGCCCCGCGATCTCGCCGTCGACGGTGTACTTGACCACCGCGTTCTCGGTCAGCGCCAGCACCGCGTCCTGCTGCGAGACGTCGACCATCTGGCCCTGCCCGGTGCGCTCGGCCTCGCGGACGGCGGCGAGCACGCCGATCGTCGCGAACAGCGTCGCCGAAACATCGCCAACGATGGTGCCTACGCGGACCGGCGCGCGATCGGGGTAGCCGTTCATCGACCACAGGCCGCCCGTGGCCTGGCCGCTGTTGTCGAAGCCGGGCTTCAGCGCATTCGGCCCGGTCTGGCCGAAGCCGCTGATCGCGGCATAGACCAGCCTGGGGTTCACGGCGCGCAGGTTCTCGTAGCCGACGCCGAAGCGCGCCATGGTGCCGGGGCGGAAGTTTTCGACCAGCACGTCGGCACGCGCGACCAGCTGTCGCAGCAGCGCGCGGCCTTCCTCATGCTTGAGGTTCAGCGTGATGCCTTCCTTGTGGCGGTTGTACTGGGCGAAGAACGCACTGAAGCGGTCGTCGCCCTCGCCGATGAAGGGCGGGAAGCCGCGGACATAGTCCGGGTCGTCGGGATGCTCGATCTTGATGACGCGCGCGCCGAGGTCGGCGAGGATCATCGAGCAGTACGGACCGGCAACGACGCGAGTGATGTCCAGTACCACCAGCCCGTGCAGCGGGCCGCGTCGTTGCGCGGTGGCGGCCGGAGCTGTGGCGTCGCCGGTGTCGTCGGCGGGCAGGATGCCAGGTGCGCTCATGCTGGCGCACCCGTGCCGGCGGCGGGAATGCCGTCCGCGCGGTCATCGCCGCGCACGGGGACGGTCGACGCGCGACCGTGGCCGCGCGAGGCTTCGATCAGCCCGGCGGGCCGCCCGGCGTCAGCGGATAGCCTTCGAAGGACTTCATGTCCTCCATCAGGAAACTGGAGACGATCTTCTCGACACCGAAGTCGCCTTCGGTCATCTCGCGCATCACCCGCTTCCAGTCGTGCACGTCGCTGACCACCACGCGCAGCATGTAGTCGTAGTGCCCGCTGATGCGCACCGACTCCACCACTTCGGGGGTCCTGCGGGTCCAGTCGTCGAAGCCCACAAAGCGGCCCACCGAGTGCCGCTCGAACGAGACCTGCGCGATCACGATGGTCACCGTGCGGATGCGATCGATCGCCACGTGGGCGCGGTAGCCGGTGATCAGACCGCGCGTCTCCAGGTCGCGGATCCGCCGCAGGCAGGCGCTGGGCGACAGCGCGACCCGGTCGGCGAGCACGCGGTTCTTGATCTGGGCGTCCTCCTGCAGGGCCTGCAGGATCTTGAGGTCGATCCGATCGAGGGCATCTTTCTGGGTCATGTGAACGGGTACCGGGCGCAGCGACTGCCCGGAGTGTCGCCGTTGCGTCGGCGTCCGACAACAATCCGGGCGCCGTGGCCGCCGGAACCGGGCGGCCCGCCACGGGAATGGCTCGGCGAATTTGCGCGTCTTGACGCGTCGCACGCGCGTTTGCGCCCGCGCCGATGCCGAATTGTTGCGTCGCCTCCGCCGCTTGCCTTTTGAAAACAGGGACATAGCCGAAATCCGCCCGCGCTGGCCGCCACTGGACAGCGGACCGGCGCCGGCCTTTCATGACGGCATGGACTGAGGAAATGGTTGCCAAGGGCTGACCTGTCGATAGGACGTTTTTCGAGCGTAGCCTCGGGACCCCGCGACGGAGATGCCGATCAGGGCGGCCACTTAGCCGAAGCGGCCGGGGCACGCGAAGCGTTCACCTGCAGGCAGGGCCTTCGCTCCCGTCCATGGCCCCTGCCGTGTCACGGCAAGGGCCCGCGTACGCCGCCACAGGATGCTGGCAGCCCCGGGCACGACGCGGACACGATGTCCGTGCTCGCGCAAGCCGTGTCGGTGCCATCGCGCCGGTGCGTGTCGCACCCACCCAGACGCCACAAGACGCGTCGATGCAGACAACAAGGTGAAGCCGGATGATCCTCGACGATCGCACCATCGAAGAAATGCTGGACTGTGCCGGGCAGCCGGGCGAGGCGGCGCGCTGGCGCGGCCCGACCGTCAACGAGGGCTGGCGCGAGCCGCTGGTGTCCGGCCACGGTTTCCGCCACCACTACGACGAGTCGGTCGGCGATGGCGGCTGGGTGTTCCACCAGCTCAACGACGCCATGTCGATGGCCGTGGTCGACTTCCGCGCGACCCGGCCGCTGACGCGCTCGCACCGCTGCGACGACCACCTGGTGTTCTGCGCCTGGATCGAAGGCAAGAGCACGATCTCCGCCGACGGCGACCTGTCGGACGAAGAACTCGCGCACGGCTTCTGCACGTTCTACGGGCTGTCGAGCGGCGAGTCGGTGCATACGGTGTACGAGCCCAACCGGCCACTGCGCTGGGTGTCGATCTTCCTGCGCCGCGACCGCGTGCGCGACGTGCTGGGGCTCGACGTCGAGGCCTTGCCGGCGATCTTCCGCGACTACATTGTCGACGGCACGCCGATCGGCCTGCGCCATGTGCCGCTGGGCAGCGGTGCCAGCATCGCCGCGAGCCAGGCCTTCGATTGCCCGTACGAGGGCGAGCTGCAGCGGCTGTACCTGAGCGCCAAGGCGATCGAGATCGTCTGCGCGGTGATCCAGGCGCATGCCGAATCCAACGACACCGACGGCCCGGTGCTGCGCCGCGCCGACGTCGAGAAGGTGCGGCTGGCCCGCCAGGTCATCGAGGAGAACCTGGACGAGCCGCTGAGCGTGGCCGAGCTGGCGTCGGTGGTCGGCATGACGATCAAGAAACTGCAGTACGGCTTCCAGGTCCTGTTCCGCGGCAGCGTCGCACAGGTCTACAAGCAGGTGCGGTTGTCGAAGGCGATGGTCTTGGTCAGCAAGAGCGACATGTCGATGATCGACATCGCCATCGAATGCGGCTACGAATGCCCCGGCAGTTTCACGCGCGCGTTCAAGCTGGCGTTCGGTTCCAGCCCGACCCTGGTGCGCGCGATGGCGATGCAGGGCGTGCTGGCGGAGCTGCCGCGCGAACGTGGCAACCCGCCGTCGGCCTTCGCGGGCGCGGCGCGGGTGAACTAGGTGCCCATGTCCAACCGCGCATGCGCTGCATGGGCGTCACTACCCTGAGAGGAACCATGCCGATGCGACTGACATTCACCACCCTGGCGCTGGCGACCTGGTCGATGGTCGCGACGGCCTCACCGCCCGCACTGCCGGCTGCGGATGGGCCGTATGCCGTTGGCGTCCGCACGTTCGCGTTCGTCGATGCGACGCGGACGCTGGACGGCGATGCCGTCGACGGCAGGCCGCGCACCGGCGACGCGCCGGCCAGTGGCCCCCGGCGACTGCCGGCGATCGCCTGGTATCCGGCCGAGCGCGGGGCAAGTGGGGATGCACCTTACCTGGCCGGCGAGGCCGCGACGGTCACCTTGCCCGCGATCGCACGCAACTTCGGCTATGCGCCCGAGGACCTGCAGGCGATGCGCACGCTGCGCATGGCGGTCCACGCGGACGCGCGACCGGCACGGGCCGCGCGCGGTTTTCCGGTCGTGGTCTTCAGCCACGGCTTCTTTCTCTATCCGCAGCAGAACAGCGCACTGGCCGCGCGACTGGCGAGCCATGGCTACATCGTGGTATCGATCGCGCATCCCGGCGATGCCGCGGACCTGCCGTTGCCGGATGGCCGCATCGCGCCAACACGGCTGGCCGTCGAGGGCGACGATCCGCGCTTCGCGGAGGCCTTGAACGTGCTGGTGACGGGGCAGGATCTCGCGGCGCGCCGCGAGGCGCTGACCACGTATGCCGCCACGCTGCCGGCCACGCGCATCGGCCGCTCGTTCGCGCAATGGCGCGACGATACGCTGGCGGTCGCGCACGCCATCGTCGACGGAAACGAGCCCGAGGCCCTGCGCACGGCGCTCGCCAGCGCCGACCGCAGTCGGTTGGCGTTCGCCGGCATGTCGTTCGGCGGCGCGACGTCGGCCACCAGCTGCCGGCTGGTCGACGCCTGCCGCGCGGCGGTGAACCTGGACGGCCAGAATTTCGATCCGGCGCTGTATGACGGCGCGGTCGAGCGGCCGCTGCTGCTGATGCTCAGCGACTGGACGCAGTTCAGCCTGTTCCCTGGCCAACCCAAGGACGCGGACTTCAGTCCCAACGATCTGGCGTATGCGCCATGGCGCGAGGCCGGGCAGGACACCGACGTGCTGCGCGTGCGCCTGGGCGGCATCCGCCACCTGGGATTCACCGATTTCGTCAGCCTCTTGCAGGGGCCGAAGCGCGATGAGCGTGTCGGCGACATCGATGCCGGCGAGGCGACCGCGGCGATCGGCGATCTGGTGCTGGCGTTCCTGGACACGCATGTGCGCGAAAGCAACGGCGATGGCGCGCGCGATGGCATCGAGCACGCGATCGCACGGCATCCGGCGCTGACGCGGCACGTGCCGACGCGCGTGCGGACGTGGGTGCAGAGCGAGGGTGGGACGCCGTAAAGCGCGACACGTTTGCAGGCGCGCATGCGGTGGGAGCGCTCATAGCTTTGTGGACAACGCCTTGAAAGGATGCCCCTTGCGGGGCATCCACACGTCACCTCAGAAGCGCCAGTCGATGCTGACAGCGTACTCGCGCGGCGGACCGTAGTAGCTCACCGAGTACAGGCTCTGGATGTACTTCTTGTCGGTGATGTTGTTGAGGTTGGCACGCAGGGTGACATCGGGCGTGATGTCCCAGGCGGCGAAGGCGTTCAACAAGGTGTAGCCACCCTGGCGGACCGGTGCGCTGGTGACGTAGCTCTCGTAGTTGGAAATGCGGCCCTGCCAGCGACCACCGACACCGAACGACAACGCCGGGTTGCTGGACAGACGCGTGCTCAGCAGCAGGTTGGCGGTGCGGCGCGGGACCCAGCTGTAGGTGTTGCTGCCATCTTCGCCATCCATCGACAGCTGCGTGTAGCCGAACAACAGGTTGGTGTTGTCGCTGAGCTTGCCGCTGGCTTCGAACTCGAAGCCCTGGGAATCGATGTCGACGGGCCTGGAGTAACCGTAGGCGTAGCCTTCCATGAAACGCGTGCCGACGTACGTCGCCAGACCATCCTGCTTGGCGCTGAACCAGGCCAGCGTGGTCAGCAGGCGCGCATCCAGCCATTCGGCCTTGACGCCGATTTCGTAGTTGGTGCCCTTGCTGGGATCGATGTAGACACGGTCGTAGTCGACGGCGTCCTGCGGCTGGTAGATGTACGAGTAGTTGGCGTAGCCGGTGAAGCGATCGCTGAAATCGAAAGTCACGCCCGCGTAGGGTGCCAGGTTGCGGTCGGTGATGTCGGAGGTCGCGCCGGCATTGTCGACGCTGTCGCGCTGGTACTCGGCCCAGTTGAAGCCGAGCACGCTCTTGAAGCGCTCCGTGAACGCGATGCGGGTCGCACCAAACACGCGGGTCAGGCGCTGGTTCAACGTGGTGTAGACGGCGCGCTCGCCCCAAGCCGGCTGCGGGATCGCGTTGCCGGCATACGGGAAGCCCGGCAAGGCGCCGAAGATCTGCGGATTGCTGGTGTCGGTGGGGTGGTACCAGTCCGTGCCTTCGCTGCGCGCCGTGCTGACGCCGAACATCGCTTCCTGTTCCAGTCCGAAGAGATCGAAGCGGCCATTGACGGTCACGTCGCCCAGGTGCGCCTTGGTCTCATACGGGCTCTTGTAGGCCCAGCCGTACAGGCCGGTACCGGTCACCGGATCCAGGCCGAACAGCGAGTAGCCCATGAACAACTGCGAGTCGTGGTCGTAGACGCGGTAGTTGTACGAGGCTTTGGCCTGCCAGTTGTCGCTGAGCCGGTGGGTGTACTCGACGAAGCCGGCATGCGTGGTCGAGTTCCAGTAGGTCCAGTCCTGCGTGGTCGACGCGCTGCGGTCCCACTCAAGCTGGTTGCCGTTGGTGTCGATGAAGCTCAGCGCGCCCCACATGTTGCCGCTGGTGTCGGCCTTCTGCCAGGAGTAGCCGAAGGCCAGCGTGCCGTTCTCGCCGACCTGGCCGTCGATGACGCCGTACAGGTAGGTGCGGTCGCTCTCGAAATCGCGCAGGTAGGAATCGCTTTCCTCGCGCGCGACAACGACGCGTCCAGCCCAGGTGCCGTCTTCGGTGAAGGGCGTCGAGTAGTCCGCCTCGATGCGGCGGCGACCCTGCGAGCCAATGGTCAGGCCGGCCTGGCCCTGTGCTTCGTTGGTCGGGCGCTTGCGCACGTAGTTGATGGTGCCGGCGGCATTGCCGACACCGGTCAGCAGACCGTTGGCGCCACGGATCACTTCAAGCTTGTCGAAACCGAACGCATCCATCGCATTGGTGACCACGCCCCAGCCGTTGGGCAGGCCGACACCGTCGATCTGGGTGTTCTTGATCTCGAAGCCGCGCGCCAGGTACTGGGTCTGGTTGGTCGAGGTTTTCTCGACCTGGATGCCGGTGGCCAGGCGCAGCGCATCGTCGAGGCTGTCGGCGCCGAACTGGTCCATCTGCTCCTTGGTGATCACGCTGATCGACTGAGGGGTCTCCTTGATGTCGAGGTCCAGGTTGGTCGCGCCGTTGCTGACGCGGCTGGCGCGCTGGCCGATGACCATGATCTTGTCGAGGTCCTGGACACTGGCCTGCGCGGCGGTGTCGGTGGACGATGCCTGGCCGGCCTCGCGAGTGGTCTGGGCGAACGTCGGCGTCGTCATCAATGCGATGCAGATCGCGGTGGGCAACAGCAGGCGAGCGGGTGTCTGTGTCATGCGGGGCTTTCCTTCACAAAGGTGCTTGTCGTCCGGCGGTGGTGACGCTTGTCCCGGTTGTCAATGAACGTACTGCAGCGCCCTGCCGGTCTTCTTGACCGGTCGGAGCGGTTCCTTATCCATTCGATGCCGTTGCTGCCTCGCGTGCGCCGATATCAGCACGCAGGTGGCGCGCGGCCATGACGAAGCCGAAGACCGAGACCGCCGAGCCGGCCGTCGCCGCCAGCATGGCGTAGCGCAGGGAGTCCTCTCCCAGCGCCGGCTTCCACAGGTCGCTGGCCAGGCCGACGAACTGCGGTCCAAGGCCCAGGCCGACGATATTGTCGATCAGGATCAGGGTCGCGACGGCGGTGGCGCGACTGCGCAACGGTACCAGTCGCTGCACCACGGTGATCGTCGGGCCGATGAACGCAGCGGTCAACGACAGCGGCACGATGGCCGCGGCCAAGGCGATGCCGGTGTCCTGGGCGAGGAAGCAGATCGGTGCCAACGGCAGCGGCGCCAGCGCAGCCAGCGCCGGGATCCAGGCGTACCAGCGCTGGTCCCGGCGGCCGAAGCGGTCGGCCAGATGGCCCGCCATGTAGGTCGCCAGCCCGCCGCAGACGCCCATGATCAGCGCCATCGCGATGCCGATCTCGCCGGTCGACATGCCATGGCTGCGCGACAGGAACAACGGGAAGAAGCTGCCCAGCGCATAGGCGGTGAAGCAGGTCGAGCAGGCGCCCAGCGCGGTGTAGCGGAACGCGCGGCTCTGCCAGAGCTGTCGCATGACGGCGCCGAAGGGCGGGGCCTCGGCCTGGGCGACGCGGGCATCGCTGGCGCCCCGCTGCGGATCGCGCACAGTGGTCAGCATCACCACCGTCAGCACCAGGCCGGGCAGGCCGGCGGCGATGAACGCCGTGCGCCAGCCCCAGGCTTCGGCGATCGCGCCGCCCGCGGCGAAGGCGACCAGTACGCCCAGGTTCGCGCCGGTGGCGTAGATCGCCTGCGCCCGGCCGCGCCGTTCCGGCGGATACAGGTCGGTAATCATCGTCTGCGAGGCGGGCCCGGTCCCGGCTTCGCCAACGCCGGTCAGGATGCGCGCGACCGCCAGCTGCCAGAACTGCACGACCAGTCCGCAGGCGATCGTCATCGCCGAGAACAGCGCCAGCGACGCCGCGATCAGCCGACGCCGGTTGACGCGATCGGCGAGCAACGCCAGCGGCAGGCCCATCGTGGCGTAGAACAGCGCAAAGGTCGGGCCGACCAGCAGGCCGAGCACGCTGTCGGACAGGCCGAATTCGGCCTTCACCTGCGGCAGCAGGATCGCCAGGATCTGGCGGTCGATGAAGTTCACCAGGTAGATCGACGTCAGCACGCCGAGCACCCAGCCACGGCTGCCGACGATACGCCCGTGGTCGGTCTCGCGGGCGTCGTGGCTCATCGGCACAGCGCTTCGACCAAGCGGTCCATGAAGGCTTCGCCGGCGGCGAGCTGGTCGAGCGCGATGTACTCGTCGGGCTGGTGCGCCTGCGCGATCCAGCCGGGACCGCAGATCACCGTCGGCATACCGGCGCGTTCGAACAGCCCGGCTTCGGCGACATAGGACGCGGCTTCGCAGTCGGACGAGCCGGCCAGCCGGTAGACCAGCTCGCGTGCCGGCGCCAGTGCATCGCCGGTCAGCGGCGGCACGTCGGACAGGATCTCGGTGGCGATGCCGCAGTCGGCGAAGCGCGCATGGATGTCGGCATGGAGTTCGCGGGCGTAGGCCTCGACCTCGTCGTAGACCGCGCGCGCCTGCGTCGGCGATGGCGAGCGGATATCCCAGATGAAGCTGCACTCGCGCGCGAGGATGTTGGCGGCGGTGCCGCCGTGCACGACGCCGATGGTGACCGTGGTGTGCGCCGGCTGGAAGCCATTGGGGTCACTGGCGACGGCGGGCGAGGCGGAGGCGAGGCGGTCGGCGATCCCGACGATCTTCGCCATCAACCGCGTCGCGACGATGTTGGCGCTGACGCCCAGGTGCGTCTGGCTGGAATGCGCCTCGTGCCCGAGCACCGTGGTGCGCAGGCCCATGATGCCCTTGTGGCGATCGACCACGCGCATGCCGGTGGGCTCGCCGACCACGACCAGCGCCGGTCGCGGCACGTCGGCCATCAGCACCTCGATCAGCGACGGCGCGCCGAGCAGGCCGACCTCCTCGTCGTAGGACAGCGCGAAATGCACGGGCCGCTTGAGGTCGGCCGCCAGCATCGCCGGTACCCGCGACAGGCCGGCGGCGAGAAAGCCCTTCATGTCCGCTGCGCCGCGCCCATGCAGGCGCCCGTCGCGCTCGGTCAGCGTCCAGGGATCGCTGCGCCAGTCCTGGCCATCGACCGGCACGACATCGGTATGACCGGACAGCACGACACCGCCAGCGACCTTGGGGCCGATCGAGAACAGCAGGTTCGCCTTCCTGCCATCGGCGCCCGCGATCCGCGTCGACGGCACACCGAGCGCGTCGAGCCAGGTCTCGACAGCCTCGATCAGCGCGAGGTTCGAATTGCGGGACGTGGTATCGAACGCGACCAGGCGGGCCAGCCACTCGCGCGCGCTGGCAGCGACGGCGGGGGATGCGGGGACGGAGGACGTGGTTGCCAAGGTCTGACCTGTTGCAGGAACGTGTCCCGAGCCTAGCCGCCCCATCGCGCGGCCGGCATGCCGATCAATGCACGGGCTTAGCCGAAACGTCCCTGAAAGCATCGTCAGGCACCAGCAGAATGGACGGGCATGCCGGCAAACTGCCATGCGTGGCGGAGATCGAACACCCGCGCGACAAGCCTTTCCGGCGCATTCCGGTACCGCTTTGGTCAAGAGTGCCTGCGTGGCCATGCCTAAGCTCGGGCCATGAATCGACTCCCGTGGCTCCTCGCCAGCCTTGCCGTACTCGGCATGCCCGCCATCGCTTCGGCCGAACAGCCGCAGGGACCCTTCCACTGGAGTAACGGCGCCGCCGTCGCCACCGAGTACGTCTGGCGTGGCCAGTCGCTGACCGATGGCAAGCCGGCGCTCATCGGCGAACTCAAGCTCAACCACGACAGCGGCGCCTACGTCGGCGCATGGGCCGGCAATCTCGATCTCGGCCCAGGGAGCGATACCAGCATCGAAGTCGATTACTTCCTGGGCTGGGCGAAGCGGATCGGGAAGCTATACGTCAACGCCGGCTATCTCTACCGGCAACGTCCTTCCGACACGCTCTCGCTCGACTTCGAGGAAGCCACTGTGTTCGTTTCGTACGACTTCGGCGTCGCCCGCCTCGGCGCCGGCAGCTACTACGCCTGGGATTACTTCCAGGGTGGGAACTCGACCTATCACTACACCAACCTGAGCGTGCCCCTTGGCAAGCCAGGCGGCGTGCCGGTGTCCGCCGTCGTCGCCGCCGGCCGTCACGACTTCAGCAACCGGAGCATCGGCAACTACGACAACGTCGACCTGCGCCTGGTCGCACAGCACAAGGCCTGGTCCTACTCGATCGGCTACAGCGACACCGATATCGACCCCGAACGTTCTGGCCTGCTGACGCGCAACCAAAGCGACGCACGCTGGCGGGCGCAGGCGCTGGTGATGTTCTGAGCACCACGCCTGCAGGTGCGCAGATTGCTTCTGTGGGAGCGTACCCGGGCGCGATGAAGTGTTCCCATGAAAGCCCGTTCGCGCCCGGGTGCGCTCCCACAGAAGTGAGGCGTGCTGTTGCGGAAGCGATCCGCGCTCCGGACGCCTGACGGACAGACCGATCCTCGAATGTACCGTTGGACCAAGGCGGGCCAGAGCATGTTTCAATGCAGGTCACGCGCGACCCGTGTGCAAGGGGATATCGCCGGCCGCGTGCCGCGGTTGATACGCAACGGGGCACGGCCCGACGGAGGTTCGCCGCATGACAGACTACAGGAGCCAGAGATGATGAAACGCTGCAGGACGATGATCCACGCCGGGGCGATCGCCATCGGCTTCTCGCTGGCCACCGCACCCGCTTGGGCGCAGCAGGCCGGCACGCCTGCATCGGCCGCGACGCCGCCGCCCGCACCGGGCTACACGATGCCGTCCACGCAGGTCTGGGACCTGGCCTCCGACAGCGGCGAGATCTATCGCATCTTCGTGTCGTTCCCCAGCAGTGGCGAGGCGCCGGAGGATGGCTACCCGGTGTTGTACGTGCTCGACGGCAATGCGAGCTTCGCGTCGTTCGCGGAAACGCGGCGGTTGCAGGAATCCTCGCCGATCGGGCAGTCGATCATCGTCGGCGTCGGCTATCCCGGCGAAGATGCCTACGACGTGCGTCGCCTCAACGACTACACCGCGCCGCTGCTGGATCCGCCGCCACGGCAATGGCGCGCGCTGGCGCAGTACAAGAGCGGCGAGCGCAAGCAGTTCCTGGATTTCATGACCGGCAGGCTGCGCCGCGAGGTCTCCAGCCGCTTCCGCACCGATCCCGAGCGCCACTCGCTGTTCGGCCATTCGCTGGGCGGACTGTTCGCGCTGTATGCGTTGTACGAGCGTCCGCAGGCCTTCCACTCGATCGTCGCCGCCAGCCCGTCGATGGAGTGGAACGAACAGGGCATGCTGGAAGACGAGCGCGTGTTCACCGCCAGGTTGACCAGCGGCAAGATCGGCAAGACCAGCCGCCTGATGGTGGTCACCGGCGACCAGGACATCGACGACGATCCCGAACCCGCGCGCGCCCTCGTCGACCGCCTGGACCGGCTGTCGGGCCATGGCCTGCGCGTCCGCCTGCGCCAGTATCCGGACGAGATCCATATCACCGTGCCGGCGCGTTCGGTGACCGACGTGCTGCGGTTCGCGTTCGAGATCCGCTGAGCAACATACGTAGGTAGGAGCGCGCAGGCTCTGTGGGAGCGCCGACAGGCGCGATGGGTTTTCATGGGAAGGCTTCATCGCGCCTGTCGGCGCTCCCACAGGACAACCCGCGCTCCCGGATCGACGGCAACATCCCGAGGGTACGTTCGGCCAAGTCGCGGGGCGGGATGGCGAAGCATCGTGCGGTCGGCATCGACAGCATGAAGCCGACATGATCGATCCCCGACTTCAGCCTGCCGCTTGCGCGGACCCTTCCGCCTCCCTCCCGCCGCTGCGGGCGATGGCGGTGCACCTGTGAGCGGCGCTGACACGCCCGACTTGGACGGGCCTGGCTTGAACAGGCCCGGCCTGAAGCTGGGGCTGGGCTGGCAGTCGCTGCTGGTGCTGGGCGTGGCCAACATCCTCGGCGCCGGGGTCTATGTGCTGATCGGCACGGCCGCGTCGCTGTACGCCGGCCCGGCGGTCACGCTGTCGTTCGTCATCGCCGGGGTCGCCTGCCTGCTGGTCGGCCTGTGCTACGCCGAGCTGGCCTCCAGCGTGCCCGAGTCCGGCTCGGCCTACAGCTACTGCAAGCACATGCTCGGCATCGGCCCGGCCTGGGCGCTGGGCTGGTTGCTGTTCCTCGAGTTCAGCGTGGCCGCCTCGCTGCTGGCGGTCGGCTTTTCCGGCTATTTCGGCAGCCTGCTCGCGGACCTCGGCATCGTGCTGCCGGCCGCGATCTCGACACCGGCGATCCAGTTGCTGTCGGTCGATGGCGAGAAGGCGCTGGCGGTCAGCGGCCACGCCAATCTGGTGGCCGCGGGCGCCGTGCTGGCCGCAGGCGCGATCGTCGCGCTCGGCACGTCACGCTCGTCGCTGGCCAACACTGTGCTGGTCGTGGTCAAGGTGCTGGTGCTGATCAGCTTCATCGTCGTCGGCGCCACCGCCGTCGATCCGGCCAACTGGACACCGTTCGTGCCGCCCAACGAGGGCGGCTTCACGTATGGCTGGGAAGGCGTGGCGCGCGCCGCCGCCCTGCTGTTCTTCGCCTTCCTCGGCTTCGAGACCGTGTCGACCGCGGCGGCGGAAACCCGCAACCCGCAGCGCGACGTGCCGATCGGCATCCTCGGCGCGCTGGGCATCTGCGCGGCGCTGTACGTGCTGGCCGCCGTGGTGCTGACCGGCCTGGTGCCGTTCCGCCAGCTCGACGTGCCGGACCCGATCGCGCTCGCGGTCGACCGCATCGGCTGGCCGCAGTTCGCAGTGGTCATCAAGATCGGCGCGCTGGCCGGGCTGGCATCCGTCCTGCTGGCCAACTCTTTCGGTCACTCGCGCGTCTGCTATGCGATGTCGCGCGACGGCCTGCTGCCGGATGTCTTCAGCCGCCTGCATCCCACGCGCAACAGCCTGTGGATCGCGAACCTGCTGCTGGCGGCGCTGGCGGCGATCAATGCGGCGCTGCTGCCGATCTCGGTGATGGCCGACCTGATCTCGTTCGGCGTCGCCTTCATGTTCGCGATGGTCGCGGTCAGCCTGATCCGCATGCGCAGCACACAGCCCGAACGGCTCGGTCGCTTCCGTGTGCCGTTCGGCGGCGTGCGCATCGGCGGCACCTGGTACGGCGTGGTGCCGGTGCTGGCGATCGTCATGAGTTTCGCGATGACGCTGCCGGTCGCGCTCGACATCTTCAACCAGGCGCGCAACGGCGAGCTGTTGCCAGTCGTGCTGCTGGCCGTATACGCCGCGATCGGCGCGCTGCTCTACGTCGGCTATGGCCGCGCGCGCGCATTGCAACGCGGCGGCTGACACGCCGCACTCCCTTTCCTGCAGCAACACGATGGATCACTGCATGTCCCGCAACACCCTGACGCGCCCGGATGCCTTCACGATCGGCCAGCTCGATGCCCACGACCAGGCGGCGTTGCTGCAGTCGGGCGATATCGATGCCCGCGGCCTCACCGAAGCTGCGATCCTGCGCATCGAAGCCCTGGATCCGCAGCTGCAGACGCTGAGCCATCGCGCGTTCGCACTGGCGCGACGCGAGGCCGCTGCGCTGGACGCAGCCGACGGTGGCGCCGCGGCGCGCGGACCGATGGCCGGCGTACCGTGGCTGGCCAAGGATTCGCTGGACTATCCCGGCATGCCCACGCTGTCGTGCTCGCGCAGCCGCAGCGGGGCGCTGCTCGAGCGCGGACATCCCTATGTCGACCGCCTGATCGCGCAGGGCCTGGTCGCGGTCGGCAAGTCGTCAATGCCGGAGTTCGGACTGCTCGCCTCGACCGAACCGCTGCAGGGCCCGGTGACGCGCAATCCCTGGTCGCTGGCGCATTCGCCCGGCGGTTCCAGTGGTGGCGCCGCCGCTGCGGTCGCTGCCGGACTGGTGCCGGTCGCGCAGGGCAGCGATGGCGGTGGTTCGATCCGGTTGCCGTCGTCGTGCTGCGGCGTGGTCGGGCTGAAGCCGGGCCGCGACAGCACGGTGCGCGTGCGTGGCCGTCATCTGGTCGAGGATCTGCTGGTCGCCGATGGCCTGCATGCACGCAGCGTGCGCGATGCCGCCTGGGGCTTCGCGGCCACCCACCTGCAGCCGGGACGTAGCGTGGTGCAGGGCGCATCGAAGCAACGCCTGCGCATCGCCGTGATCGAGCACGGCCTGCGCGGTGCCACGCCCGACGCCGATGTGCAGGCCGCGATCGCCGGGACGGCCCAGCTCTGTGCGTCGCTGGGCCATCACGTCGAACGCGCCCGCTGGCCGCTCGATGGCGATGCCGTGCTGGGTGCCTTTGAAGACCTGTGGTCGCACCTGGCGGCCGATGCCGTCGATGGCGCGCGTGCGTTGCTGGGCGGGCGCCGGATCGAAGATGCCGTGGAGCCGTGGACGCTGGCCCTGGCCACGCGTGCGAACGCGCTGCCGACCGGTGCGCTGGAAACGATCTACCGGCAGATCGCGCAGCTGCCCGGGCAATTGTCGACGTTCTTCGGCCAGTACGACGTGGTGCTGAGCGCGGTGACCAGCGCGCCGCCGCCGCTGCTGGGCACCTACGCACCCGACCTGCCCATGGACAGCTTGTTCGACACGATGTTCGCGTGGATCGACTACACGCCGCTGCAGAACATGGCGGGTACGCCGGCGATCTCGCTGCCACTGTCGAGCAGCGCCGGGGGACTGCCGATCGGCAGCATGTTCGCCGCCGACCGCGGACAGGAAGACACCCTGCTCGCACTGGCCTACGAACTCGAAGCCGCCGCGCCCTGGGCCGATCGCTGGCCTGCGCATTCGGTGGCCACCGCGACGCCCTGAAGCCGTCCGCGCGTTGCACGGCCTTCCTATTTCACGACCTCACGACCTCACGATTTCCCGAGCAGTCAAAGACCATGTCCAATCCTTCCCCGTTCCAGCCCCTTTCATCGCGCGACATCGTCGACTTGGTCGCCGAGCAGCCGCTCGCCTGGATCGTCTCGGGTGCGGCCGGCGCACTGTCGGCAACGCCGCTGCCGGTCCAGGTCGAATGCGATGCCGATGGCCAGCCGGTCCGCCTGATCGGCCACTTCGCGCGCAGCAACGCGCAATGGCGCGCCTTCCTCGACAACCCGCGCGCGACCGTGCTGCTGATCGGCCCGCACGGCTATGTCTCGCCGTCGTGGTTTGCCGACCGCACGCGCGCACCGACCTGGAACTACGCCATCGCACAGTTCGAGGTCGACATCGAACTGCGCGATACGCCGGAAGACGCAGACCGCCTGCTGCGCGGCCTGGTCGACGACGTCGAGCGGCCGCGGCCCGGCGCCTGGCACGTCGAGGAAATGGGCGAGCGCTACACCGCGCTGCGCACCGCCGTCGTCGGCTTCCATGCGCATATCCGCGAGACCCGCGCCACGTTCAAGCTGGGCCAGGATGAGCGCGATGACGTCTTCGACGACATCCTGCGCGGCCTCTGGGATACCCGGCAGCACCCGCTCGCCGCGTGGATGCGCCGCTTCGACGGTGGCCGTGGCGCCGATGCGATCGCCGCCATCGAACCGCGCGCGCGCCCCATCGACCCGGAGATCGCGACCTTCATCGACAGCGTCATCGCCGAAGGACGGCGCCTGCGCGCCGGCCGCACGCTGGGCTGGCCGGAACAGCGCGAGATCGTCGAGCAGGTGCGTCGCCCCTGGTGCGAAGGCGGCCCGGTACCGGCGCGCATCGAAGAAGTGTTCGCCGAGACCCGCCACGGCCCGGTGCGGCTGCGCATCTACGACCCCGCACCCGGCACGTCCAAGCCCACGCTCGGCTTCCTGCACGGCGGCGGCTGGGCGATGTTCAGCCTGGACACCCACGACCGGGTGATGCGCGAACTCGCCGCGCGCGCGGGTGTCGCCGTCGTCGGCATCGACTACGCACTGTCGCCGGAAGTGCGCTATCCGGTCGCGCTGGAACAGGTCATCGACGTCGTGCGCTGGCTGCAGGCCAACGGCGACGCGCATGGCCTCGACGGCAGCCGGATCGCACTGGGCGGCGACTCCGCCGGCGGCAACCTCAGCACCGGCGCCGTGCTGCAGTTGCGCGACCTCGGCGAAGGCGAGCGCGTCTCTGCCGTGCTCGCCTACTACGCCGGCTACACCCCGGACTGCTCGCCGCATTCGCGGCGCATGTACGGCACCGACGCCGACATGCTGACCGCGGTCGAAGTCGACACCTTCTGGAATTACTACATCTCCAAGCCCGACGATCGCAACACCCCGTATACCCACGGCCTGCTCGGCGACCTCAAGGGGCTGCCCCCGTACTTCATCGGCGTCGGCGAATGCGACGTGCTCAGCGAACAGAACCTCGCGATGGCCGGCAAGCTGCTCGCCTCCGGCGTCAGCGTTGACGTCAAGCTGTATGCCGGCGCGCCGCACAGCTTCATCGAAGCCGTGCAGGTCTCGTCGATCGCGCGACAGGCCCTGCAGGACGGCGCCGACTTCCTGCGCCGGACCTTCAACCTCGGTCCGGCCGTCGCGCCGACCGCCGCGTCATCGACAGCGGAGGCGCCGTCGCCAGTGTCCGCATGACGACGGTTGGATGATCGCCTGACGACAGGCGCCGAACCACCGGCGCCTGCACACGCCAACACCCGCCGCCGGCTTATGCTGGCGGCCATGACCCACCGCGACGCCCTGCTTGCCTTCATCGAGCGCCACCCGCGCCTGTTCGTCCTGACCGGGGCCGGCGTCAGCACCGGCTCGGGCATCCCCGACTACCGCGACGCCGACGGCGCCTGGAAACGCACGCCGCCGGTCACCGTGCAGGCCTTCATGGGCAGCCTGGCCACCCGCCAGCGCTACTGGGCGCGCAGCCTGGTCGGTTGGCCGATGTTCCATGTCGCCACGCCCAACAGCGCGCACCACGCCCTGGCCGCGATGGAAGCCGCCGGCCGCATCGAACTGCTGCTGACCCAGAACGTCGACCGCCTGCACCAACGCGCCGGCAGCCAAGCCGTCATCGACCTGCACGGCCGCCTCGACGTCATCGTCTGCATGGACTGCGGACAACGTAGCCCGCGCGACGCCTTCCAGACTGCGCTGCAGACGCGCAACCCCGCCTTCGCAAACCTCGATGCCGTCATCGCACCCGACGGCGACGCCGACCTCGACGGCATCGACTTCAGCGGCTTCGAAGTCCCCGCCTGCAGCCACTGCGCCGGCGTGCTGAAACCCGACGTCGTGTTCTTCGGCGAGAACGTCCCCCGCCCCCGCGTGCAAATCGCGATGGACGCCCTCGCCGCCAGCGACGCGATGCTGGTCGTCGGCTCGTCGCTGATGGTGCGTTCGGGCCTGCGCTTCGTGGAAGCCGCGACGGCGTTAGGCAAGCCGGTCGCTGCGATCAATCTGGGACGGACGCGGGCGGATGCGTTGCTGGCGTTGAAGGTGGAGGAGGCGTGTGGGATGGCGTTGGAGGAGGTGGTGGAGGCTTTGATCTTGGGGGCACGCACCATAGTTTGATCGAGAACGCTGTCGAGCCATGTTCTGGTTCGACATCCTGGAACATGGAAAGTACGAACGTGGCGTCGAGCGTGGTGACAAGTTGGTGCGGTTGACCGCTTTCGGCCATGAGCTGCGTTCGGGGCTCCGGCTCCTCACGTGCGGCGCAGCAGCACTCAGGAGCACTTGTAGCCCTTCAGCAGGGATTCGGGGACGAACGTCAGGTTGCCTCTTGCGCGGGAACAGGCGACGTATAGTTTATTGCGCGTCTCCGGGTTGATGTCCCGGAAGCTGCCGGCGTTCCAAGCCTTCACATTGCCAGGATTCAGCACTACGCACACGTCCTCGTAGCGATCCATGCCCTTGGACGCGCCCCAGTTCTGTGAGAAGCAGCCGTACTTCTGGTGTTCCTTGTAGAACAGCTTGACCGTCCCAGGATCCCGGTAGATGGCCGCAACCGCTGCCGGGTCGTCCTCGAAGCGCACAACACTGGCTCGCTCGTCATGCGCCTGAATTTCGACGCCGATCTTCTCCGTGATGAAGTCGCAGACGCTCTTGCTGCAGCGCCGGCTGCGCTTTAGGCTGTCGGTATCGACCTTCAGCCGAGCCCTCTCGAACTTCTTTTTGTAGGCATCGTAGTTCTCATGCAGGTTGGCATTGACGTTGCCGTCACGGCTCGTGTCGAAGGTGTGCTGGTGGAAGTCGCCGACGAAGCCTATGTTCACCTGCGCCGCGCTGATGGCCAACAGGAAGTTGAAGTCATGCCCGCCGAAATCCTGTACCTCGTCGACGAAGAGAACGTCGAAGTACTTTTCGATGCGGGCCACCACAGCACCAACCAGGCCAGACTGCTCGATGAACTTGGCGAGACGGTTCGCATAGAGCCAGCGGCTGAGCGACATGTAGCGCCTGTCATCGGTCAAAGGGTAGACCGGAAACCGGTCAGGAGTGTTGAAAGTGATGCCGCGTGTGTCCTTCTTGGAGCGTAGGAACGGCCGGTAGCAGAAGCTGTGCAGGAACCTGAAATAGGTGTAGATCGAGATATTGGGCGGCAGATAGCCGAAGCGCTCGATGACCTTGGCACGCAAGTTATCGTGGTTGGCCTCGGTATACGTGACCAGCAAGAAGCGCCGCGCCTCGTCCAGCGCAGTGACCAAGCGGGTGGTCTTGCCCGACCCGGCGACCGCAAAGACTACGCTCTTATCCATGCCACCGCCTGCTGGATGTAGCCCGGGGCTGCTAGCGCGGCGCCCTTCTTTTCTAGCAGATGGAACGCGGCATCGGTCTTGTTTTTAAGCATGTAGTCCTCGACGCTCAGGGTCTTACGGCCTACCGCGAACAACTCCTCGCAGGCGGTCTGGTTGTCCTGGTACATGCAGACCTCGAAGGTGTGGCGGGCGTTGTCGGGGTCAGCAAAGACCTGGATAGATGCCGACACGTGGTCAGAGTAGTTCGCGACGCAGTTAGCTGCATAGTCCTTGTCGTTGTCGCGGATCGCTGCCACCTTGATGCCCAGCAGCTTGGCAAGTTCGAGGTAGCGCTTAAAGCTGGTGCCATCGACCGATATCACATGGATGCCATCGCCATCCAGGCTGCAACCGGGAGCGCTGATCTTGTAGAGAGCCTCCATTAGGATGAACTCCGCGTCGCCCTCGACCAGGATCGCCTTTTTGCACAAAGCTAGCTCCAGTACGTTGTTGTCGGGCGCCTTCATGAAGAACTCGGCGGTTCCCGGGCTGAGATCCTTCAGGCTGGCCGGTCGCGACGGGTTCTCTTCGCTCAGGATCAGGACCTTGCGGAGATTCAGCCGCGTGGCGATGAAGCTACTGTGCGTGGCAACAAAGAGCTGCTTCTTGACGGAGACGCGGATGCGCTCGATCAACTTGCGCATATGCACCTGGCTGAGATGGTTCTCCGGTTCCTCAAGCAGAAGCACGTGAAGCGCATGCTCCCGGTTGCGCAGCGCGAACTCTGTCTTGATGAAGCACTGGCGCCCCTTGCCTTTGCTGTCCACCGGGATATCGTCCTCGGTGATGATGATGTCGGTCTCAACGCTGGCCTTCGGGCTGGTCCTGACATCGAACTTGTAGGCATCCAGCCCGTCGTTCATCGTCTTGAAGACGTCGTCCTTGAACTTCGCCTTCGCCTTTCGGTACTCGAAGCCGTGCAGATTGCGCTGGGCAACGCTCGCATGCGCGGCATACATTGAGCGAGTGTACTCGCGCGTGGCGTGCTCGTTGTTGATTAGTGAGCTGTCGATCAGCAGGTGCCGCAGCGGCCTCTTGTACGGAAAAACAGCCTCGTCCGTGAACGTCAGGAAATGTACGCCGTAGTACTCGAAAGGGAAGTTCTCGTGCTTCTCCGTGAGGATCGCCTGGATATCCTTCGTGTACTCATCAATCGGCTTGCATACCATCTTGATGCCCAGGTGGTCGGCGCCCTTGCTGTTGTTCCGCCCATCCAGGTCGTGGCGACCCGGCAGATCATCGAAGTAGACCTCGATCAGCAGCTCGGGCAGGTCGACGATTTTCCTGGCGCCAGCAAGGAACTCGGCGATGCAGTGGGCGTTGAACAGCGCTTCGAGCCCAATGCCCTCGACCTTGCTGCGACTAGCGCTCAGTACGATGTCCATCGCCTGAAGCACCGAACTCTTTCCGGCTTCGTTGCCGCCAACCAGGATGTTCAACTCCGGATCGAATTCCAGTTCCAGCGCCCTAAAGCGCTTGAAATTTTTGAGCACCAACCGCCGAATTGTTCCCACGTCCTTTCCCCATTTAGTACTGAGTCAAATCGGAAATGCATGCAGTACCGCGGTGATCTTCGGCCACCGGATCGAACTCGATGCAGACCAAGATGTACTTCTTGCGTGCGTAGTTCAGCATACTAATGAGCTTGGCGGGAATGAGAAATGGACAAAATAGCGGGTCGAACTGAACCCAAAAGGTAAAGGCATTCCAGCCTTACACTCGGTGGCCCTTGCCACGACCGTCGCTGACGACAATCCACAACAAAGGGGCATCCGAGTCGTGGTGGCGAACATCGACAGCCGCTTGCATAGCAGCCAACCGCAACACATGCTCGAATTTCCGCTTTGGTTCGAAAGCGGTCGCTTCGAACACTAACTGTGGGAGATAGCGCGCTGTCTGACGTTAGCGATACGCGAATGCAAGAAATGCACCGGTCGATCCAGAGCAGGCCAGTCAAATCCCTTACTCCACGCCAGGATTCCTCTCCCGCCACCGCGCCAACTTCTCCCGATACTCCTGCAGCTCATCCGCATAGAGGTCATGCACGCAGATCGGGCAGCCGCTGTCGCAGCAGTCCGACGGCAGCGGTGCTTCCGGTGGCTGCGGGCGCGGGTCGTCGGCGGGCGGGACGAGGTCGATGGGAATGGGCGGTGTGGGCACAGTCGGTAGAGGCGTGTTGGGTGTGGCGCCGGTGACGGGATCTGGCGCCGCGGGTCAGGGGCTTGCCTGTTGGATGGGGGCGGCGCGCAGGAAATCCACGAAGACGCGCAGCTTGGGCGGCAGTTGTTCGCGGGCGGGGTAGTACAGGTGGAAGCCGGGGAACGGCGGTTGCCAGTCGTCGAGCACGGGTTGCAGGCGGCCCGCGGCGATGTCGGCGGCAGCGGCGGCTTCGAAGATCTGCACCAGGCCGTGGCCCGCGATCGCCATGCGGCGGCCGAGGCCGCTGTCGTTGAAGACCAGGCTGCCGTCGACCTCGACGTTGAAGTCGTGGCCGTCGCGACTGAATTCCCAGCTCATCAACCGGCCGTTGGTCCGGCGATAGCGGATGCAAGCGTGCGCGGCGAGGTCCTGCGGGGATTGCGGTGGTGGGTGGCGCACGAAGTAGTCCGGCGCGCCGACGACGACCAGCCGCTGCATCGGTCCCAGCGGCAGGGCGACCATGCCCAGCGCCAGCGATTCGCCGAGGCGGATGCCGACGTCATAGCCCTCGGCGACAAGATCGGTCAGCGCGGGCTGGATGGTCAGCTCGACCTGCACCTGCGGGTAGCGTTGGCAGAAGGCAGGCAGGTGCGGCAGCACCAGCCTGTCGGCGGCGATGCGTGGCGCGGTGATGCGCAGGTGGCCGGCCGGGAGTTCGCGCTGCGCTTCAAGCGTCTGCAGGGCGCCGTGGATCTGGGCCAGGCCGGGACCGAGCTCGCGCAGGAAGCGGGCGCCCTGTTCGGTCAGGCCGACACGACGGGTAGTGCGGTTGAACAGACGGACGCCGAGCTGGGCCTCCAGCGCGCGGATGGTCTGCGACAGCGCCGAGGGCGAGACCGCCAGTTCGGTCGCGGCGCGGCTGAAGCTGCCGTGCCGGGCCACACAGGAAAACGCCGCCAGTGCGGGCAGCAGTCGCGCATCCATTGTAGATTCCAGCTTCCTGGCAAGTCGTGGGACCGAGGGTGATGGGACACAATGCCACAGCCTGGACGCAGCGCCGATGCCGTGCGGATGCGCGCCCCTGCATCTCGCCCTGTCCGAGAGGTTCCGCGATGCAGACTATGGCTGCCGGCCCGCATGCGCCGATGGGACGCTCACTGGGCGTGGCCGGCATCGACCGCGATGCGGCGCGTTGCCGCCATTGCGCGGGGCATCCGTGGTGAGCGCGCACGACACACTTGACGCCGGCACCCTCGACGCTGGCGCGCGCGGGCGCCTGCTGGAGCGCCTGCGGACCGTCGTCGGCGAGGCGCATGTGCTGTCGGCCGCGCGCGCGATGCGCCGCTATACGACCGGCTTCCGTTTCGGCGGTGGCGAGGCGGTGGCGGTTGTGCGGCCGGGCACGTTGTACGAACAGTGGCAGGTGCTGCAGGCCTGCGTGGATGCCGACGCCATCGTGATCGTGCAGGCCTCGAACACCGGACTGACCGGGGGCTCGACGCCTGCGGCGACGGGCTACGACCGCGATGTCGTCGTCATCAGCACGACGCGGCTGGATGCCCTCTTCGTCATCGAGGACGGTCGCCAGGTGGTCTGCCTGCCGGGCGCGACCCTGCATCGGTTGGAGAAGACCTTGAAGCCGCTGGGCCGCGAGCCGCATTCGGTGATCGGCTCGTCGTGCTTTGGTGCGTCAGTGGTCGGCGGCGTCTGCAACAACTCCGGCGGCGCACTGACGCGGCGCGGCGCGGCCTATACGCAGATGGCCTTGTTCGCGCGCGTCGATGCGCAGGGCCGGCTGGCGCTGGTCAATCACCTTGGCATCGCGCTGGGCGAGGAACCCGAAGAGATCCTGCGCCGACTGCAGGACGGCGACTTCGACGCGGGCGACATCGGGCATCCGGCGCGTGCCGGTTCGGATGGCGACTACGAGGCGCATGTGCGCGATGTCGAAGCCGATACGCCGGCGCGCTACAACGCCGATCCGCGCCGGCTGTTCGAGGCCTCGGGTTCGGCCGGCAAGTTGATGGTGTTCGCGGTGCGGCTGGATACGTTCGCACTGGAACAGGACAGCCGGGTGTTCTACATCGGTAGCAACGATGTCGCCGAGCTGACCGCGCTGCGGCGCCTGCTGTTGACGCAGGCGAGCGCGCTGCCGATCGCCGGCGAGTACCTGCACCGCGATGCCTTCGACCTGGCGGATCGTTACGGCAAGGACCAGTTCGTGCTGATCGAGCGCTTGGGCACCGATCGCCTGCCCGCCTTCTTTGCGTTGAAGAGCCGTTGCGACGATCTCTGCGCGCGCCAGCCTTGGCTGCCGCGCAATGCGCTGGACCGGTTGCTGCATGCGCTCGGCCGCTGGTGGCCGGATCATCTGCCGGCACGGCTGCGCCAGTATCGCGATCGTTACGAACACCATCTGATCCTGCGCGTGGCCGGCGATGCGGTCGAGGACACGCAGCGGCTGCTGTCGGCATGGAAGGCGGACGGTGGTGCGGATTTTTTCGAATGCACGGATATCGAGGCGCGCAAGGCGTTCCTGCACCGCTTCGTCATCGCAGGGGCGGCGGTGCGCTATCGCGCGATCCATCCGGAGGAGGTCGAGGACATCGTCGCGCTCGACATCGCCTTGCGGCGCAACGATGAGCACTGGTTCGAGTCTTTGCCGCCGGCGCTGGCGCGGCAGTTGCTGCACAGGATCTATTACGGGCACTTCCTGTGCCATGTGTTCCACAACGATTACCTGGTGCGCAAGGGCGAGGATTGCCTGGCGGTGGAGCATGCGATGTGGCGGCTGCTCGACGCACGCGGCGCGCGCTATCCGGCGGAGCACAACGTGGGCCATCTCTACGTCGCCGAACCTGCGCTGATGGATTTCTATCGCGGGCTGGATCCGGGCAACCGCTTCAACGCGGGGATCGGGCAATCGTCTAAGCACAGGGGGTATGCGGGGGACGGCGGAGACCACGTCGGTGACGGCGCGTACGGGCCGGGGTGTTGTGGGCCGGCGCCGACAACTGCATCCGGGGATTCCCGCGGGGCCTGAGGTGACGCGCGGCGAGATCATGAAGTCAGGCTTCATGGTTCATGTGGCGGCCGGCGGTTTATCGACACAGTTTTGGTGTCTATCGTGGGCCACCTTTTGAGGAGATCCCCCATGCAGACCCGAACCCTTGGCCGCAACGGCCCCACTGTCTCCGCCCTCGGCCTCGGCTGCATGGGCATGAGCGCGTTCTACGGCGGTCGCGGCGACGAGGCCGCCGCGATCGCGGTGATCCATCGCGCACTGGAGCGCGGTGTCCGCCTGCTCGACACGGCCGACATGTATGGCCCGCACACCAACGAGGTGCTGGTGGGCAAGGCGATCGCCGGGCGCCGCGATGCGGTGTTCCTGGCGACCAAGTTCGGCGTCCGCCTCGATCCGGGCGATCCGCATGCGCGGGGCGTCGATGGCCGGCCGGAATACGTGCAGGCCGCCTGCGAGGCCAGCCTGCGCCGGTTGGGGGTGGACCATATCGACCTGTACTACCAGCACCGGGTGGATCCGGCGGTGGCGATCGAGGAGACGGTCGGTGCGATGGCGCGGCTGGTCGAACAAGGCAAGGTGCGCCACCTCGGTTTGTCCGAGGCCGCCGCCGACACGATTCGGCGCGCGCATGCGGTGCATCCGATCACGGCGGTGCAGAGCGAGTACTCGCTGTGGTCGCGCGACCCTGAAAGCAATGGTGTGTTCGCAACGGTGCGCGAGCTCGGCATCGGTTTCGTGCCGTACTCGCCGCTCGGGCGTGGGTTCCTGACGGGTGCGATCACGCGGGTCGAGGATTTCGATGCGGACGATTACCGTCGCAGCAGTCCGCGTTTCCAGGGCGACAACTTCGCGCGCAATCTGGCGCTGGTCGAGCAGGTGCGCGCGATCGCGGCGGCGAAGGGCGTTGCGCCCGGGCAACTGGCGCTGGCGTGGGTGCTGGCGCAGGGTGAGCCCTCGCGCTCGGCGAGCACTGCTCGCCGCGACGGCGAACGCCCGGCCACGGACGGCCGGGCCGGTCTATCCGAAGCCGATCCTGTTGTCGCCATGGATGGCAACACGCTGTCACTCGTTCCGATCCCGGGCACGAAGCAGATCGCGTATCTGGAGCAGAATCTGGACGCGCTGGATGTGGTGCTGAGCGCGGACGAGCTGGCAGCCATCGATGCGGTGTTCCCGCCGGATGCGGCGGCGGGCACGCGTTATACGGAAGTCGGGATGGCGGCATTGGATCGTTGATCGCGGCTGTCGCGCCGAGGACCGCTCCGCGGCCCGGCGGTCAGGGCTGCGTTGGCAGTGGCTGCTCCAATGCAGCGGCCTCGTCGGCGCAATGCGCAGGCGCGGCAGGCGCCGACGCACGCAGATCCGCCAGCTCGGCGCGCGCAATATCCAGGTCCGCGCGGAACGCGGGCTCGCCATGCAATCGCGCGACGGTCGCCGCGGCCATCCACTGCCCGGCCTGTACATCGCTATGCCAATGCACATTGCAGACCAATCGGCTCTCACCGAAACTGCGACCGCGCGCCAGAATGGCATCGGCGCGATCGGGGGCCAGTTCGGTCAGGATCAACGCCCAGGCCCAGCCGATCGCGGCATGCCCCGATGGATAGGAGCCATTGCCGGCCAGGCCCGCCTGCTTGTCCGGCGTACAGGTCGGATCGCCATTGCGCATGAACGGACGCGGCCGCTGGTAACGGTCCTTGGCCGCATCGACGGATGCTGCGGCATCGGTCCGGCTACGCCACAACAGCCGATACAACGTTGGCGTGGCATCGGCGGTGATGTTGGCCTGCAGGGCGCAGGAGAACAGTCCAGCGGCCTGGGGAAAGCCGACATCGGCATCACGGATGGCCTGGTCCCAGCGCGACGAACCGCGCAGGTGGCGTGCTGCGCTGACGTCGTCGTCGAGTTGGTCGGCCACGGAACCAGGCGCAGGCGCGGGGACTACCAGGCGGACGCTGTCGGGCAGTGCGCTGTTGTCGAGATAGCCCGCCAGCTTGCCCGGGCTGATTTCCTCCACACCCGGCGACAGGGGCCGCACGGGCTCCGTGGCCATCGCGGCGGCCGCGATGATCAGCGGTAGCAGTGCGAGCAACCGGGCCCGCGACCGGGGTGCGGTCACGCGGGGTCTCGCCATCGCTGCGGTCATGCCTCTGCCCGCAGGCGCGCAGCGATGGTTTGGCGCAGGGCGACCAGGTCGCTGGTGAAGGCGGCAATGCCCTGCTCGAGTTTCTCGTTGGCCATCGCATCGGCCGCGAGATCGGCAGCGAACTGCGCCGCATCGACGGGCGCGATGTTGGCGGCATCTGCTTCCGCCGGATGCAACAGGCGCGGCAGCGGACCGTAGTCGGCGTCCAGCGCTTCCAGCAGATCGGGCGAGATCGTCAGGCGGTCGCAACCGGCCAACGCCTCGATCTGCGCGGTCGAGCGGAACGACGCGCCCATGACCACAGTCGCCGAACCACGACGCTTGAACTCGGCATAGACGTCGCGCACGAAACGCACGCCGGGATCGGCATCGATGCTGGCCGGCACGTCGCCACGTGCGACATGCCAGTCCAGGATGCGGCCGACGAATGGCGAGATCAGGAACGCACCGGCCTCCGCACAGGCGATCGCCTGGCTGCGGTTGAAGATCAGCGTTAGGTTGCAGTCGATGCCTTCGCGCTGCAGCTGCTCGGCGGCACGGATGCCGGCCCAGGTTGCCGCGATCTTGATCAGCACGCGGTCCCTTGAGACCCCGGCGTCGGCGTACATGGAGATGAACTGGTGCGCCTTGGCGATCGTGGCCGCGGTGTCATGCGACAGATCCGCGTCGACTTCGGTCGATACGCGCCCCGGTACCAGCCCCGCGAGTTTGACGCCGACACCGATGGCCAGGCGGTCCACGACCTGCGCCGCAAGTGCATCGACCTCCCCCGACGTGCGACCGACGCCACTGCGATCGACGGCCGCCAGTTCACGCGCGACCAGGTCGGCGTAGATCGGCAGGTCCAGCGCCTTGCGCACCAGCGTGGGATTGGTGGTGCAGTCGACCGGCTTCAGTCGCTCGATGGCGGCGTAATCGCCGGTATCGGCGACCACCACGGTCATGTCGCGCAATTGCGCGAGTTTGGAACGTTCGGACATCGGGGACCTCGGAACCTCATTGCAAAAGGGGTAGACGATCAGCCCAGCGCCGACTCGTCTTCGGACGGCGCCGCCGCTGCGAGCGCGGATGCGATCGTCTCGGTGTGCTGTCCCAGCACCGGCGCGGCGAAGGGCTCGGGACCGGGCGTACGACCGAAGTGGATCGGCCGCGAGACCCCACGATAACTCCCCAGGCGCGGATGTGCGATATCGGCAATCATGCCTTCGGCCAGCACCTGCGGGTGCTCGAACATGTCCTCGACCGGTCGCGCCGCGGCGCACGGCACCTCGTCACCGAAGATGTGTTCCCACTCCAGCGCGGAGTGCGCCTGCAAGGCGGCGTGCAGCCTGCCCAGCAGTTCGTCGGCATGCTCGGCCCGCTTGCGCACGCTGTCGAAGCGCGGATCGGCGGCCAGCTCGGGCAGGCCGGTCTTGGCGCACAGCGCCTGCCAGAAGCGCGGTGTATTGGCCGACACGTAGAGATGGCCATCGCGGGTCGGATGGATGCCGGTGACGCCGCCTGAACGCATGTCGCGACCGATGTCGTGCGACTCGCCCTCGGCCCAGATCATCCGCGCCGACTGCATCGTCAACGCACTGCGCAGCAGGGACACGCCGACGTACTGGCCCTCGCCGCTGCGCTCGCGCTCGTACAGCGCCGACGAGACGCCGGCCGCCAGCAACGCCGCCGCGTAATAGTCGACGACCGATCCGTAGATGATCTCCGGCGTGCCGCCGCGCTTGCCCTGCATCACGCACATGCCGGTCATGGTCTGCAGCACCTGGTCGTAACCGGCCTTGTCCTTCATCGGACCGGTCTCGCCGTAGCCAGTGACCGCGCAGTAGATCAGGCGCGGGTTCATCGCCGACAACGTGTCGAAACCGATGCCCAGCCGCTCGGCGACGCCGGGGCGGAAGTTGTGCACCAGCACGTCGGCCTCGCGCACCAGCCGGTACAGCACGGCGCGGTCGTCGTCCTGCTTGAGGTTGAGCACCACGCCCTGCTTGCTGCGGTTGACGCCGAGAAACGCACGGCTCTCGGCTTCCAGCGTCGACGGGTAGTTGCGCAGATTGTCGCCATCGGGCGGCTCGACCTTGACCACGTCGGCGCCCTGGTCGGCCAGCAGCGTGCAGCCATAGGGGCCGGCGATATAGGCGCTGAGATCGAGCACGCGCACGCCGCTCAGGGGACCGGCGGCGCCACGGCGGCCGCTATCGAAGACGGAACGATTCAACATGACCTCCGGGCGCACCCCGGCGCATCGCAAGAATCCGACAGTCTTGCCGCATCCGGCGCGCAGACCCAGCACGGGCCGCTACCTTCTGCCTCCACAGAAACTTGTTTGAGAACCGCCTCGCACCGCTGCCGCATCTCAGATCCTTCCGCAATCGTCCATGTCGGCGCCCGTCTCCGACGGGGCCAGTCCAAGCCAGGTCAACCGCCAGGTCCTGTCCTGGCGGCCACCGAGCGCGTAGTAGGGATGAAAATCGATCGGCGCGCGATCGTCCAGGTGCAGGCGCAGGCCGACTGCGGCCTCGTCGCCCTCGCCCGAGGCCGGCAGCTCCTCCAGCACGACCTGCGTGTCGTCGTCCGGCAGGCGCACGATCTCGGCGGTCTTGTAGCCGTCGACCAGGCCGGTGGCGTAGACCAGCGCGCCGCGACTGAACGCGACATGCGCGTAGTGCAGGACCTGCTGGCGGACCGGCGAGCCGTCGGGCGCGCGCGATTCCTGGATGTTGCGATAGACGCGGCGGTGCACGCGCGGCCGCAATGGCAGCTGCAGCGACACCGTATCGCCGTCCGCCCAGTTGCGCTCGATGCGTGCGTAGGCCCCTGCGACGAGGTCGCCGCCCCAGGCCTCGCCATTGACCGCGAGCGTCGCGCCCTGCACCCAGGCCGGGATGCGCACGCACAGCGAGAAACGGGCGCTGCGGTCGACGCCGATCCGCAGGGCGATGTCGCCTTCGAACGGATAGCGCGTGGACTGCTCGATGTGGACCGTGCCGGCATCGTCGCGTGCGAACGTCGCCTCGCCGGGGCCGAGCAGGTTGACGACGAAGCCCTCGGCATCGCGCGCATAGGCGACCGCCGGCAGTTCCTCGATCGCCATCGCGCCGCTGGATTTGCAGCAGCGCCAGTAGTTGGTGTGGATGCGGCGACCGTTGGCGTACGAGTAGTAGCACCAGTCCTCGCCGTTGGGCGCCTGCGCGCCGAGCAGGTCGTTGTAGGCGGTGCGCTCGATCTCCTCGGCATGGCGCGGGTCGCCGGTGATCGCCAGCAGTTCGCGGTTGAGCTGGATCCACGCCAGCACCGAGCAGGTCTCGATGTAGGCCTCGGGATCGAACACCGACGCGGGATTGAAGACCTCGCGAGATCGATGCCCGATGCCGCCGAACGGACCGCCGCCCAGACTCAGGTGATGGTCGCGGATGGCCTGCCATTGCGCGTCCAGCGCCTGGCGATGACGCGGGTCGCCGGTGGCGCGCGACAGCTTGGCCAGGCCGACCAGGTTCCAGCACAACTGATACGCCTTGCCGGTCGCGATCTCGGACGGATCGGCGCCGGCCAGCGCGCGATCGAGCAAGGCCAGGCGCGGGTTCGCATTGGCCTGCGCGAGGATGCGCTCGGCCAGCTGCAGGTAACGCGGGTCGCCGGTCAGCGCATGCAGGTCGACGATGGGATCGAGCAGCACGGTGGCCGACATGCCGTGATGATTGCCGACGGTGGTGATGTCGATGCCGTCGACGCAGAACGTCTGCCAGCACAGGTCGCCGATGCGGCGCGCGGTCGCCAGCGCACCAGCCTGCGGGAACTGGCGATGCACCTCGAGCAGGCCGATCAACAGGTAGCTGTGCGTCCACACGTCCCAGGTGCGCAGCGCGGGCTCGCCGTTCCAGCTTTCGGGCTTGGGCGGCTGCGGCACCATGAAGCGCCGCTGCGGCGCGTAGTTGCCGAGATAGCCGTCCTGGTCCTGCACGCTGGACAGGTAAGCCACGACCGCCAGCACGCTGCCGGCGAGCGCGCAGTCGCCGCTGCGGGCGGCGGACTTCGCGGCGGCCGACAGCCACTTGCCGGCATGCTCGCCGTACCAGTCGCCTTCTTCGTTGTGCGCGCGATGGCTGGGATCGAAGATCGTGATCGCCGGGCTGGCGGCACCGGTGATGAAATGCGACAGCCGGCCGCGCCGGTTGGCATCGAGTGCGTCGCCGAGCACGCCACCGAGGCTGACCTGGGTCGGCGTCGCCAGCTGCTGCACGTCGCGCACCGCGCCGTGTGCGGACTCATGCATCGGCGGATGCTCCGGGATGTTTGCCCGAGACCGGTTCGGCATCGACGACGCAGCGGAAGCCGAGCATGCCCGAGCGATCCTTGCTGGGAGCCATCAGCAGGTATTTGCCGTGCTGGTCGAGGCGGTAGGCCTGCGGGAAGTACCAGTGCGAGGTCTGCGGCTGGTAGCTGCTGCCACCACGCAGGACGGCCGCGCGCGTGTGCTCGTCGGCGAACTCGTCGGTCCATTGCCAGACGTTGCCGACCAGGTCTTCGACGCCGAACGGCGACGCGCCCTGCGGATGCGCATCGACATCGGCCGGCGGCAACAGCCGGCGACCGCGATTGACGCGTGGCACGCGGCCTTCGTCCCAGTCGTTGCCCCAGGGATACAGGCGCTCGTCGTTGCCCTGCGCGGCGTACTGCCATTCCCACTCGCGCGGCAGGCGCTTGCCGGCCCATTGCGCGTAGGCGCGTGCATCTTCCAGCGACACCCAGGTCACCGGCTTGTTGTCCCAGCCCGCGCGCGGCGCGCCGTCGACCCAGTGGCGCAGGAAATTGTGCGCATCGCGCGGCGCATAACCGCTGGCATCGAGGAAGCGCTTGAACTGTGCGTTGGTCACCGGATGGCGATCGATATGGAAGGCCGGCAGCGTCATGCGACGGCGATGATGGCGGCGCGCGCTGTCCTCCCACGGGTACTGCACGTCGAGCCCGGCCCAGGTGAAGCCTTCGATCTCGATACCGCCGACCTTGAACAGGAACTCGCCGCCTGGGATCGTCACCATGCCGTCGGGCGCGCGCGCCTGCACGACGGTCGGCGGATTGTCGGACAGCGTCTGCGGCGCGGCGCGCCAGGCACCGGAGTGCGCGTTGATCGGCGTGCGTGCCTGCCCGGCGACGGTGGCCATGAAGGCATCGAAGCCGTCGAGCACGGTCGAGGCGGCCAGCGCCACCACCGCGCCGAAGCCACGCGCTTCCAGCGACAGTTCGATCAGGGCCTGGCCGTCGACGATGCGCGGCTGCAGCGGCTGGCCGTTCCAGGCGTCGTAGTAGCGCGTGCCCTCGACATGCGCGATCGCGAACTGCTCGCCATCGACCGCGTACTCGTTGCGGTTGACCAGGGTCCACAGCGTGCGGCCCTCGCCCGGGAAGCGGCTGATGAAGATGCTGCGCTGCAGGCTGGTCTGGTACGGCGCCCAGTCCATGCTGACCACGAGGTCCGGGAACTGCCGGTAGATCGTGGCGATGCGGCGCAGCGCTTCGGCGTTGCGCGGGTTGAACTGGTTCCAGACGCCCCAGATGTTCTCCCAGGCGTTGTAGCCGATGCCGTTGAAGAAGCAGTACTGCAGGTCGTGCGTGCGGTCGCGGCCCCAGCGGTTCTCGTAGTTGACCATGTGCCGTGGTTCGAGCCACTTCCACTTCGACACCGGCGGCACCGGGCCGTCGGGCGCCTTCTTGCCCCAGCTCTGCACGTTCCAGATCAGCTGTTCTTCGGAGCTGATCGTGGACTCGGGCTGCACGACGACCGGCTGCCCGAGTTTGTCGCAGGCATCGAAGAATGCGCGCGGCACGCCGTTGAAGGTATCGCCGTTGATGCCGTCGGCGCCGACCGCCTTGACGATCTCGGCCAGGCCGTCCCAATGAGTGACGCCGGGATCGCGCGTGCCGTGGTCCCAGGGTTTGGCCGGCAGGAACACTTTGACGCCGCGCTTCTGGAACGCCTGCACCGCATGGCGCAGGCCATCGAGGCCGCCGGGCATGTCCTCGGCGAGATCGAACTGGTTGCGGTCGTCGATGCCGATGTTGGGATAGATGTACCAGATCAGCACCGAGTCCAGACCGCCGAAGCGCGCGATCAGATCGTCGAGATAACGGTCGACGGTGTATTCGCCGGTCTGCGCATCGAAGAAGTAGCGATCCTCGACCATCATCTGCGCGTGCACAAAGTTGCGCTGCGCCCACTGCAGTTCCGGACGGCGGTAGTTGACGTCGTCGTAGCCGATGCGCACCAGGTGCTCGCGGCGCCAGTCGCGCAGCTCGGCCAGCCAGTCCTGCGCGCTGTCGTTGGCGTCGATCATCCACGCGCCGATGTCGGCGAACGGCCAGCCCGGCGCCTTGCCCGGCGTGGGCAGGTAGCGGCCGGTGGTGACGTGCGAGAACTTGTACTCGGTCCGCAGGGGCGCCGGGCCGTAGTCGGGCTGCGCGTCGTCGTCAGGGGTGTCGTAGGGAATGGTCATGGTGCGGGTCCAGCAGGCAAACAGAAGAGGGGGAGATGCGCCAGGGAAAGGCGCGTCAGCGACGATCACCGTCGACCGGCAGGCCGCAGCGTTGCGCCAGCGCCGCGCGCGCGGCGACGTCATCGGTCGGCACGCGCGCGAGCAGCGACAGCACCGCGTCGCGGGCCGGGATGCTCGACTGTGCGCCGAGCGCAGTGCACGCCAGTGCCGAGGCCGCGCTGGCGATGCGAAGCGCGGCGGGCAGGGCCTCGCCCTGCGCCAGCGCCGCGACCAGTGCGCCGCAGAAGGTATCGCCGGCCGCCGTGGTGTCGACGGCCTCGATGCGGAACGCAGGCTGCAGGTGCATCGTCTCGCCAACGCGCGCGATGCAGCCGGCCTCACCGAGCGTGACCACGATGCAGGGCACCGCCAGCCGACGCAGCGCGGCGCCCAGGTCGGCGACATCGCCGGCCAGCATCGCCAGCTCGCCTTCGTTGACCACCAGCACGTCCACCGCGGCCAGCAGCCGCTGCGGCAGTTCACGCGCAGGCGCGGCATTGAGCACCACGCGCACGCCGGCCGCATGCGCGCGCTCGGCATAGGCGATCACGCTGTCGAGCGGGGTTTCCAGTTGCAGCAGCAGGTGGCTGACCGTCGACAGGTCGGGCAGATGTTCGGGCGCCAGCGCGTTGTTGGCGCCGGGCGCGACGGTGATCGCGTTCTCGGCACCATCGGACAGGCAGATGAAGGCGACGCCGGTCGGCAGGGTCGCCTGCCGCTGCACGTGCAGCGTGACGCCGGCCGCATGCAGCGAGGCTTCCAGCGGCACGGCATAGGCATCGTCGCCGAGCGCCAGCAGCATCCGTGTCGCGGCGCCGCCTGCGCGCGCGGCGGCGACGGCCTGGTTGGCGCCCTTGCCGCCCGGGAAGGTGGTGAACTCCCGGCCGAGCACGGTCTCGCCCGGCGCCGGGATATGCGAGGCGCGGACGACGAAATCGAGATTGGCCGAGCCTGCGACCAACACAGAAGAACTCATGGCAACGCCTGATAGACAAGGTTGTAGAAGGGAGCCGACAGCTTCGGCAGATCCTGGCGCCCATGTCCAGGCAAGTACTGCAACAGCAGGATCGCCACCATCCGCTCACGGCGGTCCACGGTGAAGTACGTCGATGCCGCGCCTGACCAGCCGAACTGGCCCTCGCTGCCCAAACGCCCACGCATGGCTGGATCGGTGACGACGTATCCACCAAGACCAAAACCTTCACCACGTGTTTCGCCCCTGATGGCGGGATCGAAACGCGCGAGCTGATCGCTCATCATCAGGTCGATGGACTTGCGCGACAGTAGCCGGACACCGTCGACCTCACCATTGTTGACCAGCATCCGCGCGAAGCGCATGTAATCGCGCGCCGTCGAATAGAGACCACCTGCGGCATTGTCGTAGGCCTTCAGGCGAATGCCTGGCGTGCGCGCACTTGCAGTGTCGGCGATGCGCAACCCGCCATCGTCGGTGGACTGCACGAGGTCGACTACCCGGTTGCGCGCATTCGTCGGCACTTCAAAGCCGGTATCGCGCATATCCAGCGGTACGAACACATGCGCCTGCAGCCACTGGCCGAACGGTTGTCCGCTGACAACTTCGACGATCCGCGCCAGGAGCTCGGTATTGCTGCCTTCGTAATGGAAATGCGTGCCCGGCGCTTCGGCCAGCGGAACCCGCGCCAAGCGACGGGCGACCTCGGTCAGGTCTGCCGCGCCATCAATGCCGGCCTCGCGCAGCAAGGCAGCGGCAACGGGATGGGCGGACGTATCGGCGGCCAGGCCACTGGTGTGACTGAGCAGATGGCGGATCGTCAGCGGTCGCGGCAACGGCTGCAACTCGGGGCGCTCGCTGCTGCCTCCTGCCACCATGCGGATGTCGGCGAACTCGGGCAGGTGCCTGGACACCGGATCGTCCAGTGTCAGCAGGCCCTGCTCAAGCAACATCAGCACCGCGACCGAGGTGACGGGCTTGGTCATTGAATAGATGCGGAAAATCGCATCCTCGGCCATCGGTTGATGGCCGACGGCATCACGGCGGCCCCAGGCCCCGTGGAACACGGGCTGCCCATCCACTTCGACCAGCGCGACGGCGCCGGGATATCCGGCAGCGCCGGTCGCATCGGACAGGAACGCATCCAACCGCTGCCAGCGATCGCTGGCCGCCGCCGTCGCGGTCACGCAAAGTAACACCAAACCTGTGGTCCATGCGTGCCGCCCCCGAAAGGACGGCACGCCGGCGCGCGCTCGTTTGCAAGCGCCCCTGGCCATGCTCAGAACGTGTACTCGTAGGTCACCGAATACATGCGACCACGGCCGGCCCAGTAGTTGCGGAAGCCGGGCACCTGCGACCAGGTCAGGATGTACTGCTTGTCGAGCAGGTTTTCGATGCCCAGCGAGAAACGACCCACTTTTTCCACGCGATAGTTCATGCCCAGGTCGAACAGAGTGTAGCCCGAGGTCTTCTCACGGTAGGAGAACTCACGGTCGTCGAACGCACGCACGTCTTCGCCATACAGTTCCCGCGACAGCAGGGTGGTCGATCCCAGGGTCACGTCTCCCTGCGGCGAGAATTTCCAGCGCGCCGACAGCACGATCTTGTCGGGATTGATGTCAAGCGCACCCATCGGCTTGTTCAGCCCGCCTTCCGCATATCGACCCTCGGTGTCGGAATTCCAGAATGCCGTCTTGCCGCGGATGCGCGAGTACAGGCCGGTCACCTTCCAGTCCGGCGTGATGTTCCAGTCCGCCGTCGCCTCGAACCCCTTGATGCGTGTCGGCGCACGGTTGAGCACGAAATCGTTGGTCGCCGGATCGATCGCCAACGACGTACCGAAGTCGGCCTTGGAGTCGTAGTACGACGCACCGAAGGATGCATTCGCGCCGCGCCAGTTGAAGCCGACCTCCTTGTTCTTCACCACGATCGCCTGGAGGTCGATGATGCCGGCCACGGTCTGGCCAGGATAGTTGATGTTGCGCAGCGGAATGCCGACGTTGGGCAGGCCGAATCCTTCGCCGAAGGCGACGAATGCCGACCATTCGTCACTGATCTGCCAGACTGCGCCGAGGTTCTTCAACGTATCGGTGTACGACAGCGTGCCGCCCTGGACGAAAACGCGATTGCGGTAAGCCGTGGTGGTATACGAATCCACGCGCAGCTCGCCATCTTCGCGACGCAGACCGCCGCTGATGGTGACCGGGCCGATCTCGTAGTCCAGCTGCGCATACGGCGCGACGCTGGTGTATTCCATCGGTGGTACCCACAGGCGGTTGGTCAGGGCCAGCCGCTGGTCGGCGGTGTCGCGCACCCAGTCCAGGCCGGTGTGCAGCTCCAGGCCGTCGATGTTGAACAGGTCCGGGCGCGTCCAGGACGCCCGCATACCGCGCTTGTCCGAGTTGATCTCGGACTGATCCCAGATCAGCCCGTCCGGCCCATTGGGCGGGATGTCCGGATCCTGGCGGTCGCCGCCGTTCTCGGGCGGGTAGCGCATCGCCTGGTCGGCCCAGTAGGCATTGAGCACCAGCGTTCCGTCGAAGAAGTTGCTGTCGCTGTAGAGCAGGTTGAGCTGCCGGAAGTCGTTGAACTCGGCCTTGGTGCCGAACAGGTGGCCGCGCTCAGAGGTGTTCGGGCGCGGATTCTCGCACCAGCCCGGCTCGTAACGGCATCCATCGATCTGGATGTAGTTGCCGTTGCCTTCGATCTTGAAATCGCTGTAGCTGGCCTGCAACCGCTTGTCGCCATTCTCGCCGAAGTTGATGCCGGCCTTCAGGAACAGGTTGTTGGTCACCGAGTCGTTGACCGAACCGCTGGTGTTCATGCCCAGGCGCACGCCGTCGCCGTCGTAGCCCATTCCCCGTTCGATGCGCGACACGCCGACCACGGCATCGAAGTTGTCCTGCTTGTGGGTCATGTTCACGCCGACTTTCCAGCCCGCGCTATCGTCCTTGAACTGGGTCGAATAGCGCGACAGCAGGCGGAACTTGGTGCCCTCTTCCCGCGGCACGGTGGAGATGTAGTTGATGATGCCGCCGGCAGCGCCGACGCCCTCGGAGGCCGAGGGGCCGTTGATCACCTCGATGCGTTCGACGATGCCCATGTCGGTGAAGGTCGCATTGCGGGTGCCTTCACGCAATGGCGATCCCTGCGGGACGCCATCGAACAAGCGCAGCGCGACGCGGCCGCGCAGGTTCTCGCCGGTGTTGCTCATTGCCTGGGACGCTTCCGAGTAGCCCGGCACGGTGCGCGCCAGCACAGCGGTGGCATCCTCGGTCAGCAGCAGGGTGTGCTTGATCTCTTCCGTCGACACGATCGAGATCGCGCCGGGAATCTTGTCGATGGCCTTGGGCGCCCGCGTGCCGGTCACGATGACCTTGTCCAAGCGCTTGACCTCGGCGTCCGTCGCGGCGTCGGGGGTCGCGGTGGCGACCTGGGCGAGCGCGTGCACGGGGAACAGACTGGCGAACAGTGCAAAGCCGATGGCTGCGGAAAGTGGCTTGATCATGTGTGGTCTCTTGGATGGAACCAGCACCACGGGCCCTCCCGGATGGATGGTTCGGAAGATTCGAAAATCCGCGGCGGTCGCCTCTGGCCGTGACCGACGTCTGCCTGCCGCCTACGCCCCGTTCCGAAACGGAATCGCGCCCTTCGACATTGCGCGCAAGCCTATGGGCCGCCTTCCGCCGGTGGAATCGGCTGCACCTATGTTCAAACGTTAGTTTTTATTGCTTACGACGGCACAAATACTTGCTGCTTCGCAACATTGCCGCCGTGCGAACGCCGAGCCGGTCGTCGGCAGCCGGGGGACACCCGCCCGGCGCCGACACGGCGGGTTGGGGGAAGCCGGGCGAGCCGTTGCAGGCCATCCCGGGCCCGGCATCAGCCGGGCCCGGTGTGCCGATGCGTCTGGAATCAGAACTTGATCTGGTGCGTCAGCGAGAACACACGGCCACGGCCTGCCATCCAGTCCTCGTAGCTCGTGCTGGCCTCGGAGGTGGTCAGGATGTACTGCTTGTCGAGCAGGTTCTCGACGCCCAGGGTCAGGCGTCCGAAGCGACCGGTGTCGTAGTTCACGCTCAGGTCCAGCAGGGTGCGTCCGGAGGTGTGCTCACCGGTATTGAGCGTGCGCGACAGCAGCGTCGACGTGCCCAGGACCAGGTCGGCCTTCGGCAGGAAGGTCCAGAACACGTTGAAGCCGATCTTGTCCGGGCTGATGTCGTTGGCGCCCATCTGCTTGTCCAGCGGACCGTCCTTGCTCCACCACGTATTGCCAAGGATGCGCGAGTACAGTGCGTTCAAGCGCAGATCGTTGTTGACGGTGTAAGTACCGGTCAGTTCGAGTCCACGGACTTCCACCGGGCCCCGGTTCATCACGAAATCGCCGGTCACCGGATCGGTGCTCAGGGAGACGCCGAAGTCGGAATAGCTGCGATACACGGACGCGCCGGCGCTGAAGCGCGAGCCACGCCAGTTCACGCCCACTTCCTTGTTCTCGACGATGATCGCCTGCAGATCGAGGATGCCGTCGACGGACTGGTTGGGCACGCGGATGTTGCGCAACGGAATGCCGACGTTGGGCAGGCTGAAGCCTTCCGAGTACGACGCGTACGCCGACAGCGCGTCGGTAAACCGGTACACGGCACCGAAGCTGGGCAGGCTGGCCGAATAATCCAGCTTGCCACCCTGCACGAAGACGCGGTTGTTGTAGTACGTGGTGGTGTAGTCCTGCACGCTGAGCTCGCCATCTTCCTTGCGGAAGCCGCCGCTCAGGGTCACTGGTCCGATGTCGTACGACAGCTGCGCGTAGGGCGCGGTGCTTTCGTATTCCATCGGTGGCACCCACACGCGCTGGGTCAGGGCCAGGCGCTGATCGGTCTTGTCGCGCACGAAATCCACGCCCACGCGCAATTCCAGGCCTTCCACGTTGAACAGTTCCGGTCGCGTCCACGACGTCCGGAAACCACGCTTCTCGGAGTTCACTTCGGACTGGTCGATCAACGTGCCCAGTGGGGCCAGCAGTGGATCCTGGCGGTCGGCACCGTCTTCGGCCGGATAGCGCATCGCCTGGTCAGCACGATAGACGTCGGCCAGGAAGGTGCCCCCGAACAGGTCGGCATGGCTGTACGACAGCGTCATCTGGTTGAAGTCGTTGAACTCGGTCTTGGCGCCCAGTGGCGTGCCACGCACCGAGGTCGAGGTCTGGTTGATCCGGCGGTCGCCATCCACGCCGGTGTAGTTGCCCTTGCCGGTCAGATTGAAGCGGCTGATGCTCGCCTGCAGGCGCTGCATGTCGCCCTCGCCGAAGTTCATACCGAACTTCAGGAACAGATTCTTGGATTCGGAATCGTTGATCGTGCCCGAACCGCGCATGCCGATCTTGCGGCCGTTGGCGTCGTAGGCCATGCCACGGTCGACGAACGAGGTCGCCAGCAGCAGGTCGTAGGCATCTTCCTTGTGGCCGAAGGTCAGGCCGAGCTTCCAGCCATCGCTGTCGCTGCGGCCCTGGGTCGAGTAACGGGTCGTGACCGTGGTCGACGTACCTTCTTCAGGCACCTTCGAGATGTAGTTGATGATGCCGCCTGCCGCGCCCACGCCTTCGGCGGCGGACGGTCCATTGACGACCTCGATGCGGCCGACGATGCCCAGATCGGTGAAGCTGCCTGCACGATTGGTCTCGCGCAGCGGCGAGGTCTGCGGAATGCCGTCGAACAGGCGCAGCGCGATGCGCCCACGCAGCGTCTCACCCGAATTGGTCAGCGCCTGCGTCGACTCCGAGTAGCCCGGGATCATCTTCGACAGCACCGCCGTGGCGTCCTCGGTCAAGTTGAGCGAAGACTGGATTTCCTGGGTGCTGATGATGCTGACAGCGCCGGGGATGCGGTCGATCGCCTTCGGCGCACGGGTGCCGGTGACGATGACGTTGTCCAGGTTGACCGCAGCCGACGCCTGCTGGTCGGGGTCTGCATTGTTGGACTGTTGGGCGGCGGCATAAGGGGCGTAACCGCCGGCAAGCAGCGCGACGCAGATGGCTGCGGATAGTGGCTTGATCATGTGTGCTCTCATGGCCAGAACGCGGCCGACGGGTCTCCCGCTGGTCGAGTCCTTGGCGTGTCTTGGATTGCGGACCGGCCTGTCCGATGGAGACAGCATCCGGGCTGTGTCGTGGCGCGATCACCGGCGGCGATCATGTCCTGCGACATTGCGCGCAAGGCTAGGGGGCTGGCCGGGTCGATGGAACCGGCTGCGCATACGTTCAAACCCTACTTTTTGTTGCTTACGACACGACAAAATATATGCTGCATCGCAACATTGCGTTCATCCGGGCCTGATCGCGCCGTCCTGATCAATCCCCTGCACGCAGGCTGTCGGCCTGCACCTTGGCGACGAAGCGGCACTCCTCGCGCAATGCCGCCACCAGGCGCGTGCGCACCGTGGCGTTGGACCAGACCACGCCCATGCGGCGCGGTTCCGAGGCGTCCGGCAACGGCAGGCGCACGACGCGCACGCCGGCCGGCCAGGGCTGCGCCCAGTCGGGCACCACCGACACCCCCAGGCCGCGGTCGACCATCACCGCGATCGCGTTCAGCGCGTTGAGCTCGAAGCGCTCGCGCGGGACGATGCCGGCGCGGCGCAGGTATTCGTCGGCCTGGCGCCCGCCCCACTGGTGGCGGTCGTAGCGGATCAGCGGTTCGCTGCGCAGCAGCTCGTGCGGATCGCGATGGGCCATGTGCTCCGGCGCCAGCACCACCAGCGGCTCCTCGCGCAGCACTTCCCAGTTGCAGGTCTTGGGCAGCGCGAACGGCGCCTGCAGCACCAGCGCGGCATCGAGTTCGCCCTGCTCGACGTCGCCATAGAGTTCGGCCGAGTAGCCGGGCTTGATGAAGACGTTGATCTGCGGGAGCTTCTTGACCATCCGCGCCAGCACGTCGGGCAGCAACCCGGCCAGCGCGGTCGGGCAGGCACCGAGGCGGAGCTCGCCGGAGATCGCGCGGTCGTTGGCGACGCTGCGCAGGTCGGCGACGTCGCGCAGCAGGTCGCGCGCACGCTGCAGGATGCGCGCGCCCTCCTCGGTGACGTTGACGGTGCGTCCGGCACGCGCGATCAGCGGCACCCCGAGTTCGCGCTCGAGCGTGCGGATCTGCTGCGCCACCGCGGCCGGCGTGATGTTGAGGAAGCGCGCGGCCGCCGCCATCGACCCGCGGTCGACGACGTTGACGAAGGTGTACAGGAATTGGGTATCCAAGAAATCGTCCTCCGGCGAAACCGCAGCTTGCCGCAATGGCTGGCCCGACGCGAGGGCGAAATGGGGGCGAAATGGGGTCAGAGTGATTTTTCGCCCTGATGCCGGATCGTCATCGGAGCTTCTCGATGCGAAAAATCACTCTGACTCCGTTTTGTTACTCCGTTTTGTTCAGGCTGCAGCTTTCTTGGTGTGGATGGTCAGGCCTTCCAGCGAGCGCTCCGTGGCCGGGAAGAACAGGCTGGCGATGTAGCCGATGACGATGCACAACATGATCGAGATGCCCAGGTAGAAGTAGGGATGCACGAGGTTGAACGACCAGGCCAGCAGGGTCAGCGCGATGCTGCCGCCGATGCCGATGGCGACGCCGGCCGAGTTGGCGCGCCTGGTGAACATGCCCAGCGTGTAGGCGCCGGCGAAGCCGCCGCCGAGCAGGCCGGCCAGTTCGATCGAGACGTCGAACAGCGAGTGGATGTCGTAGCGCGACAGCACCAGGGCCAGGCCCATGCCGATCAGGCCGACGACCAGGGTCATCCACTCGGCGAAGCGCACGCTGCCCTTCTCGGTCGGGTTGCGCGCCAGGCGGCCGTAGAAGTCGACCGACAGCAGGGTCGCGACGCTGTTGATGATGCTCGACAGCGTCGACATCGCCGCGGCGAAGATGCCGGCGATGATCAGGCCGGTCACGCCCGCAGGCAGCTCGGCGGCGATGAACAGCGGGAACGTGGCGTCGATCGGAAGCAGCGGATCCAGCCGTTCGGGGTTCTGCCGGTAGTACATCCACAGCGCGGTGCCGATGCTGTAGAACACGAAGCCGCCCGGGATCATGATCGCCGCGAACACCCAGATCGAGCGTCCGGCCTCCTTGTCGGAGCTGGTCGCCAGCGTGCGCTGCATCAGCACCTGGTCCTTGGGGAAGGTCAGCACGACGTCGAACACGACCAGGAAGATGAAGCCCCAGACGGTGGCCTTGGTCAGGTCGAAGCTGAAATCCAGCAGCTTGGTCTTGTCTTCCAGCACCATCGCTTCGCGGACGCTGTCGAAGTCGCTGCCCAGCGAATAGAAGATGAAGATGATCGCGAAGATCGCGCCGCCCATCTTGACGAACACCTGCACGAAGTCCGTCCAGACCACCGCGCGCATGCCGCCCATCGCGGTATAGATGATCGTGAACACGCCCATGATCATGATGCTCCAGACCACGTCGATGCCGGTGATCGTCGCGATCGCCAGCGCCGGCAGGAAGAGGATCACGCTGAGCCGGCTGCCGATCTGCATCAGGATCGCCAGCGCGCTGGCGAGCATGCGGATGGCCGGATGGAAGCGGGTCTCGAGGTACGAAAACACCGACATCAGGTCGAGCCGGCGCAGCAGCGGCACGATCCATACCGCGACGAACATCAGGCCCATGACCGCGATCAGGTTGTTGGTCAGGTATTGCCAGTTGGTCTCGTAGGCCTTGGCCGGGATCGCGATGAAGCTGATCGAGCTGGTGTTGGTGGCATACAGGCTGATGCCGGCGGCCCAGAACGGGATGCTGCGCCCGCCCATGAAGAAGTCGGACTCCGACGCAGTCTGGTCCTTCAGGTAGAAGTAGCCGCCGATGCCCAGCATGGCGACCAGGTAGACGATGATCACCGCCCAGTCGAGCCAGGTCAGCAGGTGCTTGCCGGTCTTGATCTCGTCGAAGCGCAGGCTGCCGTCGGCGCCCTGCCACAGCGAACCGTTGCGCCAGCCGGTGGCCAGCGCGACGCCTGCCGGCAAGGTCACCGGCAGGTCGGCCCAGGAGCCGGTAATGGTGTGGAACAGGCGCAGCTGCGAGGCGGCGCTGCCGGCGTCCGGGTGCAGCGCGTACAGCACGTGCGCCTGGCCGATCGACGAGGCCGAACCGGGAATGATGCTGCCGGGAACGGCGCCGCGTTCGCTCCAGCCATCGGCCGCGCTCCACTGGCGCAGGCGGCCATCGGCGGTGGCGACGTACAGGGCGAACTTCTGCGACACCAGCGACAACGGCGCGGCATCGCCGGGCCAGCCCGGATACTCGCGCCATGCCGCCTGCGGCGCGGTCAGCGACAGGCCCAGCAACTGCGCGCGACCGTCGGCCGACAGGCCGGCGATGTAGACGGTGTCGCCCAGCGCCGCCAGTCGCGGCGACGACAGCACCAGCGGCGGCGCCGGCAGGTCGCGGGTCTGCAGCGTCTGACCCTGCCAGGACAGGCTGGCGACCCGCAAGGTGGCCGGCTGGCCCTGGATGTTCACTTGGGTACTGCCCTGCGTGTCGGCCGGGCTTGCGGCGTCAGCGGCATCGGCTCCGCCGCCGGCATCCAGCAGCAGCCATGCCTGCGTGCCCAGGCTGGCCTTGTCGAGCACGCGCGCGCCGGCGATGCCGGGGATCGTCAGCGGTTGCCACGCCGTGCCGGCGGCATCGAGCGCCCAGGCGCGTTCGCCGGCGGCATCGCGGCCGATCGCCAGCGGGCGGTCGGCGACCACCATCAGCGACTGCGCGCTGGCGCCCGCGGGCAAGGCCGGCACGCTGCGGCTGTCGACCGAGGTCAGGCTCTCGGCCTGCGCCGTGCCGACCGCGCACAGCGCCAGCAGCAGGGACCCCAACGCGGACAACGCACGCATGCCGATGCCGCGAGGGTTGCCGCGCCGCGAAACACTGACCGTCAGACTCATGCCGTTACCTTCATCTGCGATGCCCGAGACCGGACACCTTCAAGCGTGTGGCCCGGCACCGGTCTTCGATGCGGGACAGGGAGACGACCGCGCGCATGGTCACGCCGCCGGGTCGGCGGGCGACGGATCGCGTCGGTCGGCGAATTCGACCAGCCGCTGGGCGCGGCGCAGGTACGGGGCGTCGATCATGCGCCCTGCGATGACGAACACCGCGCGCGATTCCTGTGCCGCCTGTCCGGCCGCCGCCACGATCTCGCGCGCCAGCGCCAGCGCCTGCGGGTCGATCGAGAACACCGCGTGCGCCAATGCGATCTGGCGCGGGTGGATGCAGCTCTTGCCGATGAAGCCCAGGCGCTGCGCCATCCGCGCCTCGCGCTCGAAGCCGGCATCGTCGTCGAGGTTGGCATAGGCGCCGTCGCAAACGAACACGCCCGCCTCGGCCGCGGCCATCGCCAGCGGGAACATCACCGCGCGCAGGTGCTCGGGTTCGCCGCGATCGATGCCGTGGGGCTCGAACAGGTCGCCCAGGCCCAGCTGCAGGCCGGCCACGCGCGGATGCGCAGTCGCGATGTCGGCGGCATGACGCAGCCCACGCGGGGTCTCGATGTTGAGCAGCAGTCGCGCCCCGGGGGACAGGCCAAGCGACCGCTCCAAGCGCTCAAGCATCGAGACCACCGCATGGACATGCTCGGCGGATTCGATCTTGGGGACGTTCAGCAGATCCGGCGCGGCCGGCACGATCGCGTCGAGATCGGCCTGGAAATGCACGGAATCGGAGGCATTGGTGCGCACGATCGACAGCTTGCCGACCGCCGCCGAGGGGTGCGCGGCCAGGAAGCCGGCGACGGCCGCCCGCGCCTCGGACTTGCGCGATTCGGCGACGGCGTCCTCGAGATCGAACGACACCGCATCGGCCGCACCGGCATAAGCCTTGGCGAACAGGTCCGGACGTACGCCCGGGACGAACAGTTTGCTGCGCATCCACACTCCCTCTCTCGCAGCGCAGTTTGCGCAATCCGGACCCCGATCAAAGGCCCCGGTTCAACGTTTAGAAGATAGTTCTGCTTTTGTTTGGTTGCCGTGCCGGGGGATTGTCGGGCAAGCTTTCCATGTTGCTGCGCATCAATGCTTCGCCTGACGGAACCGATCCATGCCCCTGCTCCCCCGACGCTGCCCGCCCCGGATGGCGACCCGATGAAAGCCATGTTGCCTGCCTGGGCGCACCACTGGCTCGACGTGATCCTGCCGCTGGGCCAGGTGGTGCTGATCCTGCTGGTCGCCAGCCTGCTGCGCTGGCTGGTGCGGCGGCTCATCCAGCGCCTGACCGAACGCTACGCGCTGCCGATCGAGGTCACCGTCAGCGCGCGCCGGTTGACCACGTTCCTGATCTCGACCGCGGCCTTCCTGATGATCCTCGAACGCCTCGGCGTCGACGGCATGGTGCTGTGGACCGCGTTCACCGGCTTCGCCGCGGTCGCGGCGGTCGCGTTCTTCGCCGCGTGGAGCGTGCTGTCGAACATCTTCTGCGCGCTGCTGATCCTGACCACGCGCCCGTTCCGCCTCAACGACCACATCGAGCTGCTCGAGAACGGCGAGAAGCCCGGTCTCAAGGGCCGGGTCGTCAACATGAATTTGATCTACATCACGCTCGAAGAGCACCACCCGGGCGGTGGCGAATCGATCCTGCAGATCCCCAACAGCCTGTTCTTCCAGCGCAGCACGCGGCGCTGGCGCGGCGAGCCGCCCGCGCCGGGCAAGCACGAGGAGTGACGTCCGACCAAGCCTGTGGGTGCGCCGACAAGACAATCCACAGAACGTCATCCGGCCAGCCGGCCGCCGCCCCGCGATCGGCTAGCATGTCGCGGTCGAGACGGAGACTGCCGATGCGCACCAAGACCCTGACGTCCCGGACCCGCCCCCTGTGGGGTGCGGCCCTGCTTGCCGCCGCCGGGCTGGCCGCGGTGCCAACGATGGCAACCGCACAGGACAGCGTCAACGTCAGCGATGCGTTGCAGCAGCGCGTCGTCGCCTGGCGTCGCGACCTGCACCAGCATCCGGAACTGAGCACGCTGGAGACCCGCACCGCCGCGCTGGTCGCCGACCACCTGCGCGCGCTGGGCCTGACGCCGCGCACCGGCATCGCCGGCACCGGCGTCACTGCAATCCTCAAGGGTGACAAGCCCGGCCCGCGCGTGGCCTTGCGCGCCGACATGGACGGCCTGCCGGTCACCGAACAGACCGGCCTGCCGTTCGCATCCAAGGTGACGTCGGAATACCGCGGCCAGCCGGTCGGCGTCATGCATGCCTGCGGCCACGACCTTCATGTCGCGATCCTGATGGGCGTGGCCGAGGCCCTGGCCGGCATGCGCGAGGACCTGGCCGGCGAGGTGATGTTCGTATTCCAGCCCGCCGAGGAAGGCGCACCGGTGTCGGGCGACAGTGCCGGTGCCAAGCGCATGCTCGAGGAAGGCGTGTTCGATAGCTTCAAGCCCGATGCGGTGCTCGGCCTGCATGTCTGGTCGCGCCTCAACGTCGGCCAGCTCGGCGTCCGCGCGGGCCCGTTCATGGCCAGCGCCGACGAATGGACGCTGAAGATCACCGGCGCGCAGACGCACGGATCGCAGCCCTGGGCCGGCGTGGATCCGATCACCGTCGCCGCGCAAGTGCTGTTGGGTTCGCAGAGCATCATCGCGCGCCAGATCGACATCACCGCGACGCCGGTGGTGCTGACCGCCGGGCAGATCCAGGCCGGCGTGCGCTTCAACATCATTCCCGAAGAAGCCACGATGATCGGCACGCTGCGCACGTTCGACATGGGCGTGCGCGAGGACGTGATCGCGCGCCTGCGCAACACCGCCGAGCATTTCGCCGAGGCCAGCGGCGCCAAGGCCCAACTGACCGTGGTCAACGGCGCACCGGTGACGCGCAACGATCCGGCGCTGACCGAACGCCTGCGGCCTTCGCTGGAAAAAGTGGCCGGCGCCGGCAACGTCATCGAGACGCCGCTGTACACGATCGCCGAGGACTTCTCGCAGTTCGCCAATGTCGCGCCCGGGTTCTTCTTCTTCGTCGGTACCACGCCCAAGGGCCAGGATCCGACCAAGGCGCCGATCAACCACTCGCCGCTGTACGCGCCCGACGAAGGCGCGCTCGACGTCGGCGTCCGCGCCTTGCTGCAAGCCACGGTCGACCTGCTCAAGCCTGCCGGCTGAGGTCGCCCCGCCGCCACGCCCGCGATCGTCCGCGCGCCGTCATCGCCATCGCAGGCGATCCCAGGGTCGGCCGTCCCGCGACCGACGACATCCGGCCCGCGACCGGCGTTCCGGTGTCCCGGCAAGCGCTACCATCGGGATCCAGGCGGCCGCCGTGCCGCCCGCGACCTTGCCCGCACGCCCTTCGAACCCTGGAGCACGTCCATGTCACGCCTCGCCACCGCGCTGCTTTGTGCCTGCTATGCCACCGTCCCGCTGCTCGCCCTGTCGTCGGCGGCGCAGGCCCAGGAGGCCCCACGCGACGCCCAGCGCAACGAAGTGACGACGGCCGCGACCACGCTGCAGCCCAAGGTGCTGGCCTGGCGTCGCGACATCCACCAGCATCCCGAACTCGGCAACCGCGAGACCCGCACGGCCGCGCTGGTCGCCAAGCACCTGCGCGCACTGGGCCTGACCCCGACCACCGGCATCGCCACCACCGGCGTCACCGCCGTGCTCAAGGGCGGCAAGCCCGGCCCGCGCATCGCGCTGCGTGCCGACATGGATGCGCTCCCGGTCACCGAGCGCACCAACGTGCCGTTCGCCTCCAAGGTCACCACCACGTTCCGCGGCCAGGAGACCGGCGTCATGCACGCCTGCGGCCACGACGCGCACGTCGCGATCCTGATGGGCGTGGCCGAGGCATTGGTCGCGATGCGCGACGAACTGCCGGGCGAGGTGCTGTTCGTGTTCCAGCCGGCGGAAGAAGGCGTGCCCGAGGGCGAGCTGGGCGGTGCCAAGGAAATGCTGGCGCAGGGCGTGTTCGATACCTTCAAGCCTGACGCGGTGATGGGACTGCATGTCGGATCGGCGCTCAACGTCGGCCAGATCTCGGTGCGCGCAGGCCCGATGATGGCTGCGTCCGACAGCTTCGAGATCACCGTCAAGGGCCGGCAGACGCATGGCTCGCGGCCGTGGAACGGCGTCGACCCGATCGTCGCCGCGGCCGACCTGATCGGCACCGCGCAGACCATCGTCAGCCGCCGCACCGACATCACCCGGTTGCCGGCCGTGGTCACCTTCGGCGCGATCAAGGGCGGCATCCGCCACAACATCATTCCCGATTCGGTCGAGCTGATCGGCACCATCCGTACCTTCGACGACGGCATGCGCGAGGACATCTTCACCGACCTGCGCAATGTCGCCGACCACGTCGCCGCCGCGCATGGCGCCACCATCGAGGCGCGCATCCCGATCGACCACAACTACCCGGTGACCGCCAACGACCCGGCGCTGCTGACCCGGCTGCGGCCGAGCCTGGAAAAGGTGGTCGGCGCCGACAACCTGCTCGATCCCGGCCTGATCACCGGCGCGGAGGATTTCTCGTATTTCGCACGCAAGGTGCCCGGCCTGTACTTCTTCGTCGGCGTCACGCCGAAGGGCACCGACGCCAACACCGCGCCGAGCAACCACTCACCGGAGTTCTACATCGACGAGGCGGCGCTCGACGTCGGCCTGCGCGCGATGCTGCAGGTCTCGCTGGATTACCTGCACGGCGGCAGCTGATCCGTAGGAGCGCGCGCTAGCGCACCTCGACCGGATACTCCACGGTCTCAGCCGGGGCGACGTCCTTTTCCCAGCTGCGACGATAGACCAGGGTCAGCGTCGCTGTGCCGGGGCGCACGGCCCGGTAGTGCCAGCGCGCAACGCTGCCGGCCCCCGGCATCGGCGGTTCGGCGGCGACCACATCGGCCGGCAGCTTGGGCAGTTGCACGCGCGCCAGCTGCGGCGCGCCCGCGTTGACGACCTCCCAGCTGTAGCCAGTGCTGGCATTGGCGTGCAGGGCGATCTCCAGCACCTGTCCGACCCGCAGTTCGGTGACCTCGCCGCTCTCGGCCGGTTGGACGCGTTCGATGCCCGGCATGATGTCGACCGGCACCTCGTCGGGCTCGGCTTTCAGCGATTGGCAGCCGCCGAGCAGCAACAGCAATGGCAGGGCGACGAGGGGCTGGCGCATGTCGGCTCTCCGATCCGGACTGCGCTACACGTTACACCGATCCCGGCCGATAGAATGACCGGATGCATGCTCCCGAAACCTCCCTGCTCGGCCGCGAAGTGGCCTATCCCCGGCACTACGACGCCAGCCTGCTGTTCCCCATCGCACGCGCGCAGGGACGCGCCGCGCTGGCGCTCGACGATGCCGCCGCCTTGCCGTTCGGCGGCCACGACCGCTGGCATGCCTACGAACTGAGCTGGCTCGATCCGCGCGGCAAGCCGGTCGCCGCCAGCGCGACGATCACGGTGCCGGCGACGTCGCCGCAGCTGATCGAATCCAAGTCGTTCAAGCTCTACCTGAACTCCCTCAATGCGCACCGCTTCGCCAGCCACGACGAGGCACGCGCGCGGATCGTCGCCGACCTGTCGCAGGCCGCCGGTGCCGAAGTCGGTTTCGCGTTCGGGCTGCCCCCCCTGGCCGAAGCCGGTCCCACCGGCGCCGGCAGCGATGCCGTGGACGACATCGACATCGACGCCTGCACGGTCGACATCGACACCTACGGCCCGCCCGCACCGGCCCTGTTGCAGGCCGACGCAGGCGAGCCTGTCGAACAGCGCCTGCATTCGGCGCTGCTGAAATCCAACTGCCCGGTGACCGGCCAGCCCGACTGGGCCAGCGTGCACGTCCATTACCGCGGGCCGCGGATCGACCCGGCCGGCCTGCTGCGCTACCTGGTGTCGTTCCGCGACCATGCCGACTTCCACGAACAATGCGTCGAACGCGTGTTCAATGACCTGCTGCAGCGCTGCCGCCCGGACTGGCTGTCGGTGGAAGCCCGCTACACCCGCCGTGGCGGCCTGGACATCAATCCCTGGCGGGCCAGCCCCGGCCTGCCGGTGCCGCCGGCCTGGCGCGACCCGCGGCAGTAGGCAGTAGCCGGGGGCCAGCCCGGCAGCCCGCCAACCCGGGCCTGACGCGGCCGTCGCGACGACCTGAATAGGCAACGCCGCCGCTACCAAACCGCGATGTTTTCTTAACACCGGGCCTGTCAGCCTTGGGCGGCAACCCCCAATCCGGGGAGGAGCCCTTCATGAGCAACGACAAGAAGCCCGATTTTTCGAATGTCCAAAGCAATGTCACCAGCACGGAGCAGGAAGCCCCAGCGAAGGCGGATTTCAGCAATGTGCAATCCTCGGTCACATCCACCGAGGAGATCGTCGGCGAGCAGCGCTACACCGTGGAGAAGAACGACAACCTGTCGAAGATCTCCAAGCATTTCTATGGCACCGCGAACCGCTGGCGCGAGATCTACGACGCCAACCGCGACCAGCTCGACAACCCCGACATCATCCAGCCTGGCCAGGTCCTGAAGATCCCCAACACCGGCAGCGACGCCGCCTCTTGAGGGGGCGCTTCCTGTCGGCGATGTCCGGCCTCGCGATCCCAGTACATTCATTCCATCCGCCTGATCCGTCCGACCCGACCCATCGTCGGAGCCGACCACTCCATTCAAGGACTACCACCATGAAGACCCAACGCATCAACCTGCTGCTGGCGACCGCCCTGATCGGCGGCGTCGCCCTCGTCGGCTGCAAGAAGAAGGAAGAAGCCGTCGTCGCCCCGCCGGCCGCCACCACGCCCGCGCCGATGCCCGCCCCGGCACCGATGGCCGCCACCGCGACCGTGACCTCGGTCGACCTGGGCAGCACCGCAGGCGCCGACGGCAAGATCACCGCGCCCAAGACCACCTTCGCGCCGAAGGACACGATCATCGCCGCCGTCTCCACGCAGACCAGCGATCCGATGGCCAGCGTCGCCGGCAAGCTCAACGCCAAGTGGACCTTCCAGGACGGCCAGGTCGTCAACGAGGAAGCCCGCGACTTCAACCTGACCGGCCCGGGCGTCACCAGCTTCCAGATCAGCAAGCCCGACGGCTGGCCGGTCGGCAAGTACAAGCTGGAAGTCTCGCTGGACAACACCGTCGTCAAGTCCGTCGATTTCGAAGTCAAGTAATCGGCGAAGCGACAACCCTTTCCGCCGGTCTGGGCGGGCAAGCAGGGCGCGATGCGAATCGCGCCCTTTTTTTGTTTCGCTGTTCCCGCGCAGGCGCAGTGCCCTGCCTTCTTGGGATTCTTGTCGCCGGACAACGCCGATCGCCGCGAGGCGGCCGTCACCCGCCGCCTGGACCGGCTCTCGCGCCAGTTCGAGCGGCTGGAACGCGACCAGACCATCCTCACCGAAACCCTGGCGCTGCACATCCGCCACTACCTCTCGGTCACCGCGCCGCTGCCCGAAGCGCACGTCGACGCCGCGCGGGCGCAGGGCAGGGCGCGCTTCGAGCAGTTCATCGAACAGCTTGCGCTGCACCTGCAGCGCGGCACGCGGGTGCGCCAGGCGATCGAGGAGCACGTCCCGGACGAATCGGCATCCACTGTGCCCGGGTAGGAGGACGATCCGTGCGCGAATTAGGGCTAGGCGAGCCTTCCGACAGCGCCATCGCTGCCGATCGCCAGATCCGCATGCTGCGCACGGCGATGGGGCCGGCCATCGCTGCGGCGCTGGAGGATCCGCAGGTGGTCGAGGTCATGGTCAACCCCAACGGCGCCCTGTGGCTGGACAGGCTGCGCAGCGGGCGCGAGCCGACCGGCGTTGGCATGGGTGGGCTGAGCTGCGGTAGCGAGACAACTCGGCACCACAGAGGAAACCCCCGAGCAATGGCAGGTGCTCTCACCAGCGCTCAATCTGGATAAGATCCGCGCCCCGATTCTTTTTCAGATGCCGGAGCAAGAGTATCTGATGACATTGGAGTACTCGCTACCGCTAATGCGCCGGCACCAGGGCGACATGTATGTATTCCCAGACGAGCCTCATATCAAGGTTCAGCCACAGCACAAACTGGCTGCTTATCAACGCAACGTCGATTGGTTTCGATTTTGGTTGCAGGGCAACGAAGACACTGATCCAGGGAAATCAGATCAGTACAGGAATTGGCGCAAGATGCGCGAGCGAACGAGTCAGCGAGCACCGGCGGTAAGTACGCCGTAGATTACTTTCGCCCAAGACCGTTGCTTCTCCCGCACGCCGGAGGCAGTAAGCATCACCCTAGGTCACGCCGCGGGCCATCGCGCCGCCGTCCGGCTCGCACGTTCAGCGGGCATGTTCAGGTTCCCGGGCTTCCAGGTTTAGACCGGGAAACCCCAGTGGTACGCACCAGTGGGCGCCACCCCCCACCTCGCTGTCTATTCTGCCCAGAACAGTGAGAAATCACTGGAAAACCGTGGCCATTGGGTGTCAGTCTCTCGTGACACCCCGATAGCCGCCGCAAGCGTGAGCACGCCAGAACCCCTCCTCGAAACCATGGTCGACCTCGACGCCGTCAGGGACGAACGGCTGTCGGTCGAGCAGGCGTTCCGCCGCTACCACGGCGGATTGATCAGCTTCCTGCGCCAGCGCCTGCGTAGCGATGAGGATGCGGCCGACGTGGCTCAGGAAACCTACACACGGCTGGTGCAGAGCTACCAGGATGAGCTGGATCCGCAGACCGCATCCACCCTGATCTTCCGCATTGCCATCAACGTGGCCAATGACCTGTCCCGTCGCCGCAAGACCCATCACGCCGCCGACCACTGTTCGGCCGAGCTGGTCCCCCTGGCATCGGAAGAGCCGTCCCAGGAGCGCCGCATCCATGCCCAACAGCAACTCGATCTGCTGTATGCCGCCATCGAGCGCCTGCCACCGAAGTGCCAGCAGGTGTTCCTGCTCAACCGGGTCGATCGCATGACCTATCCGCAGATCGCCCGCCACTGCGGCATTTCCGTCAGCATGGTCGAGAAGCACATCACCAAGGCGCTGGCGGCGCTGCGCGAGCAGGTGGGTGATGTCCCGTGAGCTGCGTATGACTCTTCGAATGAACGCGATGCCACCCACCGCCGACGCACGCCAGCAGGCCGAGACCTGGTACGCGCGCCTGATGGCGCCGGACTGCTCCCGCCGGGAGCGCGAGGCGTTCGAACGCTGGCGTTCGCAGCCCGGCCACGCCGAGGCCTACGCCGCCACCGAACGGCTGCTGGCTGGCGTAGACACGCTGGCCAGAGGCGATCCGCGCATGGAGGCGCTGATGCGGCGCGCGCGTCGGCCCCGGGTCACGCCGACGCGTCAACCGCGCCGTTGGGGCGCCTGGGCGGTGGCGGCCAGCATGGTGGTCGCGGTTGCGCTGGGCCTGCATTTCGGACCGGCCCTGCTGCCCGAGCCCGAGCCGGTGCAGTACGTGGCCACTGGAGAAGGCAGGACCGTCATGTTGGAAGACGGCAGCCGTGTGCAGCTCGACGTCGCCAGCCGGTTCACCGCCAGCTTGGGCAGGAAACAACGTAGCCTGGAGTTGCTGGAAGGCCGCGCTTTGTTCGACGTGACGCATGATGCCGCGCGGCCATTCGTGGTGCGGGTCGGCGATGGCAGCATCACCGCCCTGGGCACGCGCTTCCAGGTGCAGCGCGAGGGTGGCCGGATCACCGTCACGCTGGCCGAGGGTGCCGTTGCGGTCGTCCGGCAGGATGCACGGGCTGGTGGCCTGCAACAGACTCGTCTGCAGCCGGACGAACAGTTGAGCTGGTCCGGCGGCAACATCGACTGGACCTTGCGCACCGCGGACACCGAAGCCGCCCTCGGCTGGACCCGCGGCCGCCTGATCTTCCGCGGCACGCCGCTGGCCGACGTGGTGACCGAAGTGAACCGCTACTCCGCGCGCAAGCTGGCGCTGTCCGACCCTTCGCTGGCCGGACTGCCCGTGCACGGCAACTTCGTCGCCGGCGATGCCGGCACCGTGGCCACCGCGCTGGGCGCGGTGCTGCCCGTGCGGATAGAAGAAGAAGAGAAGGAAATCCGCATCCAGCGCCGCTGACGCTGGTTCGCTCCCCTCCCGGGGGAGAAGGTGCCCGTAGGTCGGATGAGGGGACGAAGCAATAGTCTTGCGCGTCGAACAGATTCGCAGCCCGTCCTGCTTTTTTTCAACCGGACATGGGGTATCCATTTCTGCGTGCGTATGTCTCCCGACCGGTCGCGAAACTGCAACGCGACCCCGACCAACGCCAGCCGGAAGGGGAACACCATGGGGAACCGCAAGTCGCAAGTTCGCATCAGTACGTTGTCGCGCTATCTCATGCTGTCCCTGGCCGTCATGGCCGGCGGCACGGCACCGCTGACCAGCCTCCACGCGCAAACGCCGCAGCCAGCCGCCAGCGCGGTCGAGTTCGACATCCCGGCGGGCGAACTGGCCGCGGCACTCGACCGCTTCGCCGAACAGAGCGGCCTGCAGGTCGTCAGTGATCAGTCCTTGCAGGGCGTCAAGACGCCGGCCCTGCGCGGACATTACGCGCCAGAGGAGGCGCTGAGGCGGCTGCTGCAGGGAAGCGGTTTCGGGTACGAGCGGCTCAATGCGCAGACCCTGGTCCTGAAGAAGCAGCCGGTTTCAGCAAGGCCGGAGCCGCAAGCCAGGACACGCAATGCGCCCGCAGCTACCCAGCCGGCTGAACCTGCAACCCGGGATCTGGACAAGGTCACGGTCACCGGTAGCCGCATCCGTGGCGGCAGTACGCCGTCGCCAGTGATCACGATCGGCGCGGAGCGTATCCGGGAAGAGGGCTTCACCGACCTTGGCGAGGTGGTGCGCAGCATTCCGCAAAACTACAGTGGTGGGCAGAATCCCGGAGTCACTCTCGGCGCAAGCGGCGGTGGCTTCCAGAACCAGAACATCACCGGCGGTTCGGCGGCCAACCTGCGTGGCCTGGGGCAGGACGCCACGCTGACGCTGCTTAATGGCCGGCGCATGTCCTACGGCGGCTACGACCAGGCGGTCGACATCGGCGCGATCCCGGTCGAGGCCGTGGAGCGCATCGAGATCGTGACCGATGGCGCGTCGGCCATCTATGGTTCCGACGCCGTCGGCGGCGTCGTCAACGTGATGCTCAAGCGCGACTTCGACGGCGTGGCCGTGGGCATGCGCTACGGCGAGGCCACGGAGGGCGGCATGGCCACCCGCGAGTACATCGCCACCGCAGGTGCCGCCTGGTCCACCGGTGGCCTGATCGCGACCTGGAAGAAGGCGTCCAACGATCCGATCTACTCGGACCAGCGCGACTACACACAGGGCATGTACGGTCAAACCACACTCTATCAGGGAGGCGACGTGCTCAGCGGGCTGTTCAGCATGCATCAGTCCTTGGGCGATTCGATCGAGTTGCAACTCGATGCGCTTCGGACTGAGCGCGAGAAGATCACGCAGTACGGATACGCGACCAACTACATCCGGTATCCGACCGATACGACGACGAATCTCGTGTCCCCGAGCCTGATCGTTTCCTTGCCGAAGGATTGGACGCTGAATCTCAGCGCAGCAGTCGGCAGGGACAGGACCAATTTTCTCGCGCACCGGATCGACAGGGCCACCGGCGAGACGACTTTGAATCGTCCGTTCAGCTACGGCAACAAGAGCCGCACGTACGAAATGGGCGCCGAGGGTCCACTGTTCGCAGTGCCAGGTGGCGATGCGAGGCTCGCGGTTGGCATGGGCTACAGACACAACGAGTTCCTGTACCTGTACGAGCAAAGATCCGCTGCAGACGGCGACGAAAGCAGTCGCTTCGCGTATGCCGAGCTGGACTTGCCGCTGGTGGGTGCGGACCAGGACGTCGCGGGCGTCCACCGGCTCGGACTGACCGGTGCGGTACGTGCCGAGGATCACGACAGCTACGGCCAGGTCACCACGCCGAAACTCGGACTGATCTACTCGCCAACCGCCGACTGGACGCTGAAGACGTCCTGGGGCAGGTCGTTCAAGGCGCCGACGCTTTACCAGCGCTACATCGGCCAAGGCGGCTATCTCTATCCCGCGACCACCTTCGGAGGTGCCGTTGGCGACATGGTGCTGTATCTCAACGGCGGCAATCCCGCATTGGCGCCGGAGCGGGCGCGCACCTCAAGCGCATCGCTGGCGTTCCATCCCGAGTCGCTGCCTGGTCTGGAGACGGAACTGACCTGGTTCTATGTCGACTACACCGAACGCATCACCCAGCCGATCATCAACTCCAGCCAGGCGCTCCTCGATCCTGTCTTCGAGGGGTTCATCGGTTACTACCCGACGCCTGAAGAGCAAGCCGCACTCATTGCGAGTCTTTTCGAGTTTGCAAACTACACCGGCGCACCCTACGACCCCGACAGTCTGGCAGCAATCATTGACAACAGGTTCGTCAATGCGTCGCGGCAACGGATGAAAGGTGTCGATCTGTCCGGTTCCTATCGATTCGATCTTGCAACGGGTCGAATGACAGTCCGCGGTTCGGTCAGCTGGCTCGACAGCGAGCGCGCCCTGACCTCGACATCGGGTTATTCCGAGGCGAGCGGCATCCTGTTCTACCCGGCAAGGATCGCCGGTCGGGTGGGGACTGTCTGGAGCCAGGGCGGCTTCACCGCCTCGCTGTTCGGCAACTACAAGAGTGGCGTGACCGATACGGTGAACGGGATGGAAGGGGGGGCGTTCGTCACCTTCGACACCACGTTGCGTTACGACACCGGCGCTGGCGACGGCGTGTTTTCCGACGTGGCGTTCGAGTTCTCGGCCCACAACCTGCTCAACCGGGCGCCTCCGTTGTATGCGGCCACGGTGTTGCAGAACGCCCCCTACGACTCGACGAACTATGCCGCGATCGGACGGTATCTGAGCCTTTCGGTGTCGAAGCGCTGGTGAGGACGGCGTCGTCGTCCGACGCACGTGCTTCGAATCCTGTGATGCCAAGCCGAGACGATGGCGGCCAATGCTCCGCTGCGCCCGCGTGGCCTGTCGAAATCTGTTCCGGGAGAACTGAATATGTCGAGTCGATCGTCGCAGCACGTCTTTCGGACGCGACGCAACATCCTGCTTGGATTCGCAGCCTGCGCGTCTGCCGGCGTGGCATGGCGGGCGCTGGGTTCCGATCGTGATGTGCCGGACGCTACCCTCCTGGGACGGGATGTTGCCGACCGGTCCGGGACGGGCACCGATGGGCGCCGCCCGTTTGCCTGGACGGATGCGCTGAAACGCGAGGACATCCATGCGGCCGAGGTGTCGGCCAGGGGCGATGTCGCGCTGGTGACCATCCGAGCGCTGGGCGCCGAGGGGGTGCATTTCGGCAATGCACGAACAGCGATCGCAAAGCGCGGTGAAGTCTGGCTGTGCAATGCCGACCTGTCTTCCTGTCGCAAACTCGATCTGGATGAGCGTTGGGTCTGGGCGCCGGTCTTCTCGCCCAGCGGCAAGCAGCTCGCGGCCCTGACGACTGGTGGCGATGGTCGGGTCGGACTGGTGGTCTGGGACGTGGCGACCGGGCAGGCGCGGCTGCACGACGGTGTCAATGTCGACATCTACGGCAGGCTCAAGACCATGGATCGAGAAGATCAAGCGCCACTGGGCTTTGTGCAGTCGCCGCTGCAATTCGCCTGGGTCGGCGAAGACCGTATCCTGTTCATCGCTGCGGGCGAAGACGAAACCCAGTTCGAACTGGACGGCCCCTCATCGGCGGCGACCTATGGCCGACTGCGGAGCAAAGCATTCAGTGGCGAGGCCTCCGTCCGCACCTGGTCGCCACAGGGTGAGACCTGCTTCATCGGTCGACGGCTGATGTGGCTGGAGACGGCGACCGGTGCGACGTCATCGCGGTACGTCGGCGACATCCGCGGCGTTTCACTGTCCGGCGATGCGCAATGGGCCGCCATACTGAGGGCGGATGGACGCGTCACGATCGATGCCGATGCACGGCAAAACCCTCCTCTCCGATACACCGGTCCCGCCGATGATCCGATGGTGTCGTGTTCGCTGGTCTGCGTTCGGCTGGAGGATGGCGCGACCTTCGACGTGCCGGAGTTCGTCGCGGTGGGGAATGCGGCGCCGAGCCGGCTGCCGGTCTGGTCCTGGGATTCACGGCGGATCGCCATCGCCTCGCGGCTGAGTTATTCACCCGCACCCTCGACCGGCGACGATGCCTGCTTCGAAGTGGATGTCGATACCCGGTCGATCCGACGATGGCCGGCGGCATCGGCAGCCGATGCCGAGTTCGTCGCTGCGCTGGTTGCGGCGAACGACGCAGTGGATGTCGAGCGGGTGATCCGGGGTCGAGTGCCGGTGGTGAGTCCGCCCATGGGTTCCGTGGGCCAGATCAGCGCCCGGTCCTGGGTGCTTGCGCCGGGGATCGTAGTGAAGTGGGTCGGAGACTCGTTGCATCTTGTGCAAGGGGCGGACGAGCACCTCCTGGCCGACAACTGCAGCGCCGTCGCATCGCCGGTGACGCTGTCCGACGGCAGCTCCCTTGTCGTCGTGCCGCGCCAGGATGGAAGCTTCGAGGCGATCACCCTGGTCGATGGGCGTCATCGGACGCGCGTGATCGATCTGCCGACAGGTGCGACCATGTTGTGCGCGGCCGGGGATGGACGCGTGCTGTGCAAGCAGGATGCGGACGATGGCAGCAGGATTTACGTTTCCGCGTCGGGCCGGCCGGCAGCCGCGTCGCCGTTCGTCCTGAACCGGCATCTTGCCGAGGTCCGGCGCCCGCACGCGCGGGAGGTCGTGCGGATCCTGCCTGACGGAAAGCGTCTGGTCGGGATTCTGCTGACGCCGACCAACAAGCCTGCGGGCGAGAAGTCGCCCGTGATCCTCTGGGCCTATCCCAACTCCACGCCCTCCCTGGAGGGGTGGATGACCCACATCAATGATTCCACTGCCGTGATCTATCCGTTCCAGCATCTGCTGGCGCAGGGCTTTTCCGTGTTCCAGGCGCCGCTGCCGATGAGGGAACGCCCAGACGATGCGGATCCGCTGGACTATGTCGCGAACGCGATCATTCCGTGGCTGGATGTCCTGGACCAGCAGCCCGAGATAGAACCCGGACAGTACGGGGTCTGGGGCCATTCCGATGCCGGCTACGCAGCACTGGCGCTCGCGGCGACGACCGACCGGTTCAAGGCGATCGCCGCTGCATCCACCTTTCCGGATCTGGGCGCCACGATTTATTCGGCGAACATGTCCATGCAGGCGCTGGACTGTGCAGCCCACATCATCCAAGGCAGCCGGTTCTATTACGAGGCCGAACAAGGCCAGCCCTATCGCGTGGGCGGCAACCTGTGGCGGAACCCCGAGGGCTTCGTCCGCAACAGCGCACTCTTCCGGCTGCAACACGCGGTCACGCCCACGCTGCTGATGGTGGGCGAATACGATGCCGCGCCAAGGTCGATGGAGCAGGTGTACTCGGTGCTGCACGGCAAGGGCGTGCCCGTGGAACTGGCCTATTACTGGGGCGAAGGCCACGTGATCACGAGCCCGGGCAACCTCCATGACCTGTGGACCCGTAGCGAACGTTTCTTCCGGCGCCATCTCCTGTCGGGTTGAACACGAACATCGGGTTCTGCGGGGCCTGGCAAGCCGTGCATGTCGAAAGTGAATTGCAAGGGGTTACATGAAAAATCAACTTCGTACCATCGTGTCTTTCAGTCTGGCGATGTCATTGCTGCTGTTCACCAGTGCAGCGGTATCGCAGGATGAACCTCGGCAGTCGGTTTCCGATCGGACGGTTGATAACTCTGCCTCTTCCGAAGAAAAGACCAGCCTGCCGCTGCGGCCTGAACGCTCGGTGGAGTTCACCACCAGCGAAGGCACGTGGACGTCGCTGGATGTTTCCCCGGATGGGCGCACGATCGTGTTCGACCTGCTGGGCGATCTCTACACGCTGCCCGTCGAAGGCGGGCGTGCCACACCACTCACCCACGGCCCTGCCTACGATGCGCAGCCACGTTTTTCGCCGGATGGTGGCCAAGTGGTGTTCGTCAGCGACCGGGCCGGCGCCGAGGACGTGTGGCTGGTCGGCGTGGACGGACGCGACCCGGTGCCAGTCACGCGCGATCCCTACAGCCGCTTCATTTCCCCGGGTTTCACGCCCGATGGCCAGTCGATCCTGGTGTCCCGCGCCGCGCCGCAGACGTACGGCAAGTCGATCGAACTCTGGCTCTATCATCGCGCCGGCGGCAAGGGCGTCGCGGTGCTGCCGACCGAGTCCACGCCCGGTATGCCGCGCGACGAATGGAACAACGCGGTGGGCGCGGTCGCATCCAAGGACGGGAGATTCTTCTATTACGCGTACGCGCGCGGCAACCGGACCAACTTCTCCACCACCGCGGGCACCTTGCTGGCCAAGCCCTACTGGCAGGTCAAGCGGCGCGATCGCCTTTCGGGCGAGGAAGAGACGCTCACTGCCGCCCAGGGCAGTGCGATGCGGCCGGCGTTGTCGCCGGACGGGCGCTGGCTCGCCTACGCGACCCGCAACCACGCGGTCACCGATCTCCGCTTGCGAGACCTGCGCACCGGTGAGGAGCGCACATTGATCGCCGGCGTGCAGCGCGACGACCAGGACTCCTTCAACCCCGGCTCCGACCTGTTGCCGGGCTATGCCTTCACGCCCGACGGTGCCGCGGTCATCGCCGCCTACGACGGCAGGATCCACCGGATCTCCGTGGCGGACGGCACCGCCCGGGCGATCCCGATGGAGGTCCCGGTGTCACTGTCGCTGGGCCCCGACATCGCAGTGCAGGCACGCGTTCCCGAGGGGCCTGTCGAGGCTCGTATCGTGCAGCGCCCCGCGTTGTCTCCGGACGGTGGGAGGCTGGCCTTCACCGCTTTCGGGCAGTTGTACCTCCAAGCATGGCCGGGCGGCGTCCCGCGGCCACTGACCAGCGGTACCACGGGTGGCTATCAACCGGCCTGGTCGCCGGATGGCAGGTGGCTGGCATACGTCACCTGGTCGGGTACCAAGGGCGGCGCGCTCTGGAAGCGGCGCGTGGATGGCACCGGCGCCCCGGTCCGGCTCACGCGCGATGACGGTTACTACCGCGACCCGGTCTGGTCGCCGGACGGCAAGCGCCTGTTCGCGTTGCGGATGTCCCGGCAAGATTTCCTGGGACGGCATGCGGACCTGGAGATGAGCGGTGACCACGGCGACGGGCATGCGCATGGCCGCGAGGATGCGGCGGACGATGGCGCGGCTTCCACCGGGCCGGACCTGGTCCGGATCGATCATGACGGCGGCGGGATGCGGATCCTCGGCCGTGCACAGGGCCTGACCCGTCCGCACTTCGGTCCGGATCCGGGCCGCATTTTCTTTTCCGGCGGTGGCGGCAATACCCTGGCGTCGATGCGGCTCGACGGCAGCGATCGCCGTACCCACCTGCGGATCAGCGGCCCCGCGATCGGCAGCGAGTACAGCCGCGACGAGAAATCGACCACGCTCCTCAGCCCCGACGGTCGCCACGTGCTGGCGCGCTACCGTAACCGCGCCTACCTGCTGCCGATGTCGTGGACGGGGCTCGCCATGCCCCTGGTAATCGATCTGAAGGGGGCTGCGCTTCCGCTGCGCGCACTTGATCGCTTGGGCGCGGACGACATCGCCTGGGCCGCGGACGGTCGTCGTGCGAACTGGGTGCTGGGCAATACCCTGTTCGAGGCGCCGGTTCTGGATGATGGCGGGTTCGCGGGCGCGGACGCCGGCACGATCAAAGCTTCGTCGACGGCGATCCACGTCCAGCGACCACGTGCGCATCCGCGTGGCGCGGTCTTGCTCAGCGGCGCGCGCGTGGTGTCGATGAAGGACGACGAGATCATCGACGATGCCGACCTGCTGATCGTCGACAACCGCATCGCGGCACTGGGGCCGCGCGGCCGGGTGGAGATTCCGTCGACGGCCGAACGCATCGATGTCTCCGGCACCACGATCGTGCCCGGATTCATCGACCTGCATCCGCACATGCTGCAACTGCGACGCGGCGTACTTGACATGGAGGCCTGGCCGCTCCTGAACTATCTCGCGTATGGCGTCACCACGGGGCGCGATCCCCAGACGAACACGGTGGATGCTTTCGTCTACGAGGACCTCGTCGAGACCGGCGATATTCGCGGCCCTCGATCCGTCTCGACGGGACCCGGCATCTTCAGTACCAACGATTTTTCGTCCTACGACGATGCGGTGGCGATGGCCACGCGCTACCGCGATTTCTACCGGGTTGACACCATCAAGTCGTACTTGGTTGGCAATCGCCGGCAGCAACAGTGGATGGTGGCGGCCGCGAAGCAGGTCGGGTTGATGGCTACGACCGAGGGCAGCAGCGACTTCCGCATTGGCCTCACCCAGCTGCTGGATGGGTTCAGTGGTCACGAGCACATCCTGCCCTATGCGCCGCTATACGACGACGTGGTGCAGTTGCATGCGCGATCAGGCATCGTCTACACGCCCGTGGTGCTGATGACGTACGGCGCGCCTTTCATGCAGGGGTTTGCGCCGTACCTCCAGCAGCCGGGGCTGTACGAAGACGACAAGCTCAACCGGTTCTATCCGCCCGCGATGATCGAGCGCAGGAAATACGCCAGCTACTGGAGCCCGCCGGAAGAGAGCTACACGCAGCCGCAGGCCGAATCGGCCGCCGCGATCGCACTGGCCGGTGGACAGGTGTGCGTCGGCAGCCATGGCGACTTCTCGGGCCTGGGTTATCACTGGAACCTCTGGGTGCTGGTCGACGGCGGGCTGACGCCGCACCAGGCGCTGCGCTCCGCCACGACATGCGGCGCGCGGGCGCTGGGTTATGAGCGTGACCTCGGCAGCCTGGAGCCGGGCAAGCTGGCAGACCTCGTCGTGCTGGATGGCAACCCGCTGGACGACATCGAGCACACGGCAGCGATCCGCTACGTGATGAAGGACGGGCGGCTTTACGACGCGAACACGCTCGATGAAGTGTGGCCGAATGCCGTCCAAGCTCCCCGGATGTGGTGGCACGATGAACAATGAGTTTCCCCACCCCAGGGGTGTATCGCATCTTTCGTAGGAGCGGCCCATGACCGCGATGCTTTTTTACGGCGGTCCGAAGCCAGTCCATGGCGATTTGGCAGCAGGTGACTGTGCAAGTGGTCGGTGCGCTGCCGACCTTCGAGGTGCGCCTGCGCGCACCGGCCTCTCTGGCACCGGACGGCCCCTTACCGCTCGACACTCCGTTGCTCGTGGTAGCCGACACGCATGGCGAGTACGGGATCCTTGCCGCGCTGCTGCGCAAGCAGGGTATCGTTGATGATCGACTGCGCTGGACGTTCGGGACCGGGCATGTCGCGTTCCTCGGCGACGTGTCGACCGCGGCGCGCACCAGACCGAGATCCTGTGGCTGATCTACAAGTTGCAAGCCAAGGCGGCCGAGGCTGGCGGCGCGGTGCATCTGTTGCCGACTTTCGTGATGAAGTCCTCTGGGCCACTCAGAACGCCGCAGGAATACACCATGTCCATCGCCGCTACCAAGACCATCAACTTCCGGGCGCCCGCCGCCAAGCAGGCGTTGATCGACCGTGCCGCGGCGCTGTCGGGCAAGAGCCACACCGAGTTCATCCTTGGCGCCTCCTGCGAAAGCGCACGCGAAGTGCTGGCCGATCAGACCCACTTCGTGGTCAGCCGCGACGTCATGCGGCGCTTCAACGCACTGATCGAAGCCCCTCTGGCCAAGCCCGAGACGCTGCGCCGGCTGCTGAGTACGCCGGCGCCTTGGGAACGCTGAGCGTTGGCAATCAGTCCGCCCAGCCCGCTGAACGACACGCACTGACTGGACGACTTCCGCTGCACGCGGCCTGCTCAAGGATGCCGTGTTGCGAGACGCAGTCACCGCGCAGGCGCACATACTGACTTCTTGAGGATGTCACGCCCGGCGCCGGCCGCATGAAGAATCGCACACCACTGCCGGAAAGCTGTGCTCGGCAGGACAGGCCTGACTGGCTGTCGGCACATCTCCGCGCCACCGCGATCCCCCCCCCCCGGAACGACGCTGCCATCGGGCAACTTTTCCCGCGAGTAGAGATAAATCAACGCTTGTTGTCCCGGAATGTGACGACGATCGTTTGGATGTACACCGATCACATGAGAAATTCGGGTCTGCGCCTCGAGAGCAAGCCATCGGCCCACCAGTCACACCAACGCCGTCATCGAGCGCAATCCACCGCCTCATCCTGTTCTGGAGGAGGCCACGCTACGCAGACACGGAGTCCGGCGATGTGTGCAGACCGCTCCAAAACCGCTTTCCTCTACGGCCAGGTCCGACGTGGACTTCAATCGGGAATTTACATTCCCGGGCAGCGGATCGATCCGATTGAGCTCGCAGCGCAATTCAATATCAGCATGACACCGGCCCGACTCGCGATGCATCGTCTTATCGGCGAACGCCTGATCTCCGACCACGCGCGCAACGGCATGCAGGTGCCGCTTCCCAACGAACTGGCCCTGTGGGAGCTCTATGACGTGATGCAATACCTGCTGCAGATCGCCTGCGACCTGATCAAGACGCGCCGCCCTGCCGGCAGCGGCCTGCCCCTCATCGCAACGATCGAGGACGATTTAGTGAAACTGACCTGGAAGCTCTTCGATGCGATCGCCGCCGAGGCAGGACATCGGGAGCTTCACCAGCACGTGAAGCTCGCCAATGATCGCCTCGCGTCGATCAGGCGCGCCAAGCAACACATGATCAGTGACGCCCACCAGGAACTCTCGGAGCTGCTCCAGCATTGGCATCGGCGCGACGTCCCTAGTCTCGAGTCCGCACTCGCGGCCTATCACGAGCGCCGCAAGCAACTTGTACCCAACATCGTGTCCGCGTTGAACGTGAAGGCAGAACGCCTGCATTGAACCTGCAGAAGAACTGGCATTTATGCCTCGATTCGCCGACTCACGTCACAGTCCCAGATGATTTCCTGGTGATCACCTAAAGATCACTTGAAGATCAGAAATCACCGCTCCTACGCTGCAATTGCCATGGAATCGCCATGGCGCAACCAGCAGGAGAAGGACATGAACGTCAGAAACGACAACACCGCACGTCCGGAAGTGCAGGACGACATCATCGAGCTTGGTGTGGCGAGTGTGGACACGCATGGTCCCGGCCTACGCGGCGAGGACGACGGGGCTCCCATTTTTCCAGGCATCTCGGAAGAATGAGCCCTCACTGCATGCATGAAACGAGGCGCACCGAAAGGTGCGCCTCTCAGTGGTGAATCCGAAATGTTCTACAGGCTGCCGGACAACCTCTCCTACTGCCAGGTGGATGATCACCTGGTCTTTCTCGACACGAGAAAGGACCGATATTTCCGCCTCTCGAGCGCTATGGAGCGCGCATTCCTCGCCTACATGAAAGGTGGCCCCGATCCAGGAATCCCCCCATCCGTGCTGATCGACCACAACATCCTCGTTCCATCCTCGGATGCCACTGTAAACGTGCCTGCTCCTTCAGTTCCTTGCCCCACCCGCAGCGCGGTGGAGGAATCACGAAGCAACGACCCGGTCGATATCTCAATGCTCCTGGATGTGTTCTCTGTTGTCTGTTCGATGCGTGCCCAACTAGCAGCACGAAACCTCAATAACATTCTCAGTTCGCTGTCCGCTTACCGGCAAAGCAGAGCACATAGCCCAGCCGTCGCCGCAACCCATACCGAGGCAGAACATCTTTCGCAGGTTGCCGTCATGTTCTGGCAGGTACGTGTCTATGTCCCTGTCACGCCGCGCTGCCTGGTCGACTCACTCTCTCTGGTCAAAGTGCTCGCCCGTCGAGGCTTGTACGCGAATATCGTTTTTGGCGTTACTAGCGATCCGTTCGCGGCCCATGCATGGGTTCAGGCCGGCGATCTTGTACTGAGCGATACGGTCGGCCACGCGACCTCCCACACGCCGATCAGGATTGTGTAATGGGGTACCGATACATTGCGCTGATACAAAGTCCAGGCCGGAAGTCTGACGTCAGCCTTGCCATCGAGCAGTCACTTAGCCGGTCGGGGCTACAGCGCCACCCAACGGCAGGCGCCATACAGCTGTTTGCTGCCCCGGACACACCCATCCTGACACTCGCCGACGGTGTGATCATCATTGGTCATCTGTTTGAACGCAGCGGCACGCGCATTGTCGACGGGCTCCAAGTCCCGATCTGCCCGGGAACCGCCCGACCATTCAAATCGTTGCTCGACGATTATTGGGGTGAGTATCTGGCTATCCAGTCGATCGCCGGTCAGGAGACTGCGGTGGCCGTCATTCGAGATCCATCCGGGGGTATTCCCTGCGTTTATTCGACCCTTCAGAACGGCTCCGCCTTTCTGACTTCCGACGTCTCTCTTGCGGAGAGCATCGGCCTGTATCGCAGGCGGGTCGACTGGGACAACATCAGACACAGCCTGAGCTATCCCAATCAAACGACGTCACGCACCGGACTAGCAGACGTCAGCGTGCTATTGCCAGGCTGCATGCTACGGCTCGCTGGCGAGAGAGTGTCCACTGATCAGGACTGGAACCCCTGGGACTTCGTTTCCCCAGCCCGCCGACACACCAACCATCGGGAAGCCTCCGCCGAGCTCCGGCAGACGGTGGAATCCGCAGTCAGAGGCTGGGCCGATGTCGATGACTCCATCTTGCTGGAGCTGTCTGGAGGACTTGATTCATCCATTGTCGCTTCATGCCTGCGAGGCACGTCCGCGCGTATCACATGCTGCACGCTTGTGACTCCCACTCCCGGAGCGGACGAGCGGCAGTATGCCTCGCTGATAGCAGATGAGCTGGGAGTTGAGCTCCAGACGGAAATGCTGGATTTCGAGCAGGCAAGATTCCGCTTTGTTCCACCATGCAGTACGGTGTCGCCACGGATCGGCGCGCTTCAGTATGCGATCGACGGTGCCATGAGCGCTGCGGCGGACCGCAACGGTGCCACAAGCTTCTTCAGCGGATCAGGTGGCGATACCGTGTTCTGCTACTTGACCAACGCCGCACCGGCGGCGGATGCCCTCAGGGAAAGAGGTCTCGCCGCAGGATTCTCTGCAATACGGGATTTGTCCACACTGCATCAATGCACCTTGTGGAACGCTGCGAGATTGACCCTGAAGAAGCTCCTACGTCCACCGAAGGCGCCACGCAGCCCTTCCAGCACATTCATCCATCCGTCAAGCATCGCCGCTACTCCTGACGACCATCCCTGGTTCAATGCGCCCGCCGGCGCGCTGCCCGGAGATCGAGAGCGCATAGCGGGTCTCGTCGATACCCATTTATTCAGGGAAACCGCTCCCCGCGCGGTGCATCGGTGGCGACGGACGCCATTGCTCGCCCAACCGGTTGTCGAAACCTGCCTCAGGACGCCGTCCTGGATGTGGATAGCGGGGGGTGAAAATCGCGCCGTCGCACGCGCCGCATTTTCGGACGTCTTGCCAGAAGCAGTTCTGAAGCGCCGGAGCAAAGGAAACTTCATTAGCTATCTCGGTGGTGTCTATCGGCGGAAGAAGGTTGGAATGCGTGACTTCCTGCTCTCTGGATTGCTGCAAGAGCACCGACTTCTGAATGCCACGGCACTGAATCGCTTCATGGATCGAGAGGACCTGCCGATCCGGGACGGATCGTTCCTCGAGATCTTCGACCTATGCACGATCGAGAACTGGCTGCGCCATCAACGCTGACTATCCGCCCGGCTGATTCGCCAGACCCGCCCTTCCGTCGCGCCGGGCTTTCATCTCACGCCACCGCGTGTACTGTTCCTGTTTTGAGAAGGCAGGATCCTCGTGATCGAGCAGCCAGAATTTGAACCAATCAAGATTTCTCTCATAGACAGCAAGTTTGTGCCTCGGCTGGAACTTGAGATGGCCCTCTTCCGGAAAAACGTGGAGCTCGGCCTGGCGGTTCTTGATCAACGGGATGGCGTAGTCCATGGATCGGACGTACTCATGCTCCGCGAGTTGCATCAGGATGGGGGCATCAACCGTCGCAAGATTGTGCGCCATCGACTGCTTGCGCCACCGCTCAGGCGTCTCATCGGGACTACCCAACTGCCTGTACTTACGCACTGCCGAGTCGAATGAACCATCATGAAGATGGCGCAGCGCGTATCCCAATGGGGTCAGGGCTACTGAACTGACCGACGCCGCCGAGAGCAGATCGGAGTTGACGACCGTCCACAGTGTCACTTCAGTGCCCAGGCTGAGTCCGCCCATCCCGACTCGGGTGCGGTCGATCTCTCCTGCTGAAGACAACAGCTCCACTGCGCTCCTGACCACCGCGAGCCCTGACTCATAACGTTCCACTGCATCCAGCTTGAGCGGAATGTGATTGATGCAGAGCGCTGAGATTCCGCTTTCAGCCAGCGTCACCAGCGGCCATTCATCGCCAAGGCCGCCGCGGACGAATCCGGAACAATTGTAGTAGTTGACGAACAGCGGAGGCAGCGCACCATCGCTGCGCCGCGCTGCAAAAAACTGTCCGGTGACCGTTTGTCCGCTCTCATTTGTCCAGCGAAGAAACCGAGCCGGCACGCTGGCTGCGATCTCCAAAGCCAGGCCGGCATTCGGTTCAAACAGGACACGCCGTTGGCCGCTATCCAGATCGATCCGCTCCAGGCGCGGCGGACGGTCCGCTTCAGCGGCAACGCAGACCATCACCTGCGCGGAAACACCACAAGGACTACGCTCGTCACGCCCTCCGTTGATCAGACCGCGAGACGCTGCAACCGGATGTACGGTATCGGTCTCGAAATTCCAGCGAAAGATCGACTGCGCCGAGCCCTCGTCGCGATCCGTGACAGTGAATAGCACCTCCTGGTGATGGGGCCGCCATAGGGCGCTGGTAATCGCCTTGTCAGTACATTGCTCGTTCCCACATCTGATCGGCTCTCTGCCCAAGCCCAGCTGGACGGCGAGCGTCGCATAAGGCTGCCCATACATCCCCCGCCCATCGCCCGCACCCGTCAGCGTCGCGATCCGCCCAGTACGCGGGTCGCGCATTCCCTCGGATGCCTCGGCTTGCCCATCGGGCTGGGCAGGGATCACCCACGGAAGTGACGGCGCCTCGGAAGGTGCAAGCTCACGCCGCTGCCCTGTCACCAGATCCACCACCTTCCATCGACTTGGGACATCTGACAGCAATGAGGCGCGATGAAGCTCGATCCCATCGCGGTACCGCTGGGTCGCCGGCCGCCCCAGGATGTAGCCGGAGCGGAGGAGAGGCGGCCCGATAGGCACGGTGTCGTCGATGCGGATGCCATGATCGTATTCCGCTTGTTCCGCTGCACGCTCCTGTTCGCGGGTCGCGCCCACCGCGTAGCTCAACGTGCGGCCATCGGCGCTCAGTGAGAACGCCCGGACATCAGCGGGATCCAGCGTGACGGGCTCTGCCCGCGAGCCGTCAGCAGCTGCACGCCAGACATCGATGGCGCCGTTGATCATGGCCCCGTAATAGATCCAGCGCCCATCCGGCGACCAGACTGCAGGCGCCGGCGCGGAAACACCCCAGACCTCCTGCATGGCGAAGCCTCCGTCGCCTATGCGGCGCGGAGGCGCCGCGCCTTCAACATCTTGCACATACCAGGACGTCTCCAATGCATTCCGTTCGACGTGGGCGCGCTGCAGCCTGAATACCACGCTGTCCCCGTCTGGGGACATGACCACATTGGCGAGATCAGCCGTCTCCAGCAGCTGGCGGGGCGCCACCGCCTGGACAGGTTGCGCGCATGCGAGCACCCCCAACAACAACCCCCATACAGAGCGCTGAGGCTTCTGCCCGCTGTTCGATGTCAGTTCCATGCCAGTGCCCCCGTATCAAGACCGGATGGTTCGGTCGAAGTCACCAAGATCACCATTGCTTGGCTACCGACAGGCTCAGGAAGCGCCCGATCGCCGGGTAGTTCGTCGAATCGTACGGCGCGACGAAATCCGGATCTGATGTGGCATAAAGCGGAGGATTCCGGTTGAGCATGTTGTTCGCAGTCAGCGCAAACTGCAGGCGGGACCATGCATCGCGGCGTTCTCCTGCGTCGTATCGCAACGTGGCGTCGAAAGATGTGAACGAAGCTCCCTTCACGCCATCGCTGCGGTTACGCACTCCACTGAGGTAGCTGGCAAACGCCGAGGCAGAAACTCCACCTCGATTCCAGATGACACCCAGGCGACTGTTGACCTTTGCCGGGTTGTGCAGCGTGCCCGCAAGATCATAGGCGGACGGCATCCCCAAGGTCTGCTGGGTACTGTCGAGCCAGCTCGTGGAGCCCCGCAGCGTGAGCTGACCGGCGGGCAGCATGAACCGATACGAGCCGGACAGATCGATACCCTTGATCCGTTGCGTGGTGGCATTGACGAATCTCGCGTAGAACAGTGCGAAGACCCTGTCCGGATCGAAGAGTCCACTCGTGGTGTCGATCAGCACATTGGCCCCTGCGATTTCATCCAGCACGGTCGCGGATCCTGGCGAGAACACCACGAACTCCGCATAAACAGGATCGCGCAACACGTCGGCATAGTTGTTGATCGGCTGCACCACGCGATCGCCGTACGCGATGTAGAAGCCTGTCAGCTCCGCCTCCAAGCCCGGCAGCGACCGAGGATGCCAAGCCACAGAGGCGGACCAGGTGTCGGCTCGCTCCGGCGCGAGATCCGGATTTCCGCCACCAATGGCAACCACCGTCTCATCCGGCTGATAGCCGGTTCCGCCGAAGGGCCCCGGGGTGCCGATCTGGGCAAACGACGTACTGAAACGCTGGTGCAACGTGGGTGCCTTGAAGGACTTCCCCCAGGACGACTTCAGCGTGAAGCTCGCGCCCGGCCGCCAAATCAGACCAACCTTGGGGGTGGTGACGCTTCCGAAACTGTCGTAGTGCTCATCCCGCAATGCAGCCGTTGCCACCAGCCGCTCCGGTTGCGAATCGGCTGAGCCCGCGCCGATCAGCGGCAGGTTCAGCTCTGCGTAGGCAAAGCGGCTCCCTTCCCGGCCGTCGATGTCCATGACGCCCGTTAGCAGATTGACGTTCTCGAACGCGTTGTTCCGGTATCCAGTGCCAATCGCGAGACGCGCCTCTCCTGCGGCGGTTTCGAAGACAGGACCTTCAGCACCGATCTCGTACATACGGCTTTGGTTGCAGAAGCAAGCTTGGCGGTCCTGCACCAGAGCGCCAGTCACGCGATCGAGTCTTTGGGTGATGGTCCGGTGCTCGTCCCTGCCCCAGGATCCGCTCAACGACAGCGTCCAGCCATGCGGCAGGACGACATCGATGCCTGGCGCCACGAAGCGCGATGTCGTCTCCGGCGTCAGCCGGTTGTATGCGCTGTGGGAATTGAAGTAGTAGGCATAGTCCTGCTCGCGCCTGCTGCTTGACGCGTCCAGGCGCAAGTCGACGATTCCCTTCAACGACTGGTGCGCGCTGAGCAGGCCGCTGCGCAAGTCGCTGCCTGGGTAGATGGTGGTTGGCGCGGGCAGATGGCGGGTGTAGTCACGCTGTCGCGCATGGATGGGATCAATGGACACATTTTTGTAGGCCACCATCAGGCCACCGCTGTTCCATGTGGTCCCGGCAGTGCCCGTGTATTCCCGCGTCCCCAAGCCGCCCCCCGTGGCGGCGCCATAACGCGCCCCCAGGCGAACACCTTCGAAGTCACGCCTGAGCATCACATTGCCCACGCCGCCGACGGCATCGGATCCATAGATCGCCGAGGCGCCATCGGCCACGATCTCGATTCGCTCCACGGCTTCCACCGGGATCGCACTGATGTCGACCGCCTGCACAAAGCCGCCGTAGGACATACGGCGGCCATTCAGCAGCGTCAGCGTCGCGTCCGCCCCCAGACCACGCAGGTTCAGACCGGAGCCGCCTGTCACGTTCTGATTGGCAAGGCCTCCGCCGGTCACATTGCCCATCAACACACCCGGATTCTGCCCGCCAGAGAAGTTCTGCGGCACGCTGCGTATCACCTCGCCCAGGTCGGTGAAGCCTTCTTCTCGGATGCGCTCGGATCCAATCGCGATCACTGGCGAAGGCGTTGTACCGCCGCGGATACGCGTGCCAGTGACGGTCACCGACTCAAGATCCGTCGTGGGAGGCGTCCTGTTTGATGTCGTCGTAGGTGGAAGTGCTGGAGCGGGAACCGGCAGGGCTTCTTGCTCCGCATTCTCTTCCTGGTCTCCGGTCACGATGGTCGTGTCCGCGGCCGCTTCCTGCGCCAGAGCCATTCCGACCGTGCCGGTAACCATCGCGAGTAAAGCGATCGAAATGGCGTTGCGTAAGGTGCTTGTCTTCATGTGATGTCTTTATTCCCCATGGTTGCTCGTTCCCGTGGAATTCGGTTCTTCTCTACCCAGAAAACTCCCGATCTCGATGCGTCTCAAGTGCGCACGATGGAGTTCTGTTCGCTTTCCGCGATTGATCACGACAATGCGACCGTGATCGTTCTGAGCAGTTCAGAAAATTGACTCTTGTTGCATGCCACCAAGCCTGCCGGCTTAGCTCCTGATGTTCTACAGAATATGAATCTACTGGCTATCACTCTCTTTATTGATCTTGTCTTTGCAAGATTTTCTGATCAGCCGTTCTCAGCCGATATGACGAGTGAATAATTCGAGGAACTCGTTGTTTTCCGCTTGTCACCTGGCATAGATCTGTTCGAATCGTCGCCAAGTCCTGATTGGGAGTTTCGTAATTCTTTGGTTGCAGCTTCCAGGCGGAAGGCTCTACTCGACTAGCAGTCATGAAACCACCTACTCACATCGAGGCTGCAGCAGTTCAGTGACGCAAACACCGAGGGCCTTAGCTAGGCGCTCAAGGCGGTCAATGGATATGTTGGTGACGCAGCGTTCAAGCTGGGACACATACGTGCGGTGTAACTGCGCTTTCTCAGCAAGTCGCTCTTGACTGAGATTCTTGGATTCGCGCAGGCGACGAATGTTTGCCCCGATGTGGATGCGGGCACTTGGCGCGGATGATGTCGATGGATTTGCATGCATCCATCAAGTTTGTTCGAGCGTCATCCTTCGTTCTACAGATTATAAATCTACTGCTTATGTTCTACATTCAAGATTAGCTGTTCGAGCATCCTAGAAAGGAACCCGAGCTCGGGCGCATCAAGTTGACGCGATCACTTCATGATCGCCTTGGGTCTTAGCTCAAGTCTTCTGTATTTTTCTTTGTCGCAGCCAAGGCGCCCGCGAACACGTTTCAGCCGCCCAGGTGCGAGAGGCAAGAGAGCTGTCTCAGAAGCGGATAGCCAAAGCAGCTGAATCCGATCAGATTAGGCATCGCAGCATTGGCTCCGCATCTCTAACGCCTGATCAATGAACCTGTACGGTAGGCGTTAGTATTGAGATTCGCTATGGTGGAACTTTTGCAGTCTCTATGAGACAAAGAAAAGCCCCTAATTTCTTAGGGGCTGTCGCTCCAGCGCTTGATGGTGTGGTTTCCCGAAAACACCGACCCCCAGTCGGAGTCCTGCCTGACGATTGTCGGCGAGGATGTCTCTCTTCTTTATTGCGCTTTCGCGGGTGTCATGGCTTGGGCGACGGATCGATCTTGCGTCAATGCCCGGATCAGGTCTTTAGGGAAAAGTCCCTGCGGCTTGTAGGATTTTTCCTCTTCGTACAGAGAGAATGATTGGCAGCGGCACTCGACCGGCTAGAGCACAGCATTCGCACTACCAAGGACGCGCGTTCAACGCCGAAGCAGGTGATCCCTATCCTTGGACATGGAAGACCTACAACCATCGCGAAGCGATCACCCCAATCGGGCCGAGGTGGCCAACGCTTGTGAGGCATTCCATACAGAGCAAGCATGCCCGCTTTCGACCCAAAGCGGACGCGCCGAGCACCCTACGCTTCATCCTCAGGAACTGTCCCTGACACCATTAATCAACGACCATGCAGTGCGAAGGCCGCGTTTCGAACGGGTCGATGGGCGGCTCAAGATCCCAGAGAGACAAGCCATGCCCGAGGGAGCCACGTGGGGCTGGCACACTGGCTTTCTTGATTCATTCACCAGTACTGGAAGGATGCAGATGCAGGATCCCGCCAATCGCCCCACGCCGTCGCAATTCATGCGCATGTTGCGACCGGAGCTGTATTCGGACTCGGCGTCGCGGATCCGGTACCGCCTCAACGCGGAGGTACTTTCGCACCATCTGGAAACCATCACCGAGCGAAACCAGACGCAGGACTTCGAGTTGTTCTGCCGGAAGCTGTGCGAGCGAACGATTTGCCCCCATTTGCGTCCCGCAACGGGCCCCGAAGGCGGCGGTGACAGCAAGGCTGATACCGAAACGACACCGGTCGCGGAGGAAATCAGCAAGCTCACCTACGTTGGCACGGCCAACAGCGGCAGCAAGCGCTGGGCGTTCGCGTTCAGCGCTAAGAAGAAGTGGGCCGAGAAGGTCCGATCCGACGTGGCCGGCATCGCCGCCACCCATCGCGGCTACACGCGGATCATCTTCGTGACCTCGCGCGCGGCCCGCGCCAAAGACCGGGCCGCGCTGGAAGACGCCCTCTCCAACGAATACTGCATCCCAGTCACGATCCACGACCGCTCCTGGATCATCGAGGAAGTCGTCGAAAAGGACCGTCGCGACCTCGCGTTCCACTACCTGGGGATCGGCGAGGAAACCAGTGACAAGGACCTGGGGCCGTCAGATTACTCGCGCTCCCGGCAGCTGGACGAGATCGAACGGGAGCTCGCGGACCCGACGGCGTTTGTCGGCATGCCCATGCAGCGAGCCGCCGACGCCTTGGTGGCTGCCAAGCTGGCGCGCGGCGTGGAGTTGCCCCGCACCGACGTCGAGGGCCGCTTCTTGCGGGCGATCCGACTGTCCGATGACGGCGGTACGCATCGCCAGCAGCTGGTGGCCCGCTATGAGGCGCTCTGGACCGGAGTTTGGTGGTACGACGACATACCCTCGCTGCTGTCGGGCTATGACGCGTTCGAGGCCCTGGTGCTCGACGACAACCAGGCGTCAAATTTGGAATTGCTGTGCAATCTGGCGCAGGTCCTTTTCACCACGGTGATCACCGGCCAGATGACACCAGAACAAGTGCAACTGGAACCGCGAATCCGGCGGCTGTCCTCCAGGCTGGATGCGCTGGCAAAGGACGCGGAGCGACCGAACAACGCCCTCGAGGCGACGACGTCGCTCTTGGTCGTCCGGGTCAATCTGGCGATGCTCGCGCAGGATCGGACGACGCTCGCATCGCTGTGGCCCCAGTTCTGCGATGTGCTGTCAAAGGCGGAAGGGCTGGGTGAATTCGACGCCGCACGGCTGTCGCAGTTGATCGAGCGGTTCGGCGATGTAGCCGGTGACGATCAAGGCTATCGCGATCTGGTCGATCAGTTGGCAGACTTCACCACCAAGCGCACGGGCGAGAGCGAAGGTGCGTTGGTCCTGTTGCGCCGCGCCCGGCAGCTCGACTTTGACCAAAACATGGAGATGATCCGATTGCTGGGTCGTGCGGCGCGGCTGCTCTCCAAGAAGGAGCATGCGCAGGAGCAGGTGCGGGCGCTAGCAGAGCTCTCCGTGGCGTACAAGAGCGCCGGGTTGGCGTGGGCCGCCCGGGCGAGCGCGACGTCCGCGGCGGTGACGATGTTCGTGGACGCGGAGGATGGGAGTGAACTTCCCGCCAGCGTCTTCCCGATACTCATGAACGTCGCGTGGATGGCACTAGCGCTGAAGTACCTGCCCGAGGTGCTCGACACCATTCAGGTGGCTCGCGGCTGTCTGGCCGCACTGCCGTTTGACGAGGAGGCCGCGGTGCGTGCCCGCGAACAGCTGCAGGAGTTCGACCTAGTGCTTGCCTGCCAACTGGGCACACTGTCGGAGGCGGAACTGTCGTGCTTGCCGTCGATGCCGGACGTCCTACGTGGGCTGGACTTGCTTCACAGTTGGTCTGCCTTGATGTACCGACTGGGCTACGAGGACAAGCTCCGGGCGGAGGGGTGGATTCCCGCCAGTGAATCGGCAGACGACGTTGCCAAGCTCTTCGCGCAGATGGCCGCGCAGCCCACGGGCGTGGCCCGCTGGCGGCCGGCGGTACTCAATGACGAGCCCACACAGACGTGTGCCACGGCCGTGTTGGGCGTGCGAATCGATGTGTCGCACGAGCCCACCGACACCGCCATCATTGTCGCCGAAGCCATCGCGGGCTCGATCGAGGGGTTTTTCGCTACCGCGTTCGAGTTGGAGGCCTTCGGCCACGTCGAGCGATTCAATGTGTGCGTTGTGGAATCGGACACCCGCAACTTCGTTGTCGAGACCGATCTCGACCACATGAGAATGACCGTACATTGCCCCCAAGGGGTGTTCCCCGGGTCGCCCGGTGTCTATGCGGACTTCCAGCGCATGTTGTTCGAAGTGGCAACGAGGATTTTCTGGGCGACCTGCCACACCCAGAGCCACGGCGATGCGGGGGATCGTCTCTTGGGGGGCGATTCGGCAGCAGACAGGCTCGCCACGATTGCGTCCTTATGCTTGAGCCGGCATCGCATGTTTGGGGGGGTCGCGCGGCTGAAAAAATGGGACCAGCACGATCCGCACAAGTACGAGCTGCGCTCCGATCGTCCCACCGTGGTGGCGCAAGCACCATCAGCGCGTCCAATCGAGAAGGACGGCACTGACAAGGATGTGCCTCCGAAGGTCACCAACCACGACGACGTCGCGGTGCTGTCGGTGATCGATGTGCGCTTGTGGGATCAGGCCGGCTGGACAGGCACAGCGTTCGGCAGCTTTGGTGATGCGGTGCCGCCGTTCCTTGCACTGATGTTCAAGAACCAGCACGCCGCGACCAAGCTCTTCGAGCGCTGGCGGGAACGATTCGGAAGCAGGGATGAGTCGGAGGAGATCTACATCGGCATCGTTCGACGGTACTCAGCCGAGCATCCGGCGCACTACGGCATGGTAGTAACGTCTCGGCTACCGGACGATAGCGACTCGCGGACGCAATTCTCCACCCTTGTCTCGCGATCACAGTCGATGACGCCGGACAATGACGTCAACCTCAACCGGTTCCTGAAAGATTACGAGCGCATCGGTGCTTACTTGCTGATGCCGATGGTGTTGCAGGACGGTCAGGCGCAGCCGACGCTTCTCCGGAATATGTTCGTGCTCAAGCGCACGCTCCATGTAAAGCGGGCTGCCGACGTGGGGCCCTTCGACCCCGAGAATCTGTTCCTGGGGCCGCGGGGTCTGAGTCCACTGAAGCGATGAATCGACGTTTCGGGCTGGAACCGACCCGAAGTGGACGTTAATCTGCCTACAGGCGCGCGGCAGTGTCCAAGTCACTCTGCCTTTCCGTATAGCGAGGCGATCAAACAGCCTACTTCAGGCATCTCTGCCAAGATGCCCAGGGGAAATAGCAATGTCCATGCAGCGATACGTCGGTCAAAGGCTGTACCACTTGGTGGGTAGTCGGCAACCAGATGCCGACGAAGCGAATTTCGAGACCCTATGCGCGATCCTGCGTTCGATGGAGCTGAGGACCTGCGAGGTCGCGGGCCAGCGTGGAGGAATCCGTACCGTTCGAGACCCGAGTCGCCCGATCACCAATGGAGAACCGATCCAGCAGTCCGTGGTCTGTTTGTGCGACATTCCGAGGGAAGATCTACCGTTTCATGCGCGGCGCTATGGCCGTTTCGGTCTTGGCGTTTGTCGATCTGTGGTCGCCCAGTGGGGCGGCCGCCCAGTCATTTACATCCCGTTCTCCAGAAAATCTCACGGAACTTGGGGCGCCCGATTTCCGGCCCTAATTAACTCCATACTTGAGGGGCTCGATCGCTTCTTCCCTGACTCGCCGGACACTCGGTCGAAGCTCGAGGGTGCCCCGGCCCAGGACGCTCAGGAGGCAGCGGATGAGGCGAGTAGCCTGATTACTCGAGACGTCCAGGCTTTCCTAAAGTTCTGGGACGTCGATCTCCCCGAAGACCACCCTGAGAACTTCTACATGGAGCGGGAATGGCGCAAGTTCGGGAACCTTGGGCTAGCTTCGTGCCTTCAGGAGATAATCGCACCTCCTCAGTACCACGACGCGTTGCGATCAATCATGGAGAGCCTAAGAACTGGCGGGAGGTACCTCATCGGAGAGCTCGAATTCACGAGCGTTGCTGCCCGAGCATGAGTACTGGGAAAGCCGTGGCCGACAATTGCCGGGGGAAGAACTGGCTCAATCTCAATGAATGTGAAATCGAGCTTTAGACTATCTGCGGAGCAGGTAATCATCGACGTCTCAGCGAGACGGCACCCATTCCGGGTTCAAAATAACTTGAACAAGTACGACGATATTCCGACGCTGACAGACGACGATCGCTGGATCGTGGAGCTGTTGCGTCAAGAGAAGAACGACTGGAGTCGAAAGGGATTTGAATCCGCGTTACTGCACCTATCGTGCGCACATCGGATCGCCAACGTGGATCCAGAAATGGCGATGTTCCGCGCAATCACTGCAGAAGAAGAAGCGGCGACCGCATTGCTCAGGGCAGTCCAGTCTCTCGGCTATACCAACGCGTCCCGGCTGCGGGTTCGCAACCACGTTCACAAGGCCGCTGTGTTCCCATTTATCGCGTCCATCTCCAAGCATGCTTCTAATCTTAAGTTCAATGGTATTAGTGAGATTCGCCTTGGCGTGCCGAAGGAGGGAGAACGACCACGACTTACTTTGGCCTTTGTTCTGGACGGCGCCCGAGCTGGGCAATACGCACATCCGAACCCACCGCTGAATCTTCATCTGCGGGAAGGGGACGAGAAGTCCTTTCCGGACTACCGGCGCTATTTTCTGGAGGCGGTGGGACGTACTGGATATGAAGATCTGCGAAAGTACTTGGAAGTCAAGGCAAACGAGCGGAATCTGATCCTCTACGCGTCACAGCAAGGCCTCTTGAGGCTGAGGGAACTGCCGCCGGACTACCTGAGGTTCCAGAAGGTTCGCGTAATGGCAGTACTCAAGGCTGCGCTGCTCATATGGCCATACAACGAGATCCAGCCCTTCGTCGAGGAGGCTATCGAAGCCTTTCTAGGCTTGGTCGAGCGGTTGAGGGCTGAGCGAGGAGCTGAATTTGGATAGTACTAATGTGAGAGTAGTTGCGGGGAGCAACCTCAATGCGTTTCGTTGAAGCAGGCCCTGACATTCCAACCGATCTTATCGTTACCCAAGAACGGGGTGAAACCCTCTTTGTCTGTGGGGCTGGGGTATCGCGTACTGTCGGCCTTCCATTGTTTGGCGGACTGGTGGAGGGCGTGTATCGACGCCTGGGGGAAGACTGGGCGCACCATCTGGCCGAACGAGAGGGCATGGATGAAGGCGGGAGATTGCATGGCCAGTACGACAGGGTTCTGCGGTGCCTGGAACGTCGGTTGGCTGCATCTGAGGCGCCACGCAACCGAAACATGCAAGCACGCATCCGCGCTGCGGTTCGCGATGAACTCGCACCGCCGGAAGATGCGGACTTGTCCAACCACTTGGCTCTCTTGGACTTGTCACGAGATTCCCAAGGCCGCTCCCGATTGCTCACCACTAACTTCGATACGCTGTTCGAACGTGCTTGGATGAATGAATACGACGAGACCACGACAAGCTACGCTGGCATGGCGTTACCACGCCCGATGAGCGAAGGTTTTACCGGAGTGCTGCATCTGCACGGCAGGCTTGCTGATCCCTTGGTCGGCACTGTCGAAACGGATTTCGTCCTCACGAGTGCCGAGTTTGGCGATGCCTACCTCCGTACCGGGTGGGCCTCCAGATATGTCTACGACCTAGCTCGAACGCACACGCTTGTTCTTGTCGGCTATCAAGCGGACGATCCGCCCATGCGTTATCTCCTGGAGGCACTGGAAGCAGATCGTGAGCATTATCCTGATTTACGGAAAGTCTATGCCTTTGGCGATTGTTCTGCCGAAGATAGGGATCTCATGGATGCGATGTGGCGAGCGAAAGGCATCGAACCCGTTCTGTATCAGGTGGACAACGGCGATCATGTCGCGTTGTATGACACGCTGCGCGAATGGAAAACCTATGCAAGGGATCCTACCGCCTGGAGACGCGAGCGGTTGCGTAGCATGCTTGCAGACGATCCGGCCCCGTCGTCCGAAGGTCACATCGACTGCTGTCTGAAACTACTGGATCGCGGGGATGCGATCCAGCTGCTGGGAGAACTGTCGCTCGACACGGCTTGGCTCCCTGTCATGGTTCAGCGCGGCATGTTCCAGAAACAGTTGCCAGATGTGTGGATCGCAAGCCGGGTCGACGATCCAGAGATGATTCGCGCTTGTGCCGCGCTGACGCCTTTGGACGAGCAAACACGATGGCGCGTACAACGTGCACTGGATCAGATCGGCAACGGATTGACGGCCGTTAGGGAAAGGGCATGGCGCTTGTTTCTTAGCGTGCGGGCACCTGCCTCCAACCCTATGTTCGACGGCGGTTGGTACGGCTGGCGAGATCAGATTCGCCGCGGCCGGATCGACTTCCAGGCGCGCAATGTTATCGCCAGCATACTGACGCCGCGTATCAAGCTGGATAGACCTTTTTGGTGGCCGGACGAAGAAGAGGAGTCACCGGAAACCTTGCACAAGCTCGTCCGGGTCGATCTGGAGCCAGCCGATCATCCGCCACCGTCAGAGATACTGCAGATATGGCCGGATACCATGGACGCAGGGCTGGCCCTCTTCAGGACACTGGATCGATCCCTCGTCGAGGCTTTGGAGCAGGCATCGGATCTGGACATGACCGGTGGCTGGGATCGGCCCAGCCGGGACATTCCCTCGATCGCGAAGCACCATCAGAACACCCATCGTGGTGGATTCCGGCCCATCGTTCGAGCATTGGCGGATCTGTGGCAGCGCATCGCAGCGCACGACCCTGAGCGAGCACGGCTGTTGATTGGGCATTGGCGCGAATCGCCCTTCCTGTTGCTTAGGCGATTTCACATCTTTGCGTTGGCAAACGGATCCTGGCCGGCAAACGACGCCGCGCGGGCTGTACTTGCGCTCAATGACGATGATTTCTGGGACGACGACACCCAAGTAGAAGTCATGCGGCTGCTGGCAGGCCGGTGGGCCGAGTTCGGCGATGAAGAGCGCATCGCACTGGAGGATCGTTTGCGTACAGGAGTGCCAAAGACGCTGTTCCTGGACGAGGCGACGGCGGATGAGGATCGATGGCAATCGATTGTCGACAGATCGAGCTATCGCCGACTGCATCGAATCGCTTCCGCGGGCGGAGATCTGTCGCAGGAGTCGCGAGCGTTGCTAGCTGACATCGCGGCACGGCATCCGAAGTGGCAGCCAGAATCCGGTGATCGCGACGACTTCTCCATTTGGCACACCTCCAAAGTTGGACCCGATGGCCATCCCGAGCTGCTTGCCGGAATCGATGACGATCGGCTCGTGCAGGAAGCGTTTCGCCTTCAGCAGGAACGCCAATACGACGAAGGCGATCTCTGGCGAGTCTTCTGTAACGCCGACCCCGAGCGGGCATTACGGGGATTGAGGCACGAGGGCGATGCCGATCGCTGGGATCCGGACGCTTGGCGCTACTTGCTCTGGGCAGCAAGCGAGCAGGGAGATGACGGTTTCCAGCACGAACTGGCCGAACTGGTTCTCAGGATGCCCGATGCGACGCTGAAAGAGATTCTGCACGCTGCCGGCTCCTGGATGGTGCGTCAACGCGAGACCCTGGCGGAAGCCATCGAAGGCGGCGAGCCGCGCTTTCTGTCGGTGTGGGATCGGCTTGCCGGTCTGGCGTATGAGGATCAGGATGGCGCGGAAACAGAGTCTGGCTTTGACGGCGACCTGATCAACGAAGCGCTCAATCGGCCGGGCGGCGATCTGGCATCTGCGTTACTGGACGCGTTGGCGGCTACGAATCCAGCCGACAACAGCGGCTTGGGCGATGTGCTCGGCCCACGATTCTTGAGGCTTGTGGCGGCTTCCAATCGTGCAGGTCTTCTGGGGCGCGTCTATATCGCGCGCGCGCTTGCATACTTGGATGCCATTGATCCGGACTGGACCGGCGAGCACCTGGTTCCGAGGCTGGATTGGGCGCATGAGGAAGCGTTGCCATTGTGGCAAGCCTACGCTCACGGGCGGATAGGGCATGCGAGGCTCTTCAATGCGCTCAAGCCTGCCATGCTGCAAGCCTTTGAACGCAGGAGTCTGTCCGCCCGGGCGCTCGAAGGCGTGTTCGTGAAGCTGTTCTCCGTTGCTGCTTGGCATCTGAAGGGCCAGGGTGCGGAGTATGCGCTGGCCCCTACGGAGGTGAAGCGGGCACTTGCCGTCGCGCCGGGAGAAGTGCGGCAGAATGCGGCATTGCACCTATGGCGAATGATGAGCGACGACAAAATTGCCGACAAGGCCGCGCATTGGCGGGATCTCGTCAAGCCGCTACTGCAGGGGATCTGGCCGCTCGATGCGCGGGCCAGGGGAAAAGGCACTTCGGAAAGACTCGTTCTGATGGTGCTGGAGTGCGGCAGTGCGCTCCCGGACGCAGTCGAATCAGTTCTTGATTTCGTCGTGCCTTACCAGTTTCCCAGCCTCACGCATGCGTTGCGGCTCGAGAAGCGTCATCAAGATCTCTATCGGGAGTACCCGGGTGCCTTTCTACGGCTTGCGAACGCAATGATCGATCCTGACGTGTTTCAGGTTCCCAATGATCTACCGAAGTTCCTGGAAGAGTGCATCGCCTTGGATCCGGAACTGGAGAACGATCCGGCCTATATCAGGTTGTATGGGCTGCGGCGGCAACAGAATGCATAGCGACTGTTCGGGTAACGTCTGCGTTTTGGGTACGCCCGATCAAATTATATTGCCAGCACCCTGATCGTAGACGGCTGTAACAGAAGGTCGCCGAAAGACGGAAGCCGTACGGCCGCTTTTGGCCGCTAGCGGCCACTGAGCCAAGATTCGTTCCAGAAATGTTTGATTGCACACGTTCGTGAGCGCGCGACCGACATGTCAGGAGCAAGAGCCGCGGCAGGCACGGCGTTCTTCAGAAGGTGGTGGCAAGCGCCCGGGTGCGGGTGCTCATAGGGATTTTCTAGTCGGTCGGGGTGGACGCCTGCCTCCCCATAATCGCCTTTCCGGCCGTCTCCACGACCGTCGAGCGTCGGGTCGCCGGATCGAAGATCGCCACATGTGTCTCCGAAGCATCAATGATGTAGCCGGTGAATAGCAGCTCTCCATCCATGACGATCTGGCTGCAGCGCATGGCGGCATCTAGTTCATCTCTGTCGCAACCCGACGCGAACCGTGCCAACTCCTTTGCGGCGACGTCCTTGCCAATGGTTTCGCCTACGACAGCCGGCAGCAGCAGGATCATCATCACGAACATGATTGCGATCGGGATTCCGACGAGCACGAAAGTGCTGGCGAAGAGGTTTCGGAGCAGCTCCGATGCCCATGCTGGAAGTCCGGCAAGCCTGGTTGCCGGATCCTTGGCCCGCAGCCATGCGCCGAGTTTCTCCATGCCGTACATGTAGAGGCTGAGCGCTAGGATCCACAACGCAATCTGCCATTTGTGCTCGGAGAAGGCTTTAACGAATACCAGGAACAACTCAGCCAACGTGTAGTAGCCATTGATGACGAACCAGTCAGTCGTCTTGGGGAAATGCCCTGCGCTAACACCCATCTGGTACAGGTGGACGCGATGGGCCGCCTGACCCATGAGATGTAGCGACACGCCGCCAACGGCTGCGGTGATCGCGCCGAGCTTGGCAAAGGCGGACCAGTTTGGTTTGAGAGTCGGCATACCGTTTGCGTCAGGTTGGTTCATCGGTACTCGTCTTCGTCATGGTAGCGAGAGAGGTGGCTCAGGCCTTCAGCCGCGATCGGCGAATCCGCGCTCGATCAGTATCTCCGCCAGTTCTCGGAATTCAGCGTCGGTCAGGATCGGAAACAGCCGCGATGACATCCGCTGGCTGACGGTACAGTTGTTGTTGCCGTTCCAAGTGGCGGACGTTATCCCTAGCGCATCCCAGAATTGTGCGAGTCCGCGGTCCGCAGTGCACAGTCCGAGCGCTTCCTGCCCCAACGGGGCGCCCGCGGCCAGTATTTCCACGGCGCGCACGTCCGACACGGCATTGTGCGCGGCCTTGTGGCCATACCTCGGCGTGGGCTTGATGACGCCCCTCGCCGCCGACGCGGTTTCGTTTGTCGCACCTTCGTACAGACATGACAGAGTGGCAATGAGCACGAACGAAGCGCCTAGTCCCCTACGTTGCGCGGCGTCGAGAATCCGGTTCCGAATCGCGACGAGCTCACGGCGCGGCCGCCGTTCGGCGACCTCTGGTGCGATCTCGCACAGGAAGTCCACTTCGATGCGATGCCGCGCTTGCAGATCGACGACATTCTGGTAAACCTGCAGGAAGTCGTCGTCCCGGTGCCGGACGACCCTGGCGTGGTGGAAGTACGCGCCGATCTTGTCGCAGGATCGCCGATACTCGTTCTTAAATTCGTCCAGTGTTGGGATCCGAGCCTTATTGCCCTCGAACGCACACAGCATCGGGTTGATCGAATGGGTCGCTTTGTCCAGGAAATCCAACCACCAGCGCATGGCGGCGTCGCGTGGGATGTATGGCTTCTTGCGCGGCTCCTGGCCGATCCAGCTGACAATGTTCCGATCGAGCAGGTGGATGACGGCGCTTGTCATGGCCAATGGTGAGACGCCACCGGCCACCAGCGAATAGACCGTGAGCGGATGTCTGAAATTCAGGCTCATCGACAGCTGTAGGGTGCGTTCTGAAGTCACGTGCCTCGATTTCGCCAAGGGGGATTTTGAGGATATCAGACAGTCTGGAACCGGCGGGTCGCATAGTGCGATATTCCAGGCACCAACCTTAATTCGAGAGGACGCCTTAAGACGTTAGCAATCACCACTTTCCCGAAAAGGCAGGTTTCAATGTGAATCGCCTGGGATGTAGGTTCTCCTTTGCTTTCAGCGGCATCCGGTGAAGAGTTCCCCGGGGTCATCCATTGCCTGATCGTCCATGGGCAGCCTCGACCGCTGCAGGATGCGGGTTGATACTACCGAGAAAAATCGATTTCAGCGCGGCTTTGGTCATCATGCCAACGCTGCCATGTTTCGCGCTCAGCCTCGCAGGCCTCGGGAGAAAAAATGCGTGGGCGAATGGAATAAATATCTCCGCGGTCCATGGCGAAAACATAGCGATCCTCATGCTCGATGATAATCCGCCGGATGAGCAGCGCTTCGCTTGTGTCCAGCGTGGTCCACGTTGCGATGGCTTTCTCCCAATGCAGGTGTAAAGCAGGTGCCTGGGGCTCAAGGGCAGAAGGATGTCTCCATTCTGCATGTCCATCCGCCGCCGAAGTTGTAGTTAAAGAGGTCGACGGAGTTCAGCCGCACAAGCGGATTGTCGGTCGTCGGCCAAGATACACTCTATGGCGCGTGAAGGATTGTCCAGCGAGTCGGCGGCAGCTTTTCGCCCGTACTCGTGAGCAAATGCCGCAGGCTCCATATCCACATCTATCTTCCTACCAGCGTGGTGGCCGTCAGGTCCCCGCCGCCATCAGGTTCGTGTTCAATCGCAGCACTCTTTCCCGTCTCGATTAGATATTGCATCAAATTTCAACTATGGAACGAAACTTGAGACACAATCTAATCAAGCGGTCCAAGCTGAGCTGCCCCGCGGCGCACCGTTCGACTTGGATGCCTTGGCCCATCTCGGGGTCCCGTCCCAACCGGGCGCCCAAGACACCAAGGGCAGTTGGCTGGTACGCCTGTGGCGACTGGTTTTTGCCGTCTGCACGAAGGGGACCAAAGCACCTAGGGACATTGGCTTCGCGCCCTCGGCGATCAACATCAGGGAGGAGTGGATGTGAGCAGAAAACTCTGGAAAGCTCTTGCCCTTGGCATCGCGGCCGCGATCATCGGTGTCATGTACATGCAATGGCGGTCCATCAAGGTCGATGACACCGAAACACTTGCGCAAGAGCACGGCGACTCCGCGCATGTCCTGGAGCCAGCGGGTCGCGCCCGGTCGGTCGCGCCCGAGTCTGCGGTAGATGAGTCTTCCACAGGCGCTGATCTGGCAGCTTCAGCGCGTGCACCCTTGGATGGTGCCTTGCATACGCCTACGCCAATGTCTGCAGAGAACGCTCGGCGCGTTTCAAGATTCTCTGAGGGTCTCGCGATGAATAGCGAGCGGCAGAAGGAGTTTCTGACCCTCGCGACGAATGAGGAAAAGGACCCGCAATGGTCTCCGCAGATGCAGAGTGCGCTTACCAACGCTTTGAACAATCATTACGGACAAAGAAGTGGGCTTGAGGTCAGCGATGTCCACTGCACTCGCTCCATCTGCACGATATCCGCAGTCGTCAAGGATTCCACTTCGGTAGGCCAGGCCAGCGACTGGCAGGCATGGATAGGCCCCGTCATGAACGAACCCTGGTTCGGCGATCAGTTCTTCGACGCAAGTACGACGATGGGAACGGACGATAAGGGTCTTATCTATGTCACGTACTTTCTGAGAAAGTCGGATTAGTCAGGTCATCCGACCGTTGATCACCGAAGCGGCCAGAACGCGCTGATGACGTTCGCTTTGGGTCCACATCTCGGCCGGACTTGCTGACCGGGTGGAGGTGCGGTGCTCGCCTTGATGTTCAAAGCGGTATTGGTCTGGCGTTGGTGATGGCGGGTCGAGACCCGCCCTACGGACATGCGGGGGGTGAGACCCGTAGGGCGGGCCTTGGCCCGCGCGAACGATGACCGCCACGCAGCATGCACGGGTCTTACGCATCGCAGCAGCAAGGCCACGGCAAGCGCCACACGGCGGTATCGGCACGCGATCGCATGGTTCGGGCCTGATCCTGGCCTGTCCCGGGACACGCGGCAGCGGGGGCTCACCTTTCGCCGACTCCCCGGACAGGCGACAATGGCAGGCACGCGCGCCGGTCGGCGCGCCTGTTCACGGCTGCATCCCGCCTGCGGATGATCCGGGCTTGCAGCCGCTGGCCCCAGGCCCGTGGCGTCTTCCCCGCCCGCTTGCACGAGACAACGCCTCCATGTCCGAAACACCGAAGATCCTCTACACCCTGACCGACGAAGCGCCGTTCCTGGCCACGCAATCGCTGCTGCCGGTCGTCGAAGCCTTCACCCACACCGCCGGCATCGCCGTCGAGACGCGCGACATCTCGCTGTCGGGCCGGATCCTGTCGCAGTTTCCGGACCTGCTGCGCGACGACCAGAAGATCAGCGATGACCTGGCCGAACTGGGCGCGCTGGCGACCACGCCGGAAGCCAACATCATCAAGCTGCCCAACATCAGCGCCTCCGTGCCGCAGCTGAAGGCCGCGATCAAGGAACTGCAGGCGCTGGGCTTCGCGCTGCCGGACTATCCCGACGCGCCGGCCGACGATCGCGAACGCGACATCCAGTCGCGGTACGACAAGGTCAAGGGCAGCGCGGTCAACCCGGTGTTGCGCGAAGGCAACTCCGATCGCCGTGCGCCGCTGTCGGTCAAGAATTTCGCCCGCAAGCACCCGCACCGCATGGGCAAGTGGAGCGCGGACTCGAAGTCTCACGTGTCGCACATGGACGCCGGCGATTTCTACGGCAGCGAGCAGTCCACCACGCTGGACGAGGCCGGCAGCCTGAAGATCGAGCTGGTCGGCAACGACGGCAAGGTCACCGTGCTGAAGGAAAAGACCGCGGTCAAGGCCGGTGAGATCGTCGACGCGTCGGTAATGTCGCGGCGCGCGCTGGCGGCCTTCATCGAGGCCCAGATCGCCGATGCCAAGGCTCGCGGGGTGCTGTTCTCGCTGCACCTGAAGGCGACGATGATGAAGGTCTCCGACCCGATCATGTTCGGTGTCGCGGTCGATGCGTTCTACCAGGACGTGCTGGCCAAGCATGCCGACGCGCTGCAGCAGATCGGCTTCGATTCCAACAACGGCATCGGCGACCTGTACGCGCGCATCGGCGCGCTGCCGGCCGCCCAGCAGGACGCCATCAAGGCCGACATCGACGCGCTGTACGCGCAGCGCCCGGCGCTGGCGATGGTCAACTCCGACAAGGGCATCACCAACCTGCACGTGCCCAGCGACGTCATCGTCGACGCCTCGATGCCGGCGATGATCCGCGACTCCGGCGGCATGTGGAATGCCGAAGGCAAGCTGCAGGACGCCAAGGCGGTGATCCCGGACCGTTGCTATGCCGGCGTCTACCAGGCCGTCATCGACGACTGCAAGGCCAACGGCGCGTTCGATCCGGCGACGATGGGCTCGGTGCCCAACGTCGGCCTGATGGCGCAGAAGGCCGAGGAATACGGCAGCCACGACAAGACCTTCCAGGTCGCCACCGATGGCACCGTGCGCGTGACCGACGCCAACGGCAAGCTGGTCTTCGAGCACGCGGTGGAAGCCGGCGACATCTGGCGCATGTGCCAGGTCAAGGACGCGCCGATCCAGGATTGGGTGAAGCTGGCGGTCAACCGCGCGCGGCTGTCGAACACGCCGGCGGTATTCTGGCTCGACAAGGACCGTGCGCACGACGCCCAGGTCATCGCCAAGGTCGAGCGTTACCTCAAGGACCACAGCACCAGCGGCCTGGACATCCGCATCCTGGCCCCGGTCGACGCGACCCGCTTCTCGCTGGAGCGCATCCGCAAGGGCCAGGACACGATCTCGGTCACCGGCAACGTGCTGCGCGACTACCTGACCGACCTGTTCCCGATCATGGAACTGGGCACCAGCGCGAAAATGCTGTCGATCGTGCCGCTGATGGCGGGTGGCGGCCTGTTCGAGACCGGCGCCGGCGGTTCGGCGCCCAAGCATGTGCAGCAGTTCGTCGAGGAAGGCTACCTGCGCTGGGATTCGCTGGGCGAGTTCCTCGCGCTGGCGGCGTCGCTGGAGCACCTGGGCCAGCGTTACCTCAACACCCCGGCGGCGGTGCTGGCCAAGGCGCTGGACGTGGCCAACGGCAGGATCCTCGACAACAACCGTTCGCCGGCACGCAAGGTCGGCGAGCTCGACAACCGGGGCAGCCATTTCTACCTGGCCCAGTACTGGGCGCAGGCGCTGGCCGACCAGGACGAAGACCCGGCGCTGAAGGCCACGTTCGCACCGCTGGCCAAGGTCCTGACCGACAACGAGGCCACGATCCTGGCCGAGCTGGTCGCCGCGCAGGGCAAGCCGGTCGACATCGGCGCCTACTATCGTCCGGACCTGGCCAAGGCCGGTGCGGCGATGCGTCCGAGCGCGACGTTCAACGCCGCGCTGGCAACGCTGTCGGCCTGATCCCTGTCCACGATCCTCCTGCGCTGGCCATCCGGCTGCGCTCGCGACAGATCGTGAACGGGCGAGGGGGCCGGTCGAACCGGAGCGATCCGGTTCGATGCCGCCCCAAGTGTGTCCATGCAGACCCGGCTCCGGCCGGGTTTGCTGTTTTTGGCGTAAGGCGCCGACGCAGCGTGCCGATGCTGCACGGATGCCGCACCGGTACCTGCCCCCTGTGATCGCGTCGCGTAGCGCCTGGTTCTCCTGTCTCGTGGATCGACGGTGATCGCAACACCACAGTTCCCGACGTCATAGGCACGGAGACGCTGCGGCCGATGCGGCCGATGCGGCGGCATCGTGGTCGCCACTGCATGCGCCACGAACTGTGACGCATACGACAAAGCCGCGACACGAATAACCTCTGATCCTGCTGCGCGTGCACGCCGCGTGATGATTTTGCGCGCTGCATCACCGTTCGCCTGCGAACCCGCCCTTAACATCCATGCAAGCGCACGTGACGCCTCCCGATGGCAATGACCATGGGCCCGCCATTGGACGCGCTGGTAAAGGAACAGGGGAACAACTTGGTAATGCACGCCACGACCTCCGCCGACAACGGAGCGGTCAGGGTCTTGATCATGGGCACGGACATGCCCACCGAACATGCGCTGCTGCAGCGCCTGCAGTCGCTCCCCCCTGCTTCCTCCTCGAACACCGACGCATCGTCGTCCAACACGGCGATCGCCAGCTGCGACGACCTGTGGACCTGCGATCTGCTGATCGTCGCCGGCAGCAGCGCGATGTCGCGGGTCGGACTGCGCATGGCGCAGACGCGACCGTCGCTGGCCTTTTGGATCCTCGACGACGACGGCAGCCTGCACGATGGCCGCAGCCCGATGCGCGCGGTGCTCGACAACGAGGCCATGCGGGCGGTGCTGGTGGGAGCGACGACGGACGGCGGTACTGCCGATGCCGTCGATGCCATTGATCCCCCCGCTCCCGTTGACCCCGCCGACCCCCTCGCACCCGCTGCCCCCGCGCGCACGGCGCGTGCGCCGGAAGCGAGTGCGACTGCGGCGCCAGCCGCCGCGCCTGCAGACGATGCGAGCCTCGCGCAAACACCACCACACCCGGTCGCCGTCACTGCGATCGCACCAGGAGTCATGTCCGACGAGGCCGCGGCACCGATCGCCGGCCTGTTGCGCGAACGTGTCGCCAATGGCGATGGCCTGGCCACGCTGACGCGCGACGGAGAGGCCCTGCTGTTGCTGGATTTCGACCGCCGCCTGGCCGCCCCGGTCTCCGGCATCGACAAGGATATCGCCAGCGTGCTCGCCACCGATTTCCATCGGCTGCGGCTCGAACCGCTGTCGGCGCGCGACTTCAATACCAGCGCCTCGGCCGCGCAATCAATGCCGCTGGCGCCGCTGCTGTGGAACATCGCACTGCGGATCGACGGGCCGGTGCCGCTGCTGGACCCGATGGACCGGCGCACCGTGCTGTCGCTGCGGCAATGGCCGGACTTCCGCGCGCTGGCCCATCGCCACGACCATTTCCGCCTGTGCTGCCTGCTGCTGAAGCGGCCAAGCACAACCGCCGAAGCCGCCGACCTGCTGGAACTCGACGCCGCCACCGTTGACGGCTTCTTCAACGCCGCCTACCTCAGCGGCTACGCGCAGGTCAGCCGGCCGGTCCCCGCCGCCGCCCCCGCGCCGGGCCCGGCGGTGACCGAACGCAAACGTGGCGGCTCGGCACTGGCGCGGATGTGGCGTTCGGTGCGCCAGGGCATGCAGGCCGGCTCATGATCGAGCACAAGATCGTCATCCTGGGTTCGATGGGCGCCGGCAAGTCGACGCTGGTGCGCGCGGTCGCGCAGAGTCGCGTCGTCGATACCGATGTCGACAACACCGATGCCTCGTCGGCAAAGCTCGCGACCACGGTGGCGATGGATTACGCCGACGTCGCGCTGCCCAATGGCGATCGCATGCGCCTGTTCGGCACGCCCGGGCAGACACGCTTCTCTTTCATCTGGCCGATCCTGCTCGAAGGCGCGGCCGGTGCCCTGGTGCTGATCGATGCCAGCGGCGAGGACGCGAGCGCCGAGCTCGACCGTTACCTCGACGTGCTGGCCGAACACGCTCCGACCGTGCCGATAGCGATCGGCGTGACCAAGCTGGACCTTGCCACGGACACCGCGCTTGCCCCCGGCACGGCGATGGACACGGCGATGCAGCGGCTGTCGGCACGTGCCGATGCGCGCGGGCAGGTCGTGCCGATCGTGCCGGTGGACGCGCGCGACGCGACACAGATTCTCATGTTGATGGATGTCCTGATGACCCAGATCGACACCGCCGACCTGGTGGCCGCGCATGGCTGACGCATCGTTGCCGAGCCGTCCAGTGACCGACGCGCGTATCGCGCGGATCCGCGCCGAGCTCGATGCCTTCGCGACCGCGATCCCCGGCCTGCGCAGCGCTGTGGTCGCCAGCGTCGACGGCTTCGCGCTCGCCGAAGCCAGCGGCCAGGGCGGCAACGGCGAGCGCCTCGCGGCGATGACCAGCTCGATGCTCGCACTCGCCAAAGCGGTCTCGCGCGAACTCGCGCTCGGCAACATGGAAGTGCTGATGCTCGAAGCCGACGACGGCAAGGTGCTGATGCTGTCGATTCCCGTGCCCGCCAGCCCGCTGCTGCTGATGGCGGCCTGCACCCGGCGCAGCGTCATCGGCAGCGTGCTCTGGAGCGCACGCGAGTGCAGCCAGAAGATCCTGTCCGCATGCAACGACGGCTGACGCCACGTCGCGCATGTCCCGCACCGAACACTCCCGCCAACCACAAAGGAAACCGCAATGGCCAGCCTGAAACAATCCCTGGATGAACTGATGACGATCGACGGCGCCCAGGCCGTCTCCCTGGTCGACTACAACAGCGGGATGCTGCTGGGCGAGGCCGGTTCCGGCGTCGACATGGAAGTGGCCGCCGCCGGCAACACCGAAGTGATCCGCGCCAAGCTCAAGACCGCCAACTCGCTGAAGCTCAACGACAGCATCGAGGACATCCTGATCTCGCTGGGCAAGGCGTACCACATCCTGCGCCCGGTGGCCTCCAAGCCCGGTCTGTTCTTCTACGTCGTGCTCGACCGTAGCAAGTCCAACCTCGCCCTCGCGCGCCGCAAGGTGCTCGACGTCGAAGGCGCGCTGGAACTGTAATCCGACACGGTCGGCAGAGGGCGTTTACGAGCTTCGATCTGCATTACGATCCCCTGCCGGCCAAGGCAGGGGATCGACTTCAGTTCTTTGGAGCGTTGCTTTTGATTGCGTCCACAAGCGCCGCTCAATTTTGCGTTCGCACAATCAACTGAAACCTCATACCCAGACCATTGCATGATCCTTCGATTCGATTCGAATTTGGCTCGGCAAGTTGATCATGGAGCAGTCAAAGCCACATAGCCAAGAACTCCTTCGAGCGCGGATGGTGAACCCTCGCATGTCGAGCTGAATGAGTCGAAATGATGAGGATGCCCTGGCACGAACAAGTTGCAACGATACAAAGGGACGAACCCGGCTCTCGGCTGGGTACTCACGTAGCCTGTAAAACCGTGCAAGGTATTCGGATACCCAGCACCCGGCTCGCAATTGGGATCGACAGACGTAAACGGGCTTGGTGATTTTCCTGCAACAGGAACAAGACAATTGTAGATCGCATGCGATCCAGCGAAGGGAGTAACTGACACGAAACCTAGCGTTCCTTCCTCGACATATCTCGTTTCCCACGTATTGGGCAACCACCATCCGGTGAAATGGTAACCAGACGTCCCATTCTGTTTCCAGAAATGTCGTCTTAGTTGCATCGGATTGAAATCCGGAATGTAGCTGGCGGCCACCACGCTATCTGCTGTATTGGATGATCTATTTTCTGTGTTAGCAGTCGGCGCAAACACTAACAGAGAGATCAGGGAAGAAAGAACTACGCACTTCGATGTGCTCATTGGAACCTCCAGATTTACGCAGGTTGTTTCGGCAAACGACCGGTATCCAGGCTTCTCTCTGCACTCTACTTTTGAAGACATACGATGAGAGATTGCCGACACTCTTGATCCCACATGTAGCACCGGCTTGCAATCTGAAGATGCGTACTTCGGAGCCTCTCTCACCTGACAGTTTGAAATTCGCACTTGATTCTTCATATGCTTACCCGCCATCGCAACCCATGGTGCTGCCTTACGTCACTATTGGTGACGTCCTGAGAATATTTGAAGATCCATAGGCTCTCGTCAGGTTGTAGAATCGTTTGTCAGGCGCTCTACGCATTTGGGAACGCAGGCATGACGCTTAGTGCACGGATAAGGAAGTCAAGAGTACACAAGGGGTTCTCTCAGTCGGAGCTGGGCAACAAATTGAGAGTAAGTCGGAGCGCAGTTGCAAACTGGGAGTGCGGAGACAAGGCTCCCAGCAGTGTTCGGTTACAGCAACTTGCACTCGTAGCCGAGGTTTCGTACGAGTGGCTTGCCACTGGGCGCGGGTCCCCAGAACTTCAGGACGATTGGATTCCTACCCTTGATGCAGATATCGTTGATGATCCCGAAGAGAGAGTACTTTTACTGGCCTACAGAAATAGCTCTGGGGTGAATAGACGGAGCATCTTGGAGTTCATCGCGTCTACGTCATCGAGCGCTCGACAAATAATTTCCCGCGCCAGGTCGTCGCGGCAAAGAAGTCGAACAGATCGTGTTCTGGGATGAAATGCTCTTGAACAGGAGTTCTGCACGTGTTCACGTCTAGCTCCGGAAGATTCAATCCTTCTACGAGCTCTCACAATAGAGCGCTTGACATTCTCCTCCGAGAAATTTTCGAGCTACGTGTCGCAAGTAAGGCTCACCCACGCATGTGCGTGGTGGGTGTTGTTTACCCGCAAACTACCCACAGAAAATCGCTGCGCGCACGCCATCAATCCCGGATGCGCACCAGCCGCTTGCCGAAGTTGTCGCCACGCAGCAGACCGATCAGGCCCTGCGGCGCATGCTCGAGGCCTTCGATGATGTCCTCGCGATAGAGGATCCTGCCGTCACGCAGCCAGGCGCCCATCTCGCGCAGGAATTCGGGATACAGCTTGATGAAGTCGCGGACGATGAACCCGCGCAACGTCAACCGCTGGCGCAGGATCTGGTTCAACAGGGCCGGCGCGCGGTCGGGACCGGGCACGGGCTCGCCACGCTGGTTGTAGCTCGAGACCGTGCCGCAGACCGGCACGCGCGCGAAATCGTTCAACAACGGCAGCACAGCGTCGAAGACCTTGCCGCCGACATTCTCGAAATAGACATCGATGCCGTCCGGACAGGCGGCCGCCAACTGCGCCGCGAAGTCCTCGGCACGGTGGTCGAGCGCGACATCGAAGCCGAGCGCGTCGCGCAGATAGGCGACCTTGGCGGCCCCCCCGGCAATGCCGACGACGCGCGCACCCGACATCCGGGCGATCTGTCCGACCGTCGCGCCGACCGGGCCACTGGCGGCGGCGACCACGAGGGTTTCCCCGGCCATCGGCTTGCCGATCTCGCGCAGGCCGGCATAGGCGGTGAAGCCGGGCATGCCGTAGACGCCGAGCGCGGTGCTGGGTGGCGGACCGTCAGGATCGAGCTTGCGCCGCAACTGGTCGCCATCGACGACCGCGTGCGTCTGCCAGCCGGCGTGCGACAACACGAGGTCGCCCGGGGCCCAGTCGGGATGCAGCGACTGCACCACCTCGGACACGGTGCCGCCTTCGATGACGTCGTCGATCTCGACCGGCGCGGCATACGAGCGCCCGGCATTGAGCCGGCCACGCATGTACGGATCCAGCGACAGCCAGCGGTTGCTCAGCAGCACCTGGCCGTTGCGCGGCACCGGCAGTGGCACGTGCTCGAGCCGGAAGTTCTCGGCCACCGGTTCGCCGGTGGGGCGCGAGGCCAGCACGATGCGGGTATTGATGGCGGCGCTCATGCGGTGGCTCCGGTGCGGGTGCGCTGGCTGCCGGAGCGTTCCGGGCCTGGGGCTGGCGTTACCGATGATGGCGTGCTGCCCGCGACTGCACTGGCCGCGTCCAGCGCGGCGATCTGTGCTGGCGACAGGACCAGCGTGCGCGCGACGGCGATGTCGCGCAGCTGGTCGACGCTGGTCGCGCTGACGATCGGCGCGGTGATGCCGGGGCGGGCGATCAGCCAGGCCAGCGCCACCTGCGCAACCGTCGCCGCGTGCGCACTGGCCACGTCGTCGAGCGCCTTCAGGATCCGCAGGCCGCGCGGGTTGAGGTACTTGTCGACCACGCCGGCGCCACGCGCGCTGCTCTTGCCGGCGTCGCCGGCCACGCGGTACTTGCCGGTCAGGAAGCCGCTGGCCAGGGCGTAGTAACTGATGACACCGAGGCCGGCGTCGCGCACCAGCGGCTCGAGCGCGTCCTCGTAGCCGGCGCGATCGTAGAGGTTGTATTCGGGCTGCAGGGTTTCGTAGCGCGGCAGGCGGTGTTGCTCAGCCACCCGCAGGGCTTCGGCCAGGCGCGGCGCACTGTAGTTGGAGGCGCCGATCGCGCGCACCTTGCCCTGTTCGATCAGTCGCGAGAACGCGCCCAGCGTGTCCGCCAGCGGCACGTCGGGATCGTCTGCGTGCGCCTGGTAAAGATCGATGACATCGGTCTGCAGGCGACGCAGCGAATCCTCGGCGGCGGCCTGGATGTTCAACGGCGACAGCCCCGGATGCCGGCTCCATTTGGCGACCTTGGTGGCGATGACCAGCTGGTCGCGACGTCCGCTGCGCTTGAGCCAGCGCCCGATGATGGCTTCCGATTCGCCGCCCGCATTGCCAGGCGCCCATGCCGAATAGACGTCGGCGGTGTCGACCAGGTTCAGGCCGAGGCCGACGCAGGCGTCGAGCAATCCGAACGAGGTGGCCTCGTCGGCGCTCCAGCCGAAGACGTTGCCGCCAAAGGCGATCGGATCGACCCAGAGGCCGGATCGGCCGAGTTCTCGTTTCGACATGTCGTGTCCACTACCGCATCGGGTCCTTCAGCTTAGCCCCGGGGTGCGACGGCATTGCCTGCGGATCCGCAAAGCACTGTTGCGTCTCAAGTCGCGCCGGTCCGCACTGCAACACGCGGTCGCGACGGGGATGTGGCACCCTGCGCACACCTTATGACGGAGACCACCCATGCGCGACCTGATGATCGGATGCAGCCTGTCGCTGTTGATGCTCGGCGCCACCGCCGCCGTTGCCGGCCCGCAGCAGAAGGCCAACCATGACGCCCATGCCGGGCATGGCCAGGACCAGGCCGACCCGCTGGCCGCGGCGATCGCCGGCAGCTGGCGCAAGCCCGAGAACAGCGCGCGCGACGTCTACCGCCACCCGGCGCAGACGCTGGCGTTCTTCGGCCTCAAGCCCGACCAGACCGTCATCGAGATCACCCCCGGCGGCGGCTGGTATGCCGAGATCCTGGCACCGTACCTGAAGGGACACGGCCAGTACATCGGTGCCGTCGTCGATCCTGCCAGCGTGCCCGAAGGCCGCGGCCGCGATTACCAGCAGGGCGCGAAGGATGGCCTGTCCAAGCTGTTCGCCGCCGCGCCGGCGCAGTTCGACAAGGCCACCCTGGTCGACTACAACCCGACCGCGCCGCAGTTCGGCGCCGCACGGTCCGCCGACCTGGTGCTGACGTTCCGCAACGTGCACAACTGGCGGATGTCCAAGCAGGCCGAGGGCATGTTCAAGGGCTTCTTCGACGTGCTCAAGTCGGGCGGCGTGCTCGGCGTCGTCGAACACCGCGCCAAGGCCGATGTCGGCGACGACGACCGCAGCGGCTATGTCGGTGAAGCGCAGGTCATCGCACTGGCGGAAGCGGCGGGCTTCAAGCTCGACGGCAAGAGCGAGATCAACGCCAACCCGAAGGACACCAAGGACCATCCCAATGGCGTCTGGATGCTGCCGCCGGGCAATCGACACGATGCCGAAGATGCCGCCAAGTACCAGGCCATCGGCGAGAGCGACCGGATGACGCTGCGTTTCGTGAAGCCGTGAAAGGCCGGGCGCGGGGCGTCGGGAAACCGGCGTCTTGAGAGCGGCGGAACGTCAGGCATGTCGGCGATGTCGGCATCTGCAGGCACCTGCCGCTCGACCGATGCTGCATTGCCGGCCCCGCTTCCCGCGCCCACGCTCTCCGGATCGGCCCTCCGTCGTCCTCCGTCCTCACTCCCTGCGCCGCATGCTGATCGCGTTCAACAAACCCCATGGCGTGCTGTGCCAGTTCACCGACCGCACGCTGCCGCCACGGCCGACGCTGGCCGGCTTCGATCTTCCGGCCGACGTCTATGCGGCCGGCCGGCTCGACCATGACAGCGAAGGCCTGTTGCTGCTGACCGACGATGGTCCGCTGGCGCACCGGATCACCGACCCGCGGCACAAGCTGGCCAAGACCTACTGGGTGCAGGTCGAGGGCCTCGCCACCGATGCCCAGCTGCAGCAGCTGCGCGACGGCGTGATGCTGAACGACGGCCCGACGCGGCCCGCACAGGCCCGCCGGCTGGACCCGCCGCCCACACTGTGGCCGCGCGATCCGCCGGTGCGCTTCCGCAAGACCGTGCCCGATGGCTGGCTGCAGCTGACGATCCACGAGGGCCGCAACCGCCAGGTCCGGCGTATGACCGCCGCCGTGGGTTTGCCGACTTTGCGGCTTGTGCGGGTTGGCATCGGCGCGATTTCGCTGGATGATCTGGCCCCGGGGCGCTGGCGGACTTTACCTGCGGGCTGGGAATCGGGTATTCAGATAAACAGCGGGGGCTCAGCCGGTTTCTGTTAACGTCCCGCCCCCGGGACAGGCAGCCTTTTGCCCGCCCACAACCAAGGGTACGGACCGCTACTGCATGCCCAACTCCAGCAACATCCAGGGACGCATCCTGGTCGTCGACGATCAACCCGCCAACCTGCGGGTCGTCAGCGCATTGCTGTCGCGCAACGGCTTTTGCGTGCGCACCGCCGAAGGTGGCGAGCAGGCGCTGGAGATGTTGACCGCGCCGGGCGCCGAGCCGATTCCCGACCTGATGCTGCTGGACATGCTGATGCCGGGCATGGACGGCTTTGCGCTGATGGCGCAGATCAAGCAGCGCCCCGAGCTGCTGCGCCTGCCGGTGGTGTTCCTGACCGTCGCGCAGGATCGCGACCTGCTGCTGCGTGCGTTCGATTCCGGCGCGGTGGACTACGTCACCAAGCCCTTCATGCCCGAAGAGCTGCTGGCGCGCGTCAATGCGCACGTCGGCCTGAAGATGGCGCGCGACCGCCTGGAGCGCGTGGCGCGCGAACGCCAGGAGCTGGTGAACCTGGTTGCGCACGACCTGAAGAATCCATTGTCGAGCGTGTTCTTCGCGACCGAGATGCTGCTGGGTGGCGGGATCGCCGCCGAACGCGTGCCGCGCTACCTGCAGATCGTGCGCGAGAGCACCGAGGATGCGCTGGGCTACATCCGCCGCTACCTGGAAACGCAGTCCGCGCAGAGCCGTGGCCGTGCTGGCGACGCGGACGCGTCGGCATCGTTGCCGCAGGTCCTGGGCTGGCTGGACAGCCGCTATTCGCTGCAGATCGAGGATCGCGGTTCTGCGTTGCGGATCGCCTCGGCCGACAACGTGCCGCCATTGGCGATCGATCCACTGGTGCTGCGCCAGGTCTGCGAGAACCTGATCAGCAACGCGCTCAAGTACGCGCCGGGCAGCGACATCGACATCCTGGTGCAGGGCGCGGGACCGGGCTACTGGCAGCTGCGCGTGGAAGATCGCGGGCCGGGGATTCCGGCCGCCAAGCAGGGTGGCCTGTTCAAGCCGTTCGTCCGGCTCGACGACAGCGTCGGCGGCGACGATGGCATTTCCAGCGGCCTGGGCCTGTCGTTGGCGCGACAGATCATCGTCAGTGCCGGCGGCCAGCTGTGGTACGAGGGTCGCGAACAGGGCGGCGCACGCTTCATCATCGAGCTGCCCGAAGCGATCGTGCTGCAGGGCCCTGAGGTCGACGAAGAAGAAGACGTCGACGCGCGCGCCGAGAGCTGACCGACAGGCCCCGCTGTCGCATCGCGATAGCGGGGCAGCGATTACCGCACTGCAGATTCCGTCTCACCGGATGTCGGCGCTACGTTCCCGCCGATCTGGCGCCCGCGAGCCTTGGTATTGGTATCTGACAAAGAGTGGCCGGGTGAAAAGCCCCGCCGCTCAACGACAATGCGCGCGAACGCGGGTCCACACCCACCACGCGCGTCGTGATTGCGATATGCCCGGGATTTGCCCGGGTCGTCGCGATCACGCCCGACGACCCGGCACGATCAACCTTGCGGGTGACCGCCTCAATCCTCGACGGCAGGCTTGCTGCCCGACTTGCGGCGCGCACCAGCCGGTGCGCGTGTCGCGCGCCGTGCGTCGACCCGGGTCGACTTGCCTTCGATCGCAGCGCCATTGCCGCCGGCCAGCGCCCGCTTCTTGGCCTGACGACGCGCGAGATACCAGATCGCGCCGGCACCGACCGCAGCGGCGACGGCCACGGCAGGATTGCGACGGATCAGCGTGCCCACCGCGCGCGTGCCGGTGCGGGCCACGCCCAGCGCGGCGCCGGTCTGCAGCCACTTGGTCGCGGTGTCGGGCAGCGAGGTACGGATGTTGTCGCCCACCTGGCCCACCAGGTCCAGGGCGCGGTCGGAGAACGAACTGAGTTTGGTCATGGTCGCAGGCTCGTGGGGGCGCAATGGCGCGATGGGATAAAGCCTGCCAGAAATCCGCGACGCCGGTGTCGAAGGCGTGTGAGGCTTCAGCTGCCGCACAGCGCGGAGTGAACCTTTCCACGCTGCGGCGAGAGGGATCCTCCGCGACGGCCATCCATCACCGCGCCAGGTGACACCCTCCGCAACTGCCATCCACCACCGCGCCGAGTGACACCTTCCGCGACTACCAACCACCACCGTCGCCACGGGTCCATGCCGCTGGCCACCGGCTGTTCGCTTGTTACCTGGTCGCCCCTCACGTCCCTCTCGGCTTCGCCCGATGGGTCGCTACCGCATTCCATGGATCCTCCGGCCGCGCCGAGTGACACCTTCCGCGACTGCCAGCCATCACCGTCGCCACGGGTCCATGTCCGGGGTTGCCGGCTGTCCGCTATGACCTCACGTTCCTCTCGGCTTCGCCCGATGCGTGGCTACCGCATTCCATGGATCCTCTGGCCACGGATGCCGCGGGTACCGCCCCTTCATTTCCCTGCGCACTTCCGGCCAGGTGCGCTCCCAGAAGCCGCGCAGGTCCTGGGTGACCTGCAGCGGGCGACCGGCGGGCGACAGCAGGTGGATCGTCAGCGCGATGCGGCCGTCGGCGATGCGCGGTGTCTCCGCCAGGCCGAACAGTTCCTGCAGCTTGACCGCCAGCACCGGCGCGGCCGGCATGCCGTCGTGTTCGACCGCGTACTGGATCGCGCGCTCCATGCCAGAGGGCACCGTGATCCGTGCCGGCGCAAGCTGGTCGAGCTGCTGGCGTTGCGACCAGTCCAGGCGCGACTTCAAGGCATCCGACAGCCGCTCTTCGCCGAGCGCATCGAGTCGCGTGCTGCCGACGAAGGCCGGCTGCAGCCAGTCGTCCAGGGTCGCCAGCAGGGCCTCGTCGCCGAGATCGGGCAGGCCCAGCTCGGGCCGCCAGTGGCGCAGGCTCTGCACGCGCGCGCGCCATTGCTGCAGGCCTTCGCGCCACGGCAGCACCTGCAACCCGGCCTCGCGGACCGCCGACGTCAGCGCCCGCGCGGCCTGTTGCGGATCGACGCGGCCGGCGGGCCGGGCATCGAGCACGATGCCGTCGAAACGGCGGACGCGTTCGCAGACCAGGGCCGCGCGCTGGGCATCCCAACGGGTCTCGTCGCGCTCGATGAAATGGCCGGCGAACTGCTGGCGCAGCCCGGCCTCGTCGACCGGCGCGCCGCGCAGCAGCAGCGCCTCGCGGGCATCGAAGCGCAGGTCGCTGGCCACCAGCCAGGCTTCGCCGAGCAGTTGGCTGTCGTCGAACAGCCGGGCCATGCGGCCATTGCTGAGCTGGTAGCGCAGACGGTCGCGCGGATGCCGGTAGGCGATGCGGTCAGGGAAGGCATGCGCGAGTGCCTCGCCGATCTGGTGCGCGCTGGCATGCGCCGGCGGCGCGGCATCACAACGCAGGCGACGGCGCCATTGCCGGGCCGCGGCATCGATCGCCGCCAGCGCCGAGCGGTTGGCCTCGGGCGGGGTGCGACCGGCACGGAACGCGGCCAGCGCCTGCCAGCGTGGGCTCCAGGCATCGCCGCGCGGTTCGCCGGGACGCATGCGCAGCGGGTCGCGCGCATCCAGCAGCGCAGCCAGGTCGCAAGCCAGCGCGCGCGCGGCCGGTTCGCGCGCCGCCAGCAGCATCGCCGCGATCCGCGGCGGTGCGCCGAGCTGCAGCATGCGCTTGCCGGTCGCGGTGATCGCAGCGCCGGCATCGAGGCCGTCGAGGCGTTGCAGCAGGTCGCGCGCGGCCGACCACGCGCCCGCCGGGGGCGGATCGACGAAGCGCAGGTCGGCACTGCCCCAAGCGGCGAGTTCCAGCGCCAGGCCGCTGAGTTCGACCTGGCCGATCTCTGCGCGGCGCTGCGGTTCCAGCCGCTGCGACTGCGGCCAGAGCCGATACGCCCAGCCCGCGGCGACGCGACCGGCGCGACCGGCCCGCTGGTCGGCCGAGGCCTGGGATACATGCACGGTGTCCAGCCGCGAGAAGCCGCTGTTGGGATCGAAGCGCGGCTCGCGCGCCAGGCCGCTGTCGATGACGACGCGCACGCCGGGCAGGGTCACGCTGCTCTCGGCGACATTGGTCGCCAGCACCACGCGACGGCGCCCCTGCGGATCGGACTGCAGCGCCTCGGACTGCTTCTCGACCGGCAGCTCGCCATGCAGCGCGAGCACGACGACCCCCGCATCAGCAGCGGCGTGCGCGTCGCTGTTCGACGCAGGTGCGGTAGCGATCGGCGCGGCGGCATCGAGCGCGGACTGGAGGCGCGAGATCTCGCGCACGCCGGGCAGGAACACCAGCACGTCGCCCGGATGCTGCTGCAACGCGTGCGCGATCGCACGGCGCACCTGCGGCTCCAGCGCTTCGTCGCGGCGCGCCGGGAAGTGCGCGACATCGACCGGGAAGCTGCGCCCCTGACTGGTCAGCCGCGGCGCATCGAGGACGCCGGCCAGCCGCTCGCCATCGAGCGTCGCCGACATCAGCACCAGGCGCAGGTCCGGGCGCAGCGATGCCTGCACGTCCATCGCCAGCGCCAGACCCAGGTCGCCGGCAAGATGGCGCTCGTGGAATTCGTCGAACAGCAGCACGCCGACACCGCCGGCGCCCTCGCCGCCGAGTTCGGGATCATCCTGCAGCATGCGGGTCAGGATGCCTTCGGTGACGACCTCGATGCGCGTACGCGCCGAGGTCCTGTTCTCGAAGCGGATGCGGTAACCGACAGTCTCGCCGACCGGTTCACCGAGTTGCGCGGCCATGAAGCCGGCGGCAGCGCGCGCGGCGACGCGACGCGGCTCCAGCATCACGATCCTGCGACCGGCCAGCCAGTCGGCCTGCAGCAGGGCCAGCGGCAGTTGCGTGGTCTTGCCCGCGCCGGGCGGCGCTTCCAGCAGCAGGCGCGGATGCGTGGCCAGGCTGGCGAGGATGTCCGGCAGCAGTTCGTCGATGGGAAAGGCGGGGCGCGACATCCGGCAAGGATACGTGGCCGGCGACGGACGCAGTGCTTTGGCCGTCCCCGGCGATCACGTGGGCGCCTGGAACCTGTTCACGCGCTTGCCGCGCTTGCCGCACTTGTCACGCGGGCTGCGTTCGCGACAGATCGTGAGCAGGTTCTTACAATCGCGTCTCCCGTTCCTGCAGTCCCCGGCCACATGATCGACATCGGCGCCAACCTGACCCACGACAGTTTCGATCGCGACCGCGACGCGGTGCTGCAGCGCGCGCGCGATGCCGGCGTCACGCAGATGATCGTCACCGGCGCCAGCCGCGAACATTCGCCGTTGGCGCTGCAGCTCGCGCAGCAGCATCCGGGCCTGCTGTATGCGACCGCCGGCGTGCACCCGCATCACGCGGCCGAGTACACCAGCGAATGCGATGCCGAACTGCGTGCGCTGCACGCGCATCCCGAGGTCGTCGCCGTCGGCGAATGCGGGCTCGATTACTTCCGCGATTTCTCGCCGCGCCCGGCGCAGCGCAAGGCCTTCGAGCGCCAGCTGCAGATCGCCGCGGATCTTGCGGCGGAGGGTGTGGTCAAGCCCTTGTTCCTGCATCAGCGCGACGCGCATGAGGACTTCATGGGGATCATGCGCGAGTTCGACGGCCGTCTCGGCCAGGCGGTCGTGCACTGCTTCACCGGCGAGCGCCGCGAACTGTTCGACTACCTCGACTGCGACTGGCACATCGGCATCACCGGCTGGCTCTGCGACGAGCGCCGCGGCCAGCACCTGCGCGAGCTGGTGCCCAACATTCCCGGGCATCGGCTGATGGTCGAGACCGATGCGCCGTACCTGTTGCCGCGCACCCTGAAGCCGATGCCCAAGGAGCGCCGCAACGAGCCGGCGTTCCTGCCGCATATCGTCGAGGAACTCGCGCGCGACCGTGGCGAGGACGTGGCCACGACCATCGAGGCGACCACGGCGACCGCACGCGCGTTCTTCGGCCTGCCTGCGTTCTGAGGCGCCTAAGGCCTCAGCGACCATCGCCTGCCGCCCAAGCGGCGTCCAGGCCTTCGACATAGCTGGGATAGCGCAGTGTCCAGCCCAGTCCGGTCTTGCTGGCGCGGTTGTCGATGCGCTTGCTGCCGGCGTAGAAGCGCTGCAGGGCCGGCGAGATCGTCGGATCGTCGTCGGCCAGCGGCGGCGGCAGTGTGCGCCCGCTCAAGCGCGCCGCATGCGCGAGCACGTCGCGCGGCGATGCCGGCAGGTCGTCGGCCAGCAACCAGGTCGCATCGCCGGCCGATGCCGCGGGGGTTTCGAGCGAGGCCAGGATCGCGCTACAGACGTCCTCGACATGCACGCGATTGAACAGCGTGCCGGGACGATCCAGGTAACGTGCACGACCCTGCGCCAGTTGCACCAGCGCGTTGCGTCCCGGACCATACAGGCCGGCCAACCGGAACACCGCGCAGGGCACGCCGCGCCGAAGCGCCAGCGCGCGCCATTGCGATTCCGCGACCCGCCGGGCGTGCGCGGTGGCATCGTCGCCATCGGCGTGGCTGTGTGCATCGACCACACCGCCGCCACGATCGGCATAGATGCCGGTCGACGACAGGTAACCGAGCCAGCGCAGTCGCGGCGCCTGCGCGATGGCGTCGGCGAACACGCGCGCCGCGGGATCGCCGGCAACATCGGGCGGAATCGAGGCCAGGATCGCGTCGGCGTCGTGGATCGCCTGCAACAGCGCGGGATCGCTGGCGTCGTCGGCAAACCGGTACAGCCTGCTGGCGCCCGATGTCGTGGCCTGCGGGGCAGGCATCGCAGGATTGCGCACCGTGCCGGCGCAGTCCACGCCCAGGCCCTGCAGCCGCGCCGCCAGATGCCGGCCGGTGTAGCCCAGCCCGAACACCAGCACACGTTGCGGCAGGCCGGACCCGGCAGCGGTGGCGTGGCCGGTCGACGGCATCAGCGCTTGACCAGCTCCACGCGCCGGTTCTTCGCGCGCCCCGGTTCGTCGTCGTTGCCGGCGACCGGCACGGCCTGGCCCAGGCCCTTGGCCTGCAGGCGCGAAGCGTCGATGCCGGCACCGGTCAGCGCGGCGACGACGGACGCCGCGCGCGCTTCCGACAGGGCCTGGTTGTGCTCGGCGCCGCCGGTGTTGTCGGTATGCCCCTCGATCGACAGCCGCAACGCGGGATCGTTCTTCAGCAACGCCAACACCTGTTCGATCTGCGGTTGCGCATCGGGCATGAGGTCGGCCTTGTCGGTCGCGAAGTTGATCTGGATGGCGACGCGGCCATCGGCATCGAGTTCGCGCTTCAGCGCATCGGCGGGCAGCAGGCCGGCGGTCTGCACGAAGCCCTCGCGCTCGGCGACGACGATGCCGGCACTGAGATAGTGCAGCTTGGCGAAGACCCAGGCCTGCCTGCCATCGGCGCGGTCGATGCGGTAGACCTGGCTGTCGTAGTCGTCCCAGCTGTAGCCGGCCGCCGAGCTGTAGGTCTGCTTGACCGCCTTGTCGACGCTGTCGGATTGCGCCTTCCCGATGCGGCCTTCGAACACCAGCACGCCACCGGCCTCGGCCATCATCGCCGCGAGGTTGCGGCGCACTTCATGCAATGAATACTCGCGCTCGCTTTTGTCGAAGTCGATCGCATAGGTCCGGCCTTCGACCTCCTCGAACGCCTGTCTGGTCCAGAACGGGAACATGTCGAAGTCGCGCTGCTCGATGCGATTGCGCTCCTTGTAACCTGCCGGCAGCGTCACGTACGGGAACGCCTGCGCCAACGTGGCGGTGGCGCGGAACGGCACCTCCTCGACGACGACCATGCCCGCGCCATGGGTATCGAAACTCAGCTGGACCCAGATGTTGCGCGCGACCTGACGGATCACGAACACGCGGGTTGGCGTGTCCTGTTCGAGGTTGACGGCATCGATGAAACCGCCGCCGATCTCGTCCTCGAGCTGCGGACCGTAATAGATGTCGCGCAACAGCGGACCGTCGAAGACCTGCTTCGCGCCGGCCTGCGTCAACACCGCCTCGAGGTTGCGGCGCAGCTCCAGCGCCGAATAGGTCTTGTCAGGCGCGACGTCGCGGTCGATCGCGATCCGCGCCGACCAGCTCGGGCCCTCGACCCAGTGCACGCCATCGCCGAGACGGAACGGGAAACGGGCGTAGGCACGCTGATGCACGCGATTGAGCGGGCCGTAGCCTGTCGGCATCGAGAAGAACGGCAATGCACCGAGGGTCTGCCCGCTCGACGGAACGCTGTCGATGTCGAACGCGAGCACCGGCACCGGACTGCCGTCCCTGGCCTGCAAGCCCGATGACGATGCGGCCTGTTCGCCGGTAGCGGTAGGCTCGCCCGTGGTGGTTGCCTCGCCTGGCACGTCGCTTGCGGCATTGCCGTCGGCAGCGGTCGTGGGGCTGGTCGCCTGCTCGCCAGCGTCCGCCGCGGGCTTGCCACCGCACGCCGACAGCAGCAAGGCGAATCCTGCTCCGATCACCGATATCTGCATCCGCATGCCTGGCACTTCCTGCGTCGTTGGGAGCGCAGAGATTAACCGATCGATGCGAAACAACCGCGACGGTTTCCGGCACGCGACATCGCCTGCAACCGTTCCGACCTCCGTCGAATCAGGCCTGCGCCGACCGCGCGGCTTCGAGCACGCCTTCATATGCCTGCAGGTGCACCCACGCGGTCTGCAGCAATGGTGCGTCGACGCCGGCCTGGCGTGCACGCTGCAGCATGTCGCCGACGATCTGCGCGGCTTCGACGCGTTGCCCCGCTTCGAGATCGCGCAGCATCGATGCCTTGGTGTCCGATCCGGGTTGCACCAGCGTGGCGCGGGCGATGTCGCGTGCCTTGTCGGGCACCGCATGCCCGGCCGCGGCGGCGACCGCCAGGCATTCCTCGTGCAGGCCGGCCATGAACGCGGCGCCGCCTTCGCTGGCGACGATGCCGCCGACATGGCTGCGCATCAGGCAGGTGCCTGCCGCCAGCGCGGTCAGGAAGCTGTACTTGATCCACTGGTCCAGCGCGATCTGCGTCGACAGCTTATGGTCGATGCCAGCCTGTTCGCACAGCGCCGACAGGGCGCGCCCGCGCGCACTCGTCCCCTCGCCACTGCTGGCCGCGCCATCGGCCGGCGCGGCATCGCGCTCGCCGAATGTCATCGACGCCGGCTTGCCCAGGTGCAGGATCTCGCCCTCGGGTCCCTTGGTCGCGCTGATGAAGCACAGGCCGCCGAACACCCGGTCGCGCCCGAAGCGCGCATCGAGCAGCGGATAGTGGCGCAGTCCGTTGAGGATCGGCATCAAGGTGGTCGCACCGGTCATCGCCGGCGCGATCGCGTCGACCGCCGTGTCGAGGTCGTAGGACTTGCAGCTGAGGATCACCAGGTCGAACGGCTGCGCCGCCACCCGTGCCGGCAGGGCCTCGGCGGTGACGTGCGCCACGTCGATGCGCGCATCGCCGAGCGGGCTGCGGATCCGCAGGCCGTCGCGATCGAGCTCCCGCGCGCGCGCCGGGCGCACAAGGAAGGTGACATCGGCACCGGACTGCGCCAGGCGGCCGCCAAAATAGCCGCCGGTCCCGCCGGCGCCGAGAATCAGGATTCGAAGACTCATTGCATCAACTCCGCAGGCCCACGCCACGCTTCAACAGCCACAGGCTCAGGCTGCCCATCGCAAGCACGAAAGCGATCATCAACGCGTACGCGATCCAGAGCGGCACGTCGGAGGTGCCGAGCAGGCCGTAGCGGAACGCGTTGACCATGTAGAAGATCGGGTTGGCGTGCGTGGCGGCCTCGGCCCAGGGCGGCAGCAGCTTGACCGAATAGAACACGCCGCCTAGGTAGGTCAGCGGGGTCAGGATGAAGGTCGGCACGATGGTGACGTCGTCGAACTTCTTGGCGTACGCGGCGTTGATGAAGCCGGCCAGCGAGAAGATCGTCGCGCCCAGCAGCACCGTGGTCAGCGTCACCAGCGGATGCGGGATGCGCACGGAGGTGAAGCACATCGCGATCAGCAGCACGATGATGCCGACCAGCAGGCCGCGCGCGACCGCGCCGGCGACATAGCCGCCGAGGATCACCCAGTTCGGCATCGGGCTGACCAGCAGCTCTTCGATGTGGCGGCCGAACTTGGCGCCGAAGAAACTCGACGAGATGTTGCCGTAGCTGTTCTGGATCACGCTCATCATCACCAGCCCGGGCACGATGAACTCCATGTAGCTGAAGCCGCCCATGTCGCCGATGCGCGATCCGATCAGACCGCCGAAGATCAGGAAGTACAGCGCCATCGTGATCGCCGGCGGCAGCAGGGTCTGCGCCCAGATGCGCAGGATGCGCACCACTTCGCGGCGCACGATGGTGCCGAGCGCGACCCAGTTGCGCGAGGCGGTGCTCGGCGGCGTCGCGACAGGCCCGGTATCGAGGGATGACGTACTCATGCTGCGTTCTCCGTACCGGTCCGCGCGGGCGTGGTCTGCGCGCCCGCGGCATCGCTGGCTGCCAGCTCCTTCGCCGCCAGCGCCTGCGCGGCCTGGGCCGCCCCCGGGCCGGTCATGCGCACGAACAGTTCTTCGAGGCGGTTGGACTTGGTCCGCATCGAGCGCACGCGGATGCCGGCGGCGTCGAACGCCGCGAACACGCGGTTGAGGTCCATCGCACGCGGCATGTCCAGGTCCAGGGTGTGGTCGTCGGTGGCGTGCAGCGTCGCGCCTTCGATCCCGGGCAGCACCGGCGGCAGCCCGCCTTCGACGTCGAACAGGAAGCCCTCGATATCGAGCTTGGCCAGCAGCGCACGCATCGGGCCCTGCTCGACGATGCGACCCTTGTCGATGATCGCCAGCGTCCGGCACAGGCTCTCGGCTTCTTCGAGGTAGTGCGTGGTCAGGATGATCGTGGTGCCGGCGGCGTTGATCTCGCGCAGCGTGTTCCACATGTCGCGGCGGATCTCGATGTCGACGCCCGCGGTGGGCTCGTCCAGGATCAGCAGCCGCGGTCGCGTCATCATCGCGCGGGCAATCATCAGCCGGCGCTTCATGCCGCCCGACAGCGTCCGCGACATCGTCGTCGCCTTGTCCCACAACTGCGCGCGGCGCAGCTCCTGCTCGGCACGCTGGATCGCCTCGGACCGCGGAATGCCATAGAAGCCGGCGTAGTTGACGAGGATGTCGAGCGGCTTCTCGAACAGGTTGAAGTTGATCTCCTGCGGCACCAGGCCCATCAGCCGCATCGCGGCATCGCGCTGGGTATGCAGGTCGACACCGAACAGGCGGACGTCGCCGGAGGTCTTGTTGACCAGCGACGAGACGATGCCGATCAGCGTGCTCTTGCCGGCGCCGTTAGGGCCGAGCAGGGCATGGAAGTCGCCGGGCTGGACGTCCAGCGAGACGCCTTTCAGCGCCTGCACGCCGGTGTCGTAGGTCTTGCGGAGATCGCGGATGCCCAGCGCGGGCGCACCCGCGACGGGCTGGGTTGCTGCGGTCATGGATGGCCTTCACAGCCACGGTGGGTGTGGCGAAACGCTAGTATAGGCGCCTCTCGGGCAGCGGCCCGGTAACGCATTGTTTCGCCCGTGCCTGTTCATTTCACCTTGAAACTCACCGCGCGCCGGATGCTGGCCCCCAGCGTCGCGCACCTGGTCTTCGTCCGCGACGATGGCCAGCCGCTGGACTTCATTCCCGGGCAGTTCGTGCAGGTGCACTTCCAGTACGCGGACGGCACCGCGACCAAGCGCTCGTATTCGCTGGCCTCCCTCCACGACCCTGCCAACGGCCCCGGCGATACTGTCGAGATGGCGGTCAGCTACGTGCCCGGCGGCTCGGCGACCGCGCTGTTCGAGGGCCTGGCGCTGGGCGACACGGTCGAGGCCAGCGGTCCGTTCGGGCGCTTCTGCCTGATGCCGACCGACGCCAACCGCCGCTACCTGCTGATCGCGACCGGCACCGGCGTCACGCCGTACCGGGCGATGTTGCCGCTGCTCGACACCGCCATGCGCGAGCGCGGCATCGAGGTGCTGCTGCTGCTGGGCGCCCGCACGCCGGCCGAACTGCTGTACGGCGACGAGTTCCGCGCATTCGCCAAGGCACATCCGGGGTTCCGGTTCGTGCCGTGTTTCTCGCGCGAGTTGCCGGCCACCGACGGCCCCCAGGCGCATGCCGACGTCCGCCACGGCTACGTGCAGCAGTTCCTCGCGGAGTTCGCACCCGACCCCGAAGGCGACATCGCCTACCTGTGCGGCAACCCGGACATGGTCGATGCCTGCTTCGAGGCGCTGAAGGAACACGGCCTGCCGATCCCGCGGATCCGCCGCGAGAAGTACGTCAGCAGCAAGTAGCCGGCGCGTCCGCTACGCAGCTCCGCTGCTCCCACTTGCGCCGTCCCTGGCGCGTGTCCCGCATTCCCTGCGCTGCGTGTCTTGCGCTGCGTGATGTCCAGCCAACGCGCGTCGCCTGCAGGTCCGAGTGCCGGCGACGCGTCTAGCGCGTGGCCGCCTCCGCGACGTAGCGCCCGCGCACAATGCTGCCGGCGATCTGCTGGGGATCCTTGAGCAGGTTGTAGACCGGGCAGGTCGCCTCGACCGCATCGCGCAACCCTTCGATCTCCTGCGCCGACGCCGGCGATTCGATATGCACCGTGTACTGGATGTCCCGGTAGCGCGGCGGCGACTGCGCGCCCGCACCGATGCGCGGCGTCAGCGTGGCCTGCAAGGTCAGTTCCAGCCCGTCGAGCACGACCTCGCGGGTCGCGGCCTGGATCTCGAAGATATGGGTCAGGCAAGTGCCGAGCACGCCGAGCTGGTGCTGCTCGACCGTGGCTGCCAGGCCATGGCCGCCGAGCTCGCGACGGCTGTCGTGGATGAACTGGAAATTGCCGTCACCGGTGCGGATCTCACGCAACCCGGTCCCGGGTTCGACGCGGGCGTGCGCGCGCAGGGCATACGGTTCCGATGGCCGGGTCTTCGCCAGCTGTTGCCGGCGCAGGATCGCGCTGCGCTTCTCGACCAGGAAGTCGCGCAGGCCCGGTGGCAGCCCGGGGTCGCGTTGGGCGGGGCTGACGGTATGCACGATGCGGCCGTGCCCGACCGGCTGCGCCTCGGCGATCAGGTTCAGCACCGGCGACACTCGCTCCACCGCCTGGCGCAGCGTTTCCAGTTCGACATCGCTGGCCGGCGAATCGATATGCGCCACATAGCGCAGGTTGCGCGGATAGCGCACGCGAGTGTCCCTGGCGGCGGTCGATGGCGCATCCGGATGGCTGGTGAACACCACGTCCAGTGCGTCCAGCGCGATCCCGCCGGCCGCGGCCTGGATCACGAACTCGTCGGCGACGGCGCTGGCCAGCACGGCGACCTCGGTATCCCAGGAGCCGGCGCCGAGGTTGTAGCCGCCGAAATCCCGACCGCTGTCGCTGAGGTACTGGAAATCGTCGATCCGCAGCCGGCGCACGCCCGACCGGCTTTCCGCCGTGACCCTGGCCTGCAGGGCCTGCGCCTCGGCCTCGCCAGCGGGACGCGCGGCCAGGCGATCCAGCGCGGCGCGCTTGATGGCCAGCTGTGGGCGCAACGACTCGCCGCGCGGGGCTGCGCCCGATGTCGACGCGGCGGAGGTGCTCCGGTTCGCCGCCGACTGGGCCAGAGCGGGAGCCAGCGGCAGGCTTGCGCCCCATGCGAGGGCGGCGGTGATGCCGAATGCCAATGCGCTGTTGCGCAGGCGCTTGTGTGGGATGGCCATAGTGGTGTGGATGCCTGTGGCAGCGGGTGGGGGTGACGGTCAAGCGGGCGCGGCGCCGCGCGCATGCCGCGCGGCGGCAATCGATTACCCTACGAATCTTCGCCATCCCGGCCAAAGGATGCGTATTCCTGTCCTGATGAACTTTGGTCCGTCCCGCACGCGCTGCCGGCCCGAAAAGCCGCGCGGCCCGTACTCGAGCGCGGCCCTGCCGGTGCGCCTGCGATGCGTCTGCCTGCGATGAGCCTCTCGGCGCATGCCACCGAGGCGGAAGATCCCGCCGCGCAGGCCGGGACGCCCCGCCATGCCCGGCTCTACCCACCGCCGGTCGTCGCCACCCGTCGCCGCAAGCCCAGGCTGCGCATCGTCCTGGGGTTCCTCGGCTTCCTGGTCGGAGGCGCGATCGCCGGCTATGCCGTCGGCCGCTTCGGCGCACGTGCGTTCGGGCCCTCGACATCGGGCGTTCCTGCGATCAACGGGTTATGGCTGCTGGCCGGGATGGTGCTGTCGTTCTGGCCGGTCGTGGTGATCCACGAAGCCGGCCACGCGCTGTGCGGCATCGCGCGTGGCATGCGGGCGGTCGCGATCGGCATCGGGCCACTGCGGGCCGAGCGCGGCCTCGATGGCTGGCGGTTCCGGCGCGCACATGGCATCCGCGGCATCGGCGGCTTCGCGGCGCTGGTCCCGCAGGCCACGCGCGGGCAATCGCGGTTGGACCAGGCCATCTTCCTGGCCGGTGGGCCGTTGGCGAACCTGCTGACGGCGGCACTCGCCTTTGCGCTCGTCGCCTGGCTGGGTCCAGGCTTGCCGTCCCCAGTCTCCGCGCTGGTGCTGGGCTTCGTGCTCAGCAGCGCGCTGCTGGGCGGCGTCAACCTGGTGCCGTTCATGGCCGGCGGCCTGCGCACCGATGGCCGGGTCCTGCTCGACCTTGCGCGGCAATCGCCAGATGCCCTATTGCAATTGCGGCTGCAGCAGGTGCTGGCGCTGGCGATCGCCGGGCAGCGTCCCCGCGACTGGCCGGTGAGCCTGCTGGGGGTCGCCGACGACGACGCGGCCAACGCCTTGCTGTCGGTCAGCGCCGACAGCCTGCGCCTGGCGCACCTGCTCGACCGCAACGACCTGGCGGGCGCCGCCGATGCCGCGCAGCGCGTGCAGGCGCGCTATGCCGAGGTCACCGAAGCCTTTCGCCCGCATCTGGCCATCGACCTCGCCGGTTACGCCGCGCAGGCCTTGCGCGACCCTGCGCTGGTCGCTGCCTGGCGCCCCTTGTGCGAAGGCGGCGTCACCGACCTGTCGCCGTTCCGCCATTGGCTGGACGCCGAACAGGCTCTGCTGGCCGGCGACCACACCGGCGCGCGCACGGCCTCGCAGGCTGCGCGGCCGCTGGTCGCACGCACGCCCTATCCGTACAACGCGGTGCTGCTGACCGAAGCGCTCGACCGCATCGATGCGGCGTTGCCCGCTTGAGCACGGCCACGCCCGCCGGACAGGTCGCATGGCAGATGTAGGCACAGGCCCTCGTGTCGCACGATGGCCCGGTCACAATCGGGGACCTCGCCGCGTCTTGGCCATTCAAGACACTGCAGCCCGATCCCCGCATCGCACCTGGGCCGGCTACCGCGCCCGCCCACCGATCCATCCATTCCCCCAGAGGAGCCCTTCATGACGCCCTGGATACGCCCGGTTTCACTGCTGGCCGCCGCCCTGCTGCTGGCCGGCTGTAACAGCGCCGACCAACCCTCGGCCGGCCCCCGCGCCGGCGAGGACGGCACGCTCGAATACGGCAGCCTGTCATTCAAGCCCTGCTCGCTGAGCGCCGTCGGCGCCGAATCGGTGGAAGCGCAGTGCACCACCTTGTCGGTGCCCGAGAACCATGACGCCCCCGAGGGTCGCCACATCGACCTCGCGATCGCGCTGGTACCCGCCAAGGGCATGGCCGAAGCCGACCCGATCTATATGATCGCCGGTGGGCCCGGACAATCGGCGATCGAGTCGTATCCGATGGTGCACGCGGCCTTCGGTGACGTGCGCCGCAACCGCCACGTCGTGCTCGTCGACGCGCGCGGCACTGGTGGCTCGCATCCGCTGAAATGCCGCGACGACGACGGCAAGAACACCTTCGGCGACCCGGCCACCGAAACCCCGGACGCCGCGCGCACGTTCGCCGAACAGTGCCGCGACACCCTGTCCAGGGACAGCGATCTGCGCTACTACACCACCGGCGACCATGTCCGCGACCTCGACGCCGTGCGCGCCGCGCTGGGTGCGCCGCAGATCAACCTGGTCGGCATCTCCTACGGCACGCGCGTCGCGCAGCAGTACGCCAAGGCCTATCCGGCGCAGACCCGCGCGGTGGTGCTGGACTCGGTAGTGCCCAACACGCTGGTGCTCGGCCAGGACCATGCGCGCAACCTGGAAGTCGCGCTGGAGCAGCAGTTCGCGCTGTGCCGCAAGGACGCCGCCTGCGCACGCAACCTCGGCGATCCCGGCCAGCAGCTGGCGCTGGTGCGCGAGCGCCTGCAGGCCGGCCACCTGGCGCCGGTACGCTTCCGCGATCCGACCTCGGGCGAATGGCGCGAAGAGGTGCCCAGCTTCGCGCATCTCGCCGGCCTGCTGCGAATGTATTCGTACCAGCCTCAGATGGCGTCGACGCTCCCGTTGGTCCTGCATGAAGCCGCGCAGCAGCGTTACGAAAGCCTGCTATCGCAGTCGGCGATGCTGGCCGCGCAACTGGGCGACGCGTTCGCGCACGGCATGCAGCTGTCGGTGATGTGCAGCGAGGACGCCGACGAGTTCACCTCCAACCGCGAGGATTCCGACACCGTGCTCGGCAATGCGCTGGTGGATTTCGCCAAGGCGCAATGTGCGGTCTGGCCCAAGGGCCAGCGCGCGGCCGACTTCCGCGCGCCGCTGTCCGGCGATGCCGCTGTGCTGGCGATCAGTGGCGAGTTCGATCCGGTGACGCCCTCGCGCTACGGCGACGAGGTCATCGCGCAATTGCCCAAGGGACGTCACCTGGTGCTGCCGGGGCAGGGCCACAGCGTGCTCGGCACCGGCTGCATGCCCAAGCTGTTCGCGCAGTTCATCGAGAGCGCCGATGCCACCACGCTCGACGCGCAATGCCTGCAGCGTCTGTCCGCACAACCGCCGTTCGCCGGCAACTACGGCTGGGAGCCGTGAGCACCTTTCCGCGGCCTTGTCGCCGCCTGCGTGGCCGCATCGCGGCCACCCGTTGGGCAGGCCATGTGACCACGCAGCACGGCGTCATCGCTCGGTCATGCATCGGCATGTACTCCCTCGCTTTTCCTTGCTCTGCGCGGCCACACACCCTGCGCAAGCTCCGCCAAGACCATGAAAAGGTGCTGCCATGATCCGTATCGACAACCTGCACAAGTCCTTCAAGGCCAAGAGCGGTACCGTGCATGCCGTGCGCGGCGTCAGCTTCGAAGCCCGCGATGGCGAAATCACCGGCCTGCTCGGCCCCAACGGCGCCGGCAAGACGACCACGCTGCGCATGCTGTACACGCTGATGGCCCCCGACCAGGGCAGCATCGAGGTCGACGGCCTCAACGTGCAGAAGGCGCCGACCGAGGTCCGCCAGCGGCTGGGCGTCCTGCCCGATGCGCGCGGCGTCTACAAGCGCCTGACCGCGCGCGAGAACATCGCCTATTTCGGTCGCCTGCACGGCCTCGACGAGGCCACGATCCAGCAGCGCATCGAACAGATGGCCGAGACCCTGGTGATGAAGGATTTCCTCGACCGCCGCACCGAAGGCTTCTCGCAGGGCCAGCGCACCAAGACCGCGATCGCACGCGCGCTGGTGCACGATCCGCGCAACGTGATCCTCGACGAACCCACCAACGGCCTGGACGTGATGACCACGCGCGGCCTGCGTGGCTTTCTGCAGCGCCTGCGCGGCGAGGGCCGCTGCGTGATCTTCTCCAGCCACATCATGCAGGAGGTCGCGGCCCTGTGCGATCGCATCGTGGTGATCGCGCATGGCGAGGTGCGTGCGATCGGCACGCCCGACGGACTGCGCGAACAGACCGGACTGGCCGACCTCGAGGACGTCTTCGTGCGCCTGGCCGACCTTGAAGGCGAAGCTGCACTGGGAGCACACGCATGAAGACGATCTGGACCGTGGCCAGGAAGGAACTGGTCGACCTGTTCCGCGACCGCCGCACGATGCTGCTGGGCCTGTTGATGGGACCGATCCTGATCCCGGCGCTGATCCTGGGCATCGGCGCAATGGCCGAGAAGAAGATGCGCACCCAGCTCGACTCGACGCTGGAACTGCCGGTGATCGGCGCCGAGCACGCGCCCAATCTGGTGCGCTTCCTCGAAGGCCGCAACATCGCCGCCAAGCCCGCGCCGGCCGATCCCGAACGTGACGTCCGCGAGCAGACCTACGACGTCGTGCTGCGCATCGACCCCGAGTTCGGCGAGCAGTGGCGCGGCAGCAAGAGCGCACGCGTCGAGCTGATCTACGACAGCTCGCGCCAGGACTCGCAGATCCCGGTCAACCGCCTGCGCGGCGTACTGATGGAGTACAGCCGCACCGTCGGCGTGCTGCGCGGCATCAACCGCGGCGTCAGTCCGGAAAGCGGTTTCGCGGTGCAGCTGGCGCAGCGCGACGTCGCCACGCCGGAAGCGCGGCGCGGCATGCTGCTGGCGTTCCTGCCGTACATGCTGATCCTCTTCAGCTTCCTCGGCGGTGCGGCGCTGGTCATCGACGTCACCGCCGGCGAGCGAGAGCGGCAGTCGCTGGAACCGCTGCTGGCCACGCCGGCCGCGCGCAGCGCGATCATGAGCGGCAAGATCCTCGCCGCCTGCCTGTTCGGCATGCTCAGCCTGTTGCTGATCCTGGTGTCGTTCAAGCTCAGCTTCGCCTTCGCACCAGGCCCGTTCCGGATGGTGCAGGTGTCGTTGCCGGTGATCGCGCAGCTGCTGTTCGTGCTGCTGCCGATGGTGCTGATCGGCACCACGCTGCTGACGCTGATCGCGGCCAGCGTCAAATCGGTCAAGGAAGCGCAGAGCTACATGAGCGTGCTGATGTTCCTGCCGATCATCCCGACGATCGTGCTGATGGTGAACCCGATCAAGAACGAGCTGTGGCAGTTCGCCGTCCCGTTCCTGGCGCAGAACCAGCTGATCCTCAAACTGATCCGCAGCGAGACCATCGCCGCCGTCGAATGGGCGACCTACCTCGGCGCCGGGTTTGGCCTCGGCATCGTGCTGTGGCTGCTGGCCGCACGCCTCTACCACCGCGAGAAGCTCGCCATTTCCGCGTAAGCCCGGCCAGCCCGGACTGGCCTGGACCCGGCACCCGCCAACGCGCCCGCCTGACCGGCTTCGCACCGGTCAGGCGGTCCGAGATGCCGTCAACCGCACCGCCGCGTGCATCCCGCCCTTTCATGTACTAATATCAGTTACATGAAAAAAGACAGCCGCCTGTCCTCCGTGCTGCACGTGCTGCTGCACATGGCCCACAGCCAGCGCCCGTTGACCTCCGAAGAGCTCGCGGGCTACCTGCACAGCCACGCCGTCGTCGTGCGACGCACGCTGGCAGGCCTGCGCGACCTGGGTTACGTCGATTCGGCCAAGGGCCATGGCGGCGGCTGGTCGCTGAGCTGCGACCTGGCCAAGGTCAGCCTGCGCGATGTCTACGACGCCGTTGGTGCGCCCACCGTGTTCGCGATGGGCCATCGCATCGACGCGCCCGAATGCCTGGTCGAACAGGCCGTCAACGAAGCGCTGGACAGCGCCTTCGAGGATGCGCACGCGCTGCTGATCGAACGGCTGGGGGAGGTCTCGCTGGCCGACCTGTCGGCCGATTTCAACCGCCGCATGGCCGCGCACCGGTCGCCCGGAGTCGTGCATGGCCACTGAGCAGGGGGCGTCCGTCGAGACCCCCGCGCGCACCGATGCGCGGGTCCGCGATACGCACTTCGACGCCGTGGTCATCGGCGGCAGCTATGCCGGCCTGTCGGCGGCGCTGCAGCTGGCGCGCGCGCGCCAGCGCGTGCTGGTCGTCGATGCCGGATCACGACGCAACCGCTTCGCCACCACCTCGCATGGTTTCCTCGGCCAGGACGGCCGCGCACCCGATGCGATCGCCACCGACGGTCGCCGGCAATTGCTGGCCTATCCAAACGTGCAGTGGCACGACGGCAGGGTCACCCGGGCCCAGGCCGCGACCGATGGCTTCGACCTGCAGCTCGATGAAGCCGCGCAGGTCTATGGCCGTCGCCTGGTGCTGGCCGTTGGCGTCGTCGACGAGCTGCCGGCGATCGATGGCCTGGCCGAACGCTGGGGCCGCAGCGTGTTCCATTGCCCGTACTGCCACGGCTATGAACTGCAGCGCGGCCGCATCGGCGTGCTCGCGGTCGGGCCATTGTCGCAGCACCATGCGCTGATGCTGCCGGACTGGGGCACGGTCACGCTGTTCACCAATGCCGCTTATGTCCCCGACGAGGCGCAGCATTCCGCACTCGCCGCGCGCGGTGTCGCCATCGACACCACGCCGGTCGCGCAGCTGCGCGATGTCGCGACGGTCGAGTTGAGCGACGGCCGCCGCATCGCACTCGACGGGCTGTTCACGCTGAGCCGGACGCGCATGGCCAGCCCGGTCGCGGAACAACTCGGCTGCCGCTTCGAGGACGGCCCGACCGGACCCTTCATCGCGACCGATGCGATGAAGGCTACCAGCGTGCCGGGCGTGTTCGCCTGCGGCGATGCCGCGCGCGCGGCCGGCAGTGTCGCGCTTGCGGTCGGCGATGGCGCGATGGCCGGGGCGGCCGCGCACCAGTCGCTGATCTTCGGCTGAGGTCGCGCGCGGCGCCCCGCGTCGCGGCACCAGTGGGCGACAGGCGACCGGCTCAGTTCGCCGGACTGAACGCGATCGCGCGGCGTGTCGTCACCGGCGCGGCGATCGGTTCGAAGCGCCAGCGACGCACGGCCGCGACCGCTTCGCGATCGAAGACCCGCGGCGGATCGGCACGCACCACGCGCGCATTGCTGACCGAACCGTCGACGTTGACGGTGAACTCGACCTGGACTTCGCCGGACAGGTTCGACCGCAGCGCGTCGGCCGGATAGCGTGGCGCCACGGTGCTGATCGCACGCAGCTGGATCTGGGCGGCGGGCGCCGGTCGTGGCGCGGCATCGGCGGCGGGTGCGGCGTCGGTGCGGGCAGGCTCCTGCCGCGACTGCTCCTGCCGCGCTTGCTCCGGACGCGCCGGCTCCTGGCGCGCAGGTTCCTGTGCCTGTGGGGCCTGTTCTTCGCGACTGCGCTCCGCCTGCGCGGCTGCCTGCCGCTGCGCTTCCTGCTGGGCCGCCAGCGCCTGTTGCTGGGTGGCCTGCTGCTGCGTGCGCTCCTGCTCGAGCTGGCGCACCCGCTGCGCGTCCTGTTCGGCGCTGAGCCGCTGCTGTTCGGCCCGCTGGCCGACCGCGGCTTCGGCCGTGGCGATGCTCTCGCGCAGTCGCCGCACCGCCGGATGCGAGCTGTCGGCTTTTTCGATCAGCGCCAGCAGGCGCCGCGCTTCGGCGAAATCCTCGCGGTCTCGGCTCTGTTCGGTCGCGATGACGGTCATCGGCAGCAGGTCGATGATCGCGCTGCTGACGCCGGCATCGCCAGCCTGCTTGTCGCGCAGCGCCAGGTAGTACTCCATCGCGTTCTCGCCGGCCGGTGCGTACAGGCGGCTCTCGCGATAGGCCTTGGAGGCGGCCTCGCGCAACTGTTCGCTGCTCAGCGCCGCGACCTCGGCCGATACGGCATCCGCCGGTGCGGCGGGCGTGGTGGCGCCGGGTTGGGCGCCCTCGGCATCGGCATCCGCCGACGCGGGATCCTTGCTGCAGCCGGCCATTGCCAGCACGGCCGCCAGCACTGCGATTCCCGGCCAATGCCTGCCCGGATGAGTTCCTTGTCTGCTCGACACCATCAACGCTTCCCCTTGCGGCGCGGTCAACGTGCACCACGGCGTAGAACGCGTCAGACGGCCGGATTTGTCAACTCCCGGCCCGGCGCGCACCGGCAACAGGCGACTCGCGGCCGGGACAACTGTGACCGCCGGCCCAATATTGCGCGCCTCCGGGCGCGGAATGACGGCGGTCCGATGTGACCATCGGCGAATTCATCTTCCCGAACGCGGGCGGCCGATGAACCGCCAGTGCGCCAGCGCTATTTGCCGATGCAGAAGGTGGAGAAGATATGCCCGAGCAGGTCGTCGGGAAGGATGCGGCCGGTGATGTCGCCCAGCGCGTCGTGCGCCTGGTGCAGGGCCTCGGCGGCAAGATCCAGCGCCTGTTGCCGCCAGGCCTGTTCGGCATCGTCGAGCGCATGTGAAGCGCGGATCAGGCTGTCGACCTGGCGCTGGCGTGCGCTGAAGCTGCCCTCGCTACCGCTGTCGAGGCCAGCGAGTGCGGCCAGCCGCGTGCGCAAGGCATCGAGCCCGGCACCGGTGCGTGCCGACAACAGCAGCATCGACGGCGGAGCGGACGCCGCATAGGGTTGCAGGTCGATCTTGTTGAGCAGCCACAACTGCGTCGGCACGCCGGCGATCGCCTGTTCGATCTCGTCGCGACCACGCAGGGGGTCGGCGGCATCGAGCACGATGATCGCTAGATCCGCACGTTGCAGTTCCGCGCGCGCGCGGCGCATGCCTTCGCGTTCGATCGCATCGCCGCCGTCGCGCAGGCCGGCGGTATCGACCAGGGTCAGTTCGATGCCGGCCACGCGCACGGTTTCGGTCAGCAGGTCGCGGGTGGTGCCGGCGATGTCGGTGACGATCGCGCGATCGCTGCCGGCCAGCGCATTCAACAGCGAGCTCTTGCCGGCGTTCGGCGGACCGACGATGACCGCATGCAGGCCGTCGCGCAGCTTGCGTCCGCGCTCGGCGTCGGCCAGCAGCGCGGCCAGTTGCGCGCGTGTGGCCGCCAGCCGCTGCTGCACCTGCGCGGCGCCGAGCGTTTCGATGGGTTCGTCGACAAAGTCGATCATCGCCTCGACATGCACGCGGATCGCCAGCAGCGCATCGGCGATCGCATCGACGCGCTGCGAGAATTCGCCATCGAGCGCGCGCCGTGCCGCACGCGCCGCGCGCAGGTCGCTGGCGGCGATCAGGTCGGCGACGGCTTCGGCCTGGGCGAGATCGAGCTTGCCGTTGAGAAAGGCGCGTTCGCTGAACTCGCCGGGCCGTGCGATCCGCGCGCCCAAGGCGCAGCAACGCGCGACCAGTTGCTGCAGCAGGACCGGGCTGCCATGCGCCTGCAGTTCGACGACGTCCTCGCCGGTGTAGCTGCGCGGCGCCGGGAACGCCAGCGCGATGCCGTCGTCGATGACGCTGCCATCGGCATCGGCGAAACGCGCGTAGTGCGCCGTGCGCGCGGCCAGCGTGCGGCCGGCCAGCGAGCTGCCGATGCCGAGTGCCAACGGACCCGACACGCGCACGATGCCGACGCCGCCGGCGCCCGCGGGCGTGGCGATCGCGACAATGGTGTCGGTGGCATGCGCTTGGCTCATGTCGCTATGGTCGCAGAACCCGGGCGCCAGAAACACGCAACCCGCCTTGTGGCGGGTTGCATGCGCGGCGCGTGGCGCGCCAGCCGGGCGGTCGAAGCGGTCAGGCCTTGACCGGCTCCTCGCTGTAACGCTTGATCATCCACCACTGCTGCAGCAGGCTCAGGCCGCCGTTGACGACCCAGTACAGCACCAGGCCCGACGGGAAGAACACCATCATCACGCCGAACACCAGCGGCATGAACTGCATGATCTTCTGCTGCATCGGATCCATGCCGACCATCGGCGACAGCTTCTGCGTGGCCCACATCACGGCGATGTTGATGACCGGCAGGATGAACCACGGATCGCGCGCGGTCAGGTCCTGGATCCAGCCCATCCACGGCGCGTGACGCAGTTCGACGGATTCCAGCAGCACCCAGTACAGCGCGAAGAAGATCGGCATCTGCAGCAGCAGCGGCAGGCAGCCGCCGACCGGATTGATCTTCTCCTTCTTGTACAGCTCCATCATCGCGACCTGGAACTTCTGCTTGTCGTCGCCGTAACGTTCCTTGAGCTGCGCCATGCGCGGCTGGAACTTGCGCATCTTGGCCATCGATTTGTACTGCGCGACCGACAGCGGGAACATCAGCAGCTTGACCAGCAGCACCAGGCCGATGATCGACCAGCCCCAGTTGCCGAACAGGCCATGCAGCTTGTTGAGCACCCAGAACAGGCCTTCGCCGAGCAGCGCGAAGCCGGAGAAGCGGCTGTAGTCGACCGCGCGGTCGAGGCCGGCGACCTGCTGGGCCTTGATCTGGTCGACCAGCTTGGGGCCGACCATCAGGCGGGCGCTGGTCGAGGCCTGCGCGCCCGGCGCGACGACGACCGGCGTCTGCGCCATTTCGCGGATCAGGTAGCGCGGCGCGCCGGTGCTGTTGTCGGTCGCCAGCGAGACTTCGGTGTTGTCGTCGGCCGCCGGAATCCACGCACTGAAGAAGTGGTGCTGCACGAACGCGATCCATGACTGCCTGGCGCGCTGGTTGACCGGGCCGTCCTCGTAATCCTTGAACCAGCGGCGGGTATAGCCGTGGCCTTCTCCGAACCAGGTCGCACCGGTCAGGCTGAAGGATTCGGGATTGGTCATGCCGCGCTTGAGGTTGGGCGCGGTGCGCGACAGCTGGCGGTAGATGAAGCCCTGCCACGGCTGGCTGCCGGTGTTGCTGACGTCGTCACGGACGGTGACCGCGTAGCTGCCGCGCGTCAGCACGAAGCTGCGGCGGATGCTGATGCCGTTGGCGCCGGTCCAGACGAAGGGCACGACCAGCTGGCTGTCGTCATTGGCCAGAACGCGCGTGCCCGCGCCGCCTTCGGGCACGAAGCCCGACAGGTGCGTCGGCGCCGGCAGGCCCTGGGTGACCCAGCCGCTCTGCGCGACATAGAAATGTGCGGGATCGTTGTTGAACAGTTCGACCGGCGGGCTGCCGGCGTCGCGCGTCTGCGGGTAGCGCAGCAGCTCGGCCTTCAGGATGCTGCCGCCGTCCACGACCAGGCGCAGCACGTCGGTCTCGATCGTCACGGCCTGGCCGGTGGTCGCCGCCGGGCGGGTCTCGGCTGCCGCGGCATTGGGGGCCAGCGGCGTGCTGGGTACCTGCGGGACGCCTGCGGCGCCCGGTGTCGCCGCTTCGGTCGACGGCGCGCCGGGGATGGCGGCGCTGGCGGCGGCGGTCTCGACCGTCGGTGCAGCCGTCACGGCCTTTTCCTTGCCCCACTCCATCCACAACAGGGTGGCCACCATCAGCCAGGCGAGGATCAGGAAGGTACGGGTCTGGTTCATCAGGCAGCCAAGCTCATTCGCCGCGCTCAGGCGCGGCCGGGGTCGAGGGAAGGGGGGCGGGCGGCATTGTGCCGTCCATACCCGCCGGCAGCAATGCGCCGGCACGCGTGAACAATGCCAGCAACATGTTGCGCAATGCCGTGTTGTCGCTCTGCGCGGCGCCCGGACGGGCGACGATGACGTAGGCACCGGGCTTGAGCCGGACCTGTTCGCTGCGGAACTGTTCGCGCAAGGCGCGCTTGATGCGGTTGCGGCCGACGGCGCGGCCATCGACCTTGCGCGACACCGCCAGCCCGAGGCGTGGACAGGTGGGCGCCTCGACGGCATCGGGCAGCACATGCAACGCCATCAACGGCGACGCGGTGCGCTTGCCTTCTTTGAAAACGCGATCGAATTCCACACGCGCGCGTACCCGCGACTGGCGCGGGTACGACATCGGGGTTCGACGCTGGAGCAAGGCCTGGCGGTCGTGATTCATTGCCAGGCCCGACGCTTGCAGGCCCGACTCACGCATGCCTGGCCGAAGCCAGGAATCAGGCGGACAGGACCTTGCGGCCCTTGGCGCGGCGGCGGGCAAGAATCTTGCGGCCATCGGCGGTCGCCATGCGGGCACGGAAACCGTGGTCGCGCTTGCGCTTGAGATTGCTGGGCTGGTAGGTGCGCTTGGTGGCCATGGCGTGGTCGCGTGATGTTGAAGCGGGAAAGAACCCGAAATTCTAGCGGCCGGGGTAATGTCAGGTCAAGTCAGGCCCTGAAGCCGGCCATCGGCGATGCGGGCGACGATGGGAGGGCGGTGGCGTCGCGGCAACGCGAAGCGTGGATGCGTCGGCAGGGTCGCGATGGTAGTCTGCGGTCCCGTATCCCCATCGCGCTGCGCACGGAGCTCTCCGGTCCGCGCAGCCTTTTTCGTAGAGTTGCATGGACGTCTGGCCCCGTTGCCTTGAACGCCTGGAGGCGGAGTTTCCGCCCGAGGACATCCACACCTGGCTCAAACCTTTGCAGGTGCGCCGCGGAGAGGACACCACTGTCCTGTATGCCCCCAATGCCTTCGTCCGCGACGAGGTGCAGACCCGCTACCTGCCCCGGATCCGCGAACTGCTGGGCCATTTCGCCGGCAACCCGAGCGTGGTGCTGGAGATCGGCTCGATGCCCCGGCCGCAAGCGGCCGCGCCGGTGTCATCCATGTCCCAGCACGGGGCGCCGGCCACTCGCGGCGTCGAGCTGGTGCCGTTTGCCGGCAACCTGGACAGCCATTACACCTTCGACAACTTCGTCGAGGGCCGCAGCAACCAGATGGCCCGCGCCGCCGCATGGCAGGCCGCGCTGAAGCCGGGCGACCGCGCGCACAATCCGCTGCTGCTGTATGGCGGCACCGGGCTCGGCAAGACCCACCTGATGTTCGCGGCCGGCAACGAGATGCGCCGCGCCAACCCGGCGGCGCGCGTGCTCTACCTGCGCTCGGACACGTTCTACAACGCGTTCTTCCGCTCGCTGCAGGAAAAGACCGCCGACCAGTTCAAGCGCCAGTTCCAGCAGATCGACGCGCTGCTGATCGACGACATCCAGTTCTTCGCCGGCAAGGACCGCACGCAGGAGGAGTTCTTCCATACCTTCAATGCGCTGTTCGACAGCCGCCAGCAGATCATCATGACCTGCGACCGCTATCCGCGGGAGGTCGACGGGCTGGAGCCACGGCTGAAGTCGCGGCTGGCCTGGGGCCTGTCGGTGGCGATCGACCCACCGGACTTCGAGACGCGGGCCGCGATCGTGCTGGCCAAGGCGCGTGAGCGCGGCACGATCGTGCCAGACGAGGTCGCCTTCCTGCTGGCCAAGAAGATGCGCTCCAACGTGCGCGACCTCGAGGGCGCGCTGAACACGCTGGCTGCCCGCGCCAACTTCACCGGCAAGAGCATCACCCCGGAGTTTGCGCAGGAGACCCTGCGCGACCTGCTCAGGGCGCAGCAGCAGGCGATCAGCATCGCCAACATCCAGAAGGTCGTGGCAGACTACTACGGTCTGCAGATCAAGGATTTGCTGTCCAAACGCCGGACCCGTTCGTTGGCCCGCCCGCGCCAGATGGCGATGGCACTGGCCAAGGAATTGACCGAGCACAGCCTGCCCGAGATCGGCGATGCCTTCGCCGGGCGTGACCACACGACCGTGTTGCATGCCTGCAAGCAGATCAAACTGCTGATGGAAAGCGACGGCAAGCTGCGCGAGGACTGGGACAAATTGATCCGCAAGTTGAGTGAGTAAAACGGGGGAAACCGGGCGGGACAAGGGGTGTGGATCCAGGCGGTACAAGCTGTGGATAAATCCGAGCCCCCAAAACTGTCCACAGGTTGTCCTGCCGCCATACCGGACCGGCCAGATGACTTTCCAACGCGAGAAACTTGTTTCAAATCAGTAGCTTGACTGCGTTATCAACAGCACTTGAAGCCCTCCAGCACCACCAGTTTTTGATTTATATCCTTCTTTTGAAAAGCTACGGCTACTGACACAAGGGAAAGCATCGACATGCGTTTCAGTCTGCAACGAGAAGCCCTTCTGAAGCCCTTGGCCCAGGTCGTCAACGTGGTCGAGCGCAGGCAAACCCTGCCCGTGCTGGCCAACCTGCTGACCCAGGTCAACGGCGGCCAGCTGTCGCTGACCGGTACGGATCTCGAGGTCGAGATGATTTCCCGCTGCGCGGTCGACGATGCGCAGGACGGTGAGATCACGATCCCGGCCCGCAAGCTGTTCGACATCGTTCGCGCCCTGCCCGACGGCAGCAAGGTCACCATCAGCCAGTCCGGCGACAAGGTCACCGTGCAGGCCGGCCGCAGCCGCTTCACGCTGGCGAGCCTGCCGGCCAACGACTTCCCGTCGATCGACGAGATCGAGGCGACCGAGCAGGTCAGCGTGCCGGAAGCCGCGCTGAAGGAACTCATCGAGCGCACCGCCTTCGCGATGGCGCAGCAGGACGTCCGTTATTACCTCAACGGCCTGCTGTTCGACCTCGCCGACAAGCGCCTGCGCTGCGTCGCCACCGATGGCCACCGGCTGGCGCTGTGCGAAGCGCCGCTGGAGGACACGATCCAGAACAAGCGTCAGATCATCGTTCCGCGCAAGGGCGTGCAGGAACTGCAGCGCCTGCTCGAGGGTGGTGATCGCCAGCTGGTGCTGGAAATGGGCCGCAACCACATCCGCGTCAAGCGCGACGATGTCAGCTTCACCAGCAAGCTGATCGACGGCCGCTTCCCGGATTACGAGGCCGTGATCCCGATCGGTGCCGACCGAGAGGTCAAGATCGAACGCGAGGCCCTGCGGGCATCGCTGCAGCGTGCTGCGATCCTGTCCAACGAGAAGTACCGGGGCGTGCGCCTGGAAGTGTTCCCGGGCCAGGTCCGCATCAATGCGCACAATCCCGAGCAGGAAGAGGCGCAGGAAGAGGTCGAGGCCGATACCAAGGTCGACAACCTCGCCGTCGGCTTCAATGTGAACTATCTGCTGGACGCGCTGACCGCATTGCGCGACGAGCACGTCATCATCCAGCTGCGCGACGCCAATTCTTCGGCCCTGGTCCGCGAGGCCAGCAGCGAGAAGTCCCGCCACGTGGTCATGCCGCTGCGGCTGTGATTCCAGGGATGTTCCACGTGAAACACAAGCGCCCGGGCCAGCCCGGGCGTTTTGTTTGGGACGCATGGCTGATGCGTGCCCGGCGGGCTGACGGTCGGCGGTGGTCCGTTGCCACGGACGCCACGGCGGCCTGGAAGTCCGCCGGGGGGACCCTGCGCCAGCCGCCTTCCCAGGCCATTGCCGTCAAGTCAGTGCGTCGCCTTCCAGCCAAAGGGCCTGTCCTTGGCGGGTCGGTGCCCCATGCCACCAACAAGCACCGGACGACGTCGCTCCGCCCCAGGCCTGGCTATGGGTTCGCAGACCTGCGCGCCATCCGGCGCGTGGCGCCCCGCCCCGCAACGACGTCAGGCGGATCGGGGTGGGCCCGGTCTTGTGGCGGCATCTCCGGCCCCAGCATCAATGATCCCGCGCTCAAGCGCGCCAATCCCCGGCTCTCGGGGATCGCATTGCACCGTCGCCCCGCTCAGGGAGCCCGCCGATGCAGGTGACCCGCTTGCAGATCCGCAACCTGCGCTGCCTGGCGGAGGTGGAGATCGCGCCGCAGCCCGGCCTGAACCTGTTGCTGGGCAGCAATGGCGCCGGCAAGACCAGCGTGCTCGAGGGCCTACACCTGATGGCCTATGGCCGCAGCTTCCGTGGCCGCGTCCGCGACGGACTGGTGCGCTCGGGCCAGGATGCGGTCGAGGTCTTCGTGCAGTGGCAGGAGCACGGCACCGCCCGGCCGCGTCGCGCCGGGCTGCGTCATACCGGCCAGGCCTGGGAAGGCCGGCTGGATGGCGAGACCACCCAGCACCTGGGCGAGTTGTGCGCCGCGATGATGGTGGTCAGCTTCGAACCGGGCAGCCACGCGCTGGTCTCAGGGGGCGGCGAGGCCCGGCGGAGGTTCCTGGACTGGGGCCTGTTCCACGTGGAACATGATTTTTTGCCGCTGTGGCGCCGTTATACCCGGGCGCTGAAGCAACGCAACGCCCTGCTGCGCTCCGGAGCCCCGCACCGGCAGCTCGACGCCTGGGATCACGAACTGGCCGAGGCGGGGACCCCGTTGTCGTCGCGACGCCAGCAATACCTCGAACGGCTGCAGGAAGGCCTCCCCGCGATCACCCGCGCGCTGGCGCCTGGGCTGGGCGAGGCGCGGCTGGACTATCTGCCCGGTTGGCGCCGTGACGAGATGTCGCTGGCGGATGCCCTGCTGGTGGCACGCGACCGCGACATCAAACTGGGCTACACCAGCATCGGCCCGCACCGCGCCGACTGGCGCATGGGGTTCCAGGCCATGCCGCACGGCGAGGCCCTGTCGAGGGGCCAGGCCAAGCTGGCCGCCCTGTGCTGCCTGATGGCGCAGGCGGCCGATTGCGCGGCACGCCATGACGGCGACTGGCCGCTGATCCTGCTCGACGACCTCGCGTCCGAGCTCGACCCCGCCCATCGCGAGCGGGTCCTGGCCTACCTGCTCGACAGCGGCGCCCAGGTGTTCATCAGCGGCACCGATCCGGGCGCATTGGCCCTGTCGGCACAGGCCGATCCGGCCGTGTTCCACGTGGAACACGGCCAGGTCCAGCCCGCATCGCAGGCTCCCTGAAGACGGCGTGAGGCCGCCCTGAGCCCGCTGGATGGCCGGTCCGGGCCCGGGCGGGGGGACGGGTGGCCCCAATGCTATAATTCACGACCAGCGCCCCATCACCAACGTCTCCGGGCCGCAAACACGCGGCACGGGACGCGGGCGACATAGCCGTCAACCAGACAAGCGCGAATGTCCGAAGAAACCACGACCAGCAGCAACTCCACCTACGATTCCAGCAAGATCACCGTGCTGCGTGGCCTCGAAGCGGTCCGCAAGCGCCCGGGCATGTACATCGGCGATGTCCACGATGGCACCGGCCTGCACCACATGGTCTTCGAGGTCGTCGACAACGCGATCGACGAGGCGCTGGCCGGGCATGCGGACGATGTCATCGTCACCATCCACGAGGATGGCTCGGTCTCGGTGTTCGACAACGGTCGCGGCATCCCGGTCGACATCCACAAGGAAGAGGGCGTCTCGGCGGCACAGGTCATCATGACCCAGCTGCATGCCGGCGGTAAGTTCGACGACAACAGCTACAAGGTCTCGGGCGGCCTGCATGGCGTCGGCGTCTCGGTGGTCAATGCCCTGTCGCGCAAGCTGACGCTGGATATCTGGCGCAACGGCTTCCACCATCACCAGGAATACGCGATGGGCGAACCGGTTGCGCCGCTGGTGCAGCTGGAACCCTCCGACAAGCGCGGCACCCTGGTGCAGTTCTGGCCGGCGGTCGAGACCTTCTCCGACATCGAGTTCCATTACGACATCCTGGCCCGCCGCCTGCGCGAGCTGTCGTTCCTCAATTCCGGCGTCAAGATCACCCTGATCGACGACCGCGGCGAAGGCCGCCGCGACGTCTTCCAGTACGAGGGCGGCATCCGCTCGTTCGTCGAGCACCTGGCGCAGCTGAAGACCCCGCTGCACCCGCACGTGATCTCGGTGACCGGCGAAATGAACGGCATCACCGTTGACGTCGCGCTGCAGTGGACCGACGCCTACCAGGAAACGATGTTCTGCTTCACCAACAACATCCCGCAGAAGGATGGCGGCACCCACCTGATCGGTTTCCGCGCGGCGCTGACGCGCACGCTGACCAACTACATCGAACAGAACGGCATCGCCAAGCAGGCCAAGATCGCGCTGTCCGGTGACGACATGCGCGAAGGCATGATTGCCGTGTTGTCGGTCAAGGTGCCCGATCCGAGTTTCTCGTCGCAGACCAAGGAGAAACTGGTTTCGTCCGAGGTCAGGCCGGTTGTTGAGAGCACGTTCGGTGCACGTTTGGAGGAGTTCCTGCAGGAACACCCCAATGAGGCTCGTTCCATCGCCGGCAAGATCGTCGACGCCGCGCGTGCCCGCGAGGCTGCGCGCAAGGCCCGCGACCTGACCCGCCGCAAGGGCGCGCTGGATATCGCCGGCCTGCCCGGCAAGCTCGCCGATTGCCAGGAGAAGGATCCGGCGCTCAGCGAACTGTTCATCGTCGAGGGTGACTCCGCAGGCGGCTCGGCCAAGCAGGGCCGCAACCGCAAGACGCAGGCGATCCTGCCGCTGAAGGGCAAGATCCTCAACGTCGAGCGTGCGCGCTTCGACCGCATGCTCGGCAGCGCCGAGGTCGGCACGCTGATCACCGCGCTCGGCACCGGCATCGGCAAGGACGAGTACAACCCGGACAAGCTGCGCTACCACCGCATCATCCTGATGACCGACGCCGACGTCGACGGCTCGCATATCCGCACCCTGCTGCTGACGTTCTTCTACCGGCAGATGCCGGAGCTGATCGAGCGCGGCCACGTGTACATCGGCCTGCCGCCGCTGTTCAAGATCAAGCAGGGCAAGACCGAGCTGTACCTGAAGGACGAAGCCGCGCTGGACGCGTATCTGGCCGGCAATGCCGTCGAGGGCGCGGTACTGATCCCCGCCGATGGCGAGCCGCCGATCGAAGGCGCCGCGCTGGAGAAGCTGCTGCTGGCGTATGCCGGTGCGCGCGAGGCGATCACCCGCAACGCCCATCGCTACGATCCGCAGCTGCTCGAAGCGCTGATCGACTTCACGCCGCTCGATACCGCGCGCCTGGTCGCCAATACCGACGAGCGCCACGAACTCGAAGCGCTGGAACGCCGGCTCAACGTGCCTGGCCACGGTCGCCCGCGTTACGCGCTGGACCTGCAGCCCGCCACCGATTCAAGGCCGCCGGCATTGCTGGTCACGCGCACGCACATGGGCGTGGAAATGATCCAGGTGCTGCCGCTGTCGGTGTTCGAGGGCGGCGACCTGCGTCCGCTGCGCGAGGCTGCGGCGCTGCTGCATGGCCTGGTGCGCGACGGCGCGCAGATCGTCCGCGGCAATCGCGCGCAGCCGGTGTCCAGCTTCGCCCAGGCGCAGGCCTGGTTGCTCGAGGAAGCCAAGAAGGGCCGCCAGATCCAGCGCTTCAAGGGCCTGGGCGAAATGAATCCCGAGCAGCTGTGGGAAACCACGGTCAACCCGGAAACGCGCCGCCTGCTGCAGGTGCGGATCGAGGATGCGGTCGCGGCCGACCAGATCTTCAGCACGCTGATGGGCGATGTCGTCGAACCGCGCCGGGCCTTCATCGAGGACAACGCGCTGAAGGTGTCCAACCTGGATATCTGAATGCGCAGAATGCTGGCCTTCGCCGACGAGGCCAGCAGGTTTTCGTGACAGCCGGCTGACGGTTTGACGAAAATTTAAGACGTTCCTCGCCAAACTCGGTGTTCTGGAGAGAGGGACTGTCATGAAGCAAGTGATCCTGGCGTGCGTCATCGTCGCCGTGGTGGCCGGTTGCGCCACAACGACCACGTCGACTGGCCGCAAGCAGATCGTCGGAGGAATGTCGCAGGCCGAGCTGAACCAGCTCGGTGCGCAGGCGTTCGCCGAGGCCAAGAGCAAGGGTCCGCTGAGCACTGACGCCAAGCAGAACAGCTACGTGCGCTGCGTGGTCGACGCCCTCGTCGCCCAGCTGCCGGCAGAACAGCGCAGGATCGCCTGGGAAACCGCGGTCTTCGCCGAGAAGGAACCCAACGCCTACGCATTGCCTGGCGGCAAGGTCGGCGTCAACACCGGCATCTTCACCGTCGCCAAGACCCAGGATCAGCTGGCGGCCGTGCTGGCGCACGAAATCGGCCACGTGGTCGAGAACCATCACGACGAACGTATCACCCGCCAGATGGGCGCGTCCGGTGTGGTCCAGTTGCTGGGTGCACTGGCCGGCAACTACGGCGACCTGGCGACCCAGGGCGGCGGCATGCTCGCGCAGACCGGATTCCTGCTGCCGGGCTCGCGCGCCCAGGAGAGCGAGGCCGACGTCGTCGGCCAGCGCATGATGGCGTCCGCGGGCTTCGACCCCGCCGCCGCCGTGGCGCTGTGGCAGAACATGATCGCCGCCGGCGGCAACCGCCCGCCGCAGTGGCTGTCCACCCACCCCAATCCGGAAAGCCGGATCAGCGAGTTGCAATCGCGCGCTTCCCAGCTGACGCCCAACTTCGAGCAGGCGCGGGCAGCCGGCCGTCGGCCACGCTGTGGCTGACATTCCGACTCGATCCACCTAGACCCCATGGCGAGTGGCTGGCGATATCTGCTAGCTTTACCGCCCGCTTCCCTCTTCCGACCAGCCGCCAAGGCGGCATCCGCAACGAACAAAGGTGAACGTCATGCCCCAGCTGTCTCCCTTCCGCCACTTGATCGCACCCGCCATTGCCGGCGTGCTGATGATGAGCACCACCGTGGCGGTCGCGCAGTCGGCGCAGCAGCGCTCCGAAGAGCGCCGCAACAAGCGCGGCGGGGACAGCGCCACCGCGAAGCAGGAAAACAAGTACCCCAACGCGACCCGCAAGGAACCCGAGGCGAAGCCGTCGTCGCGCATGCAGCCTAAGCTGCAGCGCCTGTTCAAGGCGTACGACGAACAGGATGCCGCAAAGGTCGAGCCGATCGCGCAGGAAATCATCGCCGACGAAAAAGCCAACGCCTATGACCGCGCGATCTCCGCGCGCATCGCCGGCGCGGTGCTGATCAACGAAGACGATGCCAAGGCCGCGACGTACCTGAAGCAGGCGCTCGAGTTCGATGGCCTGAACAACAACGATCACTTCGAGACCATGCTGATCACCGCGCAGCTGGCGATGCAGGAAGACAAGTACGACGAAGCGCTGCCGATCATCGAACGCTACTTCAACGAGAGCCAGTCGACCAGCGCCAACGACCTCGCGCTGAAGGCCAACGTCTACTACCGCCTCGACCGCCCGGCGGACGCGGTGCCGATCCTGAAGTCGATCGTCGAAGGCACGCCCGAGCCCAAGAGCGAGTGGGTGCAGATGCTGATGGCGGCGTATGCCGACACCGACCAGAACGCCGAGGCCACTGCGCTGGCCGAGCAGCTCGCGTCGAAGTCGCCGTCCGATCGCCAGTCGCAGATCAACCTTGCGGCGATGTACCTGCAGAGCGACCAGGACGCGAAGGCGATCGAAGTCTACGAACGCCTGCGCGCAGCCGGACAGTTGACCGAAGACCGCGACTATCGCAACCTCTCTGCGTTGTACCAGGGCCAGGACGGCAAGGAGCGGGAAGCGATTGCCGTGCTCAACGAAGGCCTCGAGAAGGGCGTGCTCAAGCCCGACTATCAGACCTACGTCGCACTGGCGCAGGCGTACTACTTCTCCGAGCAGATCGAGCCCTCGATCGAGAACTACCGCAAGGCGGCGCCTCTGGCCGAGAACGGTGAGGCGTATCTGAACCTGGCCAAGGTCCTGGCCAATGAAGATCGCATCGCCGAAGCCAAGCAGGCGGCGCAGCAGGCGCTGGACAAGGGCATCAAGAACCCCAAGGAAGCGCGAGATATTCTCGCCAGGCCCGGAAAGTGATTTTTATTGGTAGTTAGCGTTGGTACATCATTGCTTGATTGGTATAAGCTTCAAGGTTCCCGCCCCGGAAACGGGTAGCGGCTCAACAACACCCAAGGCGCCTAGGCGTCCAGCCAGACTTGAGTTTCCCGCATGACGCAACACTTGCCGAAGACCGACAAGAACGACGAAGACGAAGGTCTGAACTGGGCGCGAATCGCCGGCTTCACCTTGGTGGTCGCTTTCCATGCCGCCGCGCTGATGCTGTTGCTTGCGCCGGTGAATCCCCCGGGTGCTGCCCAGGACGAAGAGAAGACGATTGGCGTGGTGATCATCGAACCGCCGCAGCCGAGCCCGCTGCCACCGCCGCCGGAACAGCCGCCGGTGATCTTCGACGATCCGTCGCCGGTCGATACGCCGGCGCCGCCGCCGGCGCCGCCGGCGCCGCCCGCAGCGGTCGCAGACATCGGCGCCAGCGTCGACATCTCGTCCAAGGGCATGAATCCGCCGCGTTACCCGCCCGCCGCCATGCGTGCCGGCATCGAGGGCACCGTGATCCTGATCGTCGACGTCGACGCCCAGGGCAACGTGACCAACGTGTCAGTGGAGAAGTCCAGCCGCAACCGCGATCTCGATCGCGCCGCGATGGATGCAGCCCGCAAGTGGCGCTTCAACCCGTCGGTCAAGAACGGCCAGCCCGCCGCAGGTCGCGTCCGCGTCCCGGTGGACTTCAACCTCGGTTGATCGGACCGTTCGAACAGTTACAGCGTTTCGTTACACCCAGCGTCAAAATGTTCTACAACACCCAAATCACAACATCTAAAAGGTAAGCGTCATGCTGCAGGAAACAACCAACGCCCCCGTGACCGGAGCCAGCAACAACGCTGCAGCTCTGCAACAGATGGGCTTCGCCGACATGCTCCAGCACATGGATGCTGTCGGTTGGGTCGTGTTGATCGTGCTCGTCACGATGTCGGCCATGTCCATCTACTGGATCATCTTCAACGCCATCAAGAACGCCCGTCTGCGCGGCGCTTCGGATCGCGTCACCAGCACGTTCTGGGAAACCGCGAACGCGCAGGACGCCATCCGTTTCATGGAAGAGCAGCCCAAGAGCGAACCCTTCTCGAAGGTCGCCCTTGACGCCGCCCAGGCTGCCGCCCACCACCAGCGCCACGAAGGTTCGCGTCTGGTCGAGTCGCTGAGCCGCTCGGAGTTCGTTGATCGCGCCCTGCGTCAGGCCGTGACCCGCGAGTCGATGAAGCTCGAAGACGGCCTGACCGTCCTCGCGACCGTCGGTGCGACCGCCCCGTTCGTGGGTCTGCTCGGTACGGTGTGGGGCATCTATCGCGCCCTGATCCGCATCGGCGCCAGCGGCCAGGCCGACATCGGTGCGGTGGCTGGTCCCGTCGGCGAGGCGCTGATCATGACCGCGATCGGTCTGGGCGTCGCGATCCCGGCGGTGCTTGGCTACAACTTCTTCGTGCGCCTGAACCGCGGCACCAACAACAAGCTCGACACGTTCGCTCACGACCTGCACGACTTCTTCGCGACCGGTTCGCGCGTCGGCGACGCGACCCAGCGTTAATCCCAACGCGACTGACGGAGTCCGTATATGGCTTTCAGCTCTGGTGGCAGCGGGAATGACAAGGTCAATGCCACGATCAACATCGTCCCTCTGGTGGACGTCATGCTGGTGCTGCTGATCATCTTCATGGTCACGGCACCACTGATGGCGCACAAGGTGAAGGTGGAACTGCCGCAGGCGAATCTGGACGAACGTCCGGACAAAGCGCCTCCGGCACCCCCCGTCACCATTGCGATCACGGAGGCAGGCAGCATCTACTTGAATGACCAACCGGTCACGATTGAGTTGCTGGAAAGCGCGCTGTCGGTTGAGGCACAGAAAACGCCTCAGCCGCCGGTGAACATCCGCGGCGATTCGACGACGAAGTATCGCGTGGTGAACCAGGTCGTCAACATTGCGCAGGCCCAGGGCATGCGCAAGGTCGGCTTCGTGGCTACCCGCGAAAGCAACTAACGGAGACGGAACATGGCATTCAGTTCAGGTGGCGATGACGGCGCACCGATGGCCGACATCAACATCATTCCGCTCTGCGACGTGATGCTGGTGTTGCTGATCATCTTCATGGTGACGGCACCGCAGTTGTCTTATCCGATCGACATCGACCTGCCGCAGCGTTCGTTGAACCCGCCACCGACCACGGTCGATCCGCCGGAGCCGATCAGGCTTCGCATCGACGGTGCCGGCCAGGTGTTCTGGAACGACAGCCCGACGCCCGCGTCGGCGCTGCGCAACATGATGGAATCGGAAGTCCAGCGTGACCCGACCAACCAGCCGACGCTGGAGATCGACACCAGCGAGGACGCTGATTACGGCGTGCTGGCCAAGGTGTTGGCCGAGGCCAAGAACGCGCAGATGCAGAAGATCGGCTTCGTCCGCAAGTAATACGTACAACCGTAAAACCCGGGGGGTCGCCTGCAGCGCCTTCTGGGGGCTTACCTGGTTTCACCTTTCAACGCCGCCCTCTGGGCGGCGTTTTTTTGGCGCTTCGTCCGATCTCTGGCATCCAACGTCTCCCTCCGTTGCCGATGTGCGTGCTTCTGCTGGTCGGGGAGAAAGACTGCGGCTGCAAAGCAGGATCACCGGTATCGGATTTGCAGCGGCGTGTCGGGCTGCGGTTGCTCTTCCCTCGATCAGGGCATCCTGCCCCGACTCGGGCGCACGTCATCCATGGCGTGCTTGGCGCAGCCTCTGCCCGACCCGCTTCGCCGGGTCGCACAGCGGCACGGGCTGACCGAGCCGAGGAGCAATTCCTGGACGGGGCGATGTGGCCTCCGATGCCGACCAAGCCAAGCCGTTGCCCTCAGCCCCGGTAAAGATAGAGCTCAAAAGCAGAAAAGCAGAAGAGCAGATTCACTGAACCCGGATTTGAAGTGGCGTGTCGGGCTGTGGTTGCTCTTCCCTCGGTCAGGGCATCCTGCCCTGACTCGGGCGCACGCCATCCATGGCGTGCTTGGCGCAACCTCCGCCCGACACGCCACTGCCGCAAGCGTCAGGGTTGCGGCGTTGGCAGGCTGTCGACACCTGCTCCTCCATCAAAGACATCGGCCCATCCAACACCAGTGCGTCGCCCCGGCCGGGAGGCATGCGCGTGGACATCGAGTCGCGCCTGTATCGGTTCGATACCACGACCGGCACGATGCATTGCGGAGAGCGGGCCATGGATGGCTGACCGAGCCGAGCAGCAATTCCCGGAAGGGGCGAGGCGGCCCCGAAGCCGACAAAGTGTCCGCTGTACTTAGCTTGGAAAAAAAAGCCAAAGCGGATCGCCGCTGCTGGCTTCGTCGCGGCTGCACGTCTCTGCAGACTACTCATCCCCCGGCCTGTCAGTGGAAGGACACACAGGCACGAACAGCGACATTTTCTGGACGGCACTCCAGGGCTTGTCGAGGCGGCCCGGACAGGCGTAACGTCAAGCCGTGTCACGGCGTTGATCCAGCAGGTTCATCCCCGAGGCGTCCGCTCCCAGCCCCGCGCTGCAGGCGGACCGTCCAGACGGCCAGGCAACATTCCTAACCAGGAGGTGCGACATGGCGTTTTCCGCGACGAACGACGGCAACGATGTGGGGCCGATGGCAGAGATCAATATCATCCCGCTGTGCGATGTGATGCTGGTGCTGCTGATCATCTTCATGATCGCCTCCCCGGCCCTGTCCCACCGGATTCCGCTGGACCTTCCGCAACCCTCGCCGGACGTCGTGAGGACCACGCCACCGACCCCCATCGACCTGCGCATCGATGCCGCAGGCCAGTTGACCTGGAATGGCGATGCACTGCCGTGGTCGGTCCTGCCGGCCATGCTGGCCACCGAAGGACGTCGGCCCCTGGCCGAGCAGCCGCTGCTGCAGATCGACGCCAATGGCGATAGCGATTACCAGGTCATCGCGTCGGTGCTGGCCGAAGCGCGCAACGCAGACCTGCAGAAGATCGGACTCGTCAGCCGCTGAGGCGGCGCGATCAGGTCAGGCGTGGGGGCTCGCGCGAGTCCCTGCGCTGATCTCGACACACAAGCGCGATGGGAACGTCCGGCTGGACCTGCATCGCCATGCGAACGCAATGGCGCGGGGATGATGCCATGGGGGCGGCCATCCGCAATCGTGCCCGGCGAGGTGCGCCAGGTATCGCAGTGGAACGTCAGCGTGCGCCGACGATCGCCAGGTAACGCTGCACCGTCGTGCGCAGGCCGTCGTCGAGCGCTTCGCTGATCAGCGCGTGGCCGATCGACACTTCCAGCACGTTGGGGACGTTGGACAGGAACGCGCCGAGATTGTGCTGGCTCAGGTCGTGCCCGGCATTGACGCCGATGCCGAGTGCCTGCGCTTCGCGTGCAGTAGCGCTGCAGGCCTGCAGCACCGACGAGGTATCGCCATCGGCATGCGCGTGCGCGAACGGGCCGGTGTAGAGCTCGATCCGATCCGCGCCGATGCGCGCGGCGTCGGCGATCGATGCGCCGGCATCCGCGAACAGGCTGACCCGGCAACCCAGCGCCTTCAGTGAGGCGACGATCGGTGCCAGGCGCTCGGCGTCGCGCGCGAAATCGAACCCATGGTCCGACGTCAGCTGCGCATCGCCATCGGGTACCAGGGTGGCCTGCGCCGGACGTGCCTGCTCACACAATGCCAGGAAGCCCGGATAGCCCGGACGCGGGGCAGCGAACGGATTGCCTTCGAGGTTGAATTCGACGCCCCGCGCCGCCGTCAGGGCGGCCAGCGCGACCACGTCGTCGTGGCGCGTGTGGCGGGCATCGGGACGCGGATGCACCGTGATGCCATGCGCGCCGGCATCGAGGCAGACGTTCGCGGCATGCAGGATGTCGGGGTCATGGCCACCACGCGAATTGCGCAGCACGGCGATCTTGTTGAGGTTGACGCTGAGCTGGGTGGTCACGAAGAAGTCCGGGTGTGCAGGTGTGCGGGATCAGGGAGCGCCGTTGCCGGACGTGCCGCCCGTGCGGTGGATGGGCTCGCGGGCCGCGCCACCGCCGCCGCCGTCGACCGCCGACGCATCGCTTCCGGCGGTCTGCAGACGGACCTCGGCCTGCTCGCGCAGGCGACGCAGGTCCTGCGGATCCAGCAGCAGGGTGTCGTCGCGGGAGCGGCTGCCGACACGCTGGGCCAGCACGCCGAGCACCCCCAGCACCAGCAGGATCAGCGCGGCCAGCAGGCACAGCGCCGACAGCGCCACCGAGGTGCTGATGAACGCGATCACGAACGCGACAAGCGACAGCAACAACAGCAACCAGGCCATGGGCGCTTCCCCGTGGAAAACCCGCACAGTCTACCTGCTCGTCGCCGTTGAACGCGGTCCCCCTGGCCGCCTGCGCAGCCGCACTGCGACTACAGCAGCGGCGACAGCAACCGCGCCAGCGCCTCCGGCAGGCGCGCACCCAGCAACGAGCGCTGCCGGCCCTGGCGTACGCGCGGGGCGCTGGCCAGTTCGCCTTCGATCAGCTGGGCCAGCTGGCCTGCAATGCCGGCATCGTCGAACAACACCGAGACCTCGAAGTTCAGGCGGAAGCTGCGGTGATCGAAATTGGCACTGCCGATGATCGCCAGATGGTCGTCGACCAGCAGCGACTTCGAATGCAGCATCCGTGGGCCGTACTCATAGATCTTGACCCCGGCCTGCAGCAACGGCCCGAAGTACGACCGCGCCGCCAGCGTCACCAGCAGCGAGTCGCTGCGCATCGGGACCAGCAGACGGACGTCGAGCCCGGCCATCGCCGCCGAACTCAGCGCCATCATCGCCGCCTCGCCGGGCACGAAGTACGGCGTCGTCATCCAGACGCGCTGCTTGGCGGCATGGATCGCGCCGACGTGCAGGCGATGGATCGCTTCCCAGGGCGAGTCGGGCCCCGAGGTCAGCACCTGGGTGCGGATGCCGCGGCCGTCGTTCGTGCGGGAGCTGCCTGCGTCACGGGTGTCGGCGGCGGTATCGGTGTCCTCGTCCGGGCGGGCGTCCGCGATGCTGGCCTCGACTGCGCGCGCTTCGATGGCGCTGGCCTCGGCTGCGCGGCTGCGCGCGATCGCGGAGATGAAGCCGCGGTCACCGGTGGCATATGCCCAGTCCTCGACGAAGACCTGCTGCAGGGCGCCGACGACACGGCCTTCCAGGCGCAGATGCAGGTCGCGATAGGCGTCGTTGCGGCGCTGCTCGTCCTGTTCGTCGGTGACGTTCATGCCACCGGTGTAGGCGATCCGGCCATCGATGACGACGATCTTGCGGTGGGTCCGCATGTTCATCCAGGTGCGCTGCCAGATCCGCCCGAACCGCGGCGGATGGAACCACGCGAGTTCGCCGCCCGCGGCCAGCAGAGGAGCGAAGAAGCGGCGCGCGCGACTGGCGCCGACCGCATCCAGCAGCAACCGCACCTGCACGCCCGCGGCGGCGCGTTCGACCAGCGCATCGCGCAGGGCCGCGCCGCTGTGGTCGGGGGCGTAGATGTAGTACTCGAGGTGCACGTGGTGGCGCGCACGCGCGATGTCGGCCAGCAGCGCGGTGTACTTGGCGTGGCCGTCGATCAGCAAGCGCGCATCGCTGGCGGTGGTCATCGGCAGACCCGTGGTCGCCCGCCCCAGTCGCGCCAGTTCCGCGGCATCGTCATCGACCGGCGTCTGCTCGGGCGGCAGTTGCGCACGCGAGTGCGCGCGGCGCAGGCGGTGGCGGCGGATCTTCTGCGGGCCGAACACCAGGTAGACGATGAAGCCGATGTACGGCAGCAGTGCCAGGCCCAGCAACCAGCTCAGCGTCGCGACCGGCTCGCGCTTCTGCAGGATGATCCAGCCCCCCAGCAGGATCACGTACAGCGCCCAGGCCACGCCGAGCACCCAGTGCGACCAGGGACTGGAGACCAGCGACTGCCAACCCACCACCAACGAATCCAGCACCGCAGATCTCCAGGGAACAACGCAAGGGCGACGACAGCCGCCGCTAGGCTAGACGCATGCACGTGAATCGGAAAGCATGCTGCACGGTGCTTCGTTGCGCGCAGTGTCCTCGCACCCTGCCGGCACAGTCGCACTGCGACGCACGCAGGTTGGCGCAAGGCCTTGGCCGCAGGCGACGACCCGGGTGCGAGGCGCGCGGACAGGCGCTCAGCGGCGCGGCGTCGCCGGCTTGGGAGCAGTGCGCGGTGCGGTCCAGCTGAATTCCACCTTCAATCCGCCGGACGCCGCGTCAGACAGCGCGATCGCGCCGCCGCTGGCCTGCACCAGCTCGCGCGCGATCGACAGGCCAAGACCGGTGCCGCTACCGGATTCGTCGAGGCGCCCGCCACGCAGCAGGGCATGGCCGACGCGGTCGCTGGCAATGCCCGGACCATCGTCCTCGATCACCAGGCGCGTCCCGTCGGCGCCGGCCTGGCCGCTGACCCGCACCTGCCGGCGTGCGTAATTCACCGCGTTCTCAAGCACCGCGCCGAGGATGTCCGACAGGTCTTCCGGCTCGATCTGCAACGACATCGACGCCGGCACATCGATCGCGAACGCCAGCTGCCCACCCTTCTCGGTATGTTCGAGCACGTCGACCAGCCGCTCGACGGCGGGGCGGACCGCGGTGACGCGGCGGACGGCGGGGCCGCGCACGGCGATGCGCGCACGCGCGAGCTGGGCCTCGATGGTCGCGCCGATCGCCGCTACCGCCCGGTCCATGCCATCGGCGGCTGCTCCGGCGCCCGCCTCGCGTGCGCGCCGGCTCTGCGCGGCCAGCGCGGCCAGCGGCGTCTTCAGTCCGTGCGCCAGATCGCTGGCGCGTCGGCGTGCCTGTTCGAGGTCGCGCTCGCGGGCATCGGCCAACGCGTTGATGGCCTCGGTCAGCGGCTGGATTTCGGTCAGGTTCGAGACCGGCAGGCGGGCGCTGGCACTGTCCTGCAGGGCGGCAAGATCGCCACGCACGCCGCGCAGGGGCCGTAGGCCGAGGCTGACCTGCACCCACGCGGCCGCGGACAACACCGCCCATAACAGCACCAGGAAGCTCGCCAGCTCGCGGCCGAATTCGGCACGGGCCGACCGCAGCGGCCGCGTGTCCTGCGCGAGTTGCACGATGACCGGCGGATGATCGGAATCGACCAGCAAGCTGCGCTCGAGCACCGCGACCGGTTGCTCGTACGGCCCCGACGTGCGTCGCAGTCGCCAGTCGCCGGACGGTGGATCCGGCGGGACCGCCAATGTCTCGTCCCACAGCGAACGCGAGGTCAGCGTTCCCGACTGCGTCGACACTTGCCAGTAATAGCCGCCGGCGGGCTTCAGCATCCGTGCATCGGAGGGTTCGGAGGTCAGCAGCGGACGGCCGTCGGGGCCGAAGCCGATGGCTGCGACCAGCGTCAGCGCATCGCGGGTGATCTCGGCCTCCAACCGGCGTTCCAAGTGGCGTTCGAACAGCAGCGTCATGAACAGCCAGGCGACCACCAGCGCGGCCAGGATCGCCGCCGCCGCGCCGAACAACAGCCGCCATCGCAGCGAGCGCGCGATCACGCGGTGGGCTCGACCAGATAGCCGAAGCCGCGGCGGGTCACGATGACGTCGGCGCCGAACTTGCGGCGCAAGCGCGCGACGATTGCTTCGATCGCATTGGCATCGCCGCTCTCGCTGGCGCCGTACAGATGCTCGGCCAGTTCATCGGCCGATGCGGCTCGGCCATCCTGGTGCGCAAGATAGTCCAACAACCGGAACTCGAGCGGCGACAATCGTGCCGGTGCGCCGTTGAACACGGCTGTCATGCGCGCGGTATCCAGGCGCAGTTGGCCGATCACCAAGACGTTGGACACGCGGCCGGCGCCACGCCGGACCAGGCCGCGGACGCGTGCGATCAGTTCCCCCATCTGGAAAGGCTTGGCGAGGTAGTCGTCGGCGCCAGCCTCGATGCCTTCGACCTTCTCGGTCCAGTCGCTGCGCGCGGACAGCACAATGACCGGGAACGTACGCCCGGCACCGCGCCAGCGCCGCAGCACCGACAGGCCATCGAGTCGCGGCAGGCCGAGATCGAGGATGGCGGCGTCGTACTCCTCGACGTCGCCCTGATACCACGCGGTTTCGCCATCGCCGACAGCGTCCACCGAAAAGCCCGCCGCCTGCAGCGTGCGCTCCAGGTCCTGCCGGATATCAGGATCGTCTTCGACGACCAGGCAACGCATCAATCATCCCTGACTTTGATGATGACGCCGTTGCGTGCGTTCAAGGTGATCTTGCGCACCTGGCCGGTCGGCGTCAGCACCTTGACGTCGTATTCCCAGCCGCTGTCCTCGCGTTCGAGTTCGACTTCGATGACATCGCCCGGGACCCGGCGTTGGGCGGCTTCGAGGATGGTGCCCAGCGGCAGGATCTCGCCGCGCTGCAACAGTGCTCGGGCCTCGATGTGATCGTCGCGGTCGGCAAGCGCGGCGGCGACGGGAAGCAGGGTGACCGCTGCGACGAACGCCAGCGGGACGAAGACTCGGCGGAAGCGGGATGTGGTTTTCATGGGGCGAGCTTGCCTGGGTCGCGCTGACATCTGCCTGACACCGATCGCTGCCTTGCTATCAGCCAGGCCAGTCTAGCCTGAGCACTGACTTCAAGGGGACTTCACCGATCATGCCGAGCAAGACCATGCAGCGCGAGCGCAAGACGATACAGCCCAGGAGTTCGCTGATATCGACTGCGCTGGTGGCCTGCCTGTCGGCGATGTCGACGGCCTCCGCGCAGGACACTGCGCGCTCGCCCATCCCCTTGGACGTTCCTGTCACGCAGGTACCGCCTGCCTCTGCGCCTGTCCCCAATGCACCCGCCGGAAACGTCTACACCGCCGACTACTTCGCGGCGACGTCTCCGGCCAACGCCTACGACATGCTGCAGCGCGTGCCCGGCTTCAGCATCGTGCAGGCCGATGCCGACGTGCGTGGCTATGCGGCCGCGCAGGGCAATGTGCTGATCGACGGCGCGCGCCCGTCCAGCAAGCGGGAGGACATCGCCGACCTGCTCAAGCGCATACCCGCGGCCGCCGTCGAACGCATCGAACTGATCCGCAGTGGCACGCCCGGCATCGACATGGGCGGCTTCGCGCTGCTGGCCAACATCGTGCGCCGACGCGATGCGATCACCGAGGCGGCGATGGAGGGCGGCGCGCTTGCGTCCACCGATGGCTGGCTGGCACCGCTGGGTCAGGTCGAGTACGGACGCCGCTGGGACGGGCGTGCCTTGGATCTGGCGTTGAAGTACGAGCCCTATCTCGACGACGACAGCGGCCAGGGCTCGATCCGCACCTTCGACCCCAATGGCGCCTTGCTGGAATCGGCCAAGTTGAACACGCGGACCGTCAAGAACAGCGGCGAGGCCAGCGCGAGTTGGCGGCAGCCGCTGGCGGGGGGCCAACTCACCTTGACCGCGGCCGCGCGCGGCGAACGCGATCGTACCGACACGCGGATCTCGGCCTTGCTGCCCGGCAGCGACGACGAACGCGTGGCCGAGGACGAGGATTCCAACGAGGCCGAGATCGGTGCGCGTTTCGTGCGCCCGTTCGGCGCGCAATCCACGCTGGAGTTGATGGGCTCGCAGCGCATGGGCTGGCTCGACGAAGTGGAGCGCTCGGTGGAAGGCGACGACGAGGAGAGCTTCGAGGAGAAGACCCGGACCGGCGAAAGCATCGCGCGTGCCGACCTGACGCATGCCTGGTCGGAACGGCTGTCGTTCGCGGGTTCGCTGGAAGGCGCGTTCAACTTCCTCGAAAGCAATGCGGCGCTGGTCGAGAACGGCAGCCCGGTCGCGCTTCCCGGATCGGATGTGCGCATCGAAGAGCAGCGCGTCGAACTGGCCGGCGGCTTCAGCTGGTCGCTGTCGGACGCGTGGATGCTGGAAAGCAGCCTGCGCATCGAGCATTCCAGCATCTCGCAGACCGGCGACACGCCGCTCGAACGGGTGTTCACCTATCCCAAGCCGCGCATCGCGCTGCGCTGGGATGCCAACGAACACAATCAGTTCCGGCTGACACTGTCGCGCGAAGTCGGACAGCTGGATTTCGCGGACTTCGTTGCGTCGGCGTCGCTCGATGGCGGCCAGGTCAGCGCCGGCAATGCCGAACTCGAACCGGACAAGACCTGGCGCATGGTCGCGGCCTGGGAACGGCACTTCTGGACCGATGCCGCGTTCACCATCAGCTGGACCCACGACCGCATCAGCGACGTCATGGATCGCGTGCTGGTGACTACGGCCAACGATGTCTTCGATGCGCCCGGCAACATCGGCGACGGCCGCCGCGACACGCTGACCTTCGAACTGGCTGCGCCGCTGGATCGCTTCGGCTTCAGCGGCGCGCAGTTGCGCAGCGCGATCCTGTGGCGCGACAGCAGCGTCGTCGATCCGATCACCCAGCAGCGTCGCGGCATCTCCGGCGAGAAGCCGGTCGAGGCCTCGATCGAGCTGAGCCAGGACGTGCCGGCGTGGCGCTTCAACTGGGGACTGCAGCTCGAACACATCGGCGAGCGCAAGACCGAGTACCGCTACGACGAGGTCAAGCGCAAGTCCGAGGACGCCGGCTGGACGCTGTTCGCCGAACGCCGCTTCGGCCACCACTGGCGCGTGCGCGCGGAAGCCACCGACCTGTTCGGTCGCGATTTCGAGGAGACCCGCGACCGCTACGACGGCACGCGCGTCGACTACGCGGGCCGCGAGATCGAGCAGCGTCGCCGCGTGACGCCCGGATATTTCAGTCTGACCTTCCGTCGTAGTATGGGCGGCTAGGCCAGCCTTCCGGCGCGTCGTAGCCGTAGTAGCCGCCCCCTTGCTTGAAGCGTTCCAGCCGCTTGAGTTCCTTCGGGTCGGACTTGCTGTCCCAACTGCGCACGCCATTGCGCAGGTCGGCGGGCGTCAGCACCAGCGGATCCCAGACCGACTCGCCCAGCACGTCGTGCAGTGTGTAGGTCAGCACCGGCGTTTCGCCGGTCAGGTCGAAGCGCATCAGACCGACATTGACCGAGCGTGTCCAGGTATCGCGCACGCGTACTTCGGGGACCTGGCGGATGTTCTTGTTCGCCGGCATCTGTGCCAGCGGCGAGGAGCAGAAGTCGTAGATGTCGTAACCGCCCTGCTCCGAACGCGGAATGCAGTTGAGCTCGCCCATGTGCGAATCGCCCGAGATGCAGACGACGCCGGCGATGTCTTGGTCGCGGATGAAGTCGAAGATCTCGTTGCGCTCGGTCAGGTAGACGCCCCAGGAGTCGCCGCCGTTCTCGTTCTCGGCGCACGACCAGCCGCCGCCGATGGCCAGGACCTTGAACGGCGTGGTGCTGGCCTTGAGTTCGCGCTTGAGCCAGGCCTTCTGCGCGGCGCCGAGCATGCTCTTGTCGGCATTGTCGACCTGCCGGGTCGGGTCGCGGTGGTAGCGGCCGTCGAGCACGAAGAAGTCGACGCCGCCGTAGTGCTGCTTGAAATAGACGCCGGGATTTCCGGCCTCGCCGTAGCCCGGGTTGGCCCAGAAGTTGCGGAAGACCTTCAGCGACTGCGCCTTGTACGGACTGCGGCCGTCGGAATCGTTGTAGCCGAAATCGTGATCGTCCCAGGTCGCCAGCTGCGGCGTGCTGCGCAGGAAAGGTTCCAGCCGCTCGACGCTGCGGCCGCGACCATACAGGTCGGTCAATGCCGCCGGCTGGTCGCTGTCGGCATAGATGTTGTCGCCCAGCCAGAAGAACATGTCGGGCTCGAGCGCGCGCACCGCCGTCCAGATCCGCTGTTCGGGGTCGAACTGCTGGCGGCAGCACGAGCCAAACGCGATGCGGAAATCGGCGGGGCCTGCAGGCGCGGTGCGCGTGCGATGCGGTAGCGGCTGGTGGCGATCGGTCTCGCCGGCATAGCGCAGCCGGTACCAGTACGGCGTGTCCGCCTGCAGGCCTTCGGCACGCAGCACGACGCAGCAATCGTCTTCGGCGCGTGCGACCGCGCGTGATCCCTGCAGCACGGTGCCGAAGTCGCGATCAGTGGAATACTCCAGCGCCACGTCGAACGCGCCGCTGGCACGCACCCAGACCGTGAAATGATGCGGGCCGGGGGCGCCGATCATCGGCCCCTGCAGGGCGCGCGGATACCCCAGCACCGCGGCCCAGCTGGTCGGCATCGCCGACAGCAGCGTGGCCAGGGCCGAGCCTTTGAGGAAACGACGGCGGGGCGTGCTCATCGGCGCGCCCTCAATCGCGCGCGGCATTGAGCCGCGCGATCAGTGCCGCCTGCACGGCGCCGTTGGAGACGCAGACGTTCTGGCCATGCAGGTCGAGGGCGCCGCCATCGACCGACGTCGCGACGCCACCGGCCTCGCGCACCAGGATGATGCCCGGCGCCATGTCCCAGGCGTTGAGCGCGCGCTCCCAATAGGCATCCCAGCGGCCGGCGGCGACCCAGGCCATGTCGACCGCGCAGGCGCCGGTGCGGCGGATGCCGGCGACATCCGCGCTCAGCAGCGCCATCTCGCGCGCGAACACCGGATGGTCGGGCTTGCCGGCGAACGGGATGCCGCAGGCCAGCACGCACTCGATCAGCGTCGCGCGCGTCGACACGTGGATGCGCTGCCCGTTGAGCCAGCAGCCCTTGCCCTGCTCGGCGATGTACAGCTCGTCGAGCATCGGCAGGTAGGTCACGCCGGCGACGACCTCGCCGGCACGCGCCAGCGCCACGTTGACGCCCCACAGCGGCGAACCGAACAGGAAGTTGGTGGTGCCGTCGAGCGGATCGACGATCCAGGTCTGCGCGCCGTCGCTGCCCGAGAACGCACCGCCTTCCTCGCCGAGGAAGCCGTATCCGGGTTGGGCTGCGGCGAGGATGTCGCGCGTGGTGCGCTCGGCTTCCTCGTCGGCGATCGACACCATGTCGGCCGGTCCGCTCTTGGCGCGGATGCCCAGCTCGGACAGGCGGGCGAAATGCTGCTGCAGTCCGCGACCGGCCGCTTGCGCGGCCTCGATCATCGCCAGCAGGTCACGCGAAGGTTCGAGCACGTTGTCTCCTCAATCTCTCAAGGTGGTCCGCCACAGGCTGGTGGCGAGCACGGTGGCGAGCACGGAACAGCCGATCCAGAACCAGATCACCGTGTCGAAGTCGTAGTGGCGGACGTCGCCGACCAGGCGCATGCCGCGCTCGATCAGCAGCCCGGACACCTGTTCCTGGATGCCCGCGCCGATATAGCTGAAGATGCCGATGACGCCCATCGCCGCACCGGCCACGCGCTTGGGCGCGATGTCGACCGCGAACAAGCCGCCCAGCGACGTCACCAGGCCGGTCATGCCCATGCCGAACAGCAGCATGCCGGCGACCAGCACCGGCATCTGGGTGGGGCCGAAGAAGATCAGCCCGAGGCCGACCAGCTCAAGCACGCCGAACAGCAGGTTGGCCGGTGGCCGGCGGCCGCCGAAGACTTTGTCGGAGACCATGCCGAACGCGATCGCGCCGACGATGCCCGCCAGTGTGCTGATCATCAGCAGCGTGCCGGCCGCCGGCAGCGAGAAGCCGCGCGCCTCCTGCAGGTACAGCACGCCCCAGGAGTTGATCGCATAGCGGGTCACGTAGGTCAGCGCGCTGGCCAGGCACAACACCCAGATCGCCGGGATCTTCAGGATCGACACCTGCAGCGCCAGCACCGATCGAGCGACGGGTTTTGCGGCCTCGCCGTAGTGGTCGTCCTTCCAGTCGTTGACGGTGGGCAGCCCCATCGTGCGCGGTCGGTCCTGGATCAGCAGGTAGCAGCCGATCGCGGTGACGATGCCGATCAGGCCCGGTCCCCAGAAGCCCCAGCGCCAGCCGAACATCGCCACCGCCGTGCCGACGGCGAGGAAGGTCAGCCCTTCGCCGATTGAATGCGCGGTGCTCCAGACGCCATAGGCACGCCCGCGTTCGCGATTGGAGAACCAGTTGGTCATCGCCACCACACCGCCGGGCGCGCCGAAACTCTGGAACCAGCCGTTCAATCCCCACAGCATCACCGCGGCCCACAGCGCGGTGGTGAATCCCATCAGCAGGTTGCAGGCGGCGGTGGCCAGGAACGCGAACGCCAGGAAGCGCTTCATGTTGGCGTGGTCGGCCAGGAAGCCGTTGGTCAGCTTGCCGATCGCATAGGTGTAGAACAGCGCCGAACCGATCAGTCCGAGGTCGCTGGGCGAATAGATGCCGGCGTCGATCAGGGGCTTCTTGACCACGCCCAGGGCCAGCCGGCAGGTATAGATCAGCCCGTAGCCGAGCGTGATCGCCAGCATCACGCGGAAGCGATGGCGCTTGAACAGGCTGTCGATGCGTGCGCGATCGGCCAGCTCCGGCGCGTCGGCGCCGGTCGAGAAGAACTTCAGGATGCCACCGGCCATGTGTCCCTCCCCGGAACGATCACGTCTGTAAAGCTCGGGTCCGCTCAACCGCCCTGCCTGTGTTCAGCGCATCGTCGGGATGACGAAACTCTGGTCGGACACCGGACCGCCCTTCGGCCAGCGCTGGGTGATGGTCTTGGTCCGCGTGTAGAAGCGCACGCCGTCCATGCCGTACTGGTTGAGGTCACCGAAGCCGGAACGCTTCCAGCCGCCGAAGCTGTGGTACGCGACGGGCACCGGGATCGGCACGTTGATGCCGACCATGCCGACCTCGACGCGATCGGCGAACTCGCGCGCGGCATCGCCGTTGCGGGTGAAGATGGCGACGCCGTTGCCGTACTGGTGACGGGACGCCAGCGCCAGCGCGTCATCGAAGGTCTCGGCGCGCACGATCTGCAGCACCGGGCCGAAGATCTCTTCGTGGTAGGTCTTCATGTCGGCGGTGACGTGGTCGAACAGGCTCGGGCCGAGGAAGAAGCCTTCTTCGTGGCCCGGCAGCGAGAACCCGCGGCCATCGAGCACCAGCTCCGCGCCTTCGTCGACGCCGAGCTGCAGGTAGGCCTCGATGCGGCTGCGATGCGCGGCGTTGATGACCGGGCCGTAATGCGCCTGCGGGTCGGAGGACGGCCCGATGCGCAGGCCCTGGATGGCGACGACCAGCTTCTCGCGCAGCGCGTCGGCGGTGGCCTGGCCGACCGGCACGACCACCGGCAACGCCATGCAGCGCTCGCCGGCCGACCCGTAGGCGGCGCCGATCAGGTCGGCGACGGTCTGGTCGAGGTCGGCGTCGGCGAGCACGATGCCGTGGTTCTTCGCGCCGCCCATCGCCTGCACGCGCTTGCCGTGCTGTGCGCCGACGGCGTAGACCGATTGCGCGATGTCCGATGAGCCCACGAAGCTGACCGCCTTGATCGTCGGGTGGCGCAGGATCGCCTCGACGGTGTCCTTGTCGCCATGCACGACGTTCAGCACGCCCGGCGGCAGGCCGGCCTCGATCATCAGTTCGGCCAGCCGCACCGGCACCGAGGGATCGCGTTCGGAGGGCTTGAGGATGAAGGCGTTGCCGCAGGCGATCGCCGGACCGAACATCCACATCGGGATCATCGCGGGAAAGTTGAACGGGGTGATGCCGGCGACGACGCCCAGCGGCTGGCGCGCCGAATAGACGTCGATGCCCGGGCCGGCGCCCTGGGTGTATTCGCCCTTCAGCAGGTGCGGGATGCCGCAGGCGAATTCGATGACTTCCAGTCCGCGTTGCAGGTCGCCCTTGGCATCGGACACCACCTTGCCGTGTTCGGACGACAGCAGCCGGGCGAGGTCGTCCATGTGCAGTTCGAGCAGGCGCTTGAACTCGAACATCACGCGCGCGCGCCGCTGCGGATTGACATGGGCCCATTCCTTCTGCGCGATCGCGGCATTGGCGACCGCATGGTCGAGCTCGGCGCTGGACGCCAGCGAGACGCGCGCCTGCACGCCGCCCCGGTTGGGGTCGAAGACCTCGCCATGCCGTCCCGAGGTGCCGGCGACCGACTGCCCGCCGATGAAATGTTCGATTGCACGCATTGCGATGTGTCCTGCTGGTGTGGGGACGTCAGGGCTTGCGCACGATCCAGTCGTGTGCAGGATCGTTGCGGAACACCCAGCGGCGTTCCGGGCCGGCCATGACGTTGAGGTAGTACAGGTCGTAGCCATGCGGCGCGCCGACCGGGTGGTAGCCGCGCGGCACCATGACCACGTCGCCGTCCTCGACCGAGACGGTCTCGTCGAGGCTGCGGTCGTCGGTGTAGACGCGCTGGATCGCGAAGCCCTGCGGCGGCTGCAGGCGGTGGTAGTAGGTTTCCTCGAGCACGGTTTCCTGCGCCGGCGATGCGGTGTCGTGCTTGTGCGGCGGATAGCTCGACCAGTGCCCGCCCGGCGTCACCACCTCGACGACCAGCAGGCTGTCGGCGGTTTCGGTTTCCGGGAGGATGTTGCGCACGTAGCGCGTGTTGGTGTCCTTGCCGCGCACTTCGCGCGACATGCTGGCCTCGCCGATCGCGCGCGCGCGGCCGCCGCTGTTGCCGGGGGCGGTGCAGACCGCGAGTTCGAGCGCGCTGGTGGCCTCGACACGGTAGGCCTGGCCGGCCGGCACGTAGACGGCGCCCGGCGCCTTGTCCTCGAACGGCGTCGCGCGTCCACCCAGGCCTGCGAAGCGTTGCTCGCCGACCTGCACATCGGCGCTGCCGGTGACCAGCACCAGGCAGGTTTCGCGCTGCGCATCTGCGTCTGCGAACGACTGCCCCGCCTGCAGGCGCACGACCTTGAAGCCGACATGCTGCCAGCCCGCGCTCTGCGGCGTGATCTCGAGCACCGCACCGCTGGCATCGGGGGCATGCGGACGCACGCGCAGCTGTGACATCAGCAGAGCCCCGCCCTGGCGGCTTCGTCCTTCAGCGTCTTCAGACCGAGCGCGGCATACGTGCGTGGATCGGCCAGCTTCGGATCCTGTTCTGCCTCGATGACGATCCAGCCCGAGTAATCCATCGCCTTCAGCGCCTGCATGACCCTGGCGTAGTCGAGCCCGCCGTCGCCGGGCACGGTGAACATGCCGGCAAGCACGCCGTCGAGGAAGCTCGCGCCCTCGCGCTTGACGCGCGCATGCGTGTCCCAGCGCACGTCCTTGCAGTGCACGTGGGCGACGCGATCGGGATGGCGGGCGATGATGTCGAGATAGTCCACGCCGCCGAGCGCGGCATGCCCGGTGTCCAGCGTCAGCCCGACCGAGGGTCCGGTGTGGGCGAAGAACGCCGTCATGTCGTCGGCGGTCTCGACCACCGTGCCGAGGTGGTGGTGGTAGGCGAAGCGGAAGCCCTGCGCCTGCAGGTAGTCGGCGACTGCGGTCAGGCGCGCGCCGAAGGTCTTCCAGTCATCGGCACCCAGGCGCGGCGTGGCCGACAGCGGTACGCTGCGGTTGCCGTGCACGGCATTGCTGGTCTCGGCGAACACGAACACATCACTGCCGACGGCCTTGAGCAGTTGCAGGTGCGGCTGGAGCGCGGCGATCTCGGCCTCGGCATCCTGCACCAGCAGCGAGCCGCTGTACCAGCCGCCAATCAGGTCGATGCCATGGCGTTGCAGCAGCGGCGCCAGCGTCGCGGCGTCGCGCGGGAACTTGCCGCCCAGTTCGACGCCTTCGAAGCCGACCTCGTGGATGTCGGCCAGGATGCTCTCCAGCGGCGTATCGCCGCCGAGCTCGGGCATGTCGTCGTTGGCCCAGGCGATGGGGCTGACGCCGAAGCGGATGGTGTTGGCCGGTGACGTCATGAGAGATCTCGCTTGCTGCGCACGCCGTTTTCATAGGCGCGACGTGCGTCGTTGACTTGGGGGCGGTCGGAGACTTCGGGGACGGCGACGTCCCACCACCAGCCGCCGGCTTCGGTGGTCTTCAATGGATCGGTATCGATGACCACGACATAGGAGCGCTCGGCGGCACGCGCGCGCGCCAGCGCCGCGGACAGCTCGCCGAGCGTGCTGACGTGTTCGGACAGCGCCCCCAGGCTGCGCGCATGCGCGGCGAAGTCGATGTCGGGCAGGGTCTGGTGCAGCGTATCGGCCAGCAGGTTGTTGAAGCCCGGGCTGCCGGTCGCCTGCTGCAGGCGGTTGATGCAGCCGTAGCCGCGGTTGTCGAGCAGCACGACGATCAGTTTGTGGCCCAGCATCACCGACGTCGCCAGCTCGGAGTTCATCATCAGGTAGCTGCCATCGCCGACCATGACCACGACGTCGCGATCGGGCTCGGCCATCTTGACGCCGAGGCCCCCGGCAATCTCGTAGCCCATGCACGAGTAGCCGTATTCGACGTGATAGCCGCCCGGCGTCGCCGTGCGCCACAGCTTGTGCAGTTCGCCGGGCAGGCCGCCGGCCGCGCAGACCACGACGGCATCGTCGCCGACGCCGCGCTGCACCGCGCCGATGACCTGGGCATCGCTGGGCAGGCGCTGGCCGTCGTCGCCCGCGGTCGCGGCGTCGACGGCCTGGTGCCAGTGCGCGAGCGCTTCGCGATCGCCCGCCTGCGTGCCGGCGTCCACGTGCCAGTCCCGCAGGCGGTCGCCGAGCGCTTCGATGACGCTGCGCGCGTCGCCGACCACGGAACGGGCCCCCTGCTTGCCGGCATCGAAGGCCTGCACGTTGACCTGGAACAGCGCCTGCCCGGCGTCGTCCTGGCGAGGGAACAGGCTGTGCGAACCGGTGGTGAAATCCTGCAGCCGCGTGCCGATGCCGATGATCAGGTCGGCCTCCTGCGCGGCGCGGTTGGCTGCCGAAGAACCGGTCACGCCGATGGCGCCGAGCGCCTGCGGATCGCGCCACGACAGCACGCCCTTGCCGGCCTGGGTTTCCGCGACTGCGATCCCGGTGGCGTCGGCCAGCGTGGCCAGCGCGGCTTCGGCACGGCTGTAGCGCACGCCGCCGCCGGCCACGATCAGCGGACGCTTCGATGCGCGGACCGCGCCGACCAGCGCGTCGAGCTCATCGGCATCGGCGGGCGGGCGACGGATCTTCCACAACCGGCGTTCGAAGAAATCTGCGGGATAGTCGAAGGCTTCGGCCTGCACGTCCTGGCAGAACGCCAGCGTGACCGGCCCGCAACTGGCCGGATCGAGCAGGGTCGCCAGCGCCTTCGGCAACGCGTCCAGCAATTGCTCGGGACGCATGATGCGGTCAAAGTAGCGCGACACCGGCTTGAAGCAGTCGTTGGCCGACACCGTGCCGTCGTTGAAATCCTCGAGCTGCTGCAGCACCGGGTCGGGCCGGCGGCTGGCATAGACGTCGCCGGGCACCAGCAGCACCGGCAAGCGGTTGACGTGGGCCAGCGCGGCCGCGGTCACCAGGTTGGTCGCGCCCGGTCCGATCGACGTGGTGACGATCATCGCGCGTTGCCGGCGCATCTGCTTGGCATACGCGATCGCGGCATGCGCCATGCCCTGCTCGTTATGCGCGCGCCAGGTCGGGATCGCATCGCGCGCGGCGTGCAGCGCTTCACCGAGGCCGGCGACATTGCCATGGCCGAAGATCGCCCAGACGCCGGCGAAATATGGCACCCGCTGGCCATCGACCAGCACGTCCTGCATCGCCAGCCAGCTGACCATGGCCTGCGCGGCGGTCAATCGCAGCGTCGCCATCTCAGGCCACCTCGCTGGTGTTGGCGACGGTGCTGGCGATGGCGCGCTGCCGGGCGGCACGCCAGGCATCGACGAGCACGCCGAAGCGACGTGCCAGGTCGGCGATCGCGGTGTCGTCGTCGATGCTGCCGGCCAGCCACTTCGCGGCGGCATCGGCGAAGATCGTGCGGCCGACCGCGAAGCCCTTGACGATCGGCGTCGACGCGGCGGCCTCGAACGAGGCGATCAGTTCATGTTCCGGCGCCGACAGGCCCAGCAGCACGACGCCGCGACACAGCGGGTCGTTGCTGGCGATCGTGCGTTCGATGTGGCGCCAGGCCGCGGCGCTGTCGTTGGGTTCGAGCTTCCACCAGTCGGGTTTCATGCCCAGATCGTAGAACCGTTGCATGACCCGCGATACCGTCAGGTCGTCGATGGCGCCATTGCGGGACGCGATGATCTCCACCAGCAGTTCGTGCCGGGTCTTGCGCGCGGCATCCTGCAGGCGCAGCAGCTGGCGTTCCTGGCGCTCGCGTAGCGGCTGCGCGTCGTCGGGGTGATAGAACGCCAGGCACTTGATGACATGGTTGGCCGGCCACGTCGCGATCTCGGTGGCGACATCGGCCGAGCTTTCGAATTCCAGCGGGCACGAGCCCGGCAGTTCGATCGGTCGGCCGATCCAGTACGGATGGTTGGCCGCGGCTTCGAGGCCGCGCATGCCGAAGCGACCGTCCAGAAGCACGCCGAAGCGCGGATCGCCCTGGGCCAGCCGGTCGACTGCTTTCAGGGCCAGCGTCTTGAAGCCGACGATGCGCGCGGGATCGGCGCCGACCTCCTGGCAGATCGCCTCGAACTGGCTGCGATGGTCCATCGCCAGCACGGTCAGCTCCTGCCAGTCGCCGACGCGGGTGCCGGCCCAGTGCACATGTTCGAGTTCGGCATCGTCGCGCAGGCGGAACGGGCGCGGCGTGTCCTGCAGGAACAGCTGCAGCTCGTCCCAGGTCGGCATCGCCGGCGAGCAGCCGTGTCGCGAGACCACGATCGCGCCGCAGGCATTGCCGTACTCGCAACTGGTCTCCAGCGGTGCGTCGCGCAGCCAGCCGCGCAGGAAGCCGGCCATGAAGGCATCGCCGGCGCCCAGCACGTTGAAGACCTCGACCTTGAACCCACGCCCGACCACCCCCTCGTCAAGGTGGCCGGGAATGGATCCGGGAAACGCGGAACATCCCTGCGCGCCGCGCTTGCAGACCAGCAGCGCGGGGGTCCGCGCGCGGATCGCGCGCAGTGCGGCGATGGTGTCGGTGCTGCCGCCGAGGATGTGCACTTCTTCCTCGGTGCCGACGATCAGGTCGCACAGCGGCAACACTTCCTGCAGGCGCGCGGTGACCGCATCGTGCGCGACGAAGCGGTTCTCGCCCGCGTCCTTGCCGGTCAGGCCCCACAGCACCGGGCGGTAGTCGATGTCGAACACGACCCGTGCGCCATGGGCGCGCGCGATGGTGCAGGCGCGCAGCGTGGCGTCGAAGACATTGGGTTGCGACAGGTGGGTGCCGTTGATCAGCACCGCACCGGCCGAAGCGATGAAGGCCGGATCGACGTCGCCGGTGTCGAGCGCCATGTCGGCGCAGTTCTCGCGGTAGAACACCAGCGGGAACGTATCCGGGTCGCGGATGCCGAGGAACACCAGCGCGGTCAGCCGTTCGCTGTCGGTCAGCACGCCCTGCGTGGACACGCCCTCGCGGACCAGCTGCTCGCGGATGAAGCGGCCGAAATGGTCGGCGCCGACCCGGGTCAGCAGGCCGCTGCGCAGGCCCAGGCGCGAGGCGCCGACGGCGGTATTGGTGGGGCTGCCGCCGATGTACTTGGCGAAGGAGGTCATGTCCTCGAGCCGCCCCCCCACCTGCTCGCCATACAGATCGATGCAGGATCGGCCGATCGTGATCAGATCAAGTTGTCGCTCGGTCGCCGCCATGCAGGCCGTTCCTCAGCCGGTTGTGGACGCCACTCGTCCCAATGGATGTAACATATATTCCATATTCTAAAACAAAGCAACATATGTTTCATTTCTTGGATGGCATTCCATTCCGTTGCCCGTGCCGGGACAGGCCGGCGGGTGCCGATCGGCGCGGTCGCGTCCGCCCGGCGCCGCGCGCGCGCCGGTCATCGCCCGGACGCTGGCAGGCGTTTCATTTTTTCGTCCGCCGCGGCGCCGCGCTGCCGGTCTTGCGCGCCGGGGCGCCGGCCGGACTGGCGGCGAACGCGTAGGAAATCACCAGCGCTTGCGCCAGGCACATCGAAGCCGACAGCGAGCGGAACTTGCGGATCTCGGCCTCGCGCACCTGCAGGACCAGGGTGGCCGGCTTGGCGACCGGGCTGACCAGGCTGTCGCTGATCGACAGCACCTTGCAGCCGCGCTCGACCGCGGCGTCGACGACCTGCACGGCCTCCTCTGCATACGGGTGGTAGCTGACTGCGATCAACAGGTCGCGCTCGGTGATCGCGTGGACCTGCTGCAGCGACATGCCGCCCAGGCTGTCGATGAACACCGTGCGCTTGTCGACCTGCAGCAACGAATACGCCAGGTAGGCGGCCACCGGGAACGAACGGCGAAATCCCGCCACATAGACGGTTTCGGCCTGCGACAGCAGCTTGACCGCGCGCGCCAGGTCCTCGCCGCCAACGATCTTGCCCAGGTTCTGCAGCGCCAGCACATTGCCCTCGACAAACTCGCCGAGCACGCGCACCGGGTCGCCGATCGCCTTGCCCTCGACGCTCTGGGTGAACTCGCGCACGCGCTCGCCGTAGCCCAGCGGCGCGGTGCCCGACAGCAGGCCGTCGCGGAACAGGCGCTGCATCTGGGTCGCGCCGTCGAAGCCGAAGGATTTGGCGAAGCGCACGATCGCCGAGGGCTGCACGCCGGTGCGCTCGGCCAGCACGGCCAGGGTCTCGAGCGCCATCGCATTGGGCTCGTCGAGCACGTAGCGGGCGATCTGCTGCAGGCGTTTGCTCAGCGACTCGTAACGGGCGAGGATCGCCGCGCGCAGTTCCTCTGCGCTCGCCGGCGGGATAGTCGATTCGGCCATGCAGCCGCTCCTTGAAGTGGGGTTGGACCCGCTGGCGACGCGCCGTCGCGGCCACGCGCCAGCAGGTTGGGGGCGACGATGTCCGCCGCCAGTTGGAATGTAAAGTATTTTCTTGGAAATTCTATTACAGTATAAAATAGAATATAACTTCCATTCGCCGGGCCGGCTGGCCCCTGGGGACGCACCGTGGAACGAATCGACGTCGCGCTGATCGGCGCAGGCCGCATGGGGCAGGTGCATGGCCCGAATGCGGCGCGGCACCCGCGGCTGCGGCTGAAGTCCGTGGTCGACCCCCGGCCCGAGGCCGCCGAGGCCATGTGCCGGCGCTTCGACGCCCGGCCGGCGACGCTGGAGGCGGTGCTGGCAGATCCGTCGGTGGCCGGGGTGCTGGTCTGCAGCTCGACCGACCAGCACCTGGCGCATGCGCTGGCGGCGGTGGAAGCCGGCAAGGCGGTGTTCTGCGAGAAGCCCATCGACCTCGACCTGCAGAAGGTCCGGCAGGCGCAATCGCGCTTCGACGGCGCGCGCTTCCTGCTCGGCTTCAACCGGCGCTTCGACCCGCACTTCAAGGCGCTCAAGCACAAGCTCGATGCCGGCACGGTCGGCGCGCTGGAGTCGCTGCACCTGATCAACCACGATCCGGCCGCGCCGCCGCCGGGCTTCATCCCGACCAGCGGCGGCCTGTTCAAGGACTTCACGATCCACGACCTCGACATGGCGCGCTGGCTGCTCGGCGAAGAGCCGGTGTCGGTGTACACGGCCGCCAGTTGCCTGGTCGATCCAGAGATCGGGCGCCTGGGCGACGTCGATACCGCACGCACCGTGCTGAAGACCGCGTCGGGACGGCTCTGCGTGATCTCCAACACGCGCCGCAGCGGCTACGGCTACGACCAGCGCATCGAGGCCCTCGGTGCGACGGGCATGCTCAGCGCCGGCAACGTGCAGCAGGACACGCTGCAGACGCTGACCGAGACCCTGGTGGCCGGCGCGCCGATCCATCCCGGATTCGCGTCGCGCTACCAGGCCGGCTACCGCGACCAGATCCATCACTTCGCCGACGTGCTGTGCGGCCAGGCCGAACCGCTGGTGGGTTACGCCGATGGCGTCGCCGCGCTGGTGCTGGCCGAGGCCTGCGAGGCATCGCTGCGCAGCGGCACCGTCATCCATCTCTGAAGGAACCACCATGCACAAGGTCGTACTCGTCGGCGCAGGCCGCATCGGTCGCATCCACGCCAGGAATGCCGCCTTCGATCCGCGCCTCGCGCTGGCCGGCGTCATCGACGCCATCGACGCCTCGGCGCAGTCACTGGCGCAGGAGTACGCCTGCCCGGTGCTGAGCCTGGAGCAGGCCATCGACGATCCCTCGATCGCCGGCGTCATCATCGCCAGCTCGACCGATACGCACCTCGACTACAGCCTGCGCGCGGCCGCGGCCGGCAAGGCGATCTTCTGCGAGAAGCCCATCGACCAGAGCCTGGCGCGTGCGCGCAGCGCGGCCGACGCGCTCGGCGACGCGCGCCTGCTACTGGCGTTCAACCGGCGCTTCGATCCCAACTTCCAGGCCTTGAAGGCACGCCTGGACAGCGGCGACATCGGCACGCTGGAAACCCTGCAGATCACCTCCAACGATCCGTCGCCGCCGCCGCCGTCGTATGTCGCGGTGTCGGGCGGCCTGTTCAAGGACATGGCGATCCACGACTTCGACATGGCGCGCTGGCTGTTGGGTGAGGACATCGTCGAGGTCTACGCCGCCGGCAGCTGCCTGGTCGATCCGGAGATCGGCAAGCTTGGCGACGTCGACACCGCACGCACCCTGCTCAAGACCGCCAGTGGGCGCCTGTGCGTGATCTCCAACAGCCGCCGTTCCGGCTTCGGCTACGACCAGCGCATCGAAGCCTATGCCTCGCGCGGCATGGTCCGCGCCGACAACGTCACCGAAAGCACGGTGCAGGTCTGGAGCGAACAGGGCGCGGCCGCCGACCGTTTCCAGAACTTCTTCCTCGACCGCTACGCCGAAGCCTATCGCCGCGAGATGGACCACTTCGCCGATATCCTCGACGGCGCCGCGCCGTCGGTCGGCTACGTCGATGGTGTCGCCGCGCTCGCGCTGGCCGAAGCCGCCGCGGAGTCGCTGCAGCGCGGCGGCCCGGTCAGGCTCTGAGGCGGCGGGCTTGTCGGGACGGGGCGGTCGCGGTCCCGGCACCGCGGTCCGCGGCTGAAGCCGCTCCTACATCTATCGCAGGGCTTACACCTCCGCCGGCCACTCGCGGAACACCACGCAGACCGTGGTGCTGTCGAGCATCGCGAACTCCCGCGCGCCCCACGGACGCAGCGTGACGCGGCTGACATTGGGATGCAGCAGCTGCGGCGCGCGCGTCGACATCTCGGCGTAGATCGCATCGATGTCGTCGGTCTCCACCGCCAGTTCGGGACGATCCTGCCGGGCCAGCGCGGTGTTCTGCATCAGGTAGGCCTTGGCGCCATCGCGGGCGATGACGGTGATGCTGGCATCCTGGTACAGGACTTCGAAGCCCAGGCCGTCGACGAAGAACGCCAGTCCGTCCTCGAGGCGCTCGTAGAAGATCTTCGGGATCAGGTTCTTGAACATGGGGCGCTCCGGGGCCTGTGGCGACGACTGCGGCGGGATGACGGCATGGAATGACATCAGCCCGATGACATCGGCGATTGGACCGCAACCGCCGCAGCAACGCCAGCCGCACGCGCCGCACGCGCGTGAACAGGTTCTCAGCTGCGCGGCGTGCGCGGCAACGGTGCGACCAGCCTGGCGCGCACGAGGGTGGCGAAGGTCTCCAGCGCGCAGGGCGCGTCGCATCCGGGAATCGGCAGGACCTGGTAGGCCGGCGGATTCGTCGCCGACAGCGTCTGCATCCCGCGCACCTGGTCCATCGTCTGCGCGCGATAGAACGCGCGCACGATGCGCTGGCCGCGGGCATCGACCAGTACCTCGAAGCCGAGCGCGCCGCCGGGGGGCGGATCGTCGCGCGGGTAGCTCGGCACCTGCCAGTGCAGGTCGAGGAAACCACCGAGGTCGGCGATGTTGGTGTCGTGTCCGACCAGCACCGTCAGCCGTGGACCGGATTGCATCGCCTGCAGCATCCGCGACGCCAGCGGCGACGCCGCGCGCGCGGCGACATACGGCGCGCGACCCTCGTAGTAGAACTTCAGCGAATGGAAGGCCAGCAGGTCTTCGATCTGCTGTCGCGTCAGCCGGCCCCAGGCGACGTCCGACATCGGCATGCCTTCGAGGTACTGCAGCAGGAAGGTCTGGCTGACGGTGGACGCGAAGCCGAAGGGATCGCCGATGTCGGGTCGATCGCCTTCGTTGCGCACCAGGGCCGCGGGCATGTCGGCCAGCTGGCAACCGCTGTCCGCACGCGCGCCGGTGCATCCCAGCGCGCGGTCCAGCAGGGCCAGGCCGTCGGCATGCGCCGCCACTTCCGCTGGCATGCCGCCCGGCGGCGCCAGCGCCTGCACTGCGCGCAGGGCCTCGTCGGCGTCGATCGGCATCGCGCCGGCATCCAGCGGGTGGAACTCGACGTCGTCGTCGGCGTGGCCGGGGAAACCGATGGCGATCGTGCAGCCGGGCGCCAGGCCTTCGACCAGCGCGCGCGCGGTCGCCTGCGTGCGCGACTTGGCGCTCGCGGCCACTTCGATGTCGGTCGCGGCCGGGCAACCGTTCGCCGGCAGCAGGCCCTGCGCGACCCAGTGGCCACGGTCCCATGCGCCGAGCAGGCGCACCGCGTCGTAGCCGCGCTGGGTCAGCTCGCCCCAGCCGACCGACCAGGTCGGCCACGGGCGATCGTGCATGCCCTCGGGCACCACCTGTGCCTTGGTCGGGGGACGCACGCCATGGCGCATCAGCATGACCACGCGTTCCAGGCGCAGGCCTTCGGTGGAGGCCGTGCCCCGGGGGGAGGTTGTGGCTGCGGGCGTGGCAGAGGTGATGGGAGTGGGGGTGCCGTCCGTCATGGAGGACGGATGCGTGCTGCATGCCCCCAGGACCGACAGCGCGGCGGACCACCACAGCACGGACGCGACGTTCGATTTCATTGCATGCTCCTGGCGTGCAGGCGGACGTGACGACGGACGCGACACGATCCGGAAAGACAAGGACAGAAACGACAAGGGCGACCCGGTGGCCGCCCTTGCGTTGACTGCGATCAGACCCACGACGGCTGCAGCGGCATCAGAACGAGATCTGGATGCCCATGCGGGCCGACCAGCCGTAGATCTCCTTCTCGCCAAGGCGGTTGCGATAGCCGACATAGGTCCGCATCGCCGCATCGTTGAGGTTGGAGCCTTCCAGGAACACCGACACCTTCGGGTTGAAGGCATATCCGAACTTGATGTCCCACTGCTTGAAGTCGTCGAGGTAGATGTCGCCTTCCGGATCTTCCTCGTGCGCTTCGCTGAGGGCCGCCGAGCGGTAGCTGTAGGCCACGCGCGCCGAGAACCCGTACTTCTCGTAGCTCAGCTGCGCCGAGGCCACGCGGTCGGACTGGTTGATCAGCGGCACCTCGTCGGTGCGGTTGGGCAGGCCGCTGGCCTCGGAATCGACGAAGGTGATGTTGCCGCTGACGCTGAAGCCATCGAACGGCGACGGCAGGAAGCTCAGTTCGTACTGCGCATTGAGTTCCAGGCCGGTGACCGTGGCCTCGTTGGCATTGGTCCAGGTGCCGACTTCGGCATTGACCAGGGCCAGGCCGCCATAGGTGCCGTCCTGGCCGGTCAGCGTCACTTCGTAGATCGGGTTCCTGATCTTCTTCATGAACAGTGCCGCTGCCACCACGCCGCGGTTGCCGACGTAGTACTCGGCCGACAGGTCGAGGTTGGTCGAGTACAGCGGCTTCAGCGCCGGGTTGCCCATCGTCACCGCGGGCTCGTCGCCCTGCGCGTCCTCGATCTCGACGAACGGCGCCAGCGACTCGTAGTTCGGGCGGCCGATCGCACGTGTGACCGCGGCGCGGAACACCAGGTTGTCGCCGACGTCGTAGCGGAAGTTGATGCCCGGGAACCAGTCGATGTAGCTGCGGTTGCCGAAGGTGTTGAAGCCCTGGTCCAGCGAGGACTCGCCCAGTTCGAAGCTGTTGGCCGAGTACTCGCCCTTGGTGTGCTCCACGCGCACGCCGGGGATCATCGTCAGTGCGCCAAAGCGCAGCCGCGTCATCAGGTAGGCCGCGGCGATCTTTTCCTTGATCAGGTAGTCCGAGGCCAGCGTCGCGCTCAGCGTGCCGTCCTCGTCCTGCTCGAACTCGCCGGTGTTGGCATTGAAGTAGGCGTTGGCCAGGCCGCTGTTGATCGTCGGCCCGAAGCGGTAGCGGCCACCGAAGATGCTGCCCAGCGGATCGCCGGCGACGTTGGCCAGCACCAGGTCGCCGTCGTCATATTCCCAGGCCTCGCCGTTGGCGTCGTTGGTTTTCTTGCGATGCGTGTACTTGACGCCGAACTGCAGGTCCGAGCCGTCGTCGAACGGGATCAGGTAGTCGGCGCGGACCTGGAACAGGTCTTCGACCGCGCGCCGCGATTCGGGCTCGTAGAAATCCGGTTCGTACAGGCTGGCGTCGTAGGCCGACTCGCCGTCGGGCGTGACGCTGTAGGTGTCGCCGCCCAGCAGGTAGCTGCCGGTGATGTCGCCCTGCACGAAACCCCACTCGTCGCGATGCGGGTCGCGCTTGGTCGCGCGCGAGTAGGTCGCCTCGAGCGTCAGCTTGCGCTCGTCGAACTTGAACTCGCCGCCGGTCGACGCCGTGAACGAGCTGGTGTTCTCCTCGCGGGTCCGCAGCGCGCGGAAGGCTTCGCCATCGCTGAAGGTGCCGGCGGTCGCCGACGACGGCGCGATGCCGTCCTCGTCGAACTCGATGCCGAAGCGGTCGCGCGTTTCCGAATCCTCGTACTTCGAGTACAGCAGGCGCAGGAAGGCCTTGGTGTCGTCGTTGGGACGCCACTCGAAATTGGCGACCGCGCCGCTGCGCTGGCGATGCGTGTTGTACTGGCGGTAGTCGATGCCTTCGGGGACGATCTGGTCGTCCACCTCGATCCAGTCGCCGGTGTTCTGCACGTTCTGCGTGCCCAGTTTGCGATCGGAATGGTTGATCGCCAGCACCACGCCGAACTGCTTCTCCGGGCCGAACAGCGTGCCGAACGAGCCGTCGTACTCGAACGGGTGCTCGCCGTTGATGTCGCTGTAGCCGTAGGCCGCGCGCGCGGTGCCGAAGGTGCGGTTGCGGTCGAAGGCGCTCAGCGTCTCAATGTTGACCTGGCCGGCGATCGCGTTGGCGTCGAGGTCCGGGGTCAGCGTCTTGGAGACCGTGACCGCGCCGATCAGCGAGGACGGGATGTCGTCGAGCTTGACCTGGCGCCCATCGGGTTCCGGCGCGGCGGCGGTCTGCCCGTTGAGCGTCACGTTGAGCAGGTCCGGCGAGATGCCGCGCACCGTCAGGTAGCGGCCTTCGCCCTGGTCGTTGACGCTGGTGACGCCGGGCAGGCGGCGCACGGCCTCGGCGACGTTCTGGTCGGGCAACCGGCCGACGTCGTCGGAGCGGATCGAATCGACCTGGCCGTCGGCAAAGCGTTTGTCGTCGACCGCGGCACGGTCGGCGGCGCGGCGGCCGGTGACCACCACGCCGTCGAGGTCGGTGACCTCGCGTGGGGTCTGTGTGGACGGGCTGGCAGCGTCCTGTGCCATCACATAGGCCGGCGACGTCGCCAGCGTGCCCAGGATGATGGCTGATAGCGCGTTCTTACGGATCTTCCGCATGGTCTAGTCCCTCCCGAGGACGTCGATCGCCACTCGGCGAAGGCCGGGCGCGGGCGATTGACCGGAGGTTACGAACAAACATTCCAAAATGCAACACATTTAGAATTTTTCTTGCAAAGCCGGATCGGGCGTGTGATCGTGCCCCTTATGCTGGTCCCCGATGACAGGGCGGCATTCATCCATAGGGAGGAGAAGCACATGAAGGCATGGCCCGTATCCGGCTTGCTTGTATCGGCTCGGCTTGAAATGGCTCGACTTGAAGTGGCTCGGATTGAATCGGCGCGACGGACATCGGCTCGCCTTGTCTCCGGCCGGCGCGTCCCGGGCCTGTTGGCATCTGGTCTGCTGGCAGCCGGCCTGGCGTCGTCGATGGCGCTGGCGCTGGCCGCCGACGTGATGGCGGCCGACACGCCTGTCGAGGCGCCGCGCGTCGACGCCAGGCGCCAGACCCAGCCCTCGGCCAGCGCCGAGGTCAACAGTGCGGCGATCGTGCGCAACGCGGCCCGTCCCGGCGACAGCCTGATCGTCGGCACCGCCGCGCTTGGCGGGCTGGAGGTCTACGACCTGTCCGGCAAGCGCCTGGGCAGCACGCCGGCCGGCGAAGTCGCCTCGGTCGACGTCGCCCACGACATCGCGATCGGCAACCGCAAGGCGACGGTGCTGGCCGCCATCGACACCACCGACAACAGCCTACGGCTGTTCACCCTCAGCGGCGCCAAGCTGACCGAAGTCGGCGCACGTCCGCTGCCGCTGGGATTCGCGGGTGAAGGCGTCTGCCTGTTCCAGAGTCCCCTCGATGGCGCGCTGAATGCCTTCATCGTCGGCGACGGCGGCGAGGTCGACCAGCAGATCCTGTTCCCGACCGCGCAGGGCAAGCTCGATGCACGCCAGGTGCGCCGCATCAGCCTGCCGTCGACGCTGAAGCAATGCGTCGCCGACGCCAGCGGGCATGTCTATGCCTCCGAAGAGGCGGTCGGCATCTGGCGCTTCAATGCCGATCCCGAGGCCGATACCGGCGCCACCGTCGTCGACGCGCCGCGGCTGGGCCATATCAGTGAAGAGACCGGTGGCCTGGCCCTGTACGAAGGCGGTGCCGGCAGCCGCTGGCTGATCGCGTCGGATACGTCGGCCGGTCGCCTGCACCTCTACGACCGCGACAACGACGATGCCTACCTGGGGACCTTCACCGTCGGCGCGTCCGGCGCGGAAGAGGCGATCGGCGAGCCCGGGCCGCTGTTCGCGTCGGCCGGCGCGCTCGGGCGCGATTTCCCGCACGGCGCCCTGCTGGTCACCGACGAGGACGGCGCCAACTACAAGGCGGTGGCGATGCACGACGTCGCCGCGGCGTTGAAGCTGCCGCTGGTCGCGGCCGCCACCACCGCGCCGGCCAAGCGCGTGGCCGCGGTCACCGCGACGGTCGAGACCGTGCCCGCCGGCAGTTATGGCGACGCGGCCGACGACCCGGCGATCTGGGCCAACCCGACCGACCCGGCGCGCAGCCTGGTCATCGCGACCGACAAAAAGGCCGGCCTGTACCTGTACGACATGCAGGGCAAGGTCGTGCAGTTCCTGCCCGATGGCAAGATGAACAACGTCGACCTGCGCGAGGACTTCGCGCTCGGCGGCGACAAGGTCGTGCTGGTGACCGCCAGCAACCGCACCGACAAGTCGATCGCGATCTACCGCCTCGATACCGTCGCGCGCCGGCTGGTCAACGTCGCCGATGGCGTACAGCCCACGGGCCTGGGCGATCCGTACGGCCTGTGCATGTACCGCAGCAAGGCGAGCGGCGACACCTACGTCTTCATCAACGGCGATGACACCCGCAAGCGGCAATGGCGGCTGGTCGATGCCGGCAACGGCAAGGTGCGTGCGCAGCACGTGCGCGACATGACGTTCGATTCGCAGACCGAGGGCTGCGTCGCCGACGACGAGACCGGCGCGCTCTATGTCAACGAGGAGGATGTCGCATTGTGGCGGATGTCGGCCGAAGCCGATGGCGGCAACGACAAGACCGCGGTCGATCGCGTCGACGCCAATCCGGCCGTCAAGGACGACCTCGAAGGCATCGGCCTGTACGACCTCGGCGGTGGCCGCGGCTACCTGGTGGTCTCCAGCCAGGGCAACGACACCTACGCCGTGTACCGCCGCGAGGGCAAGCAGGAGTACCTGGGCTCGTTCGCGGTCGTCGCCGATCCCGAGCGTGGCATCGACGGCATCTCCGAGACCGACGGCCTCGAGGTCAGCAGCCGCAACCTCGGCCCGGGCTTCGAGCACGGCGCGATGATCGCCCAGGACGGCCGCAACGTGATGCCGGTCGAGAACCAGAACTACAAGTACGTGCCCTGGGCCGCGATCGCGCGTGCCCTCGGGCTGGAAGTCCGCAAGGACTGAGCCGGTCCGGCCGGATCGTCCCGTTCTGATGGCGGGGCGAGCCGGCGTGGCATCCGGGTGACTGCGGACTAACGCCCCCGTGGTGCCGCCATCCGCGGCACACGAGGGCGCGGCATGAATGCGCGTCAAGCGGGCGGCGCACCCTACACCCGGCGTGGACACCGGCTTTGCTTACACTACGCAGTCGCTCCCACGGCTGCCCGCCGCCGCCCCACCCGTGTCGCTTGCCCTCACCGACCGCCCCGTTCCCGAAGTCGCCGCCCCGGCGTCGACAGGCAGCGCCGTGCTGTCGAGCCGCGGTCGCTGGCTTGCGGTCGATGCTGCGTTCTGCGCGCTGCTGGGGCGTGATGCCGATTCGCTGGTCGGCACCCGCGCGCATGCCGCGTTGTTTCCCGACAGCGCCGACGCCTTCGAACACGTGCTGCAGCGACTGGCGACCGACGCTGGCGCGCGAGGCCACTTCGAGGTCGCCGCCGGGCTCGACGGTCGCCCTGCGCTGCGATTGCAGTGGCAGGCCCTGCCGTGCATCGCGGGCACCGAGCCGCAATGGTTGCTGCAGGCGCAGCCATACGACGCCGAGGCCTCCCACGGCGATAACGCTTGGGCAGCGCAGGCGTCGACAGCAGTGCCGGCGTCCGGCGCTGGCAGGCAGACCGACGACGTCCGGAGCGTCGACACACAGAGCGCCGACACCCAGACCATCGAGACGTTGCGCCAGCAACTAGACCTGCTGAGCTACGGCATCTCGCACGACCTGCGCGCGCCCTTGCGTGCGATCGCCGGATTCTCGCGCCATCTGCAACGCACCCAGGCCGAGCGCATGGACGAGGATGGCCGGGCCCAGCTGGCGCGGATCCAGGCCGCCGCGCTCTCGGCGGGTGGACTGATCGATGCGCTGCTGGAACTGTCGCGCGCGTCGACGCAGGCGTTCGACATGGCGCCGGTCGATGCCAGCATGCTGGCCGAATGGGTTGGCGCCGAACTGCGCGATGGCGAGCCCGCGCGCGACGCAGTGATCGAGGTCGAGCCCGGTCTCGAAGTGATCGGCGACGAACACTATCTGAAGCAACTGCTGGCCAAGCTGATGCACAACGCATGGAAATTCTCGGCCAGCGGCGAGCGCGTGCGCATCCAGGTCAGCGGCGAACGCGCGGGCGATCGACTCGCCCTCGCGATCCGCGACCATGGCATCGGCTTCGACAATCGGTATGCTGACCGCATGTTCGCACCGTTCCAGCGCCTGCACAGCGCCGAGCAGGGCGGCGGCAATGGACTCGGCCTCGCCGTAGCCCAGCGCATCGCCGAACGCCACGGCGGCAAGGTCTGGGCACGGTCCGAACGCGACGCCGGCAGCACGTTCTTCGTGGATCTGCCGGCTGGCACGCTTTGAAGGCATGACATGACTCAGCAAGACATCCTGTTGGTGGAAGACAATCCCGACGATGTGGAACTCACCCGCATCGCCTTTTCCGAAGCCGGCATCGAACGCCAACTGTCCGTGGTCCGCGATGGCGCCGAAGCGCTGGATTACCTGTTCGCGCGCGGCCGCTACAGCCACCGCGAAGGCCAGGACCACCCGGCCATCGTCCTGCTCGACCTCAACCTGCCCAAGCTCGACGGCCGCGAAGTGCTGCAGGCGATCCGCTCCGACGAACGTACCCGCGCGCTGCCGGTCGTCGTGCTGACCACCAGCAATGAACCCTTCGATGTCGAGGCCAGCTACGCGCTCGGCGTCAACAGCTACATCCAGAAGCCGGTCGACTTCGAGCAGTTCGTCGCCGTGGTCAAGCAGATCGGCCTGTACTGGCTGGTGCTGAACCACCCGCGCACCGACTGAGGCCGCGGCCGCCCGCGCCGTCGCCATCGCGGGCGGCGCCCGACGCCCTCCGCGCCGGGGCCACGTGGTCTCCCGCGGCACCGTTGACACCCTTGCGTCCGGCCACGCGCCGTCACGCCGACCGCGGCCGTCGGTGGCAGGCGGCTGTCCGTCTGCAGTTCGCCCGCTTGCCAGGCCCCCGCCTGCCCTGCTCCGCAACCGCGTCATGCCGATTGGATATGTCCATGTGCTCAGGTGTTTTTACGTAGCGGCCTCCGGCTAACGCGGTTTTTACCTCAGTGGACGCGGCTTGCCTTCCAATGGAGTCCATTCATCAGGGAGTTAACCAGCATGCGTATCACCATCGTCGGCGCGGGCTTCAGCGGCGTCGCCCTGGCCCACACGCTGGTGCACACCGCGCCGGCCGGGACCACGGTCTATCTGGTCGGCGTGGCCGAGTCCCATGGCAAGGGCGTGGCCTACGGCGAGGCGCGGCCCGAGCATCTGTTGAACGTGCGCGCACGCGAGCTCGGCCTGACCCCGGAGACGCCGGAGGATTTCGCCGACTGGTTCAACCTGGGCGAGCGTGGCCGCACCGCCTTCCAGCCGCGGGCGCTGTATGGCGAATACCTCAGCGATCGCCTGCAGGCGCTGAAGTCGGCGGACACCGGGGTCACGCTGCATGCGCTGGAGCGCGAAGTCATCGCCATCGACCGCGGCCATCGCGGTTTCCATGTCCACCTCGACGATGGCGCGGCGCTGATCAGCGACCGCGTCGTGCTGGCGGTCGGCGCGCTGCCGCCAGCGCCGCTGGCCGGCGTCGGCCCGCGCCTGGCGATCCATCCGCGCTATGTCGGCTGGCCCTGGCAGGAAGGCGCGATCGACCGCATCGAGCGCAATGCGCGCGTGCTCGTGGTCGGGACCGGCCTGACGATGGCCGACGTGGTGGCGACGCTGCGCCATCGCGGCCATGCTGGCCCGATCACCGCGCTGTCGCGGCACGGCCTGTTGCCGCAGTCGCACACTCGCGAACCGGCGCCGCCGGTCGCATTGCCGCCGGCGGTGCTGCAGGCGCTGGCCACGCACGACCTGCGCGAACTGGTCCGCAGCATCCGCCAGCTGTCGTCGGTGGTGCCGGACTGGCGTCCCTTGATCGATGCGCTGCGCCCGCACACGCAGGCGTTCTGGCGCGGCCTGCCCGACCACGAGCGCGGCCAGTTCCTGCGCCACCTGCGCAGCTACTGGGAAGTCGCGCGCCACCGCGTGGCGCCCAAGATCGCGCGCCAGCTCGATACGCTGCAGGCCAATGGGCAACTGCAGGTACGTGCCGGCCGCCTGGTCCGCGCGGGCCGTGGCGACAACGCGGTCGAAGCCCTGATCCGCGACCGTGGCAGCGACAGCGTCCGCCACGAGCAGTTCGACGTGCTGGTGCGCGCAACCGGCCTCAACAGCGACATCGCGCGCACCACGCATCCGCTGCTGTCGCAGATGCGCGAGAGCGGCATGCTGGCGGCCGAGCGGCATGAGCTTGGCCTGGCGGTGACGCCGTCGTTCGAGGTGCTCAACGCACGCGGCCAGCCGGTGCGCGGTCTGTACTGTCTGGGCCCGCTGCTGCGCGGCAAGCTGTGGGAAATCACCGCGATCCCCGAGCTGCGCGTCGCCGCGCGACAACTGGCCGACACCCTGCTGGTCGAACGCGAGCCCACTGCGGAGACCCAGACGCGCAAGCAGGCGTTCTGAGCACCATGTTCTGCAAGGACCGCTCCGATCCAGCGCGGGTCGCGGCTTTCCTGTGGGAGCGCACCTGGGCGCGATGGAGCTCCCCCATGAAGGCCCTTCGCGCCCAGGTGCGCTCCCACAGGCGTGATGCGTGCGCGCTACGGACATCCGGATCCACCAGAAGACCCTGAATCAGACGCGGCCCGCCTGCACCAGTGCGGCGTATTCGCTGTCCGAGAACAGGCGCGAGCGCACCAGGAAGCGCACGCCCTCGCCGTTCTCCAGCGAGAACATGCCGCCGCGGCCGGGGACGACATCGATGATCAGCTGCGTGTGCTTCCAGTACGCGAACTGCGAGGGGCTGATGTAGAACGCCGCGTCGCCGATCGTACCCAACTGCACGTCCCGGTCGCCGACGATGAAGTCGGCGACCGGATAGCACATCGGCGACGAGCCATCGCAGCAGCCGCCGGACTGGTGGAACAGCAAGGCGCCATGGCGCGCACGCAGCGTGTCGATCAGCTGCAAGGCGGCCAGCGTGGCCATGACCTGCGGGGGTGCCTGCATCTCTGGCGTTGTCATGTCGGGCGGCCTGGTGGCGGGTGACGGGTGGCGATCGCGAGCGCGTCAGGCCGACAGGTCGAGCACGACGCGGCCTTCGATCTTGCCGGCCTGCATGCGCGCGAACACCGCATTGATGTTCTCGAGCGTGTCGGTGGCCACGGTCGCGGCAACCTTGCCCTGCTCGGCGAACTCCAGCGATTCCTGCAGGTCCAGCCGGGTGCCGACGATCGAGCCGCGCACGGTGACGCCGTTGAGCACCATGCCGAAGATGTCGAGCGGGAACTGCCCGGGCGGCAGCCCGTTCAACGACACCGTGCCGCCGCGGCGGACCATGCCGATCGCCTGCTCGAACGCCTTCGGCGAGACCGCGGTGACCAGTGCGCCATGCGCGCCGCCGATCTCCTTCTTCAGGTACGCGACCGGATCGGTGGTCAGGGCGTTGACGGTGACGCTCGCGCCCAGGCGCTTGGCCAGTTCGAGCTTGCCGTCGTCGACATCGACGGCGGCGACATTGAGCCCCATCGCCCTGGCGTACTGCACGGCCATGTGGCCGAGCCCGCCGATGCCGGAGATCACGATCCAGTTGCCGGGCCGGGTATCGGTGACCTTCAGCCCCTTGTAGACGGTGACACCGGCACACAGGATCGGCGCGACCTCGACAAAGCCGATGTTCGCCGGCAGGTGGCCGACATAGGCGGCATTGGCCAGCGCGTATTGAGCGAAGCCGCCGTTGACCGAATAGCCGGTGTTCTGCTGCGCCTCGCATAGCGTCTCCCAGCCGCCCAGGCAATGCTCGCAATGGCCGCAGGCCGAGTACAGCCACGGCACGCCGACACGGTCGCCTTCCTTGATATGGCTGACGCCCTGCCCGACCGCGACGACGTGGCCGACGCCCTCATGTCCCGGAATGAACGGTGGCGCCGGCTTGACCGGCCAGTCGCCCTCGGCGGCGTGCAGATCGGTATGGCAGACCCCGCAGGCCTCGATCTTGACCAGGATGTCGCCGGCCTTCGGGCGCGGCACCTCGACTTCCTCGATCACCAGGGGTTTGCCGAACGCGCGCACCACGGCCGCTTTCATCGTCTTGTCCATTGTCTGCTCCTGTTGCTGTGTGGTTGATCCCACCCTGCCTGCGATCGCGGGCGGGAACCATGATTGAAATCAACGCGGCGCCTGCGCTGCGGCAGGGCGCCGGTGATGGACGGGGGTGCTCCGACCGGTTCGACTGGCTTGTACGTACCCGGAAGAGGTCGGCCCGGAAGACGCCGGCTCAGAAGAAACCGAGCGCCTTCGGCGAATAGCTGACCAGCAGGTTCTTGGTCTGCTGGTAGTGGTCGAGCATCATCTTGTGGTTCTCGCGACCGATGCCGGACTGCTTGTAACCGCCGAACGCGGCATGCGCCGGGTAGGCGTGATAGCAGTTGGTCCAGACGCGTCCGGCCTGGATCGCGCGACCCATGCGGTACAGCCGCGAGGCATCGCGGCTCCAGACGCCGGCACCGAGTCCGTACAGCGTGTCGTTGGCGATCTCCAGCGCTTCGGCCTCGTCCTTGAACGTGGTCACCGACACCACCGGTCCGAAGATCTCCTCCTGGAAGACACGCATCTTGTTGTGGCCCTTGAACACCGTCGGCTTGACATAGAAGCCGCCGGCCAGCTCGCCATCGAGCGCGTTCCGTTCGCCGCCGATCAGCACCTCGGCACCTTCCTGCCGGCCGATGTCGATGTAGGACAGGATCTTCTCCAACTGCTCGCCGGAGGCCTGCGCGCCGACCATGGTGTTGGGATCGAGCGGGTTGCCCTGCACGATCGCGGCGACGCGCTTGAGCGCCTTTTCCATGAAGCGCTCGTAGATCGATTCCTGGATCAGCGCGCGCGACGGGCAGGTACACACCTCGCCCTGGTTGAACGCGAACAGCACGAAGCCCTCGACCGCCTTGTCGAGGAAGTCGTCGTCCTCGGCCATGACGTCGGCAAAGAAAATGTTCGGCGACTTGCCGCCCAGCTCCAACGTCACCGGGATCAGGTTCTGGCTGGCGTACTGCATGATCAGGCGGCCGGTCGTGGTCTCGCCGGTGAACGCGATCTTGGCGATGCGCGGATTGCTGGCCAGCGGCTTGCCCGCTTCCAGGCCAAAGCCATTGACGATGTTGAGCACGCCCGGTGGCAGCAGGTCGCCGATCAGTTCCATCAGCACCAGGATCGAGGCCGGCGTCTGCTCGGCCGGCTTCATCACCACGCAGTTGCCGGCGGCGAGCGCGGGCGCCAGCTTCCAGCATGCCATCAGCAGCGGGAAGTTCCACGGGATGATCTGGCCGACCACGCCGAGCGGCTCATGGAAGTGATAGGCGATGGTGTCGCTGTCGATCTCGGAGATCCCGCCTTCCTGTGCGCGGATCGCACCGGCGAAGTAACGGAAGTGGTCGACGCACAGCGGCACGTCGGCGTTGAGCGTCTCGCGCACGGGCTTGCCGTTGTCCCAGGTCTCGGCGTAGGCCAGCCGCTCGAGGTTCTGTTCGATGCGGTCGGCGATCTTCAGGAGGACGTTGGCGCGCGTGGTCGTGCTGAACTTGCCCCAGGCGTCCTTGGCCGCATGCGCGGCGTCGAGCGCGGCCTCGATGTCGTCGGCATTGGAGCGCGCGACCGAGGTGAACACCTTGCCGGTGATCGGCGTGGTGTTGTCGAAGTACTGACCGCTGCGCGGCTCGACCCATTGGCCGCCGATGAAATTGCCGTAGCGCGGCTTGAAGATGGATTGCGGATCGGTGGCATGCGGATTGGCGGACGTGACGGCATTCATTGCAATTCTCCCGGGACGGAACGCGCGTCCGTCGCGGACGCGCCATGTCCTTGGGAGTGCGCAAGCGGCGTGCCAACAACGCGTGTTGCGATGCGTCACGACGTGCCACCGCAGCGCCGCGCGGTTCTGGCGCCGTTCTTGTTGCGGCGCAATACACACGCCGATTGCAGGCTGTCGCAAGATGTGGTGTGTATGGGGACAGTGCCGCGCGCGACTGTCGCATTCTGCGACAGCCGCTGCAGCAGGCAGGCGATCACCCAGGAGACGCACGATGGCCCGCACGACACGCGCCGACCAGCTGGCCCAGGCCCGGCGTACGTTCTTCGAATGGGGCGGCGCACCGGTCGGCCAGGTGCCCAGCACGATCCTGCAGTCCTGGCATCGTTGCCGCACGCTGGGACTGGCGGCGGAACCGCGGCCGGTCATCGAGCCGGTCGATGCCGCCCGCCTGCGCGAGATGCGCCAGCGCCACGAAACGCTGTGGCGGCTGGCGCGCGCCGAGATCGAACTGCTGTCCAGCGATGCCGATGCCACCGGCAGCATCGTGATCCTGACCGATGCCGACGGCTGGATCCTCGATGCCGATGGCGACATGCGGTTCCTCGACAAGGCCGGGCGCGTGGCGCTGATGCCCGGCGCGTGCTGGCACGAGTCGCAGGTGGGCACCAACGCGATCGGCACCGCGATCCACGAGCAGCGCGGCGTCGAAGTGCGTGGCGGCGAGCACTACCTGCCGCCGCACCGGATCCTGGCCTGCAGTGCCGCGCCGATCTTCGATCCGCACGGGCACCTGGTCGGCGTGCTGGACATCTCCGGAGAGTCCAGCGTGGCACAGGTGCATGCGCTTGGCCTGGTGCGGATGGCGGTGGCCAACATCGAACACCGCTATTTCGACGAAGGCATCGCCGACAGTGAACTGATCCGCGTGCATCGCGATCCCGCGCTGCTGGGCTCCTCGCGCGAAGGCCTGCTGGCGTTCCGCAACGGACGGCTGGTGGCGGCCAACCAGGTCGGGCTGGACCTGTTCGGCCTCGACCGCGGCGAACTCGGTCGCGCCAGTTACGAGGCGCTGTTCGAGGACCCGCTGTCGCGGTTGCGCGACGACGGCGCGTTCTACGACCGCCAGGGCCGCGTCCTGCATGGCCGCGTCGATGCGCCCGAACGCCAGCGGCGCGCGCAGGCGCGGTTCGCGATCACGGTGTCGCAGGCCGGCGGGCGCAAGGACGGTGCCGGCGCGCCGATCTTCGACGCCACGCTGGAGGCCGAGCTGCAGCGCGCGGGCCGCGTGCTCGAGGTCGGCATCGGCGTGCTGGTGCAGGGCGAGACCGGCAGCGGCAAGGAAGTGTTCGCGCGCGAACTGCACCGGCGCAGCTCACGCGCAGGCAAGCCCTTCGTCGCGGTCAACTGCGCGGCGCTGCCCGAGGGCCTGATCGAAGCCGAGCTGTTCGGCTATGAAGACGGCGCATTCACCGGCGCCCGCCGCAATGGCAGCCCGGGCCTGTTGCGCCAGGCCGATGGCGGGGTCCTGTTCCTCGACGAGATCGGCGACATGCCGATCGCACTGCAGCCGCGGCTGCTGCGCGTGCTGCAGGATCGCGAGCTCTCGCCGCTGGGCGGCGGCAAGCCGGTCAAGCTCGACTTCGCGCTGGTCTGCGCGACCCATCGCGTGCTCGGCGAGGCCATCGCCGACGGTCGCTTCCGTTCCGATCTCTACTACCGCGTCTCGCACCACGTGGTGCAGTTGCCGCCGCTGCGCGAACACGCCGACCGCGCGCGCATCGTGCAGGAGCTGTGGCAGCGCGCCGGCGAAGGCCGCCGGCTCGGCGAAGCCGCGCTTGCGGCCCTGGCCGCCTACGACTGGCCGGGCAACCTGCGCCAGCTGGTGGCCTGCCTGCGCACGGTCGCGGCATTGAGCGAACCCGATACGGTGGTCGAGGTGGCCGACCTGCCGGTCTACCTGCGCGCGGTCCCGGCGATGCCGGCGGCGGCCACAGGCTCCGCGACGCGCGCCGATGTCCCGCTCGACACCATGACCCGCGAGGCGATGCGGCGCGCGGTGGATGCCAGTGGCGGCAATATCGCCAGCGCCGCGCGCATGCTCGGCATCAGCCGCAGCACCCTGTACCGGCGTCTCGGCGTGCCGCAGCGCTGACGCGTTACGGCGCGCGACGCGTCAGAACCTGTTCGACGCCTGTCGCGAACGCAGCCGGCTGGTGCATGGAGTGCAGCGCAGGCAGAAAACGCAATGTACGTGCAGGGACATGCGCATGTGTGGCCACCCTCCATAGCAGCCACCGTTCGGGCCATCGCTGGCGTGATGTCAAGAACCGCGCCATGCGGTTCTTTCGAGCACCGCACGCGCGGCAGACGGCAAGCGCAGCAAGACCTGGAACAGGGCCTCAGACGTCGCCGTCGTTGCTCCAACCTTCGCCCGTGCCGCGCTGGTCCACGCGGTCGCTGGCCAGCACCTGCCCGGCGGGAATCGAGTCCTGGCTGGCCAGGCGTGCGTAGACCGGGGTGAAGTCCGGCGCGGTCGCGTCCATCAGCTGCTGGAAGCTGTCGATGACGAAGTAGGTCTTCTGGTAGCTGTCGATGCGATAGCGCGTGCGCATGATCCGCTCCAGGTCGAAGCCGACATGGTTGGGCGCCGCCGACTCCAGGCTGTGGATCGACTCGCCCTTCGACGACACGATGCCGGCGCCATAGATGCGCAGGCCGGCGGCCTCGCGGATCAGTCCGAACTCGACCGTGTACCAGTACAGCCGCGTCAGGTTCTGCAGGGCCTCCGGACCGATCCCATGCGCCTTCACGCCGCCCTTGCCGTAGGCCTCCATGTAGTCGGCGAACACCGGATCCATCAACAGCGGCACATGGCCGAACAGGTCATGGAACAGGTCGGGTTCTTCGATGTAGTCGATCTGCTCGGGCGTGCGGATCCACCAGGTCACCGGGAAGCGGCGGTTGGCCAGGTGGTCGAAGAAGTCCAGCTCCGGCAACAGCCCTTCGACGCCGATCAGCTGCCAGCCGGTCGCAGCGCCCAGCGCCTCGTTGAGCTCGCTGTACCTGGGGATCCGGTCCGGGGTCATGCCCATCGCGTCCTGCGCGCGCAGGAAGGCATCGCTGGCGCGGCCGACCAGGATTTCGCGCTGGCGCGCGAACAGCGTCGCCCAGGTCGCGTGGTCGTCGTCGGTATAGCTGTCCCAGGGTTGCGGCACGATGCCGGTCGCGTAGACCGGGACCTTGCCCTTGTCGGTGTGCAGGTTCTCGACGCGGCGCGGCTGGGGCTGGGCGGACATGAGGGTCTCCGGAAGCGTCGAGGGCAAGGGCTCAAAGGTAACCGTGGAGGCGCGCAACAGGGTTGCAAAGTTGCAATGACATGCGCCTGTCGCGCAATAATCATGCGCATATCGCCATACCAGGACATCAAATGAGCGCCGTCGACCTCGATCGCACCGACCTGCTGCTGCTTGCCGAGCTCCAGCGGGCCGGCCGCCAGAGCAATGCCGAGCTGGCCGAGCGGGTGCACCTGTCGCCGTCGGCCTGCCTGCGCCGGGTGCAGCGGCTCGAGCGCGACGGCGTCATCGCCGGCTATCGCGCCGAGGTCAGCCCCGACCGCGTCGGCCTGGGCCTGCAGGCCTTCGTGCGCGTGCAGCTCAAGCAGCACGACGCCGAGACCGTCGACGCGTTCGCGCGCCATGTCGACAGCTGGGACGAAGTGGTGACCTGCCATGCCCTGACCGGCGACATGGACTACCTGCTGCAGATCGCGGTCAGCGACCTCGAGCACTTCTCGCGTTTCCTGCTCGACAACCTGCTCAACAAGGCCGGCGTCGCCGACGTCAATTCCAGCTTCGTGCTGCGCACCGTCAAGGCGTTCCGCGGCCTGCCCCTGCCGCACGGCTGAGCGCCGCGAAGCGATACCGCCGAAACCGGTACACGCCCGGCGCACGTAGGGCGGGTCTGGACCCGCGTACCGATCCCGCGCCCGGACTGGCCCCAGACCTCAACGCACAAACAGGAAGTAGTCGTGCGCCGCACGCGCAACCTGCGCGATCGCCGCATCGCGCGCGTCGCTCGAGGTCTGTGCGCGGATGAACACCGTCGCGACCACATGTCCGCGATCGCCGGGCAGCGTGATCACGCCGACATCGTTGATGACGTCGCCGACGGTGCCGGTCTTGTGCGCGACGGCGGTCATCTTCGGCAGCATGCCCTTCAGCCGCGCGTTGCCGGTGCGGGTGTCGAGCATGATGTCCTGCAGCAGCGCCGTGGTCGCGGGCTTGAGCACCTCGCCCTTCCAGACCTTCTGCAGCAGCAGCGCCATCGCGCGCGCGCTGCTGGTATCGCGGACGTCGGCGTTGTAGCGGTCGGTGTCGCGGCGGCGATCGCTGTCGCTGCGCTCGCCGGCCGCCAGCGTGCCGTACGCCTGTGCGTCCAGCGGCTGCTGCTGCGAGGCCGCGTTGCCGTAATAGTTGGCCAGCAGTTCCCAGATGAAGCGGTCCACGCGCAGGCCGTCGATGCCGAGCTCGCGCATCCGGGCGTTGACCGCGGCCGTGCCGCCGCCGGTGCGCAGCAGGATGTCGGTGGCGTTGTTGTCGCTGACGGTGATCATCATGTGCAGCAGGTCGCGGATCGTCAGCGCCGAGCCCGCGGTCAGGTGCAGGTCCATCGGCCCGCCCATTTCCGGGAAGACATCCTGCGGGCCGAGCACGACTTGTTGTTGCAGCGTCAACTTGCCCTCGTCGACAAGGCGCAGGATATGCACCGCGACCGCCACCTTCATCGTGCTCGCCATCGGGAAGCCCTGGTCGGCGTTGTGGAAGGCGGCGCGGCCGCTTTCCAGATGCACCAGCGCGATGCCCATGTCACCCGGCAGCAGGGCCGCGAGGCGGTCGACTTCCTGCTGCAGCACCGGCTCGATCGTGACCGGCTGGATCCGCTCGCGCGCCAGCGCCATCGGAGCGGCCAGCACGCTGGCCAGCAACAGCAGGACCGGCGCGGCGAACCGCATGCGGCGCGACGAAAAAGGCCGCGAGACGCGGTGGCGGGAAGCAGGCTGGCGCGGGAAGCACATGGTCCGGTCCTCGATCAGTGGAATGGCAACGCAATGCCGGTAGCCGCAATGCAGGGCCGCAAGGCGCAGGTATCATAGTCGGCGACGCCACAGGCGACACGTCATCGCGTGATCGTCGAATCGTCTGATCGTCTGATCAACCCAAGGCCGCGCCCCGCCGCGGCGCGGTGATCGCGATGCCGTCAGCGACGGCCGTGTTCGCGTCCCGGATGCTCGGCACGATAGGTCTCGATCGCGCCACGGCCCTGCACCGTTACGAATACGCGGCGGCCATCCTCGCCGCCGAAGGCGATGTTGGAGGGCTTGTCGCCTTTCAACGCGACCGTGTGCAGCACGCGACCCTGCGGCGAGACCACGACGACCTGTCCGGCGCCATGGCGGGCGACATGCAGGTTGCCGGCCGCGTCGGTGCGCATGCCATCGAGGCCATGGGTGTCGAACGCGATCAGCAGGCGCTTGTTCGACAGCGTGCCGCGCGCGTCGAGGTCGTAGGCCCAGATGCGGCGCTGCACGCTCTCGTTGACGTACAGCGTGGCATCGTCGGGACTGAGGTCGATGCCGTTGGTCGTGCCCATGCCGGTATCCAGCAGGTGGGTGCTGCCGTCGCGGTCGATGCGCCACAGCTGGCCGCCATGGCCGGCCCAGTCCGGATCGCTGGCGTACAGCCGGCCATCGCCTGCGAGCGCGATGTCGTTGGGCTGGTGCATGCGCGGCTCGTGCGCATGCACGGCAATGTCGCGACCACCGGCGGCGATGCGCAGGATGTTGTGGCCACGGTAGTCGGCGATGTACATGTCGCCGTGGCCGTCGAAGCGGATGCCGTTGCCGATGCTGCCGTCGGGCAGGGTCACGAAGACCTCGGCCTGCGTGCGTCCATCCCCGGCGTCGACGACGCGTCCGATCGTGCCTTCACGCGCAAGATTCACCGCGTACAGCGCGCCATCGGGCCCGACCGCCGGGCCTTCGATGCTGTCGGCGAACACGCCGTCGCCGACATGGTCGCTGGCGACATACAGCGCCGTCGCGGCTGTCGTGTCGGGTGTGCGGCTTGTGTCTGGCGCAGGCGTCGTGGCCGGCGCGTGGGTCGTGCTGCATGCGACCAGCGTGGCGTACAGCAAGCAAGCGGAACAGGTGTAGGACAGCCGGGAGCGTCGGTGCATCGATGGCTTCGTCGCGGGAGGAATGGAAGGCGTGCGCGACGACGGCGCACGCTGCGGCGTCAGCAACAGTAGCACCGCGCGTCGCATCGGCGACGTCTGTCGAGCATCGTCATGCGCCTGTGCACCGCATGGCTTGTCCCGGCATGCCACGAGGACAACAGCGGTGACAGGCGATGTCGCGATGCGACCCGCACGACGCCATGCGCGCACCATGACGGACGTCACGCAGGCGCCATGCAGATGCCATGACGCCCACGGCCGTCCGGTCGGGTCAGGGCGTGTCCACCGCCTGGGAGGTTGGCGTCGCCTGCGTTCCGAACCGTGTCCCGAAGAAGTTGCCGGCATTCCATTGCGGACGCGCCTGCGCATCGGCGACGATCTGGTTGATGCGCGCGCTGAGGCGCGCCAGTCGCGCGGCATCGTCGTAGTGGATCGGCAGGTCCACCTGGTCGCAGGGCTTGTGGTAGCAGTTGCGCAGGAACCAGGTGATCGCGCGCTTCGGATCCTGCCCGGCGTTGGCGCCGACGACGCCGCCATCGAGATAGACCGCCGGGATGCCGGCACGCACGAAGGCGTACTGGTCGCTGCGCACGAACACGACCTCCTCGGGGAAGGGATCGGGCGAGACCTGTACGCCGATGTCGCGCGCCGCCGCCTCGACCACCGCGCGCAGCGTCGAGTGTTCGATGCCGATCGGCACCACGTCGGTGGTCGGTGCGGTCAGCATCGGCATGTCGATGTTGATGTTGGCGACCAGCGCCGCCGCCGGCACCGTCGGCCGGTGCGTGAACCAGCGCGCGCCGAGCAGGCCGTGCTCCTCCGCCGTCAGCGCGATGAACAGCGACGAGCGCCTGGGCTTGACCGGCAACTGCTGCAAGCCGTTCGCCACCTCCAGCATCACCGCGACGCCGAGCGCGTTGTCGAGCGCGCCGTTGTAGATGGTGTCGCCCTCGACGCCGACGCCGGTGCCCAGGTGATCGAGATGCGCGGTGTTGACGACGACCTCCTGCGCCAGCGTCGCATCGCTGCCAGGCAAGCGTGCGACGACATTGCGCGATGTCAGCCGGCGGCTGTGGCTGCGGCCGGCGATCGCGATGGTGCCGGGCAGGTCGAAGCCCTTAGCCCGGCCCTGCTTCACCGCGTCGAACAGTTCGGCGGCGGTGCGGCCGGTATCGGCGAACAACAGGTCGGCGGCCGGCGCATTGACGACCGCGCCCGCCCGCAACTGCGGGAAGCCATCGACGATGCTGCCGTCGTCGTCGACCAGGTGCATGTCCGGACGCTCCCAGTTGGCGCGCTTGTTGTCCCAGGGATGGCCCGCCAGCACGTCGGGCGTCAGCACCAGCAGCGTGCCGATCGCGCCGCGCTGGGCGACGGCTTCGAGCTTGGTCTGTTGCGATGAGTAGTGCGCGCGCAGGTCGTTGTCGAACGTGGCCGGCGCATCCGGGAACATCACCGCGATCTTGCCGCGCAGGTCCAGGCCGGCGAAGTCGTCGTGCCCCAGTGCGGGCGCGTGGATGGCCTGGCCGACGAACACCGCGGGCGCCTCCACCGCGGTCGCCGGCAATGCCGGATCGGCGTCATGGATGAACTGGTCGAGGAAGCGCAGCGCGATGCTGCGGCCGCCGCGGTTGACCACCAGCCGCGCACCTTCGCGCGCTCGGATCGTCTGCACCAGCGGCACGCGCTGGAAATAGCTGCCGTCGTCGCCGGCCGGCAGCAGCCCGATGTCGGCATAGCGTCTGGCCACGTACTCGGCCGCCTGCTCGTAGCCCGGCGTGCCGACCTGGCGACCGGCCAGCGCATCGCTGGCCAGGAAGCGCACGTCGGCTTCGATGCGCTGCCCGGCCGGTGTGTCGTTGGGCGGCGGCGGGACCTGCGGTGCGGTGGCCTCTTCTGCTGGCGTGGCGGTCGTGTCCGGCGCGGCCTCGCGCTGGCAGCCGGCCAGCACCCACACGAGCACCCACACGATCGGCAGCCACAGGTGGGGACGAAGGGACATAAGCGATTCCAGCAGGGAGCAGGCGGAGGATTGTGGAGAAGATCGTGCGGGAGATGAAGCGTGGACGCAGGATGACGCGCCCACGCGGGATGCCGGCACGCGATCGTCGCCGGCGGCCGTGTCGCCCTAGGCCTCGCCGGGCAGGATCAGCCCGATACCCACCATGACCCACAACAACGCGCCAAAGGCGATCCATGCGTAGTTGGCACCCGACAGGCGCGCGTTGGCGGCCCCGTTGGGGTCGCCGCAGGCGGTATTGGCCGCCGATTGGATCGACCACAACACCGCGCCGAGCGGGAGCAGGATCAGCAGGCTCAGGACGTCGGTCACGGGATAGCCGATCGAACGCCAGGCCATGCGATCCAGCACGTTGGAGGCGATCTGCAGGATCACGAAGATCGTGGCGATCAAGGAAGGCGACCATGCATGGCGATGGACGCTCCGCCGGATCGTATCGTCGATCGTGCCGGCCAGCGCATGGGTGAAGAAGATCGAGAACACGGCCCGCGCGACCGGCCACAGTCGTTCGCCGGTGTGCACGCGGTACTGCTGCCAATGACGGTAGAACCAATAGAGCTGGTACAGGCCGACCGTCGCCAGGAACAGCAGCGCGAACTTGCGTGCCGAGACCACGTAGAAGGCATCGACGCTGGTCCATGCGGCATCGGCGACGACGGCCTGGGGCGGCGCGTAGGGATTGGCGGGGTCGATCTGTTCGGCGGACATCGTGACGTTCCTTGTCGGGGCGATCATCGCTCGCTGGCGTGCACCAGCGCGGCAATCCGTCGCGCCAGCGCATAGGGTTCGGGGGCGTTGCGGTTGCTGAGCAGCACGAGGGTGGTACGCGACTGCGGCCAGCGCAGGAACACGTTGCGGAAGCCGATGCTCTCGCCGGAATGCCACAGCAGCGGGCGACCGGCGTCGTCGTGGATCCGCCAGCCATAGCCATAGCCGTCAACGTCCGCCTCATCGGTTTCCGTATGCGGCTGGAAGGCCAGCGCGCGCGCGGCCTCGCCGAGCAGGCGATCGTCGTGCAAGGCTGCGTCCCATATCGCGAGGTCGTCGATCGACGAGTAGATGCCGCCGTCGCCGAGCACCGCGCTGGTCATGCTCTGGTCGGTGCGCGTCCAGCGTCCGTCGACCAGGCTGTAGCCGTAGGCGCGATGCGCGACGCGCGACCGGCCATCCTCGAACGCGAGCGTCGCGGTCATGCCCAGCGGCTGGAAGATCCGCGTCTGCAGCAGCGTGGCGTAGTCCATGCCCGATGCTTTGGCGGCAACCAGCGCCAGCAGGGCATACCCGCTGTTGCTGTAGCGGTAGCCGCTGCCCGGCGCGAACGACAACCGGTCCTGCGCCTCCAGCAGGCGCAGCACGTCGGCGTCGCGCAACGGGCGGTCGATGGCATCGGGCAGCACGTCCTCGTAGTCGACCAGGCCCGAGGTATGCGTCAGCAGCTGATGCAGGGTGATGGCATCGGTGGCCGGTGGCAGCGATGGCAGCCAGCGCCGCACCGGATCGTGCAGCGACAGCGCGCCGTCTTCGGCCAGCAGCAGGACGGCGGTGGCGGTGAACTGCTTGCTGATCGAGGCCAGCCTGAAGTTGCTGGCCGGCGTCACCGCGACGGCATGCTCGACATCGGCCAGCCCGTAACCCCTGCGGAACACGACCTCGCCCTCGCGCACGACCAGCAGGGCGGCGCCGGGTACTGCGCCGGCATAGTCGGCCATCAGCGCGTCGATGGCGTCTGCAGTGGCCGGCGCGAGGGGAGGCGTGAGGGTGGGTGTGAGCGCCTGGCCCGCCACGGCCTCGGCGCCGAGCATGCCGATCGCGCCGCCCAGCAGCGTCGCGATCATGCCGAGGCGCGACATGTCGTCCCACGGCCCGCTGGCGCATGGCCTGCCGGGCTCCCCACCGCGTGCTGCCCGCTCATGGCAGGCCCAGCCCGCGGCGTGCGCTGTCGAGCAGTTGTTCGTCATCGTCCTGGTCGTGCTGCCAGTACATGACGCCGGCCAGTCCGCGCGTGCGCGCGTACGCTGCCTTGGCGGCGATCGCGTCGGGATCCTCGTAGCTGATCAGGGTGCGGGTCGTCGCATTCCACAGCCACGGCGCCTGGGCGCGGGCGTCCCAATGGCGGACGAAGGCCGGATCGGTCAGTACGTCGCGACGGATCTCGCGCCACGACAGGGTATCGACCGTGCCCTCGAACGGCTGGTGCAGGCCGTGGTTGCCGGTACCGACGTCGTGGAAGCGCTTGCCGTAGAACGCCATGCCGAGCAGCAGCTTGTCGGCAGGCACGCCGGCCGCCAGGAACGCATCGACCGCTTGTGCGCTGTCACGGGTGCCGTCCGGCGCGCTGGCCGAACGCTGCAGGCCAGCGTGGTGTCCGGTGCCGCCCTCCAGGCTGCCGTGGAAGTCGTAGGTCATCAGGTGGATCGCATCCACCCAGGGCACGATGCGCGGCAGGTCCAGTCCGCGCGCGGCCTCGCCATCGGCGGCGGCCAGGGTCAGCTGGTAACGGCGGCCGGTCTGCGCCGTCAGCGTCTGCAGGGCCCCGCGCACGGCCTGCAGCAGCAACGGGACATGGTCGCGGTCTTCCGGCGCGTGGCTGATCCCGGGACCGGGCAGCGTCGGGTATTCCCAGTCGATGTCCAGGCCATCCAGGTCATGCTGTGCGACCAGGGCCACGGCACTGCGGGCGAACTGCCGGCGCGCCTGCGCGGTGGCCGCGGCCTCGCTGAAATGGTCGGCTCCCCAGCCCCCGATCGCCAGCAGCACCTGCAGACGCGGATTGACCTGGCGCAGCGCGACCAGCTGGTCGAGGCGAGCGGCCATGCCCGGTTGTGGCAAGTGCACGGTATGCGTCGGATCGACGAGGGCGAACGCATGGATCACGGTGTCGAGCTTGTCGGCGCTGATCGCCGGCAATGACTCGCGATCCATCACATAGCCGACGACGCGCGCGGGCGCGTGCGCTGTCGCAGCGGGCGTCGTGGTCTGGGCAGCGGCAACGCCCGGCGTCAGCGCGGCCAGCAGGACGAGCGCTGGGACGAGCGCTGGGACGAGCGGCAGGAATGACCCGCGTGGCATGTGCGATCCCCCATCGTGGTGGCCACCCGGTGGGCCGCAAGCGGCACGGCCTGTCCGGGCTCGCGGATACCGTACACGATCCGCGCGCCGTGCTCGGCCAAGGCAACCGGCAACCTGCGACCGGCGCCGGGGTGCGGGCGCTTGCCCGCCGTGCTGCTCAGCGCTCGGGCGGAACGCCGTCGCGCGAGGGAAACGGCAGCACCACGCCGCGCTCGGCGGTCGACTCCGCACGCTGCCACAACACCGGCACGTCGTGCGGGCGGCCGGGCTCGAACTGCTCGCGCTGGGTGCGCGCGGCTTCTTCGGCCAGTTCTTCCTCGATCTCCCAGCTGTAGCGGCGGCGTGGCGGGCGCGGATCGCGGTTGCGGAACGCGAACGCCGCGATCACGCCGCCGATCGCACCGCCCATGTGCGATTGCCAGGACACGCCCGGCTCCTGCGGCAGGATCGTCAGCAGCATGCCGCCGTAGAACAGGAACGCGATCATGCCGGCGGCGATCGACGGCCGGTCGCGGCGCAGCAGGCCGAGGACGAAGACCAGGAACATCAGGCCATGGGTGACGCCGCTGGCGCCGAGATGGTGGCTGCCGGGGTCGCCGAGCAGCCAGGCGCCCAGGCCCGAGCCGACCCACATCAGCGGCAGGGCCAGCACCGTCGCGCGCGGATACACCGCCAGCGCCAGCGTGCCGAGCAGCAGCAGGGCGCTGGCATTGGCGATCAGGTGCGACGGCGAGCCGTGCAGCAGCGGCGCGGTGATCAGGCCGAGCAGGCCCGACCACGACCACGGCGCGACCGAGAACATCCGCCAGTCGCCGAAGCCCTGCAGGCCGAACACGATCACCAGCGCCAGCACGAAGCCGATGCTGGCCTTCAGCGCGCCCGCCAGCCGGCGCCGGTCCTGCGTGCGCTGCGTCTCGGGGTCGCGGGGGTCGTCGGGCGTGTCCAGGTGCATGGGAGGAGGATGGCGACGTGACCGGCAAATGCAAGGTCGCGCCCGCGCAGCCGCGATCGCAGCAAGGCGCAGCCCTCTGCATGCCGGATGCGACAGCGCGTCGGCGCATGCTGGCGCGGGCGCGTAAAATGCGCAGATGAACAACCCAGCAGACACCCCGCTCGTCCGCCTGAAGAACGCCTGGCGTTCCAGCCACCCGTGGATCTTCCAGCGCCTGGTCGAAAAACCCGTCCAGCGGCCCAAGCCCGGCAGCATCGTCGATGTGGTCGGGGTCGAGGGCGACTGGATCGGCCGCGGCTTCTACAACGGCCACTCGCGGATCGCGATCCGCATCCTCGAAACCGATCCGCAGATCCCGATCGACGCCGGCTGGTTCTCGCGCAAGATCGCCGACGCGGTCGCGCTGCGCCGCGAGGTCCTGCGCCTGGACGAGGTCTCCGATGCCTGGCGCGTCGTGCACAGCGAAGGCGACGGCATCAGCGGCCTGGTCGTCGACCGCTACGGCGACCTGCTGGTCGTGGAATTCTTCAGTGCCGGCACCTTCCGGTATCGCGAGTGGATCTACGAGGCCCTGCGCGAGCAGTTCCCCGGTTGCCGCTTCCACAGCTTCGCCGACGAGCACGTGCAGAAGCAGGAGAGCTTCGACTTCCGTGGCAGCACGCCGGCCGACCCCGCGGTCATCACCGAGTACGGCGTGAAGTTCCGCGCCGACCCGGCCGGCGCGCACAAGACCGGCTTCTTCGCCGACCAGCGCGACAACCGCGAATGGCTGAGCCACCAGGTGGCCGGCAAGCGCGTGCTCGACCTGTGCTGCAACACTGGCGGCTTCGGCATCTATGCCGCCGTGCGCGGCGCGACCGAAGTGGTCGGCGTGGACATCGACGAGGACGTCATCGGCATCGCCAAGGGCAATGCCCGCCTCAACGACGTCAAGCTGGGCGGCGGCGGGCCCGGCAGCGGCCAGCTGAAGTTCGTGCAGGCCGACATCTTCCCGTGGCTGCGCGATGCGGCCAATGCCGGCGAGCAGTTCGATGTGGTGATCCTGGACCCGGCCAAGATGACGCGCGACCGTGAGCAGGTCATCGCCGCGCTGAAGAAATACCTCGACATGAACAAGCTCGCGCTGGGCGTGGTCAAGCCGGGCGGCCTGTTCGCGACGTTCTCGTGCACGGGCCTGGTCAGCGAGGAGCAGTTCCTCGACATGCTGCGGCGCGCGGCGTTCTATGCCGGCCGCACGATCCAGGTGCTGAAGGTCTCCGGCGCCGGCGCCGATCATCCGTTCATGGCCCACGTGCAGGAGTCGCGCTACCTGAAGGCGGTGTTCTGCCGCGTCGTGGATTGAACCGCCGCGCCACGAACCGTCGCGTCGCTCCCCGCGCAGCGCCTGGCGTGCGCCGCGCGGCCTGGGGCGTCGCGATCCTGACCGCGCTCGCGCTGGGCGCGACGTTCCTGCCTGGATCCTTCCTCGATCCGGTGCGCGATGCGCTGCAGGTCGACAAGGGCCCGCCGGCGACGCCGCTGGACTGGCAGGCGCGCGTGCAACTGCTGGGCGGCGACGGCATCCGCGGCGACCGCGACGGCCGGCTGCTGCAGGCGCGCTTCGCCGATCCCTGGGGACTGGCGCGCGCGGCCGACGGCACGCTGTACATCGCCGATGCCGGCGACAACAACCGCATCCGCCGTATCGGCGCCGACGGCCTGGCGACCACGTTCGCCGGTTCGGTCGAAGGCTTTGTCGACGGCACCGGCACCGCGGCGGCCTTCGACACGCCCTCGGGGCTGGCGATCGACCTGGCCGGAAACGTCTATGTCGCCGACACCGGCAACCACGCCATCCGCCGCATCACCCCGCAGGGCGTGGTCAGCACGCTGGCCGGCACCGGCATCGCCGGTTTCCGCGACGGCAGCGGCGCGCAGGCGCAGTTCAACGGACCGGTCGGCGTCGCCGTCGATGCGCTCGGGCAGGTCTACGTCGCCGACACCTACAACGACCGCATCCGCGTGATCCGCAGCGATGGCCAGGTCGAGACGCTGGCCGGCGGCGAGCGGCCCGGGAAGGCCGACGGCTGGGGCACATTGGCGCGCTTCGACACGCCGACCGGCATCGCGGTCAATGCCGATGGCGCGTTGTGGGTCGCCGACACCGGCAACCATGCGCTGCGCTGGATCAGCGCGCAGGGCGAAGTCCGCAGCTGGCAACCGACCACGCCCGAAGCCTTCCAGACCGGGCTGTCGCGTCCGCTGGCGGTCGCGGTGACGCACGACGGCGTGCTGTACGTCGGCGAGCAGGGCCAGGGACGCGTGCTGCAGGTGACCGCCGATGGCCATGCGCGCGCATTGACCGGCACCACGATGCGCCAGCGCTTCGCGCGACCGGCGGCGTTGCTGGTCGAGGACGGCGGCAGCGTGCTGGTCGCCGATGCCGACGGCTTCCGCCTGCATCGCATCGAACCGCTGCCGGTCGCGACCACCGCCTCCGCCAACCGCGCGTCCTCCCCGCAAGCCACGCCGGCGCCCACCGTCGCACCACTGGAGGACGGTCCCATCGGTCCCTCGCCCGAGCATCCGTTGCCGCAGACCGCGCAGCGCTGGCCGCTGCAGCCGCAGGACGGCTGGCATGAAGTCGTCGGCACGCTGGGCGAAGTGCGCGGCAACTTCAGTGGAGAGAGCCGCAGCCACCTGCACAACGGACTCGACATCCGCGGCGACGTCGGCCAGACGGTGCTGGCGATCGCCGACGGCAAGGTCAGCAGCCCGTACGCGGCCTGGAGTTATGGCGGCCAGGCAGAAGGACTGGCGATCGACGAGCTGAGCTACATCCACATGCGCGTCGGCCGCACCGCGCAGGGCCGCAGCCTCGACCCGCAGCGCTTCCAGTCGTTGCTCGACGACGCCGGTCAGCCCGAGCGCATCCGCGTGCCGCGCGGCACGCGCTTCGTCGTCGGCGATGCGCTGGGCACGATCAACGCGCAGGCGCATGTGCATCTGGTCGTCGGCGCCAGCGGGTACCAGCACAACGCGATCAAGCTCGGCTTCACCGGCTTCAGCGATCGCTTCGCGCCGCGCATCGACGCGATCCGCCTGCTCGATGCCAGCGACCAGCCCCTGGGCGAACGCAGCGACGGCCGCCTGCTGGTGCCGCGCGACATCGGCGGCCTGCAGATCGTCGTCGAAGCCTGGGACCAGGTCGACGACAACCTGCCGCGACGCCGGTTGGGCCTGCATGCGCTGGGCTACCAGATCCTGGATGCCGCCGGCACGCCGTTGCCGGGCTTCGAACAGCCGCGCATGACCCTGCGTTTCGATCGCATGCCGGCCCATCCCGATGCGGTCAAGGTCGCCTATGCCGCCGACAGCGGCATCACCGTGCACGGCGCCGCGCGCACGCGCTTCCAGTACGTGGTCAGCAATACCGTGCAGGGCCTGGATCTTGCGGTCGAGCATTGGCAGCCGGGCGAACTGCCGGCGGGCGACTACCGGATCCGCATCACCGCGCGCGACTTCAGCGGCAACGAGGCCGGTGCCAATCGCGAGCTGCTGCTGCGCCTGCTGTAGGAGCGCCCATGGGCGCTCCTGCGGCCGCTCGACGGGCGTCGCTCAGCCGCTGAGTCCCAGCTTGACGCCAAAGCCGACCAGGAACGTGCCGGCCAGCCGCTGCATCCAACGGCCGGCCTGCGGATGGCGGGCGAAGCGACCGGCCATCGCATGGCCGACTAGGATCAGCAGCGAGCAATAGACCAGCGTCACCAGCAGGATCAGCGCCGCCATCGTCGCGAACGTCGCGATGCCCTGGTTGGCCCTGGGGTCGATGAACAGCGGGAAGAACGCCATGTAGAACATGATCGCCTTCGGGTTCAGCAGCGTGATCAGCAGGCCATGGCGGAAGTACTGCCCGGCCGGAACCGCCTGCGGCGCGCTGGCTGGCGCCTTGCGGCTGCGCAGCAGTTGCAGGCCGACCCACAGCAGGTACAGCGCGCCGGCATACTGCACCGCGCTGAACACCAGCGGATTGGCCTGCAGCAGGGCGGCGACGCCGGCCGCCGCCAGCCACATCAGGACCTGGTCGCCCAGCGACAGCCCGGCCAGCGTGATGTAGCCCGCGCGAATACCGCCCTTGCCGACCGCGGTCAGCAGCGTGAAGGTGCCCGGGCCGGGGATGGCCATGAAGACCACCAGCGCCAGCACATAGGTCGTGACATCGGTAATGCCCATCCACGGCATGGCGCGGACCTGATCGAAAAGGGGGGCGGCCATGGTGCCGCGTCGTCGTGGCCGCGGCAATGGATCACTGGGGGCTGATCACGGGGGGCGGAGCGCTGGCTCCAGATCACTGGCTCCAGATCAGGAACTCAGATCTGCGGCGGGCGCGGCGTCAGCGGGTAACCGGTGAAGGGTTTGACCTCGTCCATCAGGAAATGCGAGACGATCCGCGCGACCCCGTAATTGCCGCCCAGCAGTTCGCGGCTGATGTCCTTCCACTCGTGCACGTCGCTGACCAGCACGCGCATGGTGTAGTCGTAATCGCCGCTGATCCGGCTGGCCTCGACGATCTCCGGCATCTGCCGGATGCGTGCGTCGAAACCGTCGAAGCCGTCCAGCGCATGCTGCTTGAACGCCACCAGGGCCAGCACGATCGTCGCCGAGCGGATCCGGTCCACCGCGACATGCGCGCGATAGCCGCTGATCAATCCCTGCGCCTCCAGCGTGCGCACCCGGGTCAGGCAGGCGCTCGGCGACAGCGACACCTGGTTGGCCAGCGCCTGGTTGGTGATGCGGGCATCTTCCTGCAGGACGTTGAGGATCTTCAGGTCGGTGCGGTCGAGCTTCTTGGTGGACATCGAAATGCTTGCCTGGGAGCCAGGCACCGAGTCTATAGCGCGAAGGTGCTAGTGACGGCCGCGGCCGCCGGATACCCCGGCGCGTCGCGACACCGTGGCCCGCGGCGAGTGGTGGGTGGCGAGTGGCGAGGCGCCCGCTTGCGCGGCGATGCCCGCATGCGCCGCCCCACGACGCCAGGCGGGGCCCGGGCGGGCCGTGGATTCTGTGAAATGTCGGCGCCAAACCCGGCGATCCTGCGGAAGATCCGGCGGGGGTTCGCAGGATGCGAGCGCCAAATTAGGTAGAAACACCGGTAATTCAGCAGCTTGCGACCCGGCTGGCCTGCCGTGGATCCGCTGGACATGACCGTCCGGCTTCCCTTTGATGACAGCCCGTCCCCAGCCCGCCGCCACGGACAGCGGCGGCCTGCCAGGCCCACACTGCTTGCGTTTCCAAGCCCTCCGCCACCGCGCCCCAGGACTCCACCGATGAAGACTTGCCGCCCCTCTCCCCTCGGCCTTGCCATCCATGCCGGCTGCCTGGCGCTGCTCGCCAGCGTGCCCGCGCTGGCGCAGGACGCCCCCGCGTCCGCCGCCCCCGCGACCGACGCCGTCCAGCTCGATACCGTCATCGTCACCGCCTCCAAGCGCGCCCAGTCCGTGCGCGACGTCTCCGGCTCGGTCGCCGCGGTCACCGGCCAGCAGCTCGAAGAACTCAATGCCCAGGGCCTGGGCGATTACATCCAGAAGACCCCCGGCGTGGTCTTCAACAACTTCGAACCGGGCATGTCGCACGTCGTCGTGCGCGGCATCGCGACCAACTCCGGCAACGTGCAGGGCCAGCCGACCACCGGTTACTTCCTCAACGAAGTCCCGCTGATGGAGCCGGGCTGGACCATTGCGGTGCCCGACATCGATGCCTTCGACCTCAACCGCGTCGAAGTCCTGCGCGGTCCGCAGGGCTCGCTGTTCGGCTCGGCGTCGATGGGCGGCGCGATCAACTACATCGCCAACACCGCCGATACCAGCGGCTTCGACGCTGCGGTCGAGACCGGCCTCAGCCAGACCCGCAACGCCAACATGAGCTACTCGCTCAAGGGCATGGTCAACATCCCGATCAAGGAAGACGTGCTGGCGGTGCGTGCGGTCGCGCAGTACCGCTCCGACGCCGGCTACCTCGACAACGTCGGCACCGGCCTGGAAGGCACCAACGACGTCGAGATCTCCGGTGGCCGCTTCTCGGCCGTGCTGACGCCCAGCGAGAACACCACGTTGTCGTGGTTGAGCCTGGTGCAGAAGATCGAGGCCGACGACGCGTCCTACCGCATGCCCGGCTTCGGCGACCTCGTGCGCAGCACGGCGATCGCCGAGCCGCTGGAAACCGAGATCGAAGTCCACAGCCTGCGCCTGGACCAGGACCTGGGCTGGGGTTCGTTCACCGCGCTGGCCTCGCATCAGGTCAAGACCCAGCACGGCCGTTCCGACTTCACGCCGTACCGCGCCTGGTACGACAACAACGTCATCGGCGTCGCCCCCAATGGCCCGTTCTACATCGGCTACGGCGGCGAAAGCACCGGCAACAGCATCGAGCTGCGACTGGCCTCGGCCACCGGCGAACGCTTCGAATGGCTGGTCGGCGCGATGTACTTCGATACCGACAAGCAGCTGTATGAAAGCCTCGGTGCGGTCGGTGCGCGCGCTGCGTTCGATGCCTCGCCGCTGTACCCGTCCGGCGCCGGCGCGATCATCACGCCCGATGGCGAGATCTTCAACAGCTTCCTCGCGCACGTCACCGGCGAGGAGAAGGCGGTCTTCGGCGAAGCCTCGTTCCACTTCAATCCGGAGTGGACGCTGACCGCAGGCGGCCGCATGTTCCGGACGCGCGTCAAGGACGTCGGCACCATCGTCGGTGTCGATTCCTATCCCGGTGCGCCGATCATCACGCCGACCAGCACCAGCGAAAGCGGCTTCAACCCCAAGGTCTCGCTGACCTGGAAGCCAAGCGACCGCTGGATGGCCTACGTGCTGGCATCCGAGGGCTTCCGCTTCGGCACGCCCAACAACACCGCCATCACCACGCACCCGATCCCGTCCGGTTCGACCAGCGACCAGCTGCGCAACTACGAGTTCGGCGTGCGCAGCAGCTGGCTCGACAATACGCTGGTGCTCGACGCTACCGCGTTCTACATCGACTGGACCGATATCCAGCTGCGCCTGCTGACCCCGGCGCCGGAGATCAACTACGCCAGCAACGGTGGCGCCGCGTACAGCCGCGGCATCGAGTTCTCCGCGCAATGGCGGCCATCGCAGTCCTTCGACTGGACCAGCAGCGTGACCTGGCAGCAGGCCCGTCTCGACGAGGACGTGCTGATTCCCGGCGTCGGCATCGCACCGAGCGGTTCGCGCATGCCCGGCTCGGCCGACTGGTCGGTCAACAACATGGCCAGCTGGCACTTCGATGGCGCCTGGCAGCCGACGTTCTCGCTGTCGCACAGCTACCTGTCGGAAGGCATCAGCGACCTCAACTCCGCCGTGCCCACCTACGCCGCCAATCGCCAGGGCGACTACCACCTTGTCGATGCGCGGTTGCGTTTCAGCGTCGGCCAGGCCGATGTCGGCCTGTACGCGACCAACCTGTTCGACGAGCGCGGCATCACCCGTGCCCAGCCGCAGTCCAACGGCCTTGGACAAGGCATCGTGCGTCCGCGTACCTACGGCGTGACCCTGCGCTGGAACTACTGATCCAAAAAAGAAGCGAATGAAGCGAGCCCGCAAGCGCGCTCTCACACAAGCGCTCCCGGCCCACGATCCACCACAACCGCTCAGCCGCCTCCTCGTCACGGTCCCCGCGCCCTCGCCGCGCGGGGACCGTCGCGTCGGCTGACACCCCTATCGGGCCGGCAAGCGCCCGCTGGAGCATGCATCGATGAACTTGACGGACGCCCTGTCACTGGGGCGATTGGATGCGCACGACCAGGCGTCGCGCGTACGCAGTGGCGACCTGACCGCGCTGGAGCTGGTCGAGGCCGCGATCCTGCGCGCCGGACACCTCGATCCGGCGTTGCAGGCGATCAGCCACCGCGCCGATGCGCTGGCGCGCGAGCGTGCCGCCGCGCAGGACGCACAGGGCGCCGGCCGCGGGCTGGCCGGCGTGCCCTATCTGGTCAAGGACTCGCTGGCCTATCCGGGCATGCCGACGCGCGGCGGTTCGCGCAGTCGCAGCGATGCCCTGGCGACGCAGGCGCCGCCGTTGTCGCAGCGCTTCGATGCGGCGGGGCTGGTGCCGATCGGCAAGAGCGCGATGCCCGAGTTCGGGCTGATGCCGTCGAACGAACCGTTGCGTGGACCGGTGACCCGCAATCCCTGGTCGCTGGCGCATTCGCCCGGCGGTTCCAGCGGCGGCGCCGGGGCTGCGATCGCCGCCGGCATCGTGCCGCTGGCCCAGGGCAGCGATGGGGCCGGATCGATCCGCATGCCCGCCGCCTGCTGCGGCATCGTCGGGCTGAAGCCCGGACGTGGCGCCGTCGTGCAGGCCCGCGCCCGGCATGCGCTGGAAGACCTGCTGGTCAGCGATGGCTTGATGGCGCGCAGCGTGCGCGACTGCGCCTGGGCCTTCGCCGCCACGCATCCGGCCTCGCCGCCGATCGTGACCGGCGCGTCCGCGCGACGCCTGAGGATCGCCGTCGACACCCGCAACCTGGCTGGCGATGCCGCGCATCCGGACGTCGCGCAGGCGGTCGAGTCCGCCGCCGCCCTGTGCGCCGGCCTCGGCCATCACGTCGACATCGTGGCCTCGCCGGTCTCGGGACAGGATGCGCGCGACGCACTGCTGACCCTGTGGTCGCGGCTGTGCGTGGACGCGGTCGAACTCAACACCGCCGCGGGGCTTGCCGACGACCTGCTCGAACCCTGGACGCGCGGACTGGCGCAATGGCATCTCGACCACGTCGACATCGCCGCGCTCGAACATGCGTACCGGCAACTGGCACGGCTGCCTGACGACTTCGCGGACTTCCACGCACAGTGGGACGTGCTGCTGACCCCGGTCGTGCGCACGCCGCCGCCGCTGCTCGGCGTGCTGGCGCCCGATCGCGCGTTCGATGCGCTGATGCCGGCGCTGTTCGACTGGATGTCGTACACGCCGCTGCAGAACCTCGCGGGCACGCCGGCCATCAGCCTGCCGCTGTCGTGGAATGCCGACGGTCTGCCGGTCGGCGTGCAGTTCGCGGCCGACCGCGGACAGGAAGCGGCCCTGCTGTCGCTGGCCTTCGAACTCGAAGCCGCGCAACCCTGGCGCGACCGCTGGCCGGACGTTGCGGTCGCCGCGCGCTGAGAAGCGCCACGCCGAGGCGAATAAACGGCCAGGCCTTTGCCAGATCAGGCCGTCGCCCGGATCAGGCCTGTGCGCCTGCTCCGCCCGATGCCTGTTGCAACTGCAGCAACGCCTGCATCGCCGCATCGGCCTGGGCCTGCGGCACGAAGACGTGGTCGTGGCAGGCGCCCGCGACCACGTTGCAGCTGATGCCGGCCTGTCCCAACGCCGCAGAGAAGGCGGCGGTCAGCCCGACCGCCTGCAAGTCCGAATGCACCTGCAATGTCAGCCACGCACAGCGGAACAACACCGTCAGCCCGAGCCGCTCCGCCTCGGCTTCGGCCAGCACCACCGACAGGCCCTCGGGCTCGCGCACGCTGGCGACAATGGCCTGCGGATCGATGGCCATGCCGGCCGGCACCGTCGCGAAGACGTATACGCCGGGATGACGCAGCGGCGACATCGTCCGCAGCAGTTCGCCGAGATCGGACGTCGCGATGCTCATGGCAACTCCCCGCCCGTCATCGCTTGAAGTCCGTGGCCTGTTCCAGCTGGAAGATCGCGTCCTGCATGTCCTCGAGCTTGTCGGACAGCAGCGCCTGCGCGTCGTAGAGCCCGCGGTTGTAGAAATACCCACCGACCTCGGTGCCGAAGAAATCGAGCAGGAACTCCGCATCGAAGCGGCCGATCTCCTGCCGCAGTTCCTCGCTGAAATAGCGCTGGATCTTGCGGACGATGATCGCCTTCTCGTCGTTGCTGAATGTGATGTCGGCCATCTGGAACCTTCGAGTCGTCGTCTGCGGTCGTCGAGATATTCTGCACCGCGGGCCCTTGCCACCGGAACTCGATCAGTTCGTGACCATCAATTCGTCGACCATGTGTGGCGCCGTCCACCTCGCGCCGATGATCTAGCCGGCATAGATGTTGACCGCACCATGTTCGCCCGCATGGTTGACCTGAAGAATGCGATCCCCGGGTCGCATGACGGCGCGCGAGCCTTCAGCGCGCGGCATCAGGGCCGCTCATGCCCCGCACGCGAAGGAAACGTCTCGAAGGCTGGAAGGTCAGCCAGCTGCCGATCCCAGCAGGCCCGGCTCGCGGTGAAGAGGTGCGCCTCGGGCGCGATCCCGGGTGCCGTATCCAGGCAGCCTGCAGGGACTACGACCATGCCGTCTCCGGCATACGGTAATGCAGAGCCGCAGGTCGAGCAGAAGCATCGCGCATGGCGCGTTCCGGGAAGGCGGAAGGTGATGACGTTGTCTTCGCCTGCCGTCCACTGGAGCCGCCCTGCGGATGAGAACAGGTTTGCCGCGTGTGCCGAACCCGTGTCCTTCCGGCAGTGCGCGCAATGGCACAGGTAGAAATGGTCGAAGCTGCCTTCCATCTGGAAGCGCACGCTGCCGCATAGGCAGGATCCAACATGAGTGTCTTGCATGGCGCTCCCGCTGCGATGGATTGGTGCCGAGATGGCGTGGGCAGCATACGCCGTCGCGACCAACGGCCGGTACCCACCGGGCGGGGCGTTGCCGCCGTGCATCGCCTGACACAGGGTTTTCATCTGCGGCATGATGCGCGTTCGTCCATGGAATGCGTGCCTGCCGACACGATGTCGCTCTCCATTTTCTGTACCGTGCTGTTCGCCGCCCTGCTGCACGCCAGCTGGAATGCGATCGTCAAACGCGGCAACGATACGCTGCTGACTACGATCCTGGTCACCGGATCGGCCGCGCTGGTCGCGGTCGTCATGCTGCCCTTCCTGCCCGCGCCTTCGCCACGCAGCTGGCCATGGCTGGCCGCCTCCACGGTGCTGCAGGTCATCTACTACCTTCTGGTCGCGCGCACCTACCGGGTGACCGACATGAGCGTGTCCTACCCGCTGATGCGGGGTTGCGCGCCGATCCTGGTGGCGCTGGTGGGCACCGTGTTCCTTGGGGAACGCCTGCACGCGGTTGCCTGGTGCGGCATTGCACTGATCTGTGCGGGCATCCTGTGCATGGCACGCGGCGGCGCACGCCAGCACCTGTGGCTGCCGTTGCTCAATGCCGGGGTGATTGCCACCTACACGCTGGTCGATGCCTGGGGCGCGCGCCAGTCCGGCGCGGCGCTCAGCTACACGTTGTGGTTGTTCCTGTTGTCCGGGCTGCCGCTGCCGATATGGGCGGTGTGCACGCGTGCGCCCCGGCTATGGGCCTACGCCCGGGAAAACGCGGGCTTCGGCGTGGTCGGCGGAATCGGCACGCTGACCTCGTATGGGCTGGCGCTGTGGGCCATGACCATCGCGCCAGTGGCGATGATCTCGGCGCTGCGCGAGACCTCGATCCTGTTCGGCATCCTGATCTCCGCGTTCGTCCTGCACGAGCGGGTGACCCGGGTGCGCTGGATCGCGGCGGGTTTGATCGTGCTGGGCGCGGCGGTGCTGCGGGTGGCATGAAGATCGCGCCACGCCATGCGTGGCGGCCCCGGTCCGGCTGCCGTGCGCCGTTTCGGTTGCCTCGCGTCGTTATAACGGCGGCATGCTCTGGATGTCCCAGTGCGCGGAACAGAAACCGGTCAAGGCCGCGCGACTGGCTCTGGGGACCCACGCAGACATTCAGCACGTCGGCTTCGTCGGCCGCGATGCCGAGCACACCATAGATCAATCGGGCGCGGCGCCCGCGCCCGCAACCGCGATGCACTCGACCTCGACCCGCGCCCCGAAGGCCAGGCCACTGGCGCCGAACGAACTGCGCGCGGGGAAGCGTCCGCTGAAGTAGCGCTTGTAGATCTCGTTGAAATCGGGCCACTCCGCGATGTCGGTCAGCATCACCGTGCACTTGACCAGGTCGCGCATGCTGTAGCCGTGCACTTCCAGCGTCGCCTTGATGTTGTCCATCGTCTGTTCCGACTCCGCCCTGATGCCGCCGGGGACCAGGGTCAGCGTGCCCGGTTGCAGTCCGACCTGCCCGGACAGATACAGCGTATTCCCGACCCGGACCGCTTCCGAGAACGGCAGCGTGGCCGGCACCACCTTGCCGGAGTTCAGGAATGCGACGTCGGCAGGTGGCGTCGCCACCGCCAGGCCGGAAAGAACGAGGCCGATCAAGGTGACGAGCAGGCATGGCGCGCTTTTCATGGCAACGATCCTGAGGAGTGAGGGTGGAGGGCAGGCAACTGCGACGACTCGCCGATGCGCACGACCTGGTACACGGCCACATTGTCCTGCGCCAGCGCGCGGACGATCTCGGGCACAAGCTGGATCGGGACATCGACCTGGTAACCGTGGCCCGCCCTGATTGCGCGCCAGCCCTCCTCGGGCATGCCGGGCAGATCGCGGCAACGCGTCTGCAGGAAGCGCTCGATGACGCGCTGGCCGACGCCGGCATGCTCGCCGATCTCGAAGTACACGCGATGGCGCGTATCGCTGTAGTCGTCGGGGGTTCCCATCGTGCCGGGCTGGTGCATGCCTCACCTCGATACGGGTTGCAACGGGGACGCCGCGCCGACTGACGTGGCGGGCCTGCTCATGCCGGACCTGCTCAAGCCAGGCATTCGCCGGAGGTTCCGCCATCGAGCGGAATCGGGGTGCCCGGCGTTTCGACATGGTAGTACAGCGACAGGACCTTCCATTGCGAGCCGTCCCGGTACAGCTGCACGCTGTTGACGCCGACGACATCGGGGCGCGACGCGGCCTTGTCCGCCCGCGATTCGACGACGCTGTAGGCGACCGCGAACCGGTCGTAGACCTGCAGGGTCCGCGAGACCTCGCATTCGTGGAATCCCTTGCCGGAGACGCGCGCATTGGCGCGCAGGAAGTCTTCCGCCGGCGTGCGCTGCAGGCGCGGTGCGCCGTCCCGGGATTGCGCGCCGAACACCACGGCCTCCTCGTGCAACAGGCGTTGCAGCGTCGCCGTATCCGCACTGGCGCCAGGCGCATGCGACAGGGCCGCCCAGAGTGCGGACACGGCGCGTTCCGGCGTGTCTTCAGCGGCCCATGCCTGCAACGGTGCCAGCAGGGTCAACAGCAGCCATGCGCGCATGCGTGGAATCCTTCGGGTGTGCGGATCGGGTCGTCTCAAGGCGCCGCCGCAGCGACGCGTGTGAAGTGGTTGGTCCGCGTCACCGGAAGGCCTTGCGGCCCGAAGTGCGAGATGGTCTCGACCATCGTCCGGCCGTCGTCGGCGGTGGAATAGATCCGCGTCGACGCCGGTTGCCCGCCCTTGGCGAGCGTCATGACGACGACGTTGGGCGCGGGCATGCGGATGGCCACCTTGTCGGCCTCGAAGTTGTTCGCGACCGCCGTCGCGGTGCCGTCGAGCGGCGCGCTGCCGTCGGCATGGCGTGTCGAGCCATCGGCGTCGACGACATCGACGAAGGTCGACCAGCGGTCGTCGGCGGTTCTACTGAACGAGATGACGACGCTTCTCGGCCGCGCCTGCGGCGGCATCGGCAGGCGCGTGACGTCGACCGACCAGCTGCCGATCAAGGGAGAGATTGCGGCCGGATCAGCCGCTGGCATGTCAGCAGCACGCGCATCGCCCGCAAGCGCGGGGTTGGACGCTATCGCGCAGGCCAACAGCAAGACTGCAAGCAGAGATTTCATCTGGATTCTCCTGTGGATTGCGACGCGATCATGAAGCGCCGGCGGTATGGCGAGTCGCACACGCGCGTGCCGGGCTTGAACGACGTCATCGATGGCAGCGGCACGGTCATTGTCCTGCAGGCGGTTCCCACAGCTCGACCTTGTTGCCATCGGGATCGATGACCCAGCCGAACGATCCCTGTTCCGAGGTCTCGGTCGTGTCGAGCACGTGGCAGCCCTCGCTGCGCAGCGCGACCAGCAGGGCGTCCAGATCGGCGACCCGGAAGTTGATCATGAAAGGCGATGTGCTGGGGGCCATGTACTCGGTATCGGCGGCGAACGGGCTCCACAGCGTCATGCCCGCAGGGCTGTCGGCGCCACCCCAGCGAAATACCGCGCCGCCCCAGTCGCTGATGTCCAGGCCGAGGTGGTCGCGATACCAGGCGCTGAGCGCCTTCGGGTCGTTGCATTTGAAGAAGATGCCGCCGATGCCTGTGACACGCTTCATCTGTCTTGCCCCGAGGAGGTCTGCTGGAGGATGACTGCGCTTGCCCTGCGCATGATGCGGCAACCGGCGCCAGGATCAAGCCGGGCGACCAGGCGAAGCGCCGGGCCCCCCGGCCCCTCGCCTCATCCCCTGAGAACCTGTTCACGCTCTTGCTGCGCTTGCCAGCTGGCGCGCGTGCGGTGCTCGAAAGAACCGCCTAGAGCGGTTCTTGACATCGCGCCAGCGACGGCCCGAAGGGTGGCCACCAGGGATGGTGGCCACAAATGCTCATGTACCTCCACGTACACTGCGCTTTCTGCCTGCTCTTCACTGGTATGCACGCCACACGCCATCTGCCGGCGCTCGCGACAGATCGTGAGCAGGTTCTGAGACCGGGCTCGCTACACTGTCGGCATGGACACCCCTTCCCTGCTGTTGCTCGTGGTCGCGGCCTTGGCCGCGCTGGCCGTCATCCTGCTGGTCGTGCTGCTGTTGCGGCGACCGGTCGCGGCGGTGCAGGCCGATGCCGGCGAACGGACGCGGCTGTTGGCCGAGTTGCAGTCCGAGCGTGATGCCGCCCGGGATCAGGCCGCGGAATCGGGCCGGCTGCAGGGCCGGCTGGGGGCGCTGGAGGCCGAGTTGTCCGCGCATGCCGCGCAGCGCGCGCGCGATGCCGCGCAGCTGACGGAGCTGCAGCAGCGGCTCGACAGCGACCGGGTCGAATTGCGGACCGCCACCCATGCGCTGGCCGATCGCGAATCGGCATTGCTGCAGGCGCGCGAACAGATCGCCACCGCCGACGCCGAGCTTGCGCGCCTGCGCGATCGGCTCGGTAGCGTGCAGCGCGAGCATGCGGAAGCCACCGCCAACCTGTTGCATGCCAAGCAGGCGCAGGCCGACATGCAGGCGTTCCTGGGAGATGCCCAGAACAAGTTGTCGGCGTCGTTCGCCGAACTTGCCGGCAAGGTCTTCGATGAGCGCGGACAGGCCTTCGAGAAGAACGTGCGCACCGCGACCGCGCAGGGCAAGGTCGATATCGAGACCCTGCTGAAGCCGTTCGCGGACAAACTGGGCGAGTTCCGTTCGCGCGTCGACACGCTGTATGGCGAAGAGGCCAAGGAGCGTTCCGCGTTGCTCGGTGCGGTGACCGAGTTGAAGACGCTCAACCAGGACATGGCGGGTCATACGGCGGCGCTGACGCGCGCGCTGAAAGGCAGTTCCAAGGTGCGCGGCGACTGGGGCGAGTTGATGCTCGAAAGTGTGCTGCGTGGCAGCGGCCTGGAAGAAGGCCAGCACTACGAGCGCCAGGCCGGCGTGCGCGACGAGGATGGCAAGGCGCTGCGACCGGACATCCTGGTGCGCCTGCCCGACGATCGCTGCGTGGTCGTGGACAGCAAGGTCAACCTGGTGGCGTGGCAGGAGGCGATGAACGCGGTCGACGAGCCCGAGCTGCATGGGCTGGCGCTGCAGCGGCATGCCGACGGCCTGCGTCGCCACGTCAAGGATCTCGGCGACCGCGCCTACCCGAAGGCGGTCGGCGACAACGCGCTCGATGTCACCATCGCCTTCGTGCCGATCGAGGGCGCGCTGTCGGCCGCGCTCGGTACCGATCCGACGCTGCAGACCTACGCGTTCGAGCGCAAGGTCGTGTTCGCATCGCCCAATACGCTGATGGCGTTGCTGCGGGTCGTCGATCGCCTGTGGGCGCGCGACAAGATGCAGAAGCAGGCGCTCGACATCGGCGATGCCGGCGGCAAGGTGCTCGATGCGTTGATGGGGTTCCTGGCCGATTTCGACGCGGTCGGCAAGAAGCTCGACGATGCCTCGAAGTCGTTCGGCGACGCCCAGCGCAAGTTGCGCGAATCGAACCAGAGCGTGGTCAAGCGCGCGCAGCGCCTGGTGGACCTGGGCGCGCGTGGCCGCAAGCAGCTGCGCGACGAACTGCGCGACAGTCCGGCCGACCTGCTGCCGGCTGCGGGCGGCAAGGCCTCGCGTCCGCGCCTGCTGGCGTCTCCGGAGGGCGCGCAGGACGAGGCAGACAGCGGGCTTGAAGACAGCAGCCCCGAAGACAGGCTGGAAGAGAACCAGGACCAGCCCTGATGCAGGGACTGGCCGCCGCCGCGTTCAACGCGACGGCGTGAGCGCGGCGACGGTTACGGCGACGACGACAGCGGCACCACCGGCATCACGTCGACCGGAACCGTCGGGTTGGCGTCGTCATCGAGCAGGTAATCGGGCAGCGATTCGTCGGACTGCTTGCGGTCGCCCTGGATCTGGTAGTTGCGGCGCTGCAGCCAGGCATCGCGGACCAGCGCGTATTCGTCGACCGCGCCTTCGCGCAGGCTGTCGACGGCAAACAGCTGGGTGCGGACGTCGACCAGCTGCAGGCCCTGCAGACCGATGCGCACGGTGCTGTCGTCGACCTGGCGGACCGGCGACAACGGCGCGTCGCCGATCAGGCCGAAGGTGTCGCGCAGGGTGCGCGGACCGAACAGCGGCAGTTCGACGAAGCGCGAGGTCGTCCAGCCCCACACGCCGAGCGTCTGGCCGAAGTCCTCGCTGCGTCGCGGCAGGTTGGCGTCGCTGGCGGGATCGAAGATGCCGCCGATGCCCAGCGTGGTGTTGACCAGGAAGCGCGCCAGCGACTGGCCGGCCTGCTTCGGCTTGCCCTGCAGCAGCGCGTTCAGCGCGCTGACCGGCTGGCCGAGGTTGCTGAAGAAGTTGGTGACGCCCAGGCGCACCGGACGCGGCACCACGCGCACGTAGGCCTTGGCCAGCGGCTTGGCGACGGTGCGGTCGACGGCATTGTTGAAGCCGTGGACGCGGCGGTTCCAGCCTTCCCAAGGATCGTAGGCGACGGCCATCGTTGCCGACGGCGGCAGCGTGGGATCGGCGACCGGATCGTAGACCTGGGTGCCGTAGATCGCCTGCGCATCGAGTTCGGCGTCGGTCGGCGCATTGGCATCGGCGTCGGCAACCACGACCGGCGCCCCGGCGTCCGCTGCCGCGACCACCACGGCATTGTCCTGCGCGCTGGCGGCCATCGCGGCCTGCGGCGGTGCCTGCGCGCTGTCGGTAACCGTGCTGTCGGCGACCGTACCGACGACCACGCCGTCGGGGCTGCTGGCGGCCTGGCCGTCATTGCGGGCGGGACCCTGGCTGGTGCAGGCGCCCAGCACCAGGCTGGCGGCGAGCACCGTCAGGGTGGCGCGCGGCATCGGGGTCCGGGACGTCTGGGACTGGATCATGGCGGGGGGATCCGGAGGGAGTTCGGTCAGCTGGCGGCGAACGACAGCGTGGGGGAAAGCCGATAGGCGGCGCGCAGTTCGGCCAGTCCGACTGGACTGCCCTCGACGCTGACGCCGCCGGCGCGTGCGGCCAGTTCGGCCAGCAGCGCGATGCCGGCACTGTCGATGCGCTCGACGCCGGCAAGATCGAAACGCGCGACGCCCTCGAGGCCGCGCGACGCCTCCGGCCACAGGGCCGGCACGGCGTCGCGGACCAGCGCGCCCGCAAAACGCAGCGCGTCGCCTTCGCGTTGGACGCGCGCCTGCGTCATCAGTTGGTGCCGGCCTTGATCTGGCCGTTGCGCAGCTCGGTCGCCACCTGGCGGATCGACTTGTTCTGCAACTCGGCGTCGAACTGCTGGCGGAACGTCTGCACCATCGATACGCCTTCGATCATCACGTCGAAGACCTTCCAGCCGCTGCCGGTCTGGCGCATCAGGTAGTCGACCGGGATCGGCTCGCCACCACTGCGCAGCAGCTCGCTGGACACGCGCACGCCGACGCCGCGCGGCAGCGGGGTCTCGGACTTGATGCGCACGCGCAGCTGGGTGTTGAAGTCCAGCAGCGACGAACCGTAACGCTGCAGCAGGCCGTCGGTCAGCGCATCGCCGAACAGCGCGATGTCGGCGTCGCTGGCGCCACGGGCATGCCGTGCCAGCACCTGGCGGGCGCTGTAGTCGCGGTCGAAGATCGTGTTGAGCTCGCCGGCGACGAAGGTGCGCAACGCGCCACGGTCGCGGGTGAATTCGGCGCGGCGCTTCTCGAGGGTCTCAAGGATGCGCTTGGTGTTGTCGAGCACCAGCTTGCTGGGCGCGCCCTGCTGGGCGGCGGCGGCGGGCGCGGCGGCCTGGGCGAGCACCAGCGTCGGCGACGCGGCGGCGGCAAGCGCGACGGCCAGCGCAACGATCAGGGGAGTGCGGGAAAGGGTCTTCATGGCTTGGGTTCCTGGGAGGAGTCCTGGTGGGGCGCATCTTCGGTGGGCGCAGCGCCACCGCCGCTGAACATGTATTTGCCGACCATCTGGATCAGGTCGACCGCAGGCGAGGTGAACACGATCTGCTCACCGGGTTTCAGGTTTTCCATGTCGCCGCCCGGCTGCAGGCCGACGTAGCTCTCGCCGAGCAGTCCGCCGGTCAGGATCGCGGCCGAGGTGTCGACCGGGATCTGGTAGGCATTGTCGATGTCGAGCGTGACGATGGAGTCGAACTTGACCGGGTCCAGCGACAGCTTGGAGACGCGGCCGATGGTGACGCCGCCGATCTTGACCGGCGCGTTGGGACGCAGCTGGCCGAGGTTGGTGAAGTTGGCGGTCAGCGCATAACTGTCGCGGCTGAAGCCGAACTTGCCGTTGGTCGAGGCGATCGCCAGTACCAGCAGCGAGCCCAGCGCGAGCACCAGGAAGGCGCCGACTGCGAATTCGAGACGTGGACCACGTGTGGCCATTGCGATTACCTCTGGATCTGCATGGAATCCCTCCCCTGCGCCGCATGGCGCAAGGTGGCCGCAACGGCCGGAAGGACGGGGGTGTGCGTGGTGAAGGACAAGGCGTGCGTCATGGCCATCACCGGAACAGGAACGCCGACAGCACGAAGTTGAACATCAGCACCAGCATCGACGCGTTGACGACCGCGCGCGTGGTGGCGACCGACGTGCCTTCGATGGTCGGCTCGGCGTGGAAGCCGACATACGAGGCGACCAGCGCCGCGGTGCCGCCGAAGACCGCCGACTTCAGGAACGCCGGCAGGAAGTCGCCGTGGAAATCGACCGCGTCCTTCATCGTCTGCCAGAACATGCCGTTGTCGATGCCCAGCACCTGCACCGCCTGGAACCAGCTCGCGGCGATCGCGAAGGTGCAGAAGAAGCCGGTCAGCATCGGCACCGTCAGTACCGCCGCCCAGAAGCGCGGCGCGACCGCCTTGCCGACCGGATCGATCGCCATCAGGCCCAGCGCGGTGATCTGGTCGGTGGCGCGCATCAGGCCCAGTTCGGCGGCGATCGAGCTGCCGGCACGGCCGACGAACAGTAGCGCGGTCAGCACCGGCGCCAGTTCGCGGTACAGGCCCAGGCCGATCAGCACGCTGACCTGGTTGCTGGCGCCATAGGTCTCCAGTGCGCGAAAACCAAGCAACGTCAGCGAAAGACCAACGAACGCGCCGCCAACGGCAATGATCGGCAGCGAACGGCCGCCGATCTTGTAGATCTCGCGGACCAGCTCGTTGAAGAAATCGGCGGTCGGCCGGGAAGCGCGCAGCACCGACAGCGAGAACAGGCCGGCGCGGCCGATCGAGCGCAGGGTCGAGGTCAACGGCATCAGGCGGCCTCCGTCCTGGGCGCGGTATCGAAGGCGATGGGCCCGTCCGGCTCGCCGCGCAGGAACTGGCCGACCAGCGGATCGTCGCTGGCCTGCAGTTCGGCCGGCGTGCCCGAGAACACGATGCGGCCATTGGCGATGACGACCGCGAAGTCGGCGATCGGCAGCGTCTCGTGGACGTGGTGGGTGACGATGATGCTGGTCAGGCCCAGGTTGTCGTTGAGCTCGGAGACCAGGTTCATGATCACGCCCGAGGCGATCGGGTCCAGCCCGGTCAGCGGCTCGTCGTAGACCATCAGCGGCGGGTCCAGCGCGATCGCGCGTGCCAGCGCGACGCGGCGCGCCATGCCGCCCGACAGCTCGCGCGGATACAGATCGGCAGCGCTGCGCAGGCCGACGGCATGCAGCTTCATGTCGACCAGGCGGTCGATGACCGGCCGCGGCAACTTGGTATGCGTGCGCAGCGGCAGCGCGATGTTCTCGGCCGCCGTCAGGTCGGTCAGCAGGCCGTTGCCCTGCAGCAGTACGCCCAGGCTCTTGCGCATCTCCAGCAGCGCGCGCGTCTGTTGCGGGACCGGCTGGCCGAAGATCTCGACCGTGCCGGCCGCCGGGGCCAGCTCGCCGGTCAGCGCCGCCAGCATTGTCGACTTGCCGCTGCCGGACGGGCCGAGCACGGCGGTCACGCTGCCGCGCGGCACCTGCAGGTCGATGCCGGACAGGATCGTGCGACCGCCGCGGTCCAGGCGGACCCCGTCGAAGCGCACGGCAATGGCAGCGGAAGCGTCGGATGTCATGGGGGTAGGCAGGGGGCAGCCAGTTAAAAACTCGTCAAGGATGGCCAATGGCGGCTGAATACCGACCAAGTGACTGAACTGGAGAGTACAGGAATTGAGTCTCACCGCCATGTATCGCTGGTCATGGTGGTGCGGACGCGCAGAAACCCTGCCCTGGTCGCGGGCCGGCCGCGCAGCGCGATTCCTCGCCTGACCGCGCGATCCACGTGCCTGGCGGAGGGCTAGGGTTGTCCGGGGACGTCCTGCGGTGTCGCCGCGTCGCGGGTGTCGCCGGCGCCCTGGCGCAGGTCCTCGTGCAGGATGCGCCGCAGTTCGAGGATCGCCGGTGCGGTTTCCTGCACGCTGTGCCCGGACACGATGACCTTCTCCGACACTGCGCCCGCCAGGTGCGCGCTCGGATACGGCACCAGGCCGTCGTCGCTGGCCTCCAGCGGCGTGCCGGGCTTGAGCTGCGCGATGATCGAGTGGTAGCGCACCGCGGGTGAGATCGGCAGGTCGGCCGCCGCCTGCACGAATGGGTCGCTGCCATCGAGGTTGTCGATGCTGTTCGGGATGCCACCCGCGGGCTTGCCGTCCGCCGATTTCGATGTTGCACCTGCCAGCGTCTGCAGCACGTCGTCGAAGTTTTCCAGCAGCGTCAACGGCAACCGCACCAGCCGCGAGATCCAGCGCCCGACGCGATGGCCCGCGACCGCCGTGCCGCGATGCGGCGTGGCGATGAAGACCGCGCGCTCGACGCCCGGGAACGGCTGGAAGCGCAGCATCGGATCCAGGCGCGGGCGGATCCGCGCCAGGCGGTCGGGCGGGATGTCGAATTCGCCCAGCAATGCATTCCACAATTGCTGGTCGGACGACGACACCATCAGCCGCGCGATCATGCCGCCCATGCTGTGCCCCACCAGCACGATGTCGCGCGAGGCCGCCGCCTGATGCTGCGGATCGAAATGCGCGAGCGCGCTCGACACCAGCCGGCGGATCTGCGCGTGGTTGAAGACCACCGGCATGTTGGTCGGGTAATAGACCTGCCAGATCTGGAACTCGCGGCGCAGCGCCTCGTCGCCCTGCAACTCGTTGGCGACGTTGACCCAGGCTTCCGGACTGCTGGCCAGGCCGTGCAGCATCAGGATGATCCGGCGATCGGGATCGTAGGGCTGCATCAGGTACAGGTGCGGATGTTCGATGCCTTGGGCGCGGCCGAACAGCGTGCGCAGCGATTGCCGGTTGAAGCCCGAGCGGGCCAGCCATAGGCCATAGCCGGCAGTGAAGTTCGCGGCCAGCGGCACCTGTTGCCCGTGCAGCGTCACCAGGCTGTCGACGTAGGGATCGTGCACGCTGACCTGGACCTCGCGCGTCGCCAGCACGCTGGCGAGATCGTCGCCGCCATAGCGGAACAGCACGGTCATGTTGGGCGACGGCATCTCGCTCCAGGCCGGTGGCTCGCGCCGGTGCCTGCGCGCCGACGGCCCGCGCGGATTGCCGGCCGCGAAGGCATCGCGCTCGTCGTCCTGATCGCGCGCACGGGTATCACGGCCATTGCGATTGCCGGCATCGCGCGCAGCCGTATCGGTGTCTGCGTCTGCATCTGCGTCTGCGTCGGCATTGCCGTTGGCCGTTGGCGGCGGCAGCGTGACCGGATCGTCGTCCATGACGGCGACCAGTTCCGCGCCGAAACCATCGCGGCGGTAGGTGCTGCGCAGTCCCTGGAACGACAGCGAGGACGCCGGCAGCAATTCCTTCGGCGTTGCCGTGCCGTCGGGCAGGCGCACGCCGGCCAGGTCAATGCGCAACGTCCAGCCCGCGTATTGCGCCCGGCTGACGGTCGCGCTGTCGGGCGTTTCGCCCAGCCGCGCGTCGAACAGCTGCGTCGTCGCTTCCTGCACCGCCGCGTTGTACCAGTCGCGTACCTGGGTCTGGCGATCCTCGAACGCGCGCTCGCCCGGCGTACGCGTGGTGAAGAACAGATAGGCATAGGCATGGCGCCCGGCTTCCATCCATGCCTGCAGGCGGCGCTCGGCGAGCGCGGCGTCGGCCGCGGCCGCGGCCTGTGCGGGGTCGATCCTGGCCGGCTTTGCCGGCGTGGTGGTGGCCTTGCCCGGCTTGGCAGGCGCCGGCAATGCGATCGCATGCTGCAGCCACAGTTCGGCGGTCGCCGACAGGCGGCGCTCGTCGGAGATGCCCTGCACCTCACGCAGCGCATCGATGCACGCCAGCGCGGGCGTCGCGCAGGCATCGACATCCAGGCCGGCCACGCGCAGCGTCTGCGCGGTCAACGCGCTGAGCTTGCCGGTGGTCAGGATGTCGCCACGTTGCAGCGCGATATACTCGCCGGGGCTCATCGGCTCGACCGCGACCGACGGCTGGAACTCGCGCAGCAGCGCGCAGCCGCCGAGCGTGCCCATCAGCACGACGGCCAGCAGGCCGGCAGGCAGGCGTGCGCGCAACGTCTGGCGGATGCGGGAAGGACGCAGCGTCATGGCGAGTTCCCGAGGTCGGAAGGGGCGCGTGCGGTAGGCGCATGCCTGGAGGGGGCACCACCCGCCGGTGAACCGCTGGGCGCGCCGGCCATGCCAGGAACGCCGCGGCGGATCGCCTGCGTGAAGTCCTCGCCGCTGGCGTCGGCGGCCTTGGCGCGGTCGGTGATGCGGCCGGCGGCCTGCAGGGCCGGGAAGTCGTAGCCGGGCGCCAGCGCGCCGAGGTCATGCACGTATTCGCCGAGATAGCCCGACAGCAGCAGGCGGTAGTCCAGCGGCAGGCCCGGCGAGATCCTGCGCGCCAACTCGAACACGATGGTCGTGCAGTTGCTGGTCAGCGTGTTGTAGAAGCGGGGCGTCCGGCGCAGTTCATCCGCGCGGTCCAGGTATCCCAGCAGCATCGCCCGCAGCTGCGCCGGCGTCGCGGTCAGCCGGTAGAGGTAGACATCCTCGCCGCGCACATTGCTGCGCACGCGCACGATGTCGCGCTCGTCGGCCGCGACCAGCACGGTCTCGTACTGCTTGAAGAAGCCGGCGATCGCCGAGAACGATTCCTGGCGCTCCTTGCGGATCTCCAGCGAGAACACCAGCTGGCGGCCATCGTCGAAGCCGAACGACACCAGCGTGTGCGCGATCGCCGGGCCCATCCAGTACGACAGCACCAGGTCGGCCGACACCAGCCGGTCGAGGTCGTACTCGCGGGTCTCCCATCGCGCGTCGTAGTCGGTCTCGCTACGCCAGTCGAAATCGCGCACGTTGTGCAGCGTCAGGCGATTGCCGACGACCTCGGGTGCCAGCAGCCGCGCGACATCGTCGGCCCAGTCGCGCTGGTGCGAGGGCTGCAGCGTCTGCCACCAGACCAGCAGCACCAGCCAGGCCAGCGCGCATGCCGGCAGCGTCCATCGCAATGGAGCCCTGTCGGACCGGTGGCGCCACGCGCGCGCGCGCAGCGCGATGGCGACGCAGGCCACCAGCCCGAGCAGCGACCAGGCCGCGACCAGCGCGATGACAAGCCATTCTGCGCCAGGCGCCTGGTACCACAGCGCCAGCGCGCCCCATGCCGTCGCGAGCAGCCCGACCAGCACCAGCAGGCCCGCGCCGATACCGCGCAGCAGGGCAAGCAGCCGACGGCGCGGCACGGGCGTCGTCGCGGCAGTCGGGCGATGGCCTGCAGGCACGTGGCGGGTTCCGGAAGCGTGTGGGGAGTGGCGCGGCGCAGGTTAGCAGGATGGTGATGTCGCGACACTTCCAGCAGGCGTTCCGTGGGTCGTCAGCGAAGCGCGTGGCAGCGTCGGTCTCGGCGCATGCGATGCGGATCCGTCATCATGCGCGGATGCCCGATCAGGCCGCCGCCAACGACTTCCGCCTTTACCACTCCAACGCGCTCGACGTGTTGGCCGGCCTGCTGGCGGCCGAACTCGCACGGCCGCTGCCGGGGCAGTCGATCCTGGTGCCGGAAGTCGTACTGATCCCGCAGGTCGCGATGCGGCGCTGGCTGCAGTCCACGCTGGCCGCCGAACACGGCATCGCCGCCAACCTGGAGTTCGTGACGCCCGGCGAATTCGTCGGCCGCGCGCTGGCCGCCAATCTCGGGCCGGGCGACGACGAGCTCGATGCCGCCGCGCTGCACTGGCAGTTGTATGCCGCACTGACCGATGCCGACCTGCTCGCGCAGCCGGCACTGGCGGCCTTGCGGGCGCATGTCGCGTCCGGGCCCGCGGGACGCGGGGATCCGTTGCGCGCCTGGGCCCTGGCCGGCGAACTGGCGGCGGTGTTCGAGAAGTACCAGGCCTGGCGCCGCGACTGGCTGCTGCGCTGGGAAGACGGCGCCGACCGCGACGATCCGCAGGCGATCCTGTGGCGGCGCATCGCGCGCGGCCGCGATCACCGTGCGCGCCGCATCCAGCAGTACCTCGACCGTTACCAGGCGCCCGGCAGCGCCTTGCCCAGCGGACTGCCGACGCGGTTGTTCGCGTTCGCAACCTTGAACGTCTCGCCCGATGTGCTGCGCGTGCTGTCGACGCAGGCGCGCGTAGGCACGCTGCATTTCTACGTGCCGTCGCCGAGCCGCGGTTACTGGGGCGACCTGCAGCGCCTGCGCGCCGGCGCTGCCGAGGCCGATGCGACGGCCGCCGTCGCGTCGGCAGCCGTCAATGGGGAAAACCCACTGCTGCAGGCCTGGGGCGCGGCCGGCGTCGATTTCATGGCCGTACTCGGCGGCTATGAAGTGGTGCATCCGGATGTCGAGATCCGCGGCGACGCCGATCCCGGCGACGGCGGCGGTGCGCTGAAAGGCAGCCTGCTGCGCCGGATGCAGTCCGATCTGTTCCATCGCCGGCCGCCGCCGTTGTTGTCGCCGACCGCGACAGATGCCCGCACGCGCTTGCCGGCCCTGCGTCGTGACGATCCCAGCCTGCAAGTGCATGCCTGCCATACCCGGCTGCGCGAGCTGCAGGTGCTGCACGACCAGCTGCGCGGGCTGTTCGAGGATCCGCGTTTCGATCCGCCGCTGCAGCCGCGCGATGTCGCGGTGCTGGCGCCCGACATCGATCCCTACATCCCGTACCTGGAGGCGGTGTTCGGCAGTCGCGGGCGCGAAGACGGCGCCGGCCCGCACATCCCCTACGCGCTCGCCGATGCCAGCCCGCTGGCCGGCGAACCCTTGGCGGACGTCTTCCTGCGCCTGCTGGCCTTGCCGGTCGCGCGCTTCGGGCTCGAGGAAACGCTGGACCTGCTGGCCAGTCCGCCACTGGCCGAACAGGCCGGCCCCAACGGCAGCGCCCTCGATGCCGCCGCCTTCGCCCGCCTGCATGCCTGGCTGCACGCGGCTGGCGCGCGCTGGGGCATCGATGCCGCCCATCGCGAGCGGCTGGATGCCCCGCACGACGATGCCTATACCTGGGCCTTCGCGCTCGACCGCCTGCTGCTCGGCCATGCCAGCGGCAGCGATGCGCCGATCGTGTCGGCGTCAGGCAACCTCGTCGCACCGTTGCCGGAGCTCGAAGGCAGCGCGCTCGATGCGCTCGACACCCTGGTCCGCCTGCTGCGCGTGCTTGCGCGCTACGCCACCGTGCTGGGCGAGGCGATGCCGCCCGAGGCCTGGCGCGATCGCCTGCTGCGCCTGCTCGATGCCCTGTTGCCGCGCCCGCCCTCGACCCCGTCGACGCAACGCGCGCTCGATCGCCTGCGCCATCTGATCGACGCCTTCGCCGCCGATGCCGGCCGCGCCGGCTTCGATGCGCCGGTGCCGGCCGAGGCGGTGCGCGCGCATTTCGCCAGCGTCCTGGGCGAGGCCGATACCCGCGCGCCACTGCTGACCGGCGGCGTCAGCATCGGTCGCATGGTGCCGATGCGCCTGCTGCCGTTCCGTGTGATCTGCCTGCTCGGCATGGACGATGGCGATTTCCCGCGTCGCGATCCGGCGGCTGGACTCAACCGCCTGACGGCCGAACTCGGCAGCGATCGTCGTCGCCTTGGTGATCGTTCGACCCGCGACGACGACCGCTTCCTGTTCCTGCAGCTGTTCTCCGCCGCGCAGGACGTGTTCTACGTCAGCTACCAGGGTGCGGATCCGCGCGACGGCAGTCTGCGCGAGCCGTCGGTGCTGGTCGCCGAACTGCTCGATGCCGTTACCGATCAACACCTGCCCGACGTCGACACCGCCCAGGCCCTGGTCGTGCGCCATCCCTTGCAGCCGTTCGCGCCGGCCGCGTTCGGCGCCGGCGATGAACCACGCCGGTTCTCGTATCGCCCGCAATGGTGGCCGGCCGCCGCGCAGCCGCTGCAACGGCGCGTGCCGCTGTCGCCGTGGTTCGCGGGCGGACCGCTCGCTGCGGCCGATGCCAGCGATGCTGCGCAGGGCGACGACCCTCGCCTGTCGCTCGATGCCCTGCGGCGCTTTCTCCAAGCGCCGGCGCAGACCTTCCTGCAACAGCGGTTGGGCCTGCGGCTGGCCGAAGTCGACGCGCTCGATGGCGATGTCGAACCGCTGGTCGCGCCCGGCCGTGGTCTCGACCGCCAGCGCCTGCAGCAGGCGGTGTTCGATGCGCGCCTGCGCGGCGACGACGATGCGACCACGCAGGCCTTGCTGCGCGCGCGTGGCCTGCTGCCGTCGGGCGCGTTGGGCCGGCGCACGCTGGAGCAGGTGCGAGCAGTCGTCGAACCCTACGCGCTCGCGTTCCAGGACTGGCGCGGCGATGCCACCCCCGAGGCGCCGCAGCGGGAGGTCGACATCGATGGCGTCGTCCTGCATGGGCGCATCGCCGACGTCTATCCGCAGGGCATCGCGCGCATCCGCTTCGAGGCGCCCAACGGCACCTCCGCCATCCGCGACGGCCTCGACTGGCTGCTGGCCAGCGCCGCCGGACTCGAGATGCCGCTGGTGCAGTTCCACGATGGCGGCCAGGCCGGGGTCGGGCCGTATCCTCGCCCGCCGCTCGACCCTGCGCAGGCGCGCGCGCTGCTGCGCCTGCTGATCGACCTGCGCACGCAGGGCCTGCATGTGCCCCTGCCGTTCGCGCCGTACAGCGGCTGGGAGTTGTTCAAGGCCGACACGCTGGAGAAGGGCCTCGATGCCGCCGCCAAGCGCTGGCGCGGCAGCGATCGCAGCTGGGGCGAAGGCTCCGGCGAAGCCCTGCGGCTCGCACTGCGCGGTCGCGATCCGTTTGCCGATGAAGCCACGCAGGTTGCGTTCGTCGACCTCGCGTTGACGATCTATGGCGCGCTGGTGTCCGGCCTGCAGCATGCCGGCACCGATGCCGACGCCTTGCGCACCCTCGCCGCCCACTTCGATGCGCATGCCGATGACGAGGACGCGGAATGAGCGACCTCGTCGCCGTGCACGATCCCTACCTGACGTTGCCGCTCGACGGCGTGCGCGCCATCGAAGCCTCGGCCGGCACCGGCAAGACCTTCACGCTGGCGACGCTGGTCGTGCGCCTGGTGGTCGAGCGCGGCCTGCGCATCGGCCAGATCCTCGCGGTGACCTTCACCGAGGCCGCGACCCAGGAACTGCGCAGCCGCATCCGCAAGCGCCTGCTGACCTCCGAGCGCGTGCTCGATGCTCCCGTCAGCGACGGCGCCTCGCCGGAAGAAGTGCTGACGCGCGCGATTCTCGATGCCCACCTCGCGCGTGGCGAGGAGACCGTGGCCGCGCTGCGCAAGCGCCTGCATGCCGCCGCCAACGACATCGACCTCGCTGCGATCTTCACGATCCACGGCTTCTGCGCGCGCGTGCTGCGCGAGCACGCACTCGAATCGGGCCAGGGCTTCGACGCCCCCGAGCTGATCGCCAACGACGCGACCTTGCGCGAGGCCATCGCCGCCGACCTGTGGCGTGCGCATGGCGTTGATGCCGCTGCCGCCGACGACCTGATCGCCCTGTGGTCGGGCGGCCCGCCCGTGCTGGCCGGCGACCTGTCGCCACTGGTGCGCGAGCCGGTGTTGCGTCCGGCCCTGGCCGAAGTGCCCGCCGATCCCGCGCCGCGTTTGCGCGCGTCCGGTGATGCACTGGCCGCGGCCTTGCGCGCGCACGGCGACGACTTCCTCGCGTCCCTGCTCGCCGCCGTCGACGGCAAGATCCTCAACGGCAACAGCTACAGGCGCGAGTGGATCCTCGACCTGTTCGATGCCTTGGGCGCGTGGTCCGTGGCCGGCGACAGCAGCATGCCGTTCGGGCATGCCAAGCTGCCGCAGCTGCAGCGCGAGCTGTTGCTGCAGCGGACCAGCAAGGGCGGCATCGGTCGCACGCCGGAGTCGCCGATCTGCGACCACGTACCCGCCTACCTCGACGCGCTGGCCGCGCTGGACGAATGGCAGGATGCGCGTCGCGTCGAACTGCTGCACAGTCTGCGCACCGATGCCCGTGCCCGCGTCGCGCGCTTCAAGCAGCAGCAGCGCGTGCAGACCTACGACGACCTGATCGACCGTGTGGCCGATGCCGTCGATGGCGCGCATGCCGATGCGCTGGTCGCGCGCCTGCGTGCGCAGTACGCGGTCGCCCTGGTCGATGAATTCCAGGACACCGATCCGCGCCAGTGGCGCATCTTCGATCGCGTCTTCGGTGCCGCCAGCGCACGGCTGCATGGCCAGGCGCCCGCGCTGTTCGTCATCGGCGACCCCAAGCAGGCGATCTACGGCTTCCGTGGCGGCGACGTCGAGACCTATCTCGCCGCCAAGGCCACCGCCGAGGAAGCGCCGCCGCTGTCGTCGAACTTCCGCTCGCGCCCCGGCGTATTGCGTGCGACCTCGGCGCTGTACGCACAGGCCGACGCGGCCGGCGTCGCACCGTTCGTCGACGCGCGCATCCAGTTCCGCGAAGTGGTGCCGGGCGGATTGCGCAGCGACGACGACTATCTGCGCGATGGCCGCCCCGCCCCGGCGCTGACGCTGTGGCAGGCGCCCGAGCCGCCGCCTGATGCGAAGGGCAAGGCCAGGCCATGGAGCGCGCCGCAATCGCGCGAGCTCGCTACCCGCGCCTGCGTCGCCGCGATCCACGACGTCCTGAGCGCCGCGCGCCAGGGCCAGGCCAGCATCGAGGGCCGCCCCGTGCAGCCCGGCGACATCGCCGTGCTGGTGCGCAGCCACAACGAGGCCACGCGCATCCGCCAGGCGCTGGCCGCGGTCGGCATCCCGGCCGTCGCCGCCGGCAAGCAGAGCCTGTTCGCAACCCCCGAAGCCCGCGACCTGCATGCGCTGTTGCTGGCTCTGCTGCATGGCGCCGACGACGGTCGCCTGCGCATGGCGCTGTCGACGGTCCTGATCGGCGAGGACGCGCACCAGGTCGCGGCACTCAGCGATCCCACGCAAAGCAGCGATGGCGAAGCGCTGCGCCGCTGGCAACTCGCCGCCCTCGGCTGGCGCGATCGCCTGCAGCGCGGCGGGCCGTTGGCCCTGGTCAGCGACCTCTGTGCCGAACAGGCCGGACGATTGCTTGGTCTACTCGATGGCGAGCGCCGGCTGACCAACTACCTGCAACTGGCCGAACTGCTGCAGGAAGCGCAGGCGCATGCGCTCGGATTGCACGGTCTGGTCGACTGGCTGGCGCGTGCGATCGCCGCCGCGTCTTCCGATGACGACAGCCAGCTGCTGCGGCTGGAATCCGATGCGCGCCGCGTGCAGGTCGTGACCCTGCACAAGAGCAAGGGCCTCGAATATCCGCTGGTGTTCCTGCCGTTCGCCGGGATCGGCGGCAACGCGCGCAGCGCCGGCCAGCATGTCACCGTCGCCGAGGCCGTGACCGATGCCGACACTCCCGGCGATAGCGATGGCGACGCGCCCGGCAGCGGTCGCGCGCTGCATTGGAAACTGCTGCCATCGATCTCCGGTTGGGACGCGGCCAGGCAGGCCTGGGCCGAGGCCCAGCGCGCCGAGGATGCGCGCCTGCTGTATGTCGGGCTGACACGCGCACGCCACGCGCTGTGGCTGGCCGGCGGCCGCTTTTACCACCACGACAAGGCCGCACTGGCGCCGATGATCGCCGATCCGGCCGCGCTCGCCGATGTGCTCGGCGCGGCGATCCATGTCGACACGCGCATGCCGCCCGAAGGCTTGCCGTGGCTGCCGCCGGAAACCGGCGACGCGGTGCCGCCTGCGCGCATCGCCCGGCGCGTGCTGGCCAGCGACTGGTGGGTCTACAGCTTCACCCAGCTCGCCAACGCCGAGGGCCATGGCGATGCCTCCACGGCAGCCACCCAGCCCGCGCCCGGCGGACAGGACGAACCCGCCGCCGACCTCGACGCCGCGACCGGCAGCGACACCGATGCCGATCCTTTCGATCCCCGGTTTGCCGGCGCACGTTTCGGTGTCGTGTTGCACGACGTGCTGGAACGCAGCGCCTTCGAACGCTGGGCGCAGTGGACGCCCGGCAGCCCGCCGCCGCAGGAAGACGCCGACGTCATCGTCGAGCGACTGCGGGCCGGCGGCTATCCGACGCAGGACATCGACGACGGCCTCGCCTTCCTTGCACCGCTGGTCGGGCAGACGCTGACCGTCACCCTGCCCGAAGGCGTGCGCCTGGCCGATGTGCCCGCCGAACGGCGCCGCCCTGAAATCGAATTCCAGTTCGCACTCGCACCCACGCGCGTCGATGCGCTGCTGGCGTTGCTGCACCGCCATGGCCTGCTGGCCACGCGCCATGGCTTCGGCCTGCGTCGCAAGCTCGAAGGCCTGATGACCGGCCTGATCGATCTGACCTACCTGCACGACGGGCGCTGGTACGTGCTCGACTACAAGTCCAACCGCCTGCCCGGCTACGGCCCCGCGCAACTCGCCGACGCGATGGCGCACAGCGAGTACGAGTTGCAGGCGCTGATCTACACCCTGGCCCTGCATCGCTGGCTGCGCTTCCGCCTCGGCGCCGCCAGCGCGGGCGGCGGCTACGACTACGACCGCGATTTCGGCGGCGTGCGTTACCTGTTCTGCCGCGGCCTCGATGTGACGCGCGTCGATGCGGCGCGTGCTGACGTGACACCGGGAAGCGGGCCGCATGAAAGCATGCCGCATGGAAGCGCGCCGGGCGTGCAGGCCTGGCGCTTCGCACCGGCGCTGGTCGACGCGCTCGACGCGCTGTTTGCCGGCCGCGATAGCGAGGCCGCCGCATGAGCCTGCTGCAGCAACTGCGCGACGCCAACGCCTTGCGCACGCTCGACCATGCGCTGGCGCAGAGCCTGCGTCGTCTCGATCCCGACACGCCCGACGTCGTGCTCGCCGCCGCCGCGCTGGCGTCGCTGGCGGTCGCGTCCGGCCATGCCGGCTTCTCGCCCTCGGCGCCGCAGCTGCTGGTCGACGCGCCGATCGACTGGCCCGCGCCCGCCGACTGGCAGGCGCAACTGGATGCCTCGCGTTGGGTCGCGCGGCCGGTCGATGCGGACAGCGAATCCGCCGCCGATGCACCGCTGGTGTCCGAGCACGGCCTGCTGTACCTGCGCCGCTATCGCGAGTACGAACGCCATCTCGTGCTCGGCCTGCGCCGCATCGGCGCGCACGTGCCCGACGCCAGCGATGTCGCCGCACTGGCGCCGCTGTTCGCGCAACTGTTCCCCGGCGCCTCGGCATCGGTCTCCGGCGACGCGCCCGACCTGCAGGCCCGCGCCGCCGCGAGCGCATTGCGCCACAGCCTGCTGTTGGTCACCGGCGGCCCCGGCACCGGCAAGACCACCACGATCACCCGCCTGCTGGTACTGCTGACCGCGCAGGCCGCGGCGGCAGGCAAACCCGCGCCGCGCATCGCGCTGGCCGCCCCCACCGGTCGCGCCGCCGAACGCATCGCCGAGAGTTTGCGCAACGCCGTGCAGGCGCTGACCGCGCTCGGCATCGCGCCCGCGCTGTGCGAACACCTGCCGACCACCGGCACCACTCTGCATCGCCTGCTTGGCACCATTCCCGACTCGCCGCGCTTCCGCCACCACGCCGACAACTCGTTGCCGGTCGATGTCGTCGTCGTCGACGAAGCCTCGATGATCGACCTGCCGCTGATGGCCAAGCTGGTCGATGCCGTGGCCGATGGCGCGCGCCTCGTGCTGCTCGGCGATCCGGACCAGTTGCCGTCGGTCGAAGCCGGCGACGTGCTCAGCGGCATCCTGCGCGCGGCCGGCGATGGCAGCACCCTCACGGACGACGACGCCCGGGCGTTGCAGCCATTGCTCGGCAACACGTCCGGCGATGCCACCGACCTTGGCGGCTCCCGCTTCCCCGGCCGCCATGTCCACCTGCGGCGTGGTTACCGCCAGAGCGAAGCCCTGCAACTCGCACCGCTGGCCAGCGCCGTGCGGGCCGGCGACAGCCAGGCCGCGCTGGCGCTGCTGCGCCGCGGCGAACTGTCCGGCGTGCAGTTCCACGAAGGCCTTGCCGACCCGCTGCAGACGCATCGCCAACCGCTGCTCGCGCACTGGACGGCATTGGCCGACAGCGAGCGACCCGCCGATGCCCTCGCACTGGCCGGTCGCCTGCGCATCCTGACCGCCGTCCGCGAAGGCCCGCAGGGCGCACGCGGCCTCAACGCCCGCATCGAAGCCTTGCTGACCGAGCGCCTGCAATCCGCCGGCGCCCTGCAGGCCGGCAGCACCGGCCAGGGCTACTTCCACGGCCGCCTGCTACTGATCACCGAGAACAGCTACCGCCACCGCCTGTTCAATGGCGACATCGGCATCTGCCTGCGAAGCGCAGCGAGTCCCTCTTCGGGGCGAAGCGAAGCGAGTCCCCTCTTGGGAGCGAATGCCGACGACGACGGCGCCCTGATGGCCTGGTTCCCCGGCGACGACCCCCAGCATCCGCGCCCGTTCCACCCCGCCGCCTTGCCCGCACACGAGAGCGCCTTCGCGATGACCGTGCACAAGGCCCAGGGCTCCGAGTTCGACGACGTCTGGCTGCTGCTGCCCGCGCGCTTCAACCGCGTGCTGTCGCGCGAACTCGTCTACACCGGCATGACCCGCGCCCGCCAGACCCTGCACCTCGCCGCCAGCGCCGACGTCATCACCGACGCCCTGGCACGACACGCGAGCCGGTGGTCCGGACTGGGCTGGCGACTGGGCGAGCAGGACACCCCCGCCCCGCGTCAGTCAGCGCCGGTCCCCGAACCGGACACCGACGGCCCGCCGAGCCAAGGCGCATTGTTCTGAGCGATGCTGCGCGGCCCCTGGGCGCGGCCACGGCAGTGAACCGCGCAAAACCGAACCAGCACTTGAAATCAGATATCCATGATAGATTAAGCCACTTAAAGTTGCATGGATGATAGTAAATGCGCCCGATCGCATCCGACTTTGCGACCCCTGAAACGCAGCGGGCCGCCCGCCATCTGGGCCGTCTGGTCCGCGAGGCGCGCCTCGCGCGGCGGATGCCGCAGACAGAGCTGGCCACCCGTGCGCGGACCAGCCCTGCCACCGTGATCCGCATCGAAAAAGGCAGTGTCGAGACCGCCCTGGGAACATGGCTCTCGGTCATGGAACAGCTTGGCCTGCTCAAGCAGATCCAGGCCCTCGACGACCCGGCATCGCAGGCGATGCTGGCCGAGCACAAGGCGCGACGCGCACGGCGCAACGTCAAGCCTGATCTGGACTTCTGACTGGACTCCCGAGATGACCGCTCGCTACGTGTTCATCCATCCCCCTGGACAGCGTGATGCCGTTCCCGCCGGTCGCCTCGAGCTGATCGAGCGCAATGGCGAGCTGCTGACATCGCGCTTCCAGTACGGCAGGCAATACCTGCAGCGCGCCGAGGCGCTCGATGTCGACCCGGTCTCGTTGCCACGTGCGGAGGAGACCGCCACCGCGCGTGAGCCCATCCATGGTCTGCCGCTGTTCGGCGCCATCCGCGATGCCTCGCCGGATGCCTGGGGCCGTCGGGTGATCGAAAACCGGCTGCGTCGGACCGGTCCACTGTCGGAGCTGACCTATCTCGATCACGCCGGATCGGATCGTGCCGGCGCGCTCGATATCCGCGCCAATCGCGATAGTCCTCCGCGGCCAAGCACGTTGGCCACGTCCCTGGACTTGCAGTATCTGCTCGAGGCGGTGGAGCGCGTCGAGGCGGGTGATCCCGTGCCGGCGCAACTGGCGGTGTACTTCGAAGGAGGACCGACCATGGGCGGCATGCGCCCCAAGGCGGTCGTCACCGAGGGCGGGCGCGAGTTCGTGGCGAAGTTCCCGTCCACTTCCGACCGGCGATTCAATGTCCCGGCGATCGAGTACGCCACGCTCGAGCTCGCGCGCGACGTCGGCCTGGATGTGCCGGCGACCCGTCTGGTCGCGCTCGACGGTCAGCGCTCGGCGATGCTCATCGAACGTTTCGATCGGGAGCCGGTGCCCGGCGGTCAGGCGCGGCGGCACATGGTCTCGGCGCTGACGATGCTGGGCGTGCCGGAAATGGCGTCGCCAGACCAGAGTTATGCCGCGATTGCGCAGGTGATCAGCCGCAGGTGTGCCGCCGTGCATGTCCAGAACGACCGGGTCGAGCTGTTCAAGCGCATGGTGTTCAACATCCTGGTGTCCAACAACGACGACCATCTGCGCAATCATGCTTTTCTCTACGACGCACAGGCGGGGGGCTGGCGTTTAAGTCCCCTGTACGACGTGGTGCCATCGCCGCAGGTCGCGACCGAGCGTTTCCTGCATCTGGGCGTCGGTCCACATGGGCGCGCAGCCGAACTGGAAAACGCCCTGGAGGGGGCCGGCCAGTTCGGCTTGCAGCGTCGTGCCGCCGCGCAGCTCATCGAAGCGCTGGTGGCAGGGGTCAGGCCGTGGCGCGAACGTTTTGACGCGCTCGGCGTGTCCGCACATGACAACGATGCCGTCGAAAACGCGTTCCGTCGCGCCTCCGATATCGGATTGCGGGCGGTCGAGCGCGTGGCGCGCGGCTGACCCAGCGGCGCCTGCACGTGCGGATGCCGGCGCTCTCGGCGGTCACCATGGGGGCAAGCCCGAACGGTGATGGACAGAGGCTCCCGCCCTTGACCTCAACCGCACTCAAGGTGGCAAGGTAGCCTCCCCACCCGCCGCCAGGGCCCGACGATGACCCACGCCTTGAATGACGCGCCGCTTCAGGACATGCCGTTGAACGACATGCCCCTGTACCTCGCACGCCTGGGCCACGACCAGCCGCCACCGCCGACGCTGGACACCCTGCGCGCGCTGCAACTGCGCCACACCATCGCCTTCCCGTTCGAGACCGTGGCCATGTTGCTGCGCGAGCCGGTGGCGCTGGACCTGCCGTCGCTGCAACGCAAGCTGCTGCACGACGGACGCGGCGGTTATTGCTACGAGTTGAACCAGCTGTTCCTGGTGTTGCTGCAGCAACTGGGCTTCCAGGCGCGCGCCATCAGCGGGCGCGTCGTCATGGGCGGGCCAGAAGACCGGCAGACCGCGCGCACCCACCAGGCCGTAGTGGTCGAACTGGACGGTGTGTCGTGGCTGGCGGACGTCGGCTTTGGCGGACTGGTACCGACCGCGCCGCTGCGTCTGGACACCGAAGACGCGCAGGCCACCCCGCACGAGTCCTTCCGCATCACCCGGCACGACGACCGCCGCGTGCTGCGCGCGCAGGTCGCCGGCGAATGGCGGGCCATGTACGTCTTCGACCTGCAACCGCAATGCGCGATCGATCACGAGGTCGGCAACTGGTACGTCTCCACGCACCCGCAATCGCCGTTCCGCGACCGCCTCGTCGCCGCCCGCGTCGAACCCGGCCTGCGCCACACCTTGAATGGTGTCCGCTACACGTTGCATCGCATCGGCGGTGCCAGTGAGCAGCGGACCCTGGACAGCGTGGAGGCGGTGATCGATGTGCTGCAGCAGGTGTTCGGCATCCGCGCACCTGCGCATCCGCAGCTGCATGCCGCGATCTCGCGGCTGCTGGCGCAGGACGCCGCGCTGGCATAGGTCATCAGCACGCGCGGGCCCGCATGCGCGCCCGGCTAGACTGTGCATCCTCTTGTCCTCAAACCCACCTGGATGCGTCATGGACGTTGAAGCACTGATCACTGCGGCGCTGCGCGAAGCCGGCTACTTGCCCGACACCGTCGGTTCGGCGCTGCCGCGGATCATGCGCATCCTGCATGCGGAAGACGTCCGCATCGAGCTGGGCCGCAGCCTGTCGCGCAAGGAGCGCGAGTACGTGCGCCTGCAGCTTGAGCTGGGGCTCAACGTGTCCGAAGTGGTCAAGGGTCTGAAGGCCTGACCGGCATCAACGCGCGTCACTGATCGTCGCGCTCCTCATCCTGCTGACACCGCGCTGCGACGACAGCGGACCTCCAGCACCACGCGCGCTGACGCTTTCCTCCTGCACGTATTCAGGTTAAGGTCGGGCGCAGGGGACGGGAGATTCGCATGGGACGCGGACGTCGGGGATTCTTTGACGATTTGGCCAGGCTGCCATGGCCAATCATTGTCGTGGTCGCTGTCCTCGGGCATGTCGGCATCCGTTACGGCATTCCCGCATGGCTCGCGCGCCAGCAAGGCCCGTTCGCGCAAGCGCTCGGAGTCTCGAGTGACGCCCTCGCTCCGCTGGCGTGGCTGTTCCTGATTGCCTGCCTGTTCTGTGCGGTGTTGTCGTACGCAAGCGCCCGCAAGCGACGCCAACTGCTCGACACCCGCACCGGCCTCGACAGCCTCGCCGCGATCGGCTGGCGCGACTTCGAACGCCTGGTCGGAGAAGCCTTCCGCAAGCAGGGCTACACCGTCGAAGAGACCGGCCTCGGAGGCGCCGACGGCGGCATCGACCTGATCCTGCGCAAGGGCCGCCAACGCACCCTGGTGCAATGCAAGCAGTGGCGCTGCCAGCAGGTGCCGGTGAATGTCGTCCGCGAAATGTACGGCCTGCTCGCCCACCATGGCGCCCACGCCGTGCGCATCGCGACCGTCGGCAACTTCACCAAGGACGCCGCACGCTTCGCCGCAGGCAAGCCGATCGAACTGATCGATGGTGCGACGCTGCTGGCGATGATCCGCGACGTACAGCGCGCAGACCGCACGCCTGCCTCGGCACCGACGCCGATGCCCGCCCCTCGGATAGAACCCGCCGTCGCCAGTGCGACGCCGGCCATTGCAGCGACACCCGACTGCCCACGCTGCGGCAGCGCAATGGTCGAACGCACCAACCGCCGCGCCAACAGCACCTTCTGGGGTTGCACCACGTTCCCCGCATGCCGCGGCACGCGATGAGCGCCGCTCGCGGGCGTTGCTGTCTTCCTTCGCCACCAATCAGGCAGAACCCGCCATGCGCTTTCTGATCGTGCTGCTGCTCATCGCTGCCGCGTGGGGCGGCTATCGCCACTTCCATGCGCCGGAACCTGTGGCGGTCACACCGATCGCCGCGACCACCACGCCATCACGCGCCGCCGCGACGCGCGTATTGCCAACGCCAACCCAGAGCTTCAGCTGCGATGGACGCCAGCACTGCTCGCAGATGCGGTCGTGCGAGGAAGCGACTTTCTTCATCCGCAATTGCCCGGACACGAAGATGGACGGGGATAGCGATGGGGTGCCGTGTGAGTCGCAGTTGTGTGGATAGAAGTACACCGAAAACCGCTGGGTCGTTAGGCCGCGTTTCGAATCTTAATAACTAATTGGAAACAACCAGAGCGCTTCCACTGGCGCGCGCTGGTTACTCAAAGGAGGAGATATGCAGCTCAGTTCAGTCGCGATTCGAAATTTTCGGCGCCTCGAAGACGTCGAGATCGATGTCGAAGGCCAGAAGACCATATTCGTAGGCCCTAACAACAGCGGAAAGACATCAGCAACAGCGATTTTTCGCTGTTTTCTCGGTGGTCGCGATTTTAGGGTCCACGATTTCTCTGTATCGCGTATGGCTGATTTCGAAACCTTCGCCAGCACTGGCGAGGCAGTCCACCTCCCGGAAATCACTTTGGACCTATGGTTTTCGATCGATCCCGACACTATTGCGTATGGCCAGATATTCTCACTTCTACCCAATCTCGCCGATCTCAATCGCATTGGTTGTCGACTGACACTCTGTGTCGCAGATCCGCCAAAATTGCTAGCGGCTTACCACACGGCCTATCCGTCTGGGGAGGATGGTGTCCGTGGCAAGACCCTCGGTCAGTACTTGGCGATGGACAGTAATTTAGCCCGGAGCACCACAGTGCGTATCTCCTCGATGGAATTACGGGAGGATGAGGAGGGGAAAACATCAACCCATGTGACAACGATTGATCCCGAGGAAGGTCGGCGGCTTTTGAAGCAGCTAGTCCGTGTCGAATTCGTCGATGCGCAGCGCAATATCAACGACGATGATAACAGCCGCAGTAACCGTCTCTCGTCGGCTTTTGCTGCTTTCTATCGTAAGAATCTGGAGGATGCAGGACCCGCGGCAGCTGCCCACAAGGTCATCGACGCGAACAACGAGCGGCTAACCGATCACTACAAAACCCAATTTGCGCCCTTGATCAATTTAATCAAGGGACTAGGTGTGCCCTCCGTCAACGATCGGGACTTGCGTATTATCTCGTCTCTCAGTCCGGAAACGGCCCTGAAAGGCAACACGGAACTTCTGTATGTTGATCCAACACGCAAGCACGAGCTGCCGGAGCTTTACAACGGATTGGGCTTCAAGAATCTGATCTACATGGCGGTCCAAGTCCGACACTTTCATTCCCAATGGGTGGCGACTCCCCACAACAGGCCGCTATGCCTACTTGTATTTATTGAAGAGCCAGAGGTGCATCTGCATGCGCAGGTGCAACAGACGTTCATTACCAATATTTGGAAAGTAATCGAGGACTCAGCGAATGCGTCGGGTGAACCGTCATTGGTCCCGCAGCTCGTTGTGACGACTCACTCCTCACATATCCTCGACGCAGTCGACTTCGAGACTGTCCGCTATTTTCAACGTTGCTACGCCCCTAACGAGGAGAACCCGACTGGGATCCGCAATGTCTCAGATGTACGAAGCTTGCGCGCGTTCCAGCCAGAAGGCGATGTCATTGATGGGAAAGCCGTGTCTACAGATGACGCCATTGCGTTTCTTAAACGATACCTGCGCTTGACCCACTGCGATCTATTTTTCGCGGACGCCGCCATTCTTGTCGAGGGTGCGGCGGAAAAGCTGCTGTTGCCGATGATGATAGAAAAATCCGCACAGGAGCTGAGGAAATCGTACCTCACGGTCCTGGAAGTTGGCGGTGCCTATGCGCACCGCTTCGAGGGCCTGCTCTCTTTTTTGCGTATTCCCTATCTCGTGATTACCGATTTGGATTCGGTTATGCCGGATGGCAACGGCGCCGCATGTCGCGGCGATACGATTCAAGCCAAGACATCAAACGCCAGTCTGAAGACGATGCTGGGCAAAACCACCATCGCTGAGCTGATTGGGATGACACCGGATGAGAAGATCAATGCCGAGAAGGACCGATGTATTGCCTTCCAAGTCGACGTTGCCGTCGAGGAGAAGGGCAATCAACTTGCGATGCGGCCACGCACTCTTGAGGAAGCGTTCGCCTATGAAAATTATGCTCTGTTGCGAGCAGGAACGATCACGATAGGCAAGGTAGTTCCGGATAATTTGCAAGACGCTTATCAGACGATCTACGACCGGATCCGCTCAGATGCCTTCAAGAAGACCGATTTCGCGATGAGTCTTCTCGATGGCCAGATCGACTGGGTGACCCCGGCCTATATCGCAGCAGGCCTGTCGTGGCTGGAGACCAAGCTTAAACAAGCGGTCGTCTCGCCTCAGATAACCGCCGCGGAAACGGAAATCGTCGGCGCAACCGATGAGCTCACGTCTACGCCGGCCGCCGACGATCCTGCGGCTCCGCAGGGGGGGATCTGATATGGCAAAGGTCGCGACGCAAGCAGACCGTGACGTCGAAACATGTCTCGACACGAACGTCAGTTTCGCTTTGATCGCCGGAGCCGGATCCGGCAAGACCACTTCACTAGTGGATGCCTTGGAATGGGTACGGCAGCATCGGGGCAAGGCTTTGCGCCAGAACGGGCAGCGTGTTGCATGCATCACTTACACCAAACGGGCCGTAGCCGTAATCAGTGAGCGACTCGGCTTTGATGAAATATTCGCTGTTTCTACCCTTCATAGCTTCTTGTGGGCACAAATTGGTCGATTCCCTAGAGATATTCGTCAAGCGCTCGAAAATCGCCGCCTTCCCGAACTGATTGAGAAGGAGCGAGCTAAGGACAACGGCGGGAAGAGCAAAGCCGCCATGGATGCCCGGACCAAAGCTACTCGATATGTGGAGGACTTGGCAGCGCTGAAGAACATAGATCATTTCCATTACCGAGATGCGGTCTACGGGGACTATCCCAAGGGCATTCTTAGTCATGATGATGTTCTAATCATCGCAGCATATCTACTTAAGGAAAATTTGACGTTTCGCAGGATCCTCGGTTTTCGCTTTCCCTACATATTTGTGGACGAGGCTCAAGATACCGATCTAGAAATTGTTCGAGGGCTGAACTTGGTATGCGGCGGCGAGGGGCTGCCGGTAGTGGGCTACTTTGGGGACCCTTGGCAACAGATCTATGGAGAGACCACGGAGGAGTTTGCGCCGCCATCAAATGGCAAGACGATCACGAAAGTTGAAAACTTTCGATGCTCCCAAAGCGTGATTCGGCTTCTCAACCGTTTCCGCACGGATGTGGAGCAGATTCCCGCCGGCGCCAACAAAGAGATCGAAGGTAGTGTTGTCTTCCGCCTCGTAAAGGCCGAAGAGCCGGAGGAACCGCGCAAACGCTATTCGGAAAAACAGATTCAACGCGCGCTTGCACAGCTGGACCAGGCGATTTCGGAATGGGGTTGGTTCGGCCGCGACGATATAACAAAACTGTTTTTGGTCCGTCAGATGATCGCTCGGCGCATCGGCTTCACAAGCCTAAATCAGCTATTTTCAGGATCCTTTGCTTCTTCGCGCGCGCAGGATGCCTTTGAGCGCGGTGAGCATCCTCTACTGGCTCCACTAACCGAAACGATCTGGCCACTTGTAGAGGCGCAGCGCTCTGGAGACAGCCGGGCGATCATCGACATTCTTAGGCGGAGTAGCCCGGCTTTCGCGGTGGACGGCGTCAACGCAGCGAAAAGCCTGCGCTCCATGGTCGAAACTTCGATCGACATTGTCTCCGAACTTGTCAAACGATGGGATGCCGCGCCGGTCGGCGAGATTCTGCTTTTCGCTTCCGAGAAGAAGCTAATCCGAGTTACCGACCGCCTACAGGCGCACTTAGATCGCGCCCCGCGTGGCGAGGAATACGACTCTGAGCAGCATAGTTTGGAGAAGGGTGACTGGCTCGCTGATGCGCTATTCGCGATGGATACCGGCGAGATTCCTGCCTATGCATCCTTCATCGGCAACCACACAACTTACAGCACTCAGCATGGCGTTAAAGGTGAGGAATACTCCAAGGTGTTAGTTGTATATGACGACATTGAAGCAGCCTGGAATAATTACAACTTCAGTAAGCTCCTAACGCCGGGAGTTGCGGGAGGTGCAGGTACGGACAGACAGGAGACTCGCGGCAGAAAGCTCGCCTATGTTTCCTTCTCGCGAGCACTTCAAGATCTGCGAGTGCTGTTGTTTACAACCAATCCAGAGGCTGCGCGCGACGAGATTATTGCGAATGGTCTACTGGCGGCCGAGCAGATCGAGATCGTTGCTTGAATTAACGAACGTAATTATTAAAGGCAATCGGGGTCAGGTTCACTTACCCGCGAATCAGCGCTGAAGGCGCGCCTGGAATTCGGCCTCGGCCTGCGCGAGTTCCTAGAGCTTGAGTTCGCGCTGCTAGTCCGCCTTGCGCAGCGATTCGCGCGCTTCCTTTATCACTTCCTGCGCGAGGTTGTGGCTGGTGTGGTGCTGCTTCATGTCGATCGCGGACGCCAAGAGAATAATGGGGTCAGGTTCATTTACGGCCATGCCCGGTCAGTGCCGCATAGCGTCATGGTGCCCAACCTGTCCAGCAAGCCGTAGCATCAGCCTTCAAATCAAGGCTGACATCGCGGGAAAGTCCTACGCTGAAACGTCCGGAATTCCCAACGATCAGGCTTGACCGCCTCGCCTGCTCATTGCAGACTCGATGCCAAGGAGCGTAGAAACTCCTCGTACAGCGGTTCCCACCTCCGTCAAGCCGGTGGGTTTTTTGTGCCCGTGTTGCTGCGGGCATGAGCCGACGCGATGCCTGCGTCGGGAGGGCGGCTAATACAACACCCTTCGGGGAAATACGCCCGCCGTCTGTACGCGGTTTCTAACCTCCCGACTTCCCGTCCACCTGCGTGGACGGGCACTTCATGGAAGGAGGAGACGACGATGTCGAAGTTCGATACGGAAGAGCGCGGAGTGCAGGGCTATTTCCTGCCCGAGGACGGGCAGGCCCGGCTGCGCAAGTTGCAGGCACACATGGCATGGCTGTCGCGCCTGCCGGAGCCGGGAGCGGGCGAGGTTGCGCCTGCGCACGGGACCGACGTGCCTGCCTTGGCCGGTGGCCTGGCCCTGCTGGCGGAAGAGGTGCAGCGGATACTCGATACGGTGTCCTGGCTGGCGCGCATGGAGGCGAAAGATGCGCCGACCGCCGCTGACGGCGAGGCCGAGGACGCGAGCGATGCCGACGCGATCGCGCAGGCGGGGGACGCCGAGTTCAGCGCGTCGGCAGCTAAGGCTCCCAGGCGGTATGTCTGCGCCATGACGCTCGATCAGTTGGACGATATCAACCGTCTGCTCGAACGGTTGGCTGCGCAAGGCGATCTGTTGGCGGCCGGCCCCGGTGACTTTGCGACCAGTACGATCACTGCGATCGGCGAGGCCCTCTTCGCGGGTGCGAATGAGGTGCATGACATCATCCGGGACGTGGCATTGCAGCGTGTCGAAGCGGGTTCGCGGGTGCGGGAGATGCCGGCCCTGTACGGCCGCGTCGTGGGGCATGAGCCTTCACGCCTGTCCAGACGCGCGGCGGCGCAGCGTTCGCGTCCTGCCTATGGAAGTGGCGCAGCGCAGTTGCATTGAGTGCGGTCGCGGGGCAGCGCGGTGAAAGACCGTGCCGCCCTACACGCGATCAGGCCAAGCTCGAGGTTCCCCGCGTCCGGCGGCAAGCCCCGGCAACGCTTCGTTCACTCTTCCGCCAGCAGGTTCAACAGGCTGCGACGGCGTGCCGCTGAGGCCGTGCGGAAGCGGGTGAGCAGGGTCATCTCGTCCCGGGTCTGCACGGTCTTTGCGGACTCGCGTGCGCCTTCGCCGACCCGGCGGGTGTCGCCGCGCGTGGATGTGATGGCGTAGGTGTCGTCGATCAGGTAGTCCAGCGACAGTCCATCGGCGGCATACAGCCGGCGGATCTTGGCCAGGCTGGCCAGGTTGGGTTGTGCGCGCCCGGTTTCCCATTTGGACACCGTGGCCTTGCTGACATCCAGCTCGAAACCGACCCGCTCCTGGGACCAGTCCCGGGCATCGCGGAATGCCTTCAGGCGTGTGCCGAATGTCGTGCTCATGGCGGGCATTCTCGGTGCCGTGGGCACATCTGTCGTTTCCATTGTGTTGACTTTTGATGTCTCTTTTATGGATACTATCGATGTTGCGGGAACGGAGACCTGCGGCCAGCGCAGTGGAAGACGTCGCTTCTGGCGGCGGGCGCAGGCGGGGCTCGCGATGCAGCGATCAGGAGGACGGCATGCGGTGGTGCCTTCGCGACCCGATGGCAACTGCCATGCTGACCTCTTCACTTCCGTCAACGCGTCGCGGCGGGCGGCCACTTCAAGGAAGGAGGAGACGATGATGTCGACGTTCGATTCGAATGATCTGGGCGCCCCGTGCTACGTGCTGACGGAAGACGGCGAGTTCCGGCTGCGGAAATTGCGTGACCACATGAGGTTCCTGTCGCGTGTTGCGCAGCCGCGCACGTGGGACGAAGAGGCGGACGGCGCGCCGGAGATCGCCATGGGTGAACTGGCGGTCTGCCTAGAATTTCTGGCGGAACAGGCCCATCGGGTGGTGGAGGCGGTGTCGCCTTCGCGGCAGCGGAACGCGACCCAGACGGCCCATATGCCTGAGCCCGGCGAGGCAGCCGATGGGGTGCAGGATGCGGACGACACCGGGGATGACGATTTCAGTTACGGCGTCACCATGGACCAGGTCGATGCGCTCAACCACCTGAGCGCCTTGCTCTCGGCGCATGGCGACGTGGTGTCGGCAACGCAGACGACCGCATTCGTCGATCACACGGTGCCTGTCATCGGCCACGCGATCTTCGACGGCGCGCAGGCCGTGCGCGACCTGGTCCGCGAGGTGGAAACCCAGTCGTTGCATCGCGACAAGCGTTCCGCGAGCGGTGTGCGCGAAGCACGGGCCACCTACGGCCTCGCGCCCGCGCAGGTGTCGCTGCTGTGGGAACCTGGGCTACCCGGAGACGCTGCACGCCTGCACTGACCGGCACCGGCGTAAACCGGGGTCAGCGTAGACTTTGGAGGTGGGTGCCTGTCGCGACGACACGCACCTGCCTGTGCATGGCGTATTGCAGGGGATTCCATATCTATACACCAAGTGTATAGTGGCCCCATGGACAACGCATTGACCCTGCTGGGTCTGGCCTGTGTGGCGCCAAGCTACGGCTACGACTTGAAGCACACGTACGACCGCTACTTCGGTTTGAAGAAGCCGCTCGCCTTCGGCCAGGTGTACGCGACGCTCGCTCGCATGATCCGCGATGGCTATATCGCCGAAGTGGGCACCGAGGCGGGAGGTGGGCCGGATCGCAGGCGCTACCAGATCACGGACGAAGGCAGGCAAAGGCTGGAGACCTGGATCGCGACGCCGGACGTGCCCTCGGAAGCGCTGCAATCCAATCTGTTTGCCAAGGTCGTGGTCGCGCTGCTGACCGGGCGTGACGCCGACCGGCTGCTCGACCTGCAACGTGCCCGGCACATGCAGCAAATGCGGGTTTTGACCAAGGCCAAGCAGCAGGCCGACTTGCTGCATGTGCTGCTGTATGACCACGCTCTTTTCCACATCGAAGCAGATCTGCGCTGGATCGAGATGACCAGCGCGCGTCTTGACGCCATGAAAGCCGAACTCACATGACCCCTGTCCTGCGCGCGGAAGCATTGAACAAGCACCTCGGGAACACGCACGCGCTGCGTGGCGTCGACCTGGAGATCGACCCGGGCGACATCGTGGCCATTACCGGGCCGAGTGGCTCGGGCAAGTCCACGCTGTTGCACTGCCTTGCGGGGATTCTGGCGCCTGACGGTGGGCGCGTGCTGTTGTCGGGTACCGATATCGGAAGCCGTAGCGAGGATGAGCGCAGCAGGTTGCGGCTGACACGGTTCGGTTTCGTGTTCCAGTTCGGGCAACTGCTGCCCGAACTCACGGCGCTGGACAACGTGTGCCTGCCGCTGCTGCTGGCGGGAAAAGCCCGTCACGTCGCGCGTCGCGAGGCCATGGCCTGGCTTGAGCGCCTTGGCATCGGGCAGTACGCGGAGGCTCGCCCCGCGCATCTGTCTGGCGGACAGGCGCAGCGGGTCGCGGTTGCGCGCGCGCTGGTGATTCATCCGGAAGTGCTGTTTGCCGATGAGCCGACCGGGGCGCTCGATTCCTTGAATGCCGAAGACACCATGGCCCTGCTGTGCGACCAGGCCAGGGCGACGGGAACCACCCTGGTGGTCGTGACCCACGATCCGCGCATGGCCGCCTATGCCGACCGCGAGGTCATCATCCGCGACGGTCGCGTCTCGGTGGACTCGCGGCAGGCCGCATGATGAATCCCGCGTTCCTGCGCCTGGCCATTGTTGGCAACCGGCACGCCATGGGACGGCTCATGGCCGCAGCCTTCGGCATTGCGCTGGGCACGTCCATGATCATGTTGCTGATGGGGGCCTTCAGTGCGCTGTCCGACCGCGAGGAGCGCAGTGCCTGGGTCAGGCCGGTTGGCGTGGCTGCCGGTGCTGATGCGGTCGCCGATGGTCGTACGGCCGTCCTTGCCGAGGTGCAGGACTGGTTCGATGGGCGTTCAATCGCGCGTCTCGATGTCTTCGCGCCAGCAGCTAGCGTGTCGACGCTGCCTGCCATCCCCGAATGGCCGGCGCCAGGGCAATACTCTGCATCGCCTGCACTGGCGGCGCTCGTCGATTCGGTGCCTTCGGACATGCTCGGGGACCGTTACGGGCAACGTGTCGGCATCATTGCCCCCGAGCATCTGAAGGGCCCGAACGCGCTCGTCGTGGTGACCGGGCAATCGCTCGATGACATGCGGGTGCGCAAGTGGCTGCTTGTCGCCGCATCTGCGAAGGGGCAACCGGATACCGAAAGCACAGGATTCCAGGCTGTCGCCGCGATCGGGGCGATTGGCATCCTGTTCCCTGTCCTGCTGTTCGTGACGATTGCCGCCCGGCTGGGCGCGGCCACGCGGCGCGAGACATTTGCGACCTTGCGTCTCATTGGGGCCACGTCGAAGCAGAACGGCCTGGTGGCGGGCCTGGAAATGCTGCTGGTCAGCACCGCCGGCGCCGCACTCGGCATTGGCGCGGCACGGGTCGTGCGGCCGCTGGTGGCGCGATTCGAACTCGCTGGCACGCAGTTCTATCCATCGGATCTCGACGTGGGCCCGGTCGCCACGCTGTTGCTGGCGTTGATGGTGATGGCGTCGTCCACGCTGGTGAGTGCCATCAGCACCTGGAGGGCGGGCATCGGTCCCCTCGGTCCAACGCGGGCGATGGCCGAGCCGTCTGTCCGTTGGCATCGCGCGACGCTATTGCCCGCGGGACTGTGCATGATCGCCTTGTGCGGACCGGGCGGGCTGGGGCCCTCCCTCTCCAGGGAAGCGGCGCTGGTGCTGTTCCTGTCCGGGTTTGCCATCACGTCGTTCGGTGTGGTCTGGATGGGGCCGTGGCTGACGGCAATCGCGGGTCGCGTGGTCGCTCGGCGGACGCAAACCGCTGCGGGCGTGATGGTGGCCAATCGCATCGCGCAGGCGCCGGTGGCCTCGTTCCGCTCGGTCAGCGGTCTGGTGGTGGGCGTGTTCATGGTGACGGTGTTCGCCGTCGCCAGCAGCGGTGTCTCCAGCCGTTTCCTCGTCGAAGATGTACCCGATCGCTTGCCGACAGAGGCATTGCTCGTCCTGCTCGCCGAGCACTCGCGCGTGCCCGAGACGATTCCTGGCAGTTCGCTGCAGGTCGTGGGCTTCGAGGCACCGGGCACGGGCAATGAATTCATTTTTTCCGGCAGCGATCTGGCGCAGCTTGGTGTCAGCACGCCCCTTGCGGCGGCCGCCTATTACCAGGTGAACCTGTCGACGTTCGCTTCAGCGAGCCGTGAAGGCGTGCTTGCACCCAGGCAAGTGTCCGTGGACGCAGGGACGTTGGCGCCTCGGGTATTGATTGCGGTCACCCGCGGGGCGCCGCGCACGCTCGAGCTTGCGCGAACGTACCTGCAGACGGGGACGACATGGACCATTGCGCCGCTGCTGCGGACGGAAGCCAGCCTGCTCGGCGCCAACAGGGTGCTGAAGGAGTTGTCCTTCGTTGCGTACAACGGCGCCCTGGTCACGATACTGATCGCGGGGCTGTCGCTCGTACTCTCAACGCTGGGTTCGATCATGGATCGGAAGCGTGTGTTTGGCCTGCTCCGGCTGGCCGGGATGCCGGCAAGCATGCTCGATCGCATCGTGCTGCTTGAAGCGACGGTTCCCCTGGCGGCAGTCCTTGCCTTGTCTGTCGTCTCGGGCGGTGTCTCGGCCTATCTCATCGTGCATGCGCTCAGCGACACGATCGGCATCGGCATGCCGGACCCGCGCTACTTCTATTTTGTTGGAGCCGGCCTCCTTGGCGTGCTCGCCCTTCTGCTGATGAGCAGGCGGGCCGCCTATCGCTTGCTGGATCGCCAGACGTTGCACTTCGATTAGGCCCTTGGGCAGCGTCGACGTGCGCGGCGATGAATGCCGATGGCGACGCCGCCTGTCCGCATCGTCGCCCCTTGCCGTCCTTGACCTCAACCGGGCTTAAGGCCGCATCCTCGTCGGCCCGATCCCCCGTAGCCGCAAGCAGCACCCCAGATGACGATCTCCAGCGAAGACTCCAGCGGTGCCTGTGTCGGCGACGCCTTGCCTGCCATTCCGACCCCGCGCGCGGACGCGTCGCTCTCGATCCTCGGGCCGCGCTACCGCATGGCCACGATCGGCATGGTGGTGCTGGTGGCCTTGGGCGCGTTCGAGGCGCTGGCGGTGGCGACCGCGATGCCGACGGTGGCGCTGGAACTGGATGGGCTGCGTCTGTACGCGCTGGCCTTCGGCGGCACGCTGGCGACCAGCGTGATCGGCATGACGCTCGCCGGGAGTTGGAGCGACCGCCGCGGCCCGGGGCCGGCGCTGTATGCGGGCCTGGCCTGCTTCGTGCTGGGACTGCTGGTGGCCGGGCTGGCCCGGCAGATGCCCACGCTGATCGTGGGCCGCCTGTTGCAGGGGCTGGGCGCGGGGGCGTACTCGGTGGCGCTGTACGTGATTGTCGGGCGGCTTTATCCGGAGGCGCTGCGGCCGCGGATGTTCGCTGCGTTCTCGACCGGCTGGATCGTGCCATCGCTGGTCTGGCCGGCCTTGAGTGGACTGATCGTCGAGCACGTCGGTTGGCGCTGGGTCTTCCTGAGCGTGCCGCTGCTCGCGATCCCGGCAGGACTGCTGCTGCGTCCCACCTTGCGTGGGCTGACCGGTACGCCGTCGTTGGCGCAGGACCACCAGCGTGTGTATTGGGCGATCGGCTCGGCGACGGGCATCCTGTTGCTGTATCTCGGCGGACAGCAGCGGGCGCTCGATGCACTGCTGTGGTTGCTGCCGGGCTTGGCGCTGTTGCTGCTGTGTACGTGGCGCCTGCTGCCTGCCGGCACGCTGCGGCTGGGCCGTGGGTTATCCAGCGTCATCGTCCTTCGCGGACTTGCGGCGGCGGCCTTCTTCGGCTGCGAGGCCTTCCTGCCGCTGTTGCTGTCGCATCATCGCGGCCTGTCGCCGTGGCACGCGGGCCTGGCGCTTGGCATCGGTGCACTCGGCTGGTGCAGCGGTTCCTGGTACCAGGGCAACCACACGCGCGGTTGGTCGCGCTCCGGCCTGATCGTCACCGGTGTCGGTTTGATGGTCGTCGGCATCACGGGATCGGCGCTGGTGCTGACGACGCAGCCGGTATGGCTGGCGATCATGGCCTGGGCAGTGACCGGCCTGGGCATGGGCCTGGTGTATCCGAGCCTGTCGGTACTGACCCTGGCGCTGTCCACGCCGGAGCAGCAGGGACGCAACACCTCGGCGTTGCACCTGAGCGAGGCGATCGCGGTGGCGACGACGCTGGCCGTGTCGGGGTCGCTGTTCGCCTTCCTGCTGACGCAGTCCGAACGCGCCGCCTACATGGCCTGCTTCATCGCGCCCATCGGACTGGTGCTGTTGTCGGTGCTGGTCGCACGCCGCGTGCAGGAGAAGCGCTAAACGCGAGCACGACGAATGCTGCGGTCGAAGCGAGGGCCGCGCTTCGAGGCAACAAACACGCACCTACTGACGCTTCTGTTTCAGGGGTCCGCGTCGCCTTTCTCTAGACTGCTGTGCAACAGGCCACGATGGCGGCGGTTCTGTTGCCGCTGTGGTGGCCGCTGCGGCTGTCCCTCTAGCCGTAGTAGGCGAGAAACATGTCCACGGCCGACGCGCCGACCTGCTGTTGGCGCTCGGGGCTGAGCGTGGGTTGGCCCATCGACAGCTGAGGCCAGAACGCGAAGCCTTTGATGAGGCCCTGCAGCTGCATGGCGGCGAACACCGGGTCGTCGGTCTTCAGTCGACCGTCGGCGGTGGCGGCGCGCACCCAGGTGGTCAGGCCTTCCTCGCGGTCGCCGAGGCGGGCGAGCATCTCGCGTGCGAGTTCCGGCGAATGGATGCCGGCGGCGATCGCGACGCGGGCAAGGTCGACGAAATGCACGTCGTCGAGCAATCGCAGCTTCTGCCCGACCAGCTCCATCAGCTGTGGGCGCAGCGGGCGATCGGCGCGGTAGGCGAGGTCGGGGCCGGCGATGCCGCGGTCGAGCATTTCCTCGAGGATCCGCGTGAACAGCGCTTCCTTGCCCGGGAAGTGGTTGTAGACGGTGCGCTTGGACACCCCGGCACGCGCCGCGATGCGGTCCATGCTGGTGGCCTCGTAGCCGGAGGCGCGGAATTCGGCCACTGCGGCTTCCAGGATCGCCGCGTGCTTGCGGTCGGTCAGGCGGGTCGGCGGGGCAGCAGGCAGGGACATGCCTGAATTCTACACCCGGGGGTTTACTTTTCGATTCCTGTAACTACACTGCACGGTGTAGTTCCTTCCCTCGAGCCCCACAGTCGATCCCTGCCCATGCACCCCAAGCCTGTTCCTTCCCCGCGGCCCCGTCGCCGCCTGCTGCGTCGACCGCTGGTGCTGTCCGTCCTCTTCCTCGGAGTCCTCATCGTGAGTGCCTGCCTGCTGTCCTTTGTCCGCACCAACCATGCCCTGGCCGACTACGCGGCTTCGCCGCAATCCACGGAAGGGCGGTTCCGCAATGCGCTGCCGCGTCCGGCGGTGGGCTTTGGGAAGACCGTCAAGATCTTCTGGGATTTCTTCTTCAACAAGCCCGACGGCACCGTGCCGGCGACTGCGCCGCAGGTCTTGCCGCTGACTCGCGCCGACCTCGATGCCGCGCCCGACCGCAGCCTGTTCCGGCTCGGCCATTCGACGCTGCTGCTGAAGCTGCGTGGCGGGTTCTGGATCACCGATCCGGTGTTTGCCGAGCGCGCGTCCCCGGTGCAGTGGGCCGGGCCGAAGCGCTTCCACGCGCCGCCGATCGCGCTCGACGACCTGCCGCCGCTGCGGGGCGTGCTGCTGTCGCATGACCACTACGACCACCTGGACCGTGAGACCGTGGTGCGCTTGGCCGAACGCGCCGAGGTCTTCCTGACGCCGTTGGGCGTAGGCGACCGCCTCATCGCCTGGGGCGTGCCGGCGGCCAAGGTGCGCCAGTTCGACTGGTGGCAGCACGTCGACCTCGACGGCCTGCGGTTCACCGCAACGCCGGCACAGCATTTTTCCGGGCGCGGCCTGTTCGACAGTGACCGCACGCTGTGGGCGTCGTGGGTCATCGTCGATCCGCCGGCCGCGGAAGACGATCGCGGCCTGCGCCTGTTCTTCAGTGGCGACACCGGCTATTTCGACGGTTTTGCCGAGATCGGCCGTCGCTTCGGGCCGTTCGACGTCGCGATGGTCGAGACCGGCGCCTACGACCCGCGCTGGGCCTTCGTGCATATGCTCCCCGAGCAGACCCTGCAGGCGCATCAGGACCTGGGCGCACGCTGGCTGCTGCCGGTCCACAACGGCACCTTTGACCTGGCGATGCATGCCTGGGACGACCCGTTCGAACGGATCAGCGCCCTGGCGACCGCGCGCGGCGTCGCCCTGTCGACACCCCGGATGGGCGAGCGCGTGGATCTGAGCGCGCCCCAGCCCACCACCGCCTGGTGGCGCGACTAGCGCCGGAGCTGTCGACTCGAGCCGTCGACCGGGCAGTCGACTCAAGCCGTCAGACCGGGCACTCAATCCGGGATTACTGTGCTTGACACAGTAGTACCCTTGCGCCTACTGTGCGCAAAACAGTATTAGGTGGCGCATGGTAGAGCGGGACAACACGGGACTGACCGAGCTGCGACGCGGGGTGCTGGTGCTGGCCGTGCTGTCGCGGCTGCAGGTGCCGCAATACGGCTACTCGCTGAAGCAGGCGCTGGTCGAGGGTGGCATGCCGGTCGAGGAGGGCACGCTGTATCCCTTGCTGCGCCGGCTGGAGAGCCAGGGCCTGTTGGCCAGCGATTGGGATACCGCCCATGCGCCTCCGCGCCGCTACTACCGGCTCAGTACCGAAGGCGCGCAGGCCTATGCCGCGCTGAGCGAGGCCTGGCGCGACCAGGTCAGGGTGATCGGGGCGTTTCTGGACGGAGGGGCGGATGAACGTGAATGACGTTGTCGAATCCTATGTGCGCGATGTCGCAGGCTGCCTGCCGCGCGAACGGCGCGCCGATGTGGCGTTCGAGTTGCGCGCCTTGCTGGACGAGGAGCTGGCGGCACGCGCGCAGGGGGCCGGCCATGCGCCGGACACCGCGATGGCGATGGCCTTGCTGAAGGACTTCGGTCGACCGGCCGACGCGGCGCAGCGCTATCACGCGCGGCCGGCATTGATCGAGGCCGCCGACACCCACCACTTCCTGATCTGGGCGCTGGGCGGCCTCGTGGTGCTCGCCGTGCATGTATTGACGGGTCATCGTGATGTCGATTTCGACGCCACGGCGCTGCAGTGGTTGGGCATCCTGCTGCTGTGTTTCGCGTTGGCGGGCTGGTGGCGCCGACGCCGACCCGGCAGGTTTGCATGGAAGCCCACGCATGGTCCGGAATGGATGCCGCGCAGTCTGTCGGCATTGGCGTTGGTCGGGATCCTGGTGTTCCCGGTCTTCATGTATGCCGCGCCGGTGACGTTTGCCGGCCTGTGGCTGCCAGCCGCAGTGCCGGTGGACGGGCTGACGCTGTCGGCGGCGTTTGCGGGCAGTTGGCAACGCGCGCTGACGCTGGCGCTGCTGATCGCCATGGCGCTGCAGCATGGCATCGCGTGGGTGCTCGGAGGCCAGCCGACCTGGTGGCGGCGTGCGGACGTGGCGGTGAACCTGGCGCTTGGCGTGATGCTTGTGGCGCATGCCGCGCCGCGTGGTCTCGATGGTGCGCCTTCGTCCAGCGTCTTCGTGTCTGCCGCTGCGAACGCGGTGGCCGCGCCGATCTTCATGGGCGTCGGCGGCATGATGGTGTTGTTCGGTCTCTATTACGCGTATCGCGAATGGATGCATATCCAGCCGGCGCCGACGGCGACGGGTGCAGGCGTGTCGTAAGCCTTCGCCGATCACAAGATGCGTGCGAGCAGACGCGTGGCAGCGTCGACTGTCTAGCGCGACGCAAGAAGGGCGACGCTGAGCACCGACGCTTTGTTTGAACCGGTTTGTTTGCTTGAACGTGGCTTGAACCCGTTCGTTAATTCGATGTGCGTGCATCGTGAAGGTTTGCATGAGCTTCAGCTTGTAAACGCTTTACTGCGCCGGTGCGATGCATTCGGAACCGGTGGATTCGTCTTCCTGACCGAGATGTCGCACGCCCTTTGGCGAGACGTCACACACAGAAGAAAGGAAGATCCCCATGACCAAGACCCTTATTTGCGCCGCGTTCGCGGCTTCATTGTTCGCGCCGCTGGCGTTCGCGCAGAGTGGTGGCGACAACTATCGTCCCGACAAGCAGGTTGGCGAGGGCAATGCCTTTGTCGCCGGCAGCCTCGGTCGTACCGATGGCGGCACGGCCGGCCGTTTCGGCACCGGTGATTTCAATGTCTTCGAAGGTCGAGACGGTCGCAAGACCGGTTACGGTCTCGTCGGCGGTTACCGCTGGAAGGTCGCGCCGTCATGGGGCGTGGGCATCGAAGGTGGCTACGCCGACCTGGGCAACCTCGTCGTGCGCAATGCGTTCAACAGCGATCCGGTGAATCAGCGCGAAGACACCAACGCGCTGCGTGGCTGGCTGGTCGGCGCGAACGCGCGCGTCAACGTCAATCCGGCGTGGTACATCGGTGCGCGAGGCGGCTACTTCCGTGCGTCCGACAACAACGTCGATTACTACAACTCGGTCGGCCAGAACCTCGGCCTCGAAAGCGGCGGCAGTGACGGCCGCAACAGCTGGTATGCCGGCGTCGGCACCGGCTGGAACGCGACCGAGAACTTCAGCGTCGGCCTGCATTACGACTATTTCCGCGCCAAGTCCGGCGACGTGCGTGACCCGGTCAGCGGTGCCGAGTTCGAAGGCCCGAAGCGTTCGACCGCACTGCTCGGGCTGACGGCGGAATACGCGTTCTGACGGGAGCCGCCTGGTTCCTTCGTGTCGCGGCTGATGCTCCACGTCAGCGACACCATGCGGGCGCCTTCGGGCGCCCGTCTTCATGGGGCGGATCTGATGACACAGTCCATCCAGCGATGGTGCGCGTGACTCGCCGGACCGCTAGCACGTCACCAGTTCGATATTCGGATGGTTGGCGATGATGCCGAGCACGATGTCGAAATAGGTCTCTCCATCTCCCGCATCGAGTCTGGCAAGACTGTCCTGGATACGGGAGGTGTCGTAGCGCTGTGGCTGCTGAAGCTTGTGCAGATGCAACTGGCGGGTGGCATGGAGGCCGAGAGCTTCGCGGCTGCGCTCGAAGTCATGCCAGGCCAACACGACAGGTTCGTTGCCCTTGATCACGCCGTAGCTTCCGTACAGTAGGTCATCCAGCGCATCGAGATTGGGAGCGAGCGACCAGTCCTCGCCGACCATCAGCACACGATTGATCTCGTCGTAGAACGACGCGATGTCGTGGATGCGATCGCCGTGAAGGGCCAGTGTCTTCCTGGTGGTCATGCCGAGTTTGAATGGACAGTGTGCATTCGGCCAGAACGCCTGTGTTCTATGCGCGGAAGCAGGCGATGCGGGTGACCTGCTTCCGCGCCTGCTTTCAGTGTTGCGGTTCGGTTGTTCTGCAATCGATCAGATCGGCATCTGCGCGCAGGAAGACCGCGGCCGTGGATTCCGAGGTGTTGCCATGGGCGACGCCGTACAGGAACTGCAATCCCTGCGGGTCGGCTTCATGGGCGATGGCGGCGCGCAGCAGTTCCAGCGTCTGCGGGGCATGTTCGCCATGCAGGACCGCGACGAACTCGGCGCTGCCGCTGCTGCGGGTGATGGCGTCGTCTCCGGCGGCCAGGGTCTGCTCCAGGACGTCGTCCAGCCGTTGCAGCAGTTTGTCGGTCGCGCGCTCGCCGAGGCGGCTGACGGTACCGGCGTGGTCCTGCAGTTCGATCAGCACCAGTAGATACCCCGCGCCGTTGGCTGCGCGCGTGTTCGCTTGCGACTCGGCTTCCACCAGGCTCGCGGCGGTGTGGGCGATGAAGTTCTCGTGCTCGAGCGCGCGTTCGCGTGCACGGGCTTCCAGCAGTGTCATCGTCAGGCGCGCCAGCGACGCGAGGGCGTTGCGCTGTGCGTCATCGAGTTCACGCGGTTGCGCATCGAGCACGCAGACCGTGCCGATGGCGGCGCCTTCGGGCGTCACCAGCGGCATGCTGGCGTAGAAGCGTGCGGCGCCGGCTTCGCCATTGACGTAGGGGTTGGCCGAGAAGCGTACGTCCTGGCTGAGGTCGGGGATTTCCATCAACTGGTCGGGCACGCGGATCGCATGATCGCAGACGGCGATGCTGCGGCTGGTTTCGGTGCCGTCAAAGCCGGTCTTGGCCTTGAACCACTGGCGGTCGCGGTCGATCAGCGTGATCAGCGCGGTCGGGGTGCCGCACAACGATGACGCCAGTTGCACGATGTCGTCGTACGCCGCTTCAGGCAGGCTGTCGAGGACGTGGTAGCGGTCCAGCGCGCGCTGGCGCGTGGCTTCGTCGTGGGGCGTCGCCGTCGGGTTCGTCATGGGGACCTCGCGATGGTCGGAGCCAGGATTTTGACAGCACAGATGTAAACGGCGGGTTGTCCCGGCACCAGCCGTGACGTGTTGCCCACGTCCCGTCGCGGCGGCGGGGCAATGACCTTGATCCGCGATCGCGCCGGATTCTTCGCGGCGGGCGGGCATGCGTTGTACGATGCCCGCATACGACGTGCATCGGCATTGCCTGCACGTCCCTGGCCTCCAACCGACAAGCCTCCGCGACCCATGCGCAACGCCCTGCAGGAACAATTGCTCAAAGCCGGCCTGGCCAAGAAATCCAAGGTCGACCAGATCGCACGCGAGCAAATCAAGCAACGCCAGGGCAAGGCGCCGCCACCGCCCAAGGACGAGCAGGCCGATGCCGAGCGCCTGCGCCAGGAGCGCGTCGAGCGAGACCGTGCGCTGGCCGCCGAGCGCAACGCGCAGGTGCGCGCGCAGGAGTTGCGCGCGCAGGCGCGACAGATCGTCGAGCAGAACAAGCTGCCGACCGAGGGTGAGGTCGAGTACCGCTTTACCGACGGCAATGCGATCCGCAGTCTGCTGGTGACCGAGGCCGTGCGCGGCCAGCTCGCCAAGGGCAGCCTGGCGATCGCCCGCCACGACCAGCGCTACGCGATCATTCCGCAGGCGGCGGCCGACAAGGTCGAAGCGCGCGATGCCACGATGATCGTCGTCAACCATGCGCGCAATGCGGCGCCGTCCAGCGATGCCGACGACGACGAGTACTACAGCCAGTTCAAGGTGCCGGACGACCTGATCTGGTAAGCGTGATGCGCCTCGCGACGCCGCGATCCAACCTCGACATCCCCTGAACATGCATTGCCCTATACCGTCGGCTTCCCCCCCGACGGAGACGCGTCATGGAGACCCAGGAACTGCATCGCGGCAGGCTGATCGACCATCTGCAGCTGGTCGTCGGCGACATCGAGGCCAGTCGGCGCTTCTACAGTGCGGTGTTCGAGGTGCTGGGCGTGCCGATGGGGGGCAGCGAGCAGGACTACTTCTGGGCCGATGAGCTGTTCGTCTCGACGGCCGACAGCGAGGCGGCGCAGGGCGAGTTGACCGGGCGCCATCACCTGGCGTTCCAGGCCGCGAGTCGCGAGCGGGTCGATGCCTTCCACGCAGCGGCATTGGCGCATGGCGGACGCGACCATGGCGCGCCGGGTGAGCGACCCTATCATCCGGGTTATTACGGGGCCTTCGTACTCGATCCGGACGGCAACAACATCGAGGCGGTGTATCACGGCGAGGCCAGGCGCAGCGCGGCATCGGTGAAAGTGACGTTCTAGCGGGCGAAGTCGCGTCGCGGGTGCCCGGGGCGTTGCCGTAAGGGTGCGATCGCATGACGCAATACGACGACATTGGCAGCATCGATGCGATCAATGCCGTCGGTGAACGGCGGTTGTCGCGCCTGCGAGGACATGCATTCACGCGGCGGGCACGTCGATGAATCGCACCGTCCTCCTGCCGGGTGCAGGTGTCGGAATTCACTTGGGCTTGCAACGGGATCATTAGGATCCTTGCCAACGTGGAACCCCACGCGACTGCAACATGGAGCGAACATGACACGCACGAACCGCCTGAAGATGACCCTGTTGGCCATGGGCCTGACGGTTGCCGCCGGAACTGCGCTTGCACAGGATGCGCAGGGCCTGACCTCGCCGCAGGTACGCGCGCAGCTGGAAGCGCAGGGCTATACGGATGTCCATGACATCGAGTTCAAGAACGGCGTCTGGGAAGTCGATGCGAAAAGCGCCGATGGCAAGAGCGTCGACCTGCGTATCGATCCTAAGACCGGCGAGATCTATCCCGACAAGAACGTGACGACGCTCAGCGAGGCCGATGTCCGCGCGAAGCTGTCGACTGAAGGCTATACCGATGTCCATGACGTCAAGTTCGACGACGGCATGTGGAAGGCCGAGGGCAACGATGCCGCGGGCAAGAAGGTCGAGGTGCTGCTGGATCCCAACACCGGTCGGATCGTCGGCAAGGAAAAGGACTGAGGCGTGCAAGCGCAGCAGTAGCGCACGGAGGCCACGGGCGCCGGGGAAACCCGGCGCCCTTTTTTTGGGGAATACGTTGGGGCTGCGAATGTCGGCGTTGGCGGTGAGCTTTTTGCCGTCTCCAATACGAACGGCCGCGCCATCGCCTTGCATGGCGACGGCGCGGCCGGCGGTCTGCGGCCGATCCTGCTCGGATCGAAGTCAGATACCGATCAGTCCGACGTCAACTGCTGAGTTTCTTGGCGGCGGTCAGGCCGAGGATCAGGAAGATCGCGGCAATGATGATCGCTGCGAAGAACAGGAACTTGGCGATGCCCATGGCGCCGCCTGCGATTCCGCCAAAGCCGAGTGCGCCGGCAACCAGGGCGATGACGGCAAAAATGATGGCCCATTTGATCATGTCGTTCTCCTTCGTTCCGGTCACGCGGATGCGGTTCCGGTGCGCGCGTTCCAAGATGCTGCGGCAGCCGGAAATCTACGCCGGGACGGGTGGCGCCTGCGTGAAGTATCGTCGTGCAAATCCTGCGCGGGCATGCCGCCACGCCATGATCGGAGACGATGATGACCACAGAAGTCGAATACGCTGCCGCCACCGCGCTGTTTTCCGTCGTCAGCAACCGCGACAATGCACGCAACCTGGGCCAGGAGGAGTTGTTCGACCTCTACCAGGTCTGCCTCGAGATCATCACGGGACGGCGCAGGCCGACGCGTCGGATGACGTTCTCGACCCAGTGCCCGGCCTGCGCCGAAAAGGTCGACATTGAACGGGTGGTGCCGGTGGTGGCCTGAAGCCGCAGGTGGCCTGCGTTATTGGCGCACGCCCAGCACGCCGTCGAGGACGAGCTGCGACTTGAATCCGGCCTTGTCGAGGCGACGCGCGACTTCGCGTGGCACGTCGCGACCACTGGTCAGCTTGTTGGGGCTGCCGGTGTAGTGGAACAGCTTGCCGCCCTTGCGCAGGACGCGCGCGAGGTGCTGGTAGAACACCAGCGAATACAGTTCGCCGGCAATGCCGAAGCGCGGCGGGTCGTGCAGGATCGCGTCGAACGAGGCGTCGGCCAGCGTGGCGATCGCGACCGAGGCATCGGCCTGCTGCAGTTGCAGGCGTCCACCGGCGCTGTCGGCGTCGGGATCGGGCGACCAGGGATTGAGTGTACGCAGCCACAGCACTTCATCGTTCTTCTCGAACGACTGCATGCGGGCGACGCCGGCCTCGAGCGCGCAGGCGGCGAAGTAGCCGAGGCCGCCGCAGGTGTCGAGCACCTGCTTGCCGCGCGGATCGACCAGCGCGACCTTGCGGCGCGCATCCTCGAATGGCGAGATCTGTGCGGTCGGCAGCATCTTGATGCCATCGATCTCGAATGTCGGGGCGCCCCAGTCGGTCGGTACCAGCTTGAACAGCGCGCTGCCGAAGCGGGAGGCCTGGGTGAAGCCCTCGCCGTCCCAGTAATGGATCGTGCGGTCCTTGAGCTTGCCGGGATAGGGGTAGGGCTGGTCCTGCCATTGCCAGTGCCCGGCGCCGATCCCGGCGGTACCGGTCGTGCGGCCCAGGTCCAGCGAGCCCGTCCACGTGGCCTCGCCGCGATCGCGCGCAGCGGCGAGTGCCTGGGCGGTCTGGCGGGTCAGCAGGGGGCCGGGGTAATGGGGCACGGGCGATGGCATCGAGAGGAGGCGCAGCATCGTAACCCGCGCAGCTTGGCGGCAGGCGTGCGTGTAGCGCGCGGCGCCGGCGCGCCAGCCGCCGCTTGATCGCGCCGCGAAGGCCCCAATGTCAGGAGACTCCCTTGCCTGGAACACTCCCATGTCGACGATCCTGATCACGGGTGCCAATCGCGGCATCGGCCTGGCCTTGACCCGGCGCTTCCGCCAGCGCGGCGACGAGGTCATCGCGGTCTGCCGGCAGTCCAGCGCCGAGCTCGATGCCACCGGTGCGCGTGTCGAGGCGGGAATCGATGTCGCCGACGATGCTGCCGTCGCCGGTCTGCGCCAGCGCCTTGGCGACGCGCGCATCGACGTGCTGGTGCTGAACGCCGGCATTTTCCGCAACGAGCACCTGGGCGAACTCGGCGCCAATGCGATCGCGACGATCCGCGAGCAGTTCGAGGTCAACACGCTGGGTCCGCTGCGGGTGGCCGAAGCGGTGCTCGGCCATCTGCGCGATGGCGCGAAGGTGGCCATCACCACCAGCCGCATGGGCTCGATCGCCGACAACACCTCGGGCGCCTATTACGGTTATCGGGCGTCGAAGGCAGCGGTCAATGCGGTCGGCAAGTCACTGGCCAACGACCTGCGGCCGCGCGGCATCGCGGTGGTGCTGTTGCACCCGGGCTATGTCGCCACCGATATGGTCGACAACCAGGGCGATGTCAGCCCGGACGAATCCGCACGCGGCCTGATCGACCGCATCGACAGCCTGACGCTGACCGACAGTGGCGCGTTCTGGCACGCCAACGGCACCTCGCTGCCCTGGTAGCCGGCCCGCCCGGTGTTGCCTTGGCTGGCCGTTGGGCGATGCGCGGTGCTATAACCTGCGCTCACGCCTGCCTGCGAGCCGGTGTGCCGGGTATCGGCGCAGCCCGCTCCATCGCGCCATGGCAACAGGGCATCGGCAACATGCGACAAGGGCAGACAGCTGTGACGGGACCGCGGGTACGCGCTTTGGCGTTGTGCATCGCGGCGGTGTGGATGAGTGCGTGCAGCAAGCCCGCGCCGGAGGCGCCCACCGAGGCGGCCGCCCCCGACGCGACGGCCACGCCTGCGGCCACCGCGGCGCCGCCGCCGAGCGAACATCGCGATCCGCTCGCGCTGACCCTGCCGACCGGCAAGCCTGCGCCGGTGTCGCCGGAGCAGTACCAGCAGCTCGCGCGTTCGCTGCTGGCCGAGATGGTCGCTATCGACACCACGCTGAGCAAGGGCAGCACGACCCGTGCGTCGGAAGCGGTGCGCGCGCGCCTGCTGGCGGCCGGCTTTGCCGAGTCCGACGTGCAGGTGGTGACCGCGCCGGACCTGCCCGAACGCGGCAACCTGGTCGTCAAGCTGGCGGGCAGCGATGCGTCGCTGAAGCCGTTGTTGCTGCTGGCGCATATCGATGTGGTCGACGCCAACCGCGAGGACTGGACGCTGCCGCCGTTCGAGCTGATCGAGCGCAATGGCGCGTTCTACGGCCGCGGCGTCGCCGACGACAAGGATGAAGCCGCGATCTACATCGCCAACCTGATCCGGATGAAGCAGGAAGGCTTCGTGCCGCGCCGCGGCATCGTCGTCGCGCTGACCACCGAGGAAGAGACCGGCGAGCCCAACGGCGTCGACATGCTGCTGCGCGAGCATCCGCAGCTCGTCGATGCCGCGTTCGTGTTCAACGAAGGTGGCGGCGGCAAGCTTGCCAGCGACGGCCGGCGGGTCAGCAACCAGGTGCAGGCGGCCGAGAAGAAATTCCTGAACTACACGCTGGAAGTCACCGATCCGGGCGGTCACAGCTCGCGCCCGCGCGAGGACAATCCGATCCGCCGGCTCGGCGTGGCGCTGAGCCGGATCTCGACGACGTTCCTGCCGGTCAAGCTCAATCCGGTCAGCCGCGAATACCTGCGCCGTACCGCCGACCTGGTCGGTGGCGAGGACGGCAAGCAGATGACGGCACTGGTGGCCAACGACCAGGACACCGCGGCGATCGCGCACCTGTCGAAGGACCCGGGCAACAATGCGACGATCCGCACGACCTGCGTGCCGACGCTGCTGCAGGGCGGTCATGCCGAGAACGCATTGCCGCAACGCGCGACTGCGAACGTCAATTGCCGGCTGGTGCCCGACGAGGAGCCCGAGTTCGTGTTGGCGCAGTTGCGCAAGATCATCGCCGACGATGCGGTCAAGGTCACGATCAGCGGCGAGGCGACGCCGAGCCCGCCGTCGCCGGTCGAAGGCCAGGTGCTGACGGCGATCACCCGCGTCACCGAGCAGATGTGGCCCGGCGTGCCGGTGGTGCCGACGATGGGTGCCGGCGCGACCGACAGCAAGTATTTCCGCATGCGCGGGGTGCCTGCCTACGGCGTCACCGGCCTGTTCTACGACGAGACCGGCGCGCACGGCATGAACGAGCGCGTGCCGGTGCAGTCGTTCTACGAAGGCCAGGAGTTCCTGTACCGCCTGGTCAAGGACGTCAGCGCCGAGTAAGGCGCAAGACCGCGATCGTCCCGCATACCGGCGCATCCATCGATGCGCCGGTATGGCGTCGGCCGCGGCGCGGTTACGGCCGGACCCGCAGCAGTGCGAGCCCGAAGCCGGCGAAGATGCCGCCGGTCAGGCGGTTGAACGCGCGCTTGAGTGCCGGCCGCGTCAGGTGCAGCGCCAGCTTGCGGCCGCCGAACGCGTAGGCGAGATACCAGAAGGCTTCGACTGCGGCGAAGGTTGCGATCAGGATCGCGTACTGCTGTGCCTGCGGCTGGCCGTGGTTGACGAACTGCGGCAAAAAGGCCGCGGCGAACAGCAGCAGTTTGGGATTGCTGATGCCGATGACGAAGCCGCCACGGAACAGCGCCCAGCCCGACATCTGCGCGGTCAGCGTGCCGGTGCCGACATCGAACGGTGCGTCGTCGCCGCGCCAGGCGCGGATGCCGAGGTAGATCAGGTAGGCCACGCCGAGATAGCGCACCACGTCGAACACGGTGGGCGCAGCCAGCAGCAACGCGCTGAGCCCACCGGCCGAGGCCATCAGCACCAGCACCAGCGCGCTCATGCAGCCGGCCATCGTCGCCAGGCTGCGGCGCACGCCAAAGCGGATGCTGCGCGACAGCACATGCAGCATGTTCGGGCCGGGCGTGCCCGACAGCAGGAACACCGCGACGCAGAACAGCCACCAGGTATTGAGGGTCATCGATTGATCTCGGCCGATCCGCGCCAGCCGGAGGCGCGGCAAGGCGTGCAGCATACGGCGGGCGCCCGCCGGATGCATCGGACCCTGCAGGCGCGCGTCCATACCCGGGCGCGACGCGCGGGTCGATCCGTGTGCCCCGCTAGCGGAGCGGAGGCGAGCCGGTGGCGTCCAGCGCCATCACCTTGCGCAGGTCGGCCAGCATGCGTTCGGGGGTCTCGTCGTGGCGGAACGCCAGCCGCAGCTGCTGGTCCGGACCGATCAGGTAGATCAGCATCGTGTGGTCCATCGCGTAGCCGTTGGCGTTGGGCACCTTGCGGAACGTGGCGCGGAAACTGTTGGCGGCGCGTCGGGTCTGCTCGAGGTCGCCCCGCAGCGCGACGATGCCGGGATCGAATGCGGCGACATAAGGCGTCAGCACCTGCGGCGTATCGCGCTCGGGATCGACGGTGACGAACAGCAGCTGCAGGCGTTGCGCGTCCGCGCCGAGGCCGCGACGGGCCTGCGCCGTCTTCAGCAGACTCAAGGGGCAGACTTCCGGGCAATGGGTATAGCCGAATGTCAGCAGCGCATAGCGGCCCTGGAAGTCGGCCAGCGAACGCGGCCGGCCTTCGAGGTCGGGCAGGGCGAGGCCGCGACCCCAGGACTCGCCGCGCAGGTCGATGCCATGGAACGGGCCCTGCTCGCGCGAGCCGCAGCCGGCCAGCAGCAGGGCGGTGAGGATCATGCCAACCAGCCGCACGCCCGCATTCCGCGCGACATGCCGCATGGCAGCGCGTTGCGCGAACGCAGGCAGCAGGGCGATTGGGCGCTTCAAGGACGTGGGCAGGACACGTGGGCAATCCCCGGGATCGACAGGGCGTCGCCGGCGCGCCCGGCCTCGCACCGAGGGAGGGATGTGCGATGGCAGGGCGTGCGGAGGCGACCGGTCCATGGTAGCCGCGGCCCCGTCGGCGGCCCTGCGACATGTCGTCGCAGGCCGCGGCGCGGAGGCATGCGTATCATCGACGCTGCTTTCCATCGATGCCGATTGCGGCAGGAGTTTCGACATGAACCTGGACATGCACCTGGAAAGGTCCTCGCCGCTGCGCAGGTGGATGGGGCCGTCCTTGGCGCTGGCGTTGCTGGTGGCGGTGTCGGCCTGTTCCGGCCCGGCACCCGAGGATGCGGATGCATCCGTGGGCCAGGGCAACGCCGTTCAGGGCGAAGGCCTGCAGGTCAGCGACGCCTGGATCCGCCTGCCGCCCCCGGGCGCGGCGGTGGCCGGCGCCTACCTGACGATCGCCAACGCCAGCGGCAGCGACGATCGCCTGGTCGGCGTCGATACCGCTGCGGCGGAGCGCGTCGAGCTGCATGACATGCGCATGGAGAATGGCATGATGCAGATGCGCGAACTCGGCGACGGCCTGGCATTGAAGGCGAGCACGCAGACCACACTGGCGCCGGGTGGCGTGCACATGATGCTGATCAATCCGCGCGCATCGCTGGCGGTGGGCTCGAGCGTGGAGGCGAGGTTGCGCTTTGCGACCGCCCCGGCGCAGACCGTGCTGCTGGAAGTGCGTCCGTTGACCGGCAGCGCAGCTGCCGGCCCTGACGATGGGCACCCTGACGATGCGCAGCACGGCGACCATGGCGATCCTGCGCCGCAGGACGTGCCGGATGCGGATGCCGCCGCGCACGATGCACATGCCGGGCATGGCGATCCGGCCACCACGCCGGCCACCGCGCCTGCCGCCTCGGAACACGCTGCCCACGACAAGCATTGAGGTCCGCGCAGGGATGCTGGCGCAGGGAGGGCGCCGCATTGAGTACGTCGCATTGAGGGCGCCGTATAGAGCGCGGCGCGAGCTGTGCGGCCTTGCGTGGATTCAAGACCGCGCCTGCATGCAAGCGCATCTGCACGCGCGCACCGCAGCGCGGGAATACGCTCAGCCGATGACGCGTTCGAACGGCGGCAGGGCATCGATGATGCGCTTGCCGTAGCGCCGGCTCAGCAGGCGCGAGTCGAGGATGATGACGCGGCCGGTGTCGCTGGACGTGCGGATCAGGCGGCCGGCGAACTGGGTCAGCGTGCGCAGCGCATGCGGGATCGCGATCAAGTTGAAGGCGTTGTGGCCACGGCTTTCCAGCCACTCGCTGAGCGTCGAGGTCTGCGGGTCGGTCGGTACCGCGAACGGCACCTGGGTGATGACGACCGTCGTGCAGGCCTCGCCCGGCAGGTCGAGGCCTTCGCCGAACGAATTCAGGCCGAACAGTACCGAGCCCTTGCCGGCGGCGATGCGCGCGAGATGGTCGGCCACCGCCTGCGACTTGTTGCCGGTGCCCTGGACCAGGATCTGCCGGCGCTGCGCGTCGGGCATCAGTTCGGCGACCTTCTCCATCTTCCAGCGCGAGGTGAACAGCACCATGCTGCCTTTCTTCCAGTCGAGTTCGCGCACCAGGTAGTCGGCGACCGCCTTGGGATGGCCTTCGCGATCGTCGGGCGTCACCGGGAAGCGCGGCACGATCAGCTGCGCCTGCCGGGGCAGGTCGAACGGCGACGGCAGGCTGACGGTTTCGGCGTGGTCGGGCAGGCCGGTATCGATGGCGAACGATTGGAAGTCGCCGCCACCGGTCAGCGTCGCCGAGGTCATCACCACCGAGTCCACGTCCTTCCACAGCAGGCTGCGCAGCACCTGCGCGGCCGAGACCGGCGAGCAATGGCAGACCAGGTCGCCATCGCGGGTCTGGGTCAGCCAGCGCGCCATCGGCGGCTGGCCTTCGCGATCCTCGCGCCGCCAGCCCGACCACAGCGCGTGCTGCTGCTCGACCATTTCCAGCGCCATGCCGAGGTTGCGTTGCAGGCGCTCCTTGGTCGGATCGTCCTGCTTGGACTTGGCGACCATCTGTTGCGCGGCGTGGACCCAGTTGAACAGGCTTCGGGTGTCTTCGCCGAGTTCGTCGATCGCCGGGCGCCAGTCGTCCGGCAACTGGCCATGCGGCGCGCGCCACATCGGCTCGCGGTCACCGGGTTCGGGCGTCCATGCGCGTTCCAGTTCGACCCGGAACGCCTTCAGCAGCTTGGCCACGCGCGCGGCCAGTTCGACGGCTTCGTTGGGCAGCAGGTTGCTGATGCGGTCCTTGTCGACCAGCCGGTAACTGCTGGCGATCAGGATCTGCATGCGGCCGACGCGCTTGGCCATGTCGCCCATCGGCAAGCGCGCGGCGCCCTGGTCGATGGCGACGCTGGCAACGTGGTGGCCTTCGTCGAGCACCAGCAGCATCTCCGACGGGGCGGCCAACAGCGGCTGGCCGCTGTCGGCATCGCCCAGCGACAGCGACGACAGCAGCAGCGCGTGGTTGGTGACCACGATCTGCGCCTCGCGCACGCTGGTGCGCGCGCTGAGCACCGGGCATTGGGTGGCGTAACCGCAACGGCGGCCGGAGCAGCTCGATGCCGGCGTGGTGATCTGCGCACGCAGCGCCGGACCGACGACTTCGGGTGCGGCATCGAGATCGCCGTTCCACAGGTGGCCGGTGTAGGCCTCGAGCAGGCGTTGCGCGGTCTCGATCTCGAACGAGGCGAGCGGACGCTCGTACAACGGTTCCTCGTCGGGGAACATCGCGTCCTGGCTGGAACCGCCCTGCAGCTCGGCGGCGTTGCGCGTGCACAGGTAGCGGGTGCGGCCCTTGGCCAGCGCGACCCGCGCCGACAGCCCGGTTGCGCTGAGGAAGGCAGGGATGTCGCGTTCCACCAACTGCGACTGCAGCGCCACGGTGCCGGTGCTGATGACCAGCTTCTTCTTGGTCGCCAGCGCGATCGGCACGCCGGCGGTCAGGTAGCCCAGGCTCTTGCCGACGCCGGTCGGCGCCTCGGCGATGCCGATGCCGCCCGACGTCGCCAGCGCCCGCGAGACCACGCCGATCATCTGGCTCTGCGCGCGGCGCGTGCTGAAGCCGGGCGTATTGGCCTGCAGGCTGCTGTAGGCGGCGCGGATGTCGGTCTTCAGGGCCTCGGTCAGGACGCGTGCGCTGGCGGCCGGCTCGGCCGCCGTGGGGTGTTCGGTGTCGTCCATCGGTGCATTTTCCCATGTCCGGCGCATCGCTGCCGTCGCCCGGCGGCGGCATGGTCGGGTGCGGTGCAGGCGCGCACGGGCATGGCATACGCGGGAAGGGGCGCGCACGGTAAGGGCGCACGCGACCATCGCTTCAGCCGGGGACAGGCTGGTGCCGGCTATGCTGCTTGCCGCATTCACCCCCTGCGCCCGATCCGATGCCGTCGATGCCTGCACGCCGCCTCCGTCCCTTCCTGCGCCAGCGCCTGCCGGCCCTGCTGCTGACCAGCCTGGCCGTGCTGTTGGCGGGCTGTGGCGGCGGCCAGGCCGTGCAGGCACCGCCCCCGCCGGCCGCCGTGGTCGCGCCGGCCAAGGCACCACCGCTGCGGATCGGTCTGGCCCTGGGTGGCGGCGCGGCCAAGGGGTTCGCGCATATCGGCGTCATCAAGATGCTCGAAGCCAATGGCATCGACGCGCGCATCGTCAGCGGCACCAGTGCCGGCAGCGTCGTCGGCGCGCTGTATGCCAGCGGCATGGACCCGTTCAAGATGCAGGAACGAGCGGTGGCGCTCGACGAATCGTCGATTCGCGACGTGCGCCTGTTCGGGGGCGGCCTGGTGCAGGGCCAGGCACTGCAGGATTACGTCAATGCCGAGATCGGCAACCGCAGCATCGAGCGCATGCCGCGCCGTTTCGCCGCGGTCGCCACGCGCCTGGATACCGGCGACCGCACGGTGTTCGTCCGCGGCAATGCCGGCCAGGCGGTGCGTGCGTCCAGTAGCGTACCCGGCGTGTTCGAGCCGACCCGCATCGGCGAGCGGCAGTACGTCGATGGCGGCGTCGTCAGTCCGGTGCCGGTGGATGCCGCGCGCCAGCTCGGCGCCGAACTGGTCATCGCGGTCGACATCTCGACCAAGGCCAGCGGTGCCAATCCGGTCGGCATGCTCGGCATCGTCAACCAGTCGATCGCGATCATGGGCCAGAACCTCGGTCGCCAGGAACTGGCGCGTGCCGACGTGGTGATCCGCCCGCAGGTCAACGACATCGGCCCGGCCAGTTTCGAGCAGCGCAGCCAGGCGATCCTGCTCGGCGAACGCGCAGCGCTGGCGGCGATGCCGCAGATCCGCGCAAAGATCGAACAGTTGCAGGCCGAGCGCGCACGCAATGCCGCCCGTCAGCTGCCGGCGACACCGGCGCCCGCGCCGACCGACATCAACTGCGGCGACAGCTGGGTGCGCAAACTCAATCCGTTCTCGCGCGACAAGCCCTGCTGAGATCCTGTCCACGATCTGGCTGCGCTTGCCATCTGACGCGCGTGCGGTGCTCGGTTGCTCATGGTCCCGCACCTACGCTGCGCTTTCTTCGCCACCTGGCTGCGCTCGCGACAGCGCGTGATCAGGTGCTGAGCGGCCGCGCGTTACGGTCGCGGCGCGTTTGCGCAGAAGAGCCGCTCAGCGGCGCAAGGCGGCGGCGTAGGCGGCGTTGATCTGGGCCGAGCGCTGCTCGGCGAGCGCGCGGATCTCGGGCGCCAGGGTCGCGACCTTGTCCGGGTGGTATTGACTGATCCGGCGCTGGTAGGCGGCGCGGATGTCGTCGTCGCTGGCATCCCACGAGACCTCCAGTACGTCCCACCAGGCCTGCTCGGCGCCATCCGTCGCGGCCGCATCCGGTGCTTCGCGCGTCAGGGGGTCGTCGGGCAGGCTGTCGCGACCGAGGAAGGCGCTGATCAGCCAGTAGCCGATCGCCAGTCCGCTGATGCCGGCAAGGATCTCGAACAGGGTCATCGTGGCGGACGTGTCATGCGCTTGGCGGGCGTGTCGTCATGGTGTGTCGGGAACGTCTGCATCACGGCAGCGTGCTGGCGATCCGCTGGCGCGCGCTGCGCAGCGAGACGGCGTCGACGCGGTCGCTGGTGCTGCGGTCGCCTTCCGGTGTCGTGCGATCGCCTGCGGCACTCGCTGCATTCGCGACAGGGCTGGCATCAGGGGCATCGGCCTGGTCGTCGACCAGGCCCAGCAGGGACAGTCGTCGTTCGATATCGCGGCGCAGCCGTTGCTGCTGCTCGCGATCGAGCGTGCGCGCGGCGAAGTCCAGCGGATCGCCACGCAGGCCGCGGTGCTGGCACAGCCGGCGGAACAGGTTGATCGCATACGGCGGGCACAGCAGGGCTTCCACGGCGAGGCCGGCCAGTTGTCGGCGGGTCCATCCCAGCACGCGACGGCGTCGCAGCACGATCAGCAGCATCGCCAGCGTCAGCAGGTAGCTGGTCGCCAGCACCGCCAGCAACTGCACGGGATCGCGGCCGCCGAGCAGGATCGCCGGCAGTGCGACCAGCAGGCAGACCGCGACCAGCATGCAGCCGACGCGGATCGGCCACAGCGGGCGCACGAAGGCGTCGAGGTCGCGGGCCGAATCGACGGACGCCGCCGCCTCCACGGCCTCGCCGCCGCTGCGGGGTGCATGCAGCCAGCCGGCGCGGAACTGCGCCCGCATCGGAAGCAGCGGCGACGGCAGCCACAGGAAGCGCCCGCGCACTTCCAACCATGCGTCAGCGGTCACGTCCCAGCCGCGGCGGCGGCCGGAGACGATCAGGTCGTCGAAATGCAGCAACCGGGCCGCGTCGTGCAGGTAGAACACGAACAGGCCGAGTACCAGCAGCAGTTCCGCATGCGGCAGCAGGCCCGGCGGGATCATTCCGGCCGATTATCCCTGTCTTGGCCGGTGCCCTTGTCCTTGTCCTTGCCCTTGAACAGCTTCTTGAACGCCACGCCGATGCCGACGATGCCGAGCAGGACCAGCTTCCAGAACTTCGCCAGCGCGACCGCGATCGCGGCGAAGAAGCCCTTCTTCGAGGCCACGGCGGCGGCGCCACCGGTGATCAGCGCGGCCAGGCCGATCTCGGCAACGTGGTCGCCGGGCTTGAACTCGCTGTACTTCTCGCCATCGGCGAAGCTGTAGCCGGGCACCATCGCCTTGAACTGCGCGATCGACGCGTCCATGACCTCGGGATCGGTGACCAGCACCACCTCCATGACGCCGCGACGGCCGAGCAGGCGGGTGTTGTAGTTGATGACCTTGGACTGCGACGGCTCGGTCTGGCCCAGGATCGCCCACTCGAGTGCGTTGAGCTGCTTGTCGTACTGCGGCTTGAACGACCAGCCGAGGATGTTCAGCGTTTCCCAGCCGCGGCTGCGGCGCTCGACGTTGCCCTCCTCGGTGCCTTCGCGGATGCTGACCAGCATGTTGTCGGCATCGAGGACTTCGTCGTCCTTGATGTAGCCGATATCGCTGAAGCTGAAATACGCGACCCACGACAGGTCTTCGGCGGCGACCACGTACTGGTCGGTGCCGGTCGGCGGATTCTCGAACAGCACGTCGAGCTGGCGCGCACCCTCGGCGCCGAGGAAGGAATAGCCTTCGGGCACCTCGATGGTGGCGCGCTCGCCGATCTTGCCGATGGTTGGGCCGTGTTCCCACGGCAGTGCCGCGACCGGGTCCTGTTCTTCGGTGGCGGCGTCCTGCGCGCGGGTCATGCCGACGGGCAGCAGGCAGAGCAGCGCGGCCAGCGAGGCCGCGAAGAGGTGACGTGTCATTCCTTTGTCCTTTGTCGATCCGGGCACGGCCCCCTGTGATAAATGCCGCGGTCATGGATGCCGCCTATCGGTCATCCATGCCCGCGTCCCGTGCCGTGCCCCGCCAGGACGCGGGCGCAGCTTGCGCCAAGCCGGTGCGGCAGCGCAAGCGGATGTCCGCCGACCTCCAGTGCAGCCCATGCAATCCATGACCACGCGCCCCCGGGCGCGCTGCGCGCTTGGGCCAGGGCCTGTTAACGCTATTGATGTGTGTCGCACCGGCCCTGCGGGCGCGATTGACAAGGAAGAGCGAGGGCGCGTATGTCGATACGCAACGCAGCGATGACGCCGTCAAGCGTGGTCACAGGGCCGGCCCTTCGGGTGTTGTCTCCGAGGCCGCCATGCGGCGCCGCACGGCTTGAACTGACGGCCAGTCAGTCGCTGCGCCGCGCAACACCACCTGACGGCCTCGGAGACAGCATGCAGCAGACATCAATAGCGTTAACAGGCCCTAGTCCGGTTGCGAGGGTTTCCTCGATCGCACTGAACGCCGAATGCGCACCGCGTGCGGTCTCGGCGACGCCGGTCGCGAGGTAGGCCACGCCGGTGCCGGCGTCGCGATCGATCCACAGGCCCGACAGCAGACCGTAAGCATTGCCGGCATGGCCGACGCGGGAGCGGCGGTCGCCGAAGGGATCGTCGCGGCACTCGGCCTGATCGGTCGCCAGCGTCTGCGTCGCCAGGCCATAACGGCAGAGAAATCCATGGCTGATGCTGTCGGCAGTGTCTTCCTCGTACGTCACGCCGCCATCGCGGCCCTGTCGCCAGACCGGCGTCAGCAGCGTCTTCACGGACCGCGCCGACAGCAGGCGCACGCCGTCGACCTCGCCGTCGCCGAGCAGCAGCCGGCCGATCTTCGCCAGCCCGTTCGCGGAGATGCGCAGGCCGCCCTGCGGCGAGAAGGTCGCGCCATTGCGGCCGGCGCGCCATTGCCCGAGGTCGCAGTTGCCGTCGCTGGCGGGCACGACATTGCAGGCGGGCTTGCGACCGTGGTGGTCGTCGCGCACCGGCTGGCCGTCGCTGCCGTACAGCACGACCGCGCGCGCTGCGGTCGCGTCGTCGCAGGCGTCCAAGTTGTAGCAGCCGGCGATGCCCAGCGGCGCCAGCACCAGCCGCTGCATCAGCAGGTCGAAGCGCTCGCCGGTTGCCGATTCCATGACCGCGGCGACCAGGGGAAAGTTGAGATTGGTGTAGCGGAACCATGTCCCCGGCGCGTGCGCGTCGTCCCAGGCGCGCGGGTCCTGCACGACCTCGGCCAACGCGCCGTCCAGCGGCACCGCGTAGTAGCCGGCGGCGTCGGTCAGGCTGGCCCGGTGCGACAGCAGCAGGCGTAACGTGATCGGGATCCCGGGCCAGTGCGGATGACGCAGCGTCCAGCCCAGTTGCGTCGAGACATCCGCGTCGAGATCGAGCGTGCCGGCCTCGACCAGGCGCATGACGCCGATGGCGACGACCAGTTTGGAGATCGACGCGATCCGTGCCGGATCGTCGGCGCTGATCGCGCGTCCGGCGGCGACATCGGCCAGGCCGGTCGTCGTCGTCTCCGTGATGCCGGCGCGGTCGAACGCGACCCGGACGGTCGCGACCGGCTCGGCGGCCCGCAATGCGCTTATGGCCGGCAGGATCAGCATCAGCGCCAACGCCCACCACGGCGCCGAACGGATCGCCGCGCTTGGCGCATGGCTCGGCTGGGACCTGGATGGCGATGCGATGCGGGGCATGGCGGCTCCGGAGCGGTGACGAGGCGTCAATGTAGCGGATCGTTGGGGGGTGGATATCCGGACGGGGACGCCGGCTGGGCAGCCGTCGGGAGGCGGCGAGCGGCGGACGTGTCGCAGGGTGCGGGCGGGTGCGCGGGGGCTCGGCCCGGATCTGGCTCGCGGCTCGCTGTGGCGGGTGATGTGGCGGGTGATGGCCCGAACCGGCGGGTATCGCGCGCTGTTGGCGCCTGCCCCGACCGGCCGATCAGACCGGCAGATCCGGGCGCCGCATCGCAGCGTGCCACCTGCGCAACGGTCGTTTTGTGCTGCAATGCAACATAATTGGGGCATGACCTCCGTTGCCCTTCCCGACGCGAACACCGCGCCGCCGCTGCTGTCGCGCCGCGACTACGTCCTGATTCTGATCGCATTGGCCATGGGCGGCTTCGCCATCGGCACCAGCGAATTCGCGACGATGGGCCTGATGCCCAACATCGCGCGCGGCCTGGCGATCACCGAACCCCAGGTCGGCCACCTGATCAGCGCCTATGCGATGGGCGTCGTCGTCGGCGCGCCGCTGCTGGCGATCCTCGGCGGCCGCCTGCAGCGCAAGCCGCTGCTGCTGCTGTTGATGGGCTTCTATGCGCTGGGCAACTTCGCCAGTGCGCTCGCGCCCGGCTACGCCAGCATGCTGGTGTTCCGTTTCATCGCCGGTCTGCCACATGGTGCGTACTTCGGCGTTGCCGCGCTGGTGGCCGCTTCGGTCAGCCGGCCGGAAGCGCGCGGGCGCGCGGTCAGCCTGGTGATGATGGGCCTGACGCTGGCGCTGCTGCTGGGCAATCCACTGGCGACCTGGCTGGGCCAGCGCATGGACTGGCGCGATGCCTTCCATTTCGTCTCGGTCATCGCCCTGCTGACGGTCGTGCTGATCGCGTGGTGCCTGCCGGCGCATCGCGACGCCGACGCGCCGCATCCGCTGCGCGAACTGCGCGCGTTCAACCAGTCGCAGGTGTGGCTGGCGCTGGGCATTGGCGCGATTGGCTTCGCCGGCATGTTCTGCGTGTTCTCGTACCTGGCGCCGACGCTGCTGCAGGTCACTGGCGTGTCCGAGGCCTGGATACCGCTGGGCCTGATGGCATTCGGCATCGGTGGCGTCATCGGCAACATCGGTGGCGGCTGGCTGTTCGACCGGCTGGGCTTCCGTGCGGTCGGCATCGTGCTGTGCTGGTCGATCATCGTGCTGCTGGCGTTCCCGTTCGCGGCGCAGTCGTTGTGGACGGTGATCCCGGCCGTCATCGCGGTCGGCACGATGGTCGCGCTGGGCCCGATGCTGCAGATCCACCTGATGGACGTGGCGACCGGCGCGCAGACGCTGGCGGCGGCCTCGCACCATGCCGCGTTCAACGTGGCCAACGCGCTCGGCCCGTGGCTGGGTGGCATGGCCATCACCGCCGGCCTCGGCTGGACGGTCACCGGGTATGTCGGCGCGGCGACGGCCTTCGCCGGCCTGCTGATCTATCTGTGGGCGGCGCGTGACATCCGTGCTGCGCGCGAGTGCACCGCCTCGGCTTGAGGCAGGCACGGTGCTGGTGTCGCCACCGCTCGGCATTGTTGCGGCGGCGACGCGCCGGATTGTGGCCATCCCTCCCTTCGCGCGGAACGCATCCGTCACGTTCGCCCTCTGATCGGGCGGCGTTGATGGCGGGCATGCGGGCTTCCTGTTAGCGTCCCTGCATCGTCCGATGTGGAGTCGTGCATGGCCAGTGGCACGCAGGAACTGGAGTGGTTCGTCCGGGAGGCCCTGTCGCGCGGGCAATCGCGGGACGCGATCGAAGCGGCGCTGACCCAGGCCGGTTGGGCGCCGGAACAGATCCGCAGCGTCATGGCGGCCTATGCCGATGTCGCGTTCCCGGTGCCGGTCCCGCGACCCCGCCCCTATCTGTCGGCGCGCGAGGCGTTCCTGTACCTGGTGCTGTTCAGCACGCTCTACGTCTGGGCCTACCAGCTCGGCAGCCTGCTGTTCGACCTGATCAACCATGCGCTGCCCGATGCCGCCGATCCCGAGTACAAGGTCATGCGGCTGGGACATTCGATCCGCTGGGCCAGCGCGTCGGTGATCATCGCGTTCCCGGTGTTCGTCTTCGTCGCGCGACTGCTGGCGCGCGAGCTTGAGCGCAGTCCGGTCAAGCGGCTGTCGCCGGTGCGGCGCTGGTTGACCTACGTGACGCTGTTCATCGCCGCGGCGGTGCTGGTCGGCGACCTGATCACCCTGGTCTACAACCTGCTCGGTGGCGAGATCAGCCTGCGCTTCGTGCTGAAGGTGCTGGTGGCGGGCCTGATCTCCGGCGCGATCTTCAGCTACTACCTGATCGACCTGCGTCGCGAGGAGCGCGAACCATGACGCCGGCGCGCTATGGCCGCTGGCTGTTGATCGCGGGCGCGGTGGCGATCGTCGCGACCCTGGTGGCGGCGGTGCTGATCATGGGCACGCCGTCGGCGCAGCGCGACGCGCGGCTGGATGCACGCCGCGTCAGCGACCTGGCCGCCATCGAGAACGCGATCGACGCGTTCGGCGAAGGTCGCGCATTGCCCGGCACCCTGGCCGAACTCGGGCAGGACGCGGGTGCGCGATTGGCGCTGGTCGATCCGGTCGACGGCGCGGCCTACGGCTACGACATTGTCGGCGACGACGGCCGTTACCGCCTGTGCGCGCGCTTCGCTGCCGACAGCCGCGATGCGATCCGCAGGGGCGATGCCTGGCATGGTCGCCACTGGGATCACCCGGCCGGCGAGCATTGCTTCGACCGGCGCAAGGCCCGCGATCGCGAGCGCCGCAACGACGGCTGATCGCAGACCGGTCGCGCCGCTCAGCCGCGCAGCTGTGGGGGCGATGATGTGCTCAGTGCGCCTGCGCCGAGACGTCGACGAGGTTGCCCTGTTCTCGCGGCGAGGGCGCGTCTTCGCGTGGTTCGATCATCCGCAGCGGCAGACCCTGCCACCGGAACTCCAGCGCATCCTGCAAGGCCTGCAGGTTCTCCACTTCGTCGCAGAGCGCCTGCGCCTGGCGCTCCAGCGCGGTGCTGCGGGCCTCCATGCGCGCGTCGAATTCGGTTTCCATCTTCTCGGCGCGGCGCTCCATGCGTCCGGCGCCACCGGTCAGCATCTGCCACATCATGCTGCGGCCCAGGCTGTTGGACATGCGCTCGGCCGCGGCCTCGACGCGTTCCTCGAAGCCATCGCCAAACACGTCCTGGTCCCAGCGCCCGGTGCCGAGCGTACTTGCGACGTGCTGCAGCGCCTCGCTGCGCATGCGTTCGATGTCGCGTCCGCGCCGCCGGCTGCCGGTCATCACTTCGACCACGCCCGCCAGGGCATCGAACGCGATGTCGACCGATTCGTTGGCGATGCCGGTGACCTGCGGCATGACCCGCTGCGCACCCAATTCGATCTCGCGCAGGCGCGCCAGGTCGGCCTCGCTGGTCGGCTGCACCTTGCCATCGACGCTGAGCTCGCCGCTGCGGATGCGGATCTCGCGCGGCGTCCCTTCGGCGCGATACAGCCAGAGGCCGCCGCTGTCGACGAGTACGTTATAGGGCGTTGCCAGTCCGCAGCGGCTGGACGTGAAGTGCGGAACATCGCTGTCGTTGGGGTCGCTGCCGTTCGTGTCACTGCCGATATGCACGGTCTGCGCGCTGGCCGGTGCCGGCATCGCCAGCAGGGCGACCGCCATGCCTCCGCACAGCAAGCAGGCCTGCAGCAGGCCGGCGGTCATCGAGATCGGGGCAGGGCGCACGGAGGCTTCCGGAACGGCGTTGGCGAGGGTGCCAGCATCGGATGCAAGACGCATCAACGCACGTGCGGGAAGTCACGCGGACCATGGACAGGGGCGTGCCGGACCCGCTCGGCGCGTTGGCGACGCCGTCATTGCGATGCCGGGCCCGACGATGGCGGCGGCGATGGGCCGCGCGCTTCGATCAGTTGCTGTGCGCGCTCGGCCGTTGTTCGGCGCCGACCCGGCGGCGCACCGCGTCGACATCGCGCAATGCACGGACTTCGATGCAACCGGTGCCTGCCCACGGCAACGCACGCGCCAGTTCGATCGCATGCGCCAGGCTGTCGGCCTCGACCAGGTTGAAGCCGGCCAGCATTTCCTTGGTCTCGGCAAACGGACCGTCGAGCACGGTGGTCTTGCCGGCGCGGATGCGGACCGACTTCGCGGTCGCCGGGGCTTCCAGCTGCTGGAAGCCGAGCAGGGTGCCCTCGTCAGCCAGGGTGTCGGCGTGGGTCAGGCAGTGGTGCATCATGCGGTCGAACTCGCCATCGGGCAGCGCGTCGATCAGGGTGTCGTCGGTGTAGACCAGCAGCAGGTACTTCATGTGCTCTTGTCCTTGGTGGACCCGGGAACCAGGGACCGCGAGTGTGCACCAGCCGGCCCCGCGCGGGAATGAAGGAAGCGCGAGCGGGGGGACCGCGGATGCCGGCCGCTGGATGCGATCAGCCGGTCAGATAGCCCGACTCGCCACGCTGCAGCGGATCGGGCAGGGCTTCGCCGGTGGGCGTGAAACCCAGCGAGACCGAATTCAGGCAGTGGCGCTCGAAGCTTGGCGGCGGGCCGTCTGGGAATACGTGGCCCAGGTGGCCCCCGCAACGCGCGCAGACGATCTCGGTGCGGACCATGCCGTGGCTGGTGTCGCGGATCGTGCGCACATGGCTGGCATCGAACGGGGCAAAGAAGCTCGGCCAGCCGGTGCCGGATTCGAACTTGGTGCTGGACGCGAACAGCGGCAGCCCGCAGCAGCGGCAGGTGTAGACGCCCTCGCGCTTGTTGTCGAGGAACAGGCCGCAGAACGGCGCCTCGGTGCCGTGCGCCAGCAGCACCCTGCGCTCCTCGTCGCTGAGCGCGGCGACCAGGGCGTCGTACTGCGGGCGGTCCGGCGGAGTGAGGTCGAAGCGGCTCATACGGGGGGCTCCATGGACGGGGGCGAGAGAAGAGGCGAGGAGACGCCTCCCAAGATGCTGCCGCCGCGGGCATGTTTCAAGCCGGCATGGTTCAAACGTGGCGGCGTAACGGCGCGCGGGCGCCGGTGTGCCGGGAGATCGCGCCGCCGCCGCGCGGGCGTTCGCCCCGTCGGTCTGATCTGCAGGCCTGCTCTGAATGCCTGCTCTGAATGCCTGCTCTGAATGCATGGGCCTGCAGGCATGAACTGCACCCATCGCGCGCGGCCATGGCATGCGGGCGGTCGTGACGGCAGGGGCGCAATCGCGGTTAATCTAATCGCCGGCATCGACACGCAAGCAGGGCAGCACAGGTGGATCAAGCGCAGGACCGGATCGAGGGCGTGGCATGCATTCGATAGAAGTGGTCCTGGCCATGTTGCTGGCGGTGCTGTGCAGCGGCTATCTGATGCGCATGCTGCCGTTCTCGCTGCCGTTGCCGCTGGTGCAGATCGCGCTCGGCGCGGTGATCGCCGGGGTGTTCAACGAAGGCGTGCAGCTGGACCCGGACATCTTCTTCCTGTTGTTTCTGCCGCCGTTGCTGTTCCTGGATGGCTGGCGCATTCCCAAGGACGGGCTGTTCCGCGACCGCGCGGTGATCCTGGAGCTGGCGTTCGGCCTGGTGGTGTTCACCGTCATCGGCGCCGGCCTGCTGATCCACTGGATGATCCCGGCGATGCCGATGCCGGTGGCATTCGCGCTGGCGGCGATCGTGTCGCCGACTGATCCGGTCGCGGTGTCGTCGATTGCCAAGCGCGCGCCGATCCCGAAACGCCTGATGCACGTGCTGGAAGGCGAGTCCCTGCTCAACGATGCCTCCGGCCTGGTCTGCTTCCGCTTCGCGGTCGCGGCGATGATGACCGGCGGGTTTTCGCTGGCATCGGCCTCGGCAACCTTTCTGTGGGTCGCATTTGCAGGCGTCGCCGTCGGCGTGCTGTTCACGCTGGCGGTCAGCCGCGCGCAGAACTGGTTGTCGCGGCATTTCGGCGAGGAGAGCGGCACGCCAATCCTGATCAGCCTGCTGATCCCGTTCGGCGCGTACCTGATTGCGGAGCACCTGTCGGCGTCGGGCATCCTCGCCGCGGTCGCCGCCGGCATCACGATGAGCCATGTCGAACTGACCGGCCGCGCGCTGGCGACGACGCGCGTGCAGCGCACCGCGGTCTGGGACATGCTGCAGTTCACGCTCAACGGCATCATGTTCGTGCTGCTGGGCGAGCAGTTGCCGGGCATCCTCGGCAATGCGCTGGTCGACGTCAGCGAGAGCGGGCACGCCAACCCCTGGTGGCTCCTGGTCTACGCGCTGGCCTTGAACGCCGCGCTGGCGGCGCTGCGCTTCCTGTGGGTCTGGATCTCGCTGCGGATCAACCGCATGAAGGCGCTGCGTCGTGGCGAGTCGCCGCTGCTGCCCGGCTGGCGGCTGGTCGCCGCGACGTCGCTGGCCGGCGTGCGCGGTGCGATCACGCTGGCCGGCGTGCTGACGCTGCCATTGCTGTTGCCGTCGGGCGAGGAGTTTCCGGCGCGCGACCTCGCGATCTTCCTGGCGGCGTCGGTGATCATGGTCTCGCTGGTGGTGGCCAGCCTGGCCCTGCCGCGCCTGCTGCGCGACCTCGACCTGCCGGCCGAAACCGAGGGCGATCGCGAACAGGACCTGGCCTTGCGGATTTCCGCGGACGCGGCGATCGCGGCGATCGACCGCGCGCAGCATGCGATCCCGCAGGATCCGGAAGAGACCGACCTCTACGCGCAGGCGGCGGTGCGGGTGATGGCGCTGTACGACCGCCGCCGCGGCGAAGACGAGAGCGGCGGCATCGATGCGGAACTCTTGCGGCGCGCCGACCATGCCGAGCGCACGCTGCGCCTGGCCGGCCTGCAGGCCGAGCGCGAGACGGTGTTCGACCTCGCGCGGCATCGCCGGATCTCCGATGAGACCGCGCGCAAGCTGGTCAGGCAGATCGACTTGCTGGAAGCGCGCTACCGCTGAACGTATGCAGCGCGCGCGGGCGCAGGCCCCTGAACGCGACTCAGGCGTCGGTGGCGTCGTCGCGGAACCAGGCGCTGACCGTGCCCTTGAGCTTGAACGTCATCGGTTGCCCGCGACGATCCAGCGCCTTGCCGGCGGCCACGCGGATCCAGCCTTCGCTGATGCAGTATTCCTCGACGTCCCGGCGCTCGTTGCCGTTGAAGTGGATGCCGATCCCGCGCTCGAGGGCCGAGGCATCGTAGAACTTGCTGCGCGGGTCGTTGCAGAGGCGGTCGGGCGGAGTCTCGGTCATGAGCGGATGCATCAGGTGGGAATGCGGCCATTCTAAGCCATGGTCCGGCGACCGGCCCCGGTGGGTCGCGAAGCGGCGCGGCTGGGTGTCGTCGTCGCCGCGTAGGCAGGCCGGCTCAGGCGTCGCGGGGTCGCCGCACCATGCGGTCGAACAGGTGTTCGAGCATCGCCGGCAGGTCGCCGCAGGTACCCATGTGCACCTGCGAGGTCTGGATGATCGCGCTGCGCTGCGCGGTCAGCCAATGGAAGCGCGCGCGTGGCTTCAGCAGGCCGATCGGCCCGCCGGCTGGCCCGCCGCGGCAGATGCGCTGGATCGCCTGCAGGTGCTGGTGCAGGGCATCGATGTCGACGGTCGGGTCGAGCGCATGCACACGGGTGGCGTCGAGTTCGATGCGCGCATCCAGGAAGCCGCTGGCCTCGCACGACAGCAGGATGCCGACGTTGATGAACTCCTCGCGCTCCACTCGTGGCACGACCCGGATCGTGGCGTAGTTGTACAGGTCCGGCACGCGCGCGTCGGGCGCGGCACCGGTGTCCGGGCGAGGATCAGGTGCGTGCACGGATGGCCTCCTCGACGAAGGCATGCGGCGCGTTCAGGCGCGCGACCAGGTACTCGCGATAGGCGGCACGCTGCGCATCGGGAGGACCGAACGCATGCGGATCCAGCAGCCAGTCGTCGGGGATGGCGTCGACGATCGTGGCGATCTGCGCAGGCGACAGGCGCGCCGACAGGTCGCGATCGGCCTCGGCCAGCGCATCGGCCCACGGCAACAGCACGTGATCGCGGATCAGCGGGAACGGTTTGGCTGCCTGGGTGCTGCTGCCATCCCAGCCGTGGTGGAAATACAAGGCCGCGCCATGATCGATCAGGTGCAGCTTGCGATGCCACTGCATCAGGTTCGGATTGCGCACGGTGCGGTCGACGTTGCTGGTGTAGGCATCCAGCCAGACGATGCGCGACGCCAGTGCGGCATCGGGCGTCCATGCGACCGGATCGAAGTTGATCGCGCCGGGCAGGTAGTCCATCGCCAGGTTCAGTCCGGCGCTGGCCTGGATCAGGTGCTGGATCTCCGGGTCGCCCTCGGTGCGCGCCAGGATCGGGTCGAGCTCGGCCAACACGATCTCCGGCACCGGCAGCCCCAGGCTGCGTGCGATGCCGCCGACGATCCATTCCGCGACCAGCGCTTTCGCGCCCTGGCCCGCGCCACGGAACTTGAGCACGTACATGCCCTCGTCGTCGGCTTCGATGACGGCGGGCATCGATCCGCCCTCACGCAGCGGCGTGACGTAGCGGGTGACGTGGATCGTGCGTGGCGGCGGCAGGTCTGGCATGCGCGCAGCATACCGGTTCGCGCGCAAGGGCCAAGATTCGTTTGGGTCAACAGCATCCGCCGCGTGCCACGCGTGGCCTGACTATGTCGGTCCGCCGCCGGCGCGCGATGCACGAGGGTGCCCCGCGCCTGCCTGGCATAGACTCGCAGGTCACCTGCCTGCGACGAGTCCGCCATGCGCTTCACTCCGCTGTTGTTGTGCCCCTTGTTGCTGTCCTCCTTGTCGTGGCCCGCCGCCGCGCAGGCGCAGACGCAGCCGTCCCCACCGACGCAGGCGGCGCCCGCCGACCTGCAGACGCGCGCGGTGGCCGCGGGCTACAAGGCGCTGACGTTGTGCAGCGCGCATTTCATCGCCGGTCGCACGCCCGCGCAGGTCGAGGCGCTGGAGCTGCAGGGCAGCTATGCCGAGTACGAGGCGCGGGTGCATGCGTCGACGGCGACGATCGATGCGCAGGCGCGCACGGTGTCGGTGGCGTTCGATGCGGGATTGCCGCCCCGGATCGCGGCGTGGCGGCCGAACCTGGGCTGCGCGCAGTTGCCGATCGGTGCCAGCGCCGATGCGGTCGCCACACTGCCGCGTTTCGATACGCCCGCGCCGCAGCTGGATCGCGAGCCCTGGCCGCTCGGTGACCGCGACGCGACCGCCCGCGCGGCCGGCGATGCGCGGGCGCTGGCCCGTGCGATCGCGGCGGCCTTCGGCCATGACGACGCGCAGGCCTATGGCGAAGGCCATGCCACCACCGGCGTCATCGTGCTGCAGCACGGCAGGATCATCGCCGAGCGCTATCGCGATGGCTTCGGCCCGCATGTGGCCCAACGCACCTGGTCGGTGGCCAAGAGCCTGACCGGTGCGCTGATCGGTGTTGCGGCCCAGGCCGGCGAGATCGATCCGCGGCAGCCGGCCCCGGTCCCGGAATGGCAGCGCCCCGGCGATCCACGCGCGGCGATCACCGTCGAGCAGTTGCTGCGCATGTCGAGCGGCCTGTACAGCGCGACGGCGGGCAACCGCACCGATGCGCTGTATTTCGGCGGCGCGACGGTGGCCGAGTCGGCGACGGGCTGGCCGTTGCAGGCCGCGCCCGGCACGCGCTTCCGCTATGCCAACAACGACAGCGTGCTGGCCGTGCACGCCCTGCGTGGCCGCACCGGCGACGAGGCGCGCGCCTTGTCGCGCCCGTACACCGACCTGCTGTGGCCGCTGGGCATGACGCGCACCCATGCCGAGACCGACTGGCAGGGCGGCTACGTGATGTCGAGCCAGGTCTGGTCGACCGCGCGCGATCTCGCACGCTTCGGCCTGTTGTTGCAGAACGATGGCGTGTTCGCCGGGCGACGCCTGCTGCCGGAAGGCTGGGTGCGTGAGGCGACCACGGCCTCGGGCCCGCAGCCGGAGCCGCAACCGGGCAGCGACTTCGGCTATGGCGCGACGCTGTGGCTGCTGCAGCGCTCGCCGGGCGTGCCGGTCGATACCTATGCGGCGATGGGCAACCGGGGCCAGTACATCGTGGTGGTGCCGTCGCGCGGTATCGTCATCGTGCGCCGTGGTGAGGATCGCGCCGGCAAGCGTTTCGATGTCGCCGCGTTCACCGCTGCGGTGCTGGCGACGCTGGAATGACGGTGCGGGCGTGACGGCCGCGCAGCGATGGCCTTGCCTGGGGGAGCTGCCTGGCGGGGCTGTCTGAGCTTGCGCGATCGGGTGGCGGGCATCAGCGTGCGGCGTGCTTGAGTGTCAGCGCATGCGCGCGCAGGTCGTGCAGCAGGCCGACATAGGCCCCCATCGCGTCGTCGCACAGCGAGGTGTTGGTGAACAGGATGACGCCGACGCCCTGCGCAGGATCGAACAGCATCTCGGTCTTCAGGCCGGGGTCGGTGCCGCCATGGCCGACCAGGCTGCCGCCGAGCTTGGTCGCCCAGAACAGGCCCGAGTTCTTGTCGGCCGGATCGACGTTGTCGGGATGGTGTCCGGCATCGAACTGCAGCCGCAGCATCTCGCGCGTGGACGCGGGATCGAGCATGCGCCCGCCGCCCTGCAGCAGCGCGATGAAGAAGCGCGACAGGTCGGCCACCGAGCTGCGCACACCGCCATCGGGATACGAGGTCATGCCGTACAGCGGGATCGGGATCGTCAGGCCCAGCTGCGAGACATACAGCGCGGCGTGCCGGTCGCGCGGGATGTCTGACAGCCGCCACCCGGTGCGGTCCATGCCCAGCGGCTCGAAGATCCGCCGCCGCGTGTAGTCGGTAAAGGCTTCGCCGCTGACGCGCTCGACGATGTAACCGACCAGCGCGGCGCCGATGTTGGAGTATTCGCGATGCGTGCCCGGCGCCTGGGCGAGGAAATTGCCGGCATCGTAGTCGTTGCCGCCGGGCACGAAGTAGCCGGCCAGGAAGTCGCCGAGCGCGACCGGCGAGTCGCCGCCATAGTGGTAGACGGTGTCGTAGACGGCCATGCGGTCGCTGATGCTGGAGGTATGCGTCGCCAGCTGCCGCAGCGTGATCGGCGTGTCGGGAAAGGCGGGATTGACCACCTTGAACGGCAGGTAGCGATTGATGTCGGCGTCGAGCGCGAGCAGACCGTCGTGGACCGCCTGCATCATCGCGACGCCGGTGACCGTCTTGGTGATCGAGCCGATGTTCATCACCGTGTCGGGCGTGAAGGCGATGCGGCGCTCGCGATCCGCCCAGCCGTAGCCCTGCGTCCAGGCCACCTTGCCATCGATGATGATCGCCGCGCCGACGCCGACCATGCCACCGTCGCGCATGCGCTCGGCGACCTTGCGGTCGAGCGGCACGGCATCGCTGGCTGCCGCCGGCTTGCGTGCCTGACACGTGGGCGCTGCGGTGGCGGCACCAGCAGGAGAGGTGGCAGACAGGGTGGACGCCGGCCACGCCGCGAGCAGGCAGGTGGCGGCGAGCAGGCCGCGGGCGACGACGGGGAGAACGTGCGTGCAGGACGTCATGGCATCACCGGTGCGGCTTGGGTCGCCCCGTAATCTGCGAGGCGCGGCCTCCGGCGACAAGCGGCTTGCGACGAAGCGCCGGCAGCGCCGATGAAACCCCCGGATCGCGGCATGAGGCAGCTCCGGCGTGCCCGCGCGTGCGTCCCGCGCGGGCCTCAGTGTGCGTGCTTCAGTGCGCGGCGGTCTTCAGCGTCTGCGCGTAGGCGAACAGCGCGTCGACCAGCGCATTGAAGGCCTTGCGGCCGGTCGGTGTCAGTTCGGTATTGGTGAAGATGATGATGCCGGTGACCTGGGCCGGGTCGGCGAGCATCTCTGTCTTCAGCCCCGGGTCGCTGCCGCCGTGCCCGATCAGGCGGGTGTTGAGCCGGGTCGCCCAGAACAGGCCGGAGTTCAGTTCGGCGACGTCGACGTTGTCGGGATGCCGGCGTGCATCGAACTGGAAGCGCAGCATCTCGCGTGCCGATGCGGCATCGAGGATGCGCTGGCCGTCCAGCGCGCCGTCGCCGAGCAGGGCCAGGAAGAAACGCGACAGGTCGTTGACCGAGGTGCGCACGCCGCCATCGGGATAGGTGCTCAGGCTGTACGGGCGCAGCGCTTCGGGCTGGCCGTCGCGCAGCGTGTACAGGGTCGCGTGGCGGCCTGCAGGAATCTCCGCCAACCGCCAGGCGGTGCGCGTCATGCCCAGCGGCACGAAGATGCGCTCGCGGGTGTAGGCGTCGAGCGTTTCGCCGCTGACGCGCTCGACGATGTAACCGGCCAGCGCGGCGCCGATGTTGGAATAGTCGCGATGCGCGCCGGGCATCCTGTCCAGGAAATTCGCGCGATCGTAGTCGGCGCCCGCAGGGTCGAAATACGCGGCCAGGAAGTCGCCGAGCGCGACCGGCGCATCGCCGCCGTAGTGATAGGCGCGGGCATAGACCGCTTCGCGATCGGTGATGCTGGAAGTATGCGTCGCCAGTTGCCGCAACGTGATCGGCGTGTCCGGGAACGCGGGATTGACGACCTTGAACGGCAGGTAGCGGTTGATGTCGACGTCGAGATCGAGTTGCCCGTCCTGCACGGCATGCATCATCGCCGCGCCGGTGACGGTCTTGCTGATCGAGGCGATGTTCATCACCGTGTCCGGCGTGAAAGGCACTTTGCGGGCGAGGTCTGCCCAGCCTTCGCCATGCGTCCACGCGACCTTGCCGTCGACCAGCACGGCGGCCGCCACGCCGACCAGCCCGCCTTCGCGCATGCGCTCGGTGAAGCTGCGCTCGATCGCGGCGGACGTGGCCGTGGCCGTGCCCTGCGCGACGGCCCGGCGGGCGGTGGGTGCCTGCGCATGCGTTGCCGCATTCGCTGCCGCGACCGACTGCGCAAACGCAGGCGTACCGGGCAGGACCATCGCGATGGCGAGCAGCAGGTGATGCAAGCGTGCACGCGTCCCTGGTGGCGTTGCGGCCGCGTGCGGTGCATCAGTGCGCAAGCTCATGTCTTCACCGTGTTGGGAGAGAGGCGGGTGTCGGGGCGCACCGAGCATAGCCGCGAACCGCGATGGCAGGTCCGCGATGCGCGGACCTGCCGATCAACGGCCGTTGCCCCGTCGCGCCAGGTGGCGATCGAAGAACGCCAGTGTCGCGGCGACCCGGTCGCGCAGCTGGCCATGGGTGGCCGGCGAGTGCGTGCCGCCGGGCTCGACGATCGCATCGACGGCGATGCCGCGCCGGCGCAACCGCTGCCCGAGTTCGATCGCCTGCACCAGCCAGCCCTGGGCGTCGTCGTCGCCGCTGATGAACAGCAGCGGGGCGCGCCAGCCCTCCAGTGAGGCGTTGGCCGACGAGGCATAGGCCAGGTCCTCGTATTGCATGCGCTGCGACAGCCGGAATGGCAGGCGCGCGCCATCACGGTCGAGTTCGAGTTCCATCTGCCAGTCGGCGACGCCGACGATGCTGACGCCGGCCGCCCACAGCTCCGGCGCCTTCGCCATCGCCGCGGTCGTCAGGTAACCGCCGTAGGAAATGCCGAAGATGCCGATCGCATCCCCGTCGACGTCGGGCAGGGCCCGCAGGTACTTGCCGGCGGCGGTCATGTCCAGCGTGTCGGTGCCGCCGCTACCACCGTAGCCGGGGGTCTCGCGGAACGCCAGGCCGTAGCCTTCGCCGCTGCGGTAGTTGGGCACCAGCACGACATACCCGCGCGCGACCAGCGCCTCGACGATGCCCCAGGCATGCAACGGTTCCACGGTCTCGATCCAGCGCGAACCACCATGCGCATAGACCACCGCCGGCGACTTGCCGGCTCGCGGGGTCGCGGGCCTGTACAGCAGCGCACGATGGCGCAGGCCGTCCTCGGCACTCAGCGTCACGATCTCCGGCGTCGGCAGCAGTGCGGCCGGGATCGCCGGGCGTGCAGCGGTCGAAGCGGAGGCCGCTGCGGCGCCGGAAGCCGATGCCGACAAGCTGCGTGCGCTGCCGCCGGCATCGATGGCCATCATGCGCACCGGGGCGCTGGGCTGATAGGCCGGCACGACAACGCCGGCCGCGCCCCGCGCGACCGGCCGGATGCCGCGCGTGGCGATGCCCTCGCCGACGAGCAGGCGCTGGCTGGCACCTCCGGACGCGGCGACTGCATGCAGGTCGAAGCGTTCGCGGAGATCGGCATTGGCGGTGTAGTAGATGCGGCGACCGTCCGCCGACGGGATGGCGGTGGCGACTTCGCCATCGCCGCTGCTGAGGCGTGTCGGCGCGCGACCGTCCAGGCCGAGTCGATAGAGCTGGCGCCAGCCGGTCTTTTCCCAGAACAGGCCGATGCTGTCGGCGTCGATCCAGAACGGATCGGAGCCGTAGGGCGTGCTGCCGGCACCGCGGTCGGCGGTCCACAGCGTGCGGGTCTCGCCGCTGTCGGCATTGGCCAGCATGATCGACCAGGGGATGCTGTCCAGGCGGACCGTGAAGCGGTAGCTCTGCGTTTCCTCGCGTTCGCGCAGGAACAGCAACTGGCGGCCATCGGGCGACCAGCGCGGCTCGCGGTCGCTATCGATGCCTGGCGCGAGATAGCGCAGGCGGCGATCGGCGAGATCGAAGATGCCGACGAAGCTGTGGCTGCCGCGATGGCTGACGAACGCGAGGCGACGTCCATCGGGCGCCCATGCGAGATCGCCGGCACTGCCGTGCAGCGTGAACAACCGTTGCGGTTGCGACGCGGGATCGCGCAGGTCGCTCGACCAGACCTCGCGGCCCTGGGCATAGACCAGCGACGCGCCATCGGGCGACAGCACCGGCGAATGCAGCCGCGCGGTGCTGCCGCCGGCGATCCTGCGCGGTGCCGGCGCCGTCGTCGTGGTGGCCCAGAGCACACGCTCCTGCGGATCGGCCAGGTGCAGCGGGTTGTTGATCTCGCCCTGTGCGTTGGGCCCGCTGCCGACGATGTAGGCCAACCGGCGGCCATCCTCGGAGACGGTCAGCTCGGACATCGGTAGGCCATTGTCGGCGAACTGCGCCAACGCGCGGGGAGCGGCATCGGTGGCTGCTGCGAACCAGATCGTGCGGCGTCCGCCGACGTTCTCGACCCAGGCCGCGGCCTTGCCGCTGGCGGTGCCGGTCGGCGGCGTCAGCAGCGGGTAGTGGTCGAGCACGCTGGCGAAGCCGTCGTCGGCTGCGCGTGCAGGCAGCAGCAGGGTCAGGGCCAGCAGGGCGCAGGTGGCCAGCGCGCCGGCGAAGGCGGGCAGGCGCGGATCACGGGTGGGCATGTCGAATCTCCGGCAGGACAGCGAAGGACACCGCCCGGGCGTCGGTCGTGCCCGCTCCAGGTTCCGCGATGCTAGGCAAAAGCCGAGGGGGCGCCATCGGTGCCAGTACTTAAGTTGGCCGCTGGGGCGAGGCGCCGGCACCCGCGCCGACGAACGGTCAGCCGGACGCGTCCGGGGCCTGGGCGCCGGGACGCTGCGTGGTCACCAGGCGCAGGAAGGTCTCGTGCTGGTAACGGCTCATGCGCAGCTGCTGGCCGTTGTCCATCGTCACCACGTGGTAGCCGTTGAACCAGGGGTCGATGGTCTTGATGCGCTGGATGTTGATGATCGCCGAGCGATGCACGCGCGCGAAGCGGCGCGGGTCCAGCCGTGCCTGCAGCGCGGTCATGGTCTCGCGGAGCTCGTGCACGCGGCCGGGCACGTGGATCTGCACGCTGTTGCGGTTGGCGCGGATCCAGATGATGTCGTCGACATCGACGAACACCACGCGTTCGTCCTCGCGCACCGGGATGCGCGCGAGGTAATCGTCGCGCTGGCGCAGGGCGTCGAGTGCCTGCATGATCCGCGCGGCGGTGTCGGCATCGGTGCCCTGCGCTGCCGCCAGCCGCGCCTTGACCCGGCGCAGCGCATCGGCGAAACGTTCGCGGGCGAAGGGCTTGACCAGGTAGTCGACGGCATTGGCATCGAAGGCCCGCACCGCGAACTGTTCGTAGGCGGTCACGAAGACGGTCGCCGGCATGCGCGCCGCGCCGATCGTCGCGACCACGTCGAGGCCGGTGATGCCGGGCATCTGGATGTCGAGGAACACCAGGTCGGGCGAACTGCTGCGGATCGCTTCGACCGCGGACACGCCGTCGCCGCACTCGCCGACCAGCTCGATCTCGGGGTCGTCGCGCAGCAGGCGCACGATCGCCAGCCGCGCGATCGGCTCGTCGTCGATGACCAGTGCGGTGAGGGTCATGCGCGCGGCACTTCCGGAGCGTCGTCGTCATCGAACGGGTCGGTATCGTGCCTGTTGGCGGCGGATCCCGGGACATCAGGCCCGAACGGATCGACCGCAGCTGCTTCGATCCTGCGGAACGGCAGCTGGATGCGGCAGGCGACGCCCTGCGGCCAGGTGATGTCCAGGCGCACCTGCGCGGCATCGCCATACAGTTCCTTCAGCCGCAGGCGGGTATTGGACAGGCCGATGCCATGGCTGGGGACATCCCCGGCATCGCCGGCCAAGGGGGCGGTGCCGGCGCCGGTGCCAGCGCCCTGCTCGTCGAGGCTGCTGTTGCGGTTGCGCACGTCCAGGGACAGGGTGTCGCCTTCGCGACGGCTCTCGATCTCGATGCAGTCCGCGCCCACGCGCTTGCCGATGCCGTGGTGGATCGCGTTCTCGACGATCGGTTGCAGGATCAGGCTGGGCACCGCGCAGTCGAGCGTGTCCGGCGCGATATAGATCCGCGTGGTCAGGCGATCCTTGAAGCGCGTGCGCTGGATGCCCAGGTACAGGTCCAGCAGCATCAGTTCCTGGCGCAGGCTGATCTCCTGGCCGTCATAGTCCTCCAGGAACGCGCGCAGCAGTTCGCTCAGACGCAGCAGCATGTCCTCGGCCGAGACCTTGTCCTCGTCGAGCAGGGTGATGATGGCGTGCAGCGTGTTGAACAGGAAATGCGGCTGCAGCTGCGACTTGAGCGCCAGCAGCCGCGATTGCGCCAGCTCGGTGGCCAGCCGGCTGGTTTCCAGCTCGCGCCGCGCCTTCTCGGCGTGGAACTGGATGGCCTGCTGGATGGCGAACAGCATCCAGTAGGTCAGCAGGCCGATGGCGAAGTGCTGCTCCAGGAAGTATCCCAGCTGCTCGCCGAAGCCGCTGGGTTCGAACAGCGTGGAGACCATCGCGCCGATCATCATCGCGATGAACGTCATGCACAGGCTGGCCAGCAGTTGCTTGCCCAGTCCGTGGAAGCGCAGCGTGTTGCTGACCGGGTAGCGCTCGGCCAGGCGGAACACGGTGGGGGCCAGGGCCGCCCAGGTGTACCACTGGATCAGCGACCAGCGCAGCAGATCCCACAGCGGCCAGTCGGTACTGGGCAGGCCGCGGTTGATCTTGTTCTGCAGGGCGAACAGCACCGCGACCGCCGTCCACAGCGCCAGGTAGCGGAACAGGCCGATCTCGTGACTGCCTAGGCGGATCTTCATGCTGCTCCGGTGTCGATGTCGCGTGCGGTGGGCGTGCGGGTCATGGCGGCGTCGTGGCGCCCCCGGCGTGGTGCCCGGCCATCTGTGGGGGACGTCCGCATCCTAGGCGCATTGGCGGGACGCCGGAAGCGATTCCGGCCGCCGGCTACGATTGGCGCGCGCACTACGACGATTCGTCCCGAATCGCTTTCCGGCGCCACGACGACACGGCCTGATGCCGGTGCCGGAGCGTGGATCGCCTGTCTCCGGCCCCCATTCCCTGCACCGGAGCCACTGTCATGTCCATCGCGCACACTCTCGCCCTGGTCGCGCTGCTCGCGACCGCATCCCACGCCGCCGACGTCCGTGCCGAAGGCACCGGCACGCGCTACTTCGAGCTGATCAATGCCAGCCACGACAGCGTGGTCTCGGCCTCGGCGGCACCCGCCGGCGACGGCACGTTCGTGCCGATCGCGATCGCCGCCCCCTTGCGTGGCGGTTTCACCGCCGCGACGGTCGAAGTCTCCGGTGCGCACTGCGTGCAGGACTTCCGCATCGGCTTCCGCGATGGTCGCACCCTGCTGTACCGCGACATCGACGTCTGCCGCAGCCGCGGCCTGCGCCTGGGCGCGACCGACGGTCGGCGCGGAGACGGCCGCGCGAACGGCGTGCTGGCCGACCGCGCCCACTGAAGCTTGACGTCGGGTAGCGGGGGCGCCGAACGACAGCGCCCCGCGCGGCTGTGGGTGGCGGTCAGCCCTTCTGCTGGCTCGCGATCCACTGGTCGATGCGGCGCTCCAGCAGCGTCAGCGGCATCGCGCCGCCGCCGAGCACGGCGTCGTGGAAACCGCGGATGTCGAACTTGTCGCCCAGCGCCTTTTCGGCCTTGGCGCGCAGCTGCTGGATCTTCAGCATGCCGACCTTGTAACCGGTCGCCTGCCCCGGCCAGGTGATGTAGCGGCGGACTTCGGCGCGGATCGCCGGCAGCGGGATCGAGCTGTTCTCGGAGAAATAGGCTACGGCCTGCTCCTCGGTCCAGCCCTTGGCGTGAAGGCCGGTGTCGACGACCAGCCGGATCGCGCGCCACATCTCCGAGGTCAACCGGCCGAACTCCGAATACGGATCGGTATAGGTGCCGGGCATCTCGCGCGCCAGCCATTCCGAGTACAGGCCCCAGCCTTCGGCATAGGCATTGAACATCGCCTGCTTGCGGAACTCCGGCACGCCCTGCAGTTCCTGCGCGATCGCGATCTGCATGTGATGGCCGGGCAGGCCTTCGTGGTAGGCGATGACTTCCAGCGTGGTCCGGGGCATCGCGCTCATGTCCGACAGGTGCGCGTAGTAGACGCCGGGACGCGACCCATCGGGCGTGCTCGGGAAATAATGCTGCGCAGCGCCGTCCTGCTCGCGGAACGCCTCGACGCGCTTGACCACCAGCTCGGCCTTCGGCAGCAGGCCGAAGTAGTTCGGCAACTGCTTGCGGATGGTGTCGATGGCCTGGGTCGCGCCATCGATATAGGCCTGGCGGCCGGCATCGGTATTGGGGAACTTGAACTGCGGATCGCTATCGACGAACTTGAAGAAGGCCTTCAGGTCGCCATCGAAACCGACCTTGGTCTTCAGCGCTTCCATCTCGGCGCGGATGCGCGTGACTTCGTCGAGCCCGATCTGGTGGATCTGCTCGGCGGTCATGTCGGTGGTCGTCGACGCACGCAGGCGTTCGGCGTAGTACGCGGCGCCGTCGGGCTGGGTGGTGCCGACGCCGGAGGGATTGACCAGGGCATTGGGCAGGTCGGAAGTGAACCAGGCGATGACGTCGCTGAAGGTGGGCTTGACCGATTCGAGCAGGGCCTTGCGCGCCTCGTCCTTCAGGGCCTGTGCGCGCGCGGCGTCGATCTTGCCGGCTTTCTGCAGCGCATCGGCCTTGGCCTGGGCGTCGGCCCACAGCGCACTGTCGGGACCATTGTCGAACGGCGCGCCTGCGATGACCTTGCCGGCCTGGTCGATGACGCCCTCCTCCGCGAAGCGCGGCGGGCGGATGCCGGCGGCGGCCGAGCGCTTGACCTGTTCCAGCAGTTGCCCGAACGCGCGCGGCACTTCGCGCAGGCGCGACACATACGCCTGATAGTCGGCCTCGTCGTCGACCTTGTGGAAGTTGATCAGGAACGTCGGCAGGAAGGCCTGCGCGCCGCCCATCTGCTCGAACGGATAGCCGTGGTCGTGGAAACGCTCGGCGGCCTTCGCGGCCTCGAGCTGGTAGACGAACAGGTCCCAGGACAGCTTGGCGTCATCGCCGAGCGCGTCGTAGTCGAAGCTCGACTTCATCTCATCGACTGCAGCGGCCTGCCACGCCAGCTGCTTGGCAGCGCCCTCGCGCGACATGTCGTCGAGTTCGCCGTAGCGGTCCTTGCGGCCGAGCATGGTCATGCCCAGCGGGCTGAACTGCAGTTGCTCCTCGTACTTGCGCTCGAACCATTCGTTGAGGCGGGCGTCGGTGGTCGCGGCCCGTGTGCCTGCTTCGGCGGCCGTGGCCGGGGTGCCATCGGCGGCCGGGGGCGTGCCCGGCGAGCAGGCCGCGCACAGGGCCAGGGACAGGGCGGACACGGCAAGGATGCGGCGCATGGGCAACTCCGGCGGAAACGGTGGTCCGCCGATCATGCCGCAACCGCTTGCCGGTGCGCAGTGCCGGACGTGATCCCGGACCGGTGCGGCCGATACCGTGCGTTGACATCAGGCGCCCTGCCGGCCAGGACATGCGCGCCTCGGACGAGGCCGGACGGATCAGGGCATGGGACACAACCCCATGAAGACGGGCGACTGGGGAGTTTCCGCCATTCCCTTGGATTCATCGTGAAAACAGTCACTTGCGGGAAGTTATTGCTTTACATCGTGCTGCCATCAGCGTTCCATGGAGAGGACAAACGTATGTCAGCCGCCGCTCGCCTCCATGTCATCCGACCGCCACGAATGGTTCCTCAACCAGGTCTTCTGCCATCGGCAGGTGCTGCAGCAGTACCTGCGCAAGTATCTGAACTCCGACGAGGACATCGAGGACGTCATCCAGGACACCTATTTGCGCATCTACGGCATCCGGGACTACACCGCGGTCGAGTCGCCCAAGGCGTTGCTGCTCACCATCGCCCACAACCTGGCAGTGGAACTTGGACGCCGCCGGGTCAGTCGTGCGACCGATGCGGTGGCGGATTTCGATGCGCTGGGCGTCTGTTCCGATAGCCCTCAGGTCGAAGAGCAGCTGGATGCACGCCACCGTTTCGAGGCGTTCTGTTCAGCCGTGGATAGCCTGCCACCGATCTGCCGGCGCGTCTTCGTATTGAGGAAGGTCTACAAGTTGTCGCAAGCGGAGATCAGTGCGGTGCTCGGCATCTCGCAGAGCACCATCGAAAAGCACGTCGCCAAGGGCTTGGTCCGGTGCCGGGATCATCTGCGCGAGCACGATCTGTTGGGCACGCCCGTATTGATGGACGAGGTCCCCAACGTGCGCAGGCTCAAGGACGAAGGAGACAGCCGATGAGCGACGTGGTGAAATTCCGTAGTCTCGTTGAAGTGGAAGAGGAAGCCGCGATCTGGGTGTGGCGGCTGGATGATGGCGATGTTGCCGACGAGGTGCGTGGCGAGTTCGAACAATGGCTGCGGCGTGATCCACGCCATCGCCGCGCGTTCGAAGAGCTGGGCGGTATCTGGACATCGCTGGACGAACTGGCAGAGGCCAAGCGCGACGAGAAGGTCGCCACCTTCGTGGCCGAAGAACGACGCCTGTACGCCAACGCGACCTCAAGGCCGGCGCGCGGGTCTCTGCGCCGCTGGGGGCCGTGGGCGATGGCCGCATCGCTGGCGATCGTGGTCGGTAGCCTGTCGTGGTACCAGCGCGACAGTGAATCGCAGACCCTGGGCACCGCGGTCGGGCAGCAGCGCAGCGCCACGCTGATCGACGGCTCGGTGGTGCAGCTCAACACCAACACGATCCTGGAGACGCGGTTCACCCGCGGGCAACGCGTGGTCTACCTCAAGAAAGGCGAAGCGACGTTCACTGTGGCCCGCAATCCGGAACGCCCGTTCCTCGTCTACGCCAGCGACATGGTGGTGCGTGCGGTCGGCACGGAATTCAACGTGCGGATTCGCGAGAACCAGGACATTGAGGTCATCGTCACCGAAGGAAAGATCAGCGTAACACCGCAGACAGGCGTGTCGGCACAGGCGGTGGGCGGTCGCCCGACGGCTGCCGTGCCGGCGGGCAGCGAACTGAGCGCCGGGCAGCGCTTTGAAGCCGCAGCCGCGTGGCCGGTGGCGCAGATCACTCCGGTCGCCGTTTCCAACACGCTGGCATGGCGGGAAGGCGCCGTGGTCTTCGACGGCGAGCCGCTGGTGCAGGCGATTGCGGAACTGAACCGCTACACCGATACCCGGCTGGTGGTCGCCGATGCCAGTATCCATGACCTGCGCGTGGGTGGGCGCTTCCGCACCGGTGATATCGATGGCTTCCTGGAGGCCCTGACCAAGGCGTTTCCGGTGACGACGCGTCGCACATCCGATGACCTGGTCTACATTCACGCACGTGCGCCGGCAACGCACCAGTAGCCGATTCCCACCCCCTCCACTTCTCTCCCCCGCCTGCAGGGCGCTGGCGATGAGGGCGTGCATCGCGCGAAGTGAATAGTGGAAACGAGCGTCATTCCCGTCTATCAGTGACCGGACGCCATCGCGTCGTCACCTTGATAAGCAGACCGAATGGATAACACCATTGGGAATTCCCGCGGGTCGCGGTTGCTGGGACTCGTGTTTTCACTGATTGCGATGTCGGCCTGCGTGGCAGCGGACAGCCAGCGCAAGCCCTTTGACATCCCCGCGCAGCCGGCAGCTTCGGCACTGAACGAATTCGCGAAGCAGGCGGATGTCGCGCTGATTTTTTCCTACGACCTGGTCGCCGGGGAGCAGGCTCGCCCATTGAAAGGGAGCTTCACTGTGGGCGACGGGCTCAACCGGCTTCTGGACGGCACACCTTTCGGGTATCTGCAGACAGCCGACGGGATGTACCTCATCTGCCCGCTGGCGTCCTGCCGATTTTCTCCACCCGCAGTATCGGAAGCGCCGGGAAGGCCGCGTGCGCAGGAATAGCGGAAATCCATTGCAAGCCCGTCTTCAACACAAGCCGGTGGAAGTGCCGGGGACTGAATCCATCTTTGGGGAGAGCATGCAACCATGCGATGTCATCTTGCGTTGAGAACGGCCCAGCGTCACATCCTCTGCAGCGCGCTGGTCATCGCCATCGGTATCGGGGGCGCGGCGACGGACCTCCATGCGCAGGAGACGCCAGGCAAGACGCATTTCGAGGTGCAGGCGCAATCCGCAGCATCGGCACTGAATGTCTTTGCCGAGCAGGCGGATATCACACTGGTGTTTTCGCGGGACGATATTGCCGACGTCTCCGTACAGGCGCTGGATGGCGTCTACACGACGACGGATGGCCTCAGCAAACTGTTGGAAGGCACGCAACTTTCGTATCAGAGGCTGGCCGACGGCACATTTGTCGTTGAGCCGTCGAACGCCATTTCCGCACAGACGCCAGTCTCGCAACTGGCAACCATCGAGGTGACCGGGTCACGCATCCGCGGCACGGATTCGGTGTCGCCCATCAGCATCTACAGCGGAGAGGACATCGAACGTTCCGGCTACGCCACCGTACAGCAGTTCCTGCAGACCTTGCCGCAGAATTTCTCCGGCGGGCAGTCGGACCAGGCGAGCAACATCAGTGGCGCAGTCACGTTTAGCCGCATGGGATCGGGGGTCAATCTGCGCGGTCTCGGCAACGAAGCGACCCTGATCTTGCTCAACGGGCAGCGGCTGGCGCCCGCGGGCACCGGCAACTTCGTGGACGTGGGCATGATTCCGGCCAGCGCGGTAGAGCGGATCGAGGTACTGACCGACGGCGCTTCGGCGATTTATGGGTCGGACGCCGTCGGCGGGGTGGTGAATTTTGTCCTGCGACAGGATTTCGAAGGCGGCGACACTCGGCTCCGCTACGGTTCGGTTACAGAGGGCAGCAGTTCGGAGTACCGCGCCTCCCAGACGCTCGGGCGCGCTTGGTCCGGCGGCAGTTTCCTGGCCAGCTACGAGTTCTACAAGCGGGATCCGCTGGACACCGAGTCGCGTGACGCGACCCGGATCGCGCCTGATCCCTCGGACATATTTCCCGGCGAGCGGCGGCATTCGTTGTTGCTGCACCTTGAACAGAAACTGGGCGAACGCTTGCGGCTAATCGCCGATGGCCAGTATGGCGACCGCGAGGGAAACGCCCGCGATGTCGATCTGCTGGGACAGCTGAACGACTACGATCTGCTGCAGAAGCAGTACGGCGGCAGGATGGGACTGGTGATGGATCTGCGCCGTGACTGGCGCGGCGAGGTATTCGCGTCCTATTTCAGCAACAAGAATGATGTGGCGGTGAGGGTCGCTGGCATCGCGCCTGCGGGTATTCCGTCCACGTCTTCCGATGTCGCGGCGCTGGATGTAAAGGCGGACGGTGGCCTGTTCCAATGGCCGGGCGGCATGGTCAAGGCCGCCATCGGCGGGCAGTTTCGGACCGAACAGTTGGATTACCGGTATCGCGGGGTGAGCCAGCGCCGCGATGCGGGCAGCGTCTTCGGCGAGGTGAGCGCGCCGATCGTCGGCGCGGACAATGCGATGCCAGGCCTGCGCCGTCTGACCGCGACCGCTGCCGTGCGCTACGACCGTTACGACGACTTCGGCCATACCACCAACACCAAGTTTGGCCTGTCATGGAGTCCCATGGAGGGCATTGGCGTGCGTGCCACCTACGGAACCTCGTTCCGTGCGCCGTCGCTGTTCGACGTCAGTCCGGTTGCCGACCAGGTCGTATCCATTCTGGTGGCGGACCAAGGCGGGGTGCCGGCGGTGGCCTTGCTCCAGGTCGGCAGCAATCCGGATCTGCAGCCTGAGACCGCACACACCTGGACGGCCGGGGTGGATTTCCAGCCGCGGGGACTGCCCGGATTCAAAGCGGCGCTGACTTATTACCAGATCGACTACGACGATCGCATCATCGCGCTGGCCAAGGATCCACGGGCATTCCAGGCGCTGCAGTACGCATCGATCTTTTCGGAAGTGATCACCCGCGATCCTTCTCCCGCCGAGATCGTGGCGTTGACCATGCACCCGCGCTTCTCCAATTTCGGGCCGATCCCCACCGATCTGCTCCCGACGATGACGGACGCTGTCATCGACCTTCGCTCCAGGAATCTGGCCGGCACCCGCACCCGCGGACTGGACCTGAGCTTGAGCTATCCATTTGGGGAAGGACGCGATCTGTATGGGGTGTCGCTTGACGGCACTTATGTGCTGGAGCACTCGCAGCGCATCACCGGCACGGCCCCCTGGGAAGACCGAGTGGGTACCACGCTGAATCCAAGCCGCTTCAAACTCAGGTCGGGGTTCACCTGGGCCAGGTCCGGTGTCAGCGCCGCACTGTTCGTCAATCACACGGACGGTTACACCCACACTCTGGTCGCTCCCATGGAGGTGGTGGATGCCTGGACGACGGTCGACCTGAATGTGCGCTACGCGTTTGGTGGTGTCGGTGGGTTTTCACGTGGACTGGCGATCAGCGCCAGCGTCGTCAATCTGTTCGACAAGGGGCCGCCGTATCTGTCCGCTGCGCTGCCCTTGACCATGAACTACGACCCGAGCAACGCCGATGCGATGGGAAGGTTCGCGGCGTTGCAGATCAGCAAGGAGTGGTGACGTGTCGATGAATGACTGGAAACAAGGTTGCCTGGCGCTGGTGCTGGTGTTCTCTGCCAGCGCGACACTGGCATGGGCCCGTACGGCTCCCGCAGCGCTGCAGGCACCCCTGCCGCTGGAAGTCGCCACGCAAATGAACGCCCACAATGGACGGTCGCCGATCGAGCTGTCCCCGGACGGGCAATGGGTGGCGCATACCTTTTCCGGCGCGGAGACGGTGGCGCGGGACACTGCGATGTATACCGCCAGCGGCTTTCCGTTGGCCGAAGGCAATGCCCGCATGCATGCGGTGGTCACCCATACCCGCACCGGAGAGATGATACGGCTCGGCAGCGACGACAGTGCGAGTTGGGGCGCGGTATGGGCGCCGGATGGACGGCGCGTTGCCTTCTATTCCGATGCGGGCGGTGAGGCGGGACTGTGGATATGGGACATGGCGACCCGGACTGCACGCCGTTTTCCGGGCATCGTCGTGCGGCCGTTCTTCGGTTTCGAGACAGTCCGCTGGATGGCCGACAGCCGCCGGCTGGTCAGCAAGGTGCTGCCAGAGGGCATGCGTGCGGCGGAAGCCAATGGCGCCGCGCTGCAGCCGGAGGGCGACAATCGGTTCAGGCCTGTCGGTGCCAATGAAGCGTCGGTGTTCGTGCTGTCATCAAGACCGCCTCCGCCGACGGTCCAGACCGCCCGACCACCTGCCGCGCTCGCGATCGATCCGCTGGCGGCTGAGCTGGCCGTGCTGGACGTGGACGCCGGTACGATCCTCCGTGTCGGAGCCTACTCGGCCATACGTTATTACGCGATCTCACCCGACCAGCGACATCTGGCCTACACGGTTGTCGCTGGCTTCGAACCCAACAGCCAGCAGCCGCTGTACGACCTGATGCTGTATTCGTTCTCCTCTGGCACGCCGCGCAAGCTGGCTGCGGGGGTCAAGCTGGCGTACGGACTGGAGTGGAGCTGGTCGCCTGACAGCCGCCGGCTGGCCTACATCGCAAGTGGCCTACGTGCGGACGGCGCCATCGTGGTGGTGTCACTGGAAGATGGAAAGGCGCGCCGGCTGGAGCTGGGGGATGCGCCTGGATTCGATAACGGCAACGGCATCTTGCCGCCTTGCTGGGATGCACAGTCGGAGCACCTGTACACGGTGGGCAAGGATGGCAAGCTGTGGCGCACACCGCTGGATGCTGGTCGCGCTGTCCTGGCAGGCGACATCGAGGGGCAGCGGATCACCGAGATCGTCACTTCGCGCAGGCGGTCCGGTGTCTGGGCCCGTGACGGCAGGATATGGGTGCTGGCACGCGCCAAGGAAGGCGCGCAGTCGGGCTTGTACGGTATCGATCCGGCGACCGGGCAGGTCGAGCCTGGGCTGGTGGAGCAGGCCAGGCAATACACCACCTATTTCAATCTGGATGTAAGCGAGGCCAGCGGTGAGATCGCATACGTCGCCAGCGACCAGCAGCGCCCGTTCGACGTCTGGCTGTTCGATCCCGTCAGCGGCAAGACGCGCCAGGCCACGCATCTCAATCCGGGGCTGGAGCGCTACCACCTGGGCCAGGCGCGGGTGATCGAATGGAGCGGCGCCGACGGCCGCCGGCTGCGCGGTGCGCTGTTGTTGCCGCCCGGCTACCAGCAGGGGGACAGGCTGCCCTTGGTGGTCTGGGTGTACGGCGGCGCCAACGGGTCTGAATCGGTGGACAGCTTCGGCCTGTGGGGCAAGATGGAAACCTTCAACATGCACGTACTCGCCACCCGCGGCTACGCCATCCTGTATCCAGATGCGCCGGTGGACGTTGGAACGCCGATGAAGGACATCGTCGATGCGGTGATGCCGTCCCTGGACGCGGCCGTGCAGCAGGGTTACGCCGATCCGGACCGGATCGCGGTGATGGGGCAGAGCTACGGCTCCTACAGCGCACTGGCGTTGATCGGGCATTCCAATCGCTTCAAGGCGGCGGTGCTGACCGGAGCGGTCGTCCATCCCGACCTGGTCGCCGGTTATCTCGAAATGAGCCCGCAAGGCATGGCCAACAACATCGGCTACTACGAGCAGGGGCAGGGCAGCATGGGGGGCAGCCCGTGGCAGTATCGCGAGCGCTATCTGGACAACTCGCCGGTGTTCCTGTTCGATCGCATCGAGACGCCGGTGCTGATCGGGCAGGGCTCGCAGGACAGCCGGCTGTTTGCATCCGACGCAATCTTCGTTGGCCTGCAAAGGCTGGGCAAAGAGGTTGAATATCGCATCTATGAAGGCGAATCCCACGTGATCAGCCGTCGACCGAACGTGATTGATTTCTGGCAGCGCCGTATCGATTTCCTGGACAAGCATCTTGGTGTATCGCGCGTTGATGACACCCAATGATCGAGGCCAGGGCTGGAAGTGTTGCAGGAGCATCCTGCGGCGGTGGACCGGCGGCTCTGGCTATTCAAAGGCAAGCAAGTCAAAGGAAAGCAAGCGGCGAGATGGATAATTGAGAATGGCTTATCGCATCGGCGGTCCGCCAAGGCGTGCCAGCTTGTCGGGATTGCGCATGACGAAGACGTCCTGCAACTGGCCGGCGTCATCCCAGGCGAACGAGACGGTCGCGGTGATGCCGTCGGCGTCGCGGACGATGAAGCCGGGCAGGCCATTGAGCAGCACCTCCTGCATCGCCGCCGGCGACCACCAGACATGCAGGCCGGCTTCGATGAAGCGCAGCACTTCGCCATGGCCGCGCATCACGCGGCGCGCGGCGCTGACCTTGCCGCCGCCATCGGACGACAGCCGTACTTCGTCGGACAGCAGGGTCGCCAGCAGGGTCGTCGAGCCGGTCGCGATCGCGTCGCGGAACGCGTCCAGCAGGCGCCGCTGCCGTGCCGCCGGGGTCGCATGGCGCACACGCTCGCCGGCAATGTGCTGGCGTGCGCGGGCGACCAGCTGGCGGCATGCGGGCTCCTGCAGGTCCAGCACAGCGGCGACGTCGGGATAAGGCCGGTCGAAGATCTCGTGCAGCAGGTAGGCCGCGCGTTCCTTCGGGGTCAGCCGCTGCAACGCCAGCAGGAATGCCGTCGTCAGCGACGACGCCAGCGTCGCCGCCTGCAGCGGATCGCCGGCGCTGCTGGCGTGGGTGTCGCCATCCACGCCACTGAGTTCGTCATGGCCACCGCCATCGGGCACCGTCTGCACCGGCTCGGGCAGCCAGGTGCCGATGTAGTCGACGCGCGCACGGTCGGCCGCCTTCAGCAGGTCCAGGCAGTGGCGCGTGCAGACGGTGGTCAGCCAGGCATCGGCATTGGCGATGTCGCTGCGCTCGTTGGCCTGCCATTTGAGGAAGGTGTCCTGGACGGCATCCTCGGCGTCGGCGCGCGAGCCGAGGATGCGATAGGCCAGCCCGAGCAGCATCGGCCGCGCGGCCTGGAAGCGCCAGGCGGGGTCGCTGTGATCGAGGAGACCGACGGTGGACATGTTAGAACCTGTGCAAAGTCTGTCGCGAGCGCGGCCATGTGGCGCGTGACGTGCATGCTAGTGAAGAGCAGGCAGAAAGCGCAGTGTACGTGCCTATCAATCAACACCTTCATGAGCATTTGCGGCCACCCTCCATGGCGGCCACCCTTGGGGCCATCGCCGGCGCGATGTCAAGAACCGCTCCAGGCGGTTCTTTCGAGCACCGCACGCGCGCCAGATGGCAAGCGCAGCAGGATTTTGAACAGGTTCTCAGTGGTTGGAGACCTGCAGGCGGTTCCACAGGTTGATCATGCCGATCGTCGCGGTCAATGCGGACGCCTCGGCATCGCTGAAATGCGCCCGCAGTCCGGCGCGCAACGACGCGTAGTCGGCCTGCGGATCGAGCTGGGTCAGCGCTTCGGTCCATGCCAATGCGGCGCGTTCGCGCGCGCTGTAGTCGCCGACGTGGCGCCAGACGACGAGCCGGTCGAGGCGTTCGCTGGTCTCGCCGTCGTCGCGGGCCTCACGGGTGTGCATCTTGACGCAGTAGCCGCACTGGTTGATCTGCGAGGCGCGCAGCACGACCAGGTGGTGGAGCTTGCGGTCGGGCTCGGCCGCGCCGATCGTGGCCTGCGCGGCGATCAGCGCCTGCATGACGTCGGGAAGTTGCTGCGGCAGGTGGAACGGGGCATCGGGTCGGGACATCGTGGCCTCCTCGGCATGGGGTTCACAGGTCCGACGATCCACGTCGTGCCGCTGTGACATGCCGTTGCAGGATGGGCCTGGGGCGCGTGCCGATGCCTCGATGCCGGATCGGTCTTGCCCTCGTCTCGTCCGGCGACGCTGGCCCCCGCAGGGATCAGCGCGCCGCCGTCACCGCTTCGAGGATGCGCTTGCCGGCCTCGATGTCGGCCTGCTGCTCGGAGACCGCTTCGACCGGCGCCGATTCGGCGTCGCTGCGTGCCGCCAGCGGGCAGTGCGCGGACATGTAGTCGATCTCGAGGTTCAGGCGTTCGAGCAGGAAGTCGACGAAGGCGCGCACCTTCGGCGATTGTCCGTGGCCACGCGGGAACACCGCGTTGAGCACGTACTCGCCGCCGCTCCAGCCGGCCAGCACGCGCTTGACCAGGTCGCGCTCGACGAAGGCCTTGACCATGACGTCGGCACCGATGACCAGGCCTTCGCCGCACAGCAGCGCGCCTTTCAGCGCGGCCGGGTCGTTGGCCACCAGGATCGGGTTGATCGCGAAGCTGCGCATGCCGTTGCCGTCGTCGAGCGACCAGTGGTACCCGTTGCCGTGGCGGTTCTTCGGCATCGCCAGCGTGCGGTGGTACTGCAGTTCGTCGGGGTGCAGCGGCTCACCGTAGCGCGCGATATAGGCGCTGCCGGCGAACACCTGGGTCTTGAGCACGCCAAGCTTGCGTGCGACATAGGTGGAGTCGGGCAACTCGCCGATGCGCAGCGCGACATCGATCTCGCCGCCGATCAGGTCCAGCGGTTCGTTGCTGAGCAGCATCTCCACGCGCACTTCGGGATGGCGCATATGGAACTCGCCCAGCAGCGGTGCGATCTTGTCGATGCCGATCGAATACGGTGCAGTGAAGCGCAACCAGCCGCGCGGGCCCGCCTGCAATTGCGTCACCGCGCTTTCGGCTTCATTGAGGTCGCGTGCGATGCGTTGCGAATGTTCGAAGTAGATGTTGCCGGCTTCGGTCAGGCCGAGCTTGCGCGTCGTGCGATGCAGCAGTTGCGCGCCGAGACGCGTTTCGAGTTCCTGCACCTTGCGGCTGACCGTGGTCTTGGGCAGTCGCAACGACTTGGCGGCCGCGATGAAGCTGCCGTGCTCGACCACCTTGACGAAGATCAGCGTGTCGTTGAGATCGTGTGACATGGGAGGCTCCGGAGGGGGAAAGGGCGATTGGCCCACCTGCTGGACAATTATTCCCTGAATTGATGGCTAATCAAGTGCCGGTCCAGCGTCTATCGTGAGCGCCATTCCCGCCGAGGACTGCCGTCATGCGCGCCACCCGCCACTCCCATCTCTCCTACAGCAGCCTGGTGCTGCTGCTGGCCGTGGACGTGCTCGCTCTCAGTGCTTTCCTTCTGGATCAATGGCTTGAGATGGGTCCTGGGTGGGTCTGGCTGGTCGCCGGGGCGGTCACCGCGGCGACCATGCCGGGGTTGCTGCGGCTGGCGGACAAGGTGTTCGTGGCGGCCCGTGCATACCGGAATATCCCGGTGATGGGAGTGAAAATCCCATGATCGGGACAATGTCGAACGGGACAATGCCCGCGACCCTGGTCTTCGGCGCCACCGGCGGCGTCGGCCGGGGCGTGGTCGAGGCCGCCCTCGAAGCCGGGCGCCGCGTTGTCGCGGTCTCCGCCGATGGCGCGGCCCTGCGCCAGTTGAAGCGCCGCCATCGCGGCGATCGCGTGATCACCCTGGGTGCGGCGATCACCAGCGATCGCGACGCGGCCGCATTGGCCGAGCGCCTGCGCGCGCTGGACGTGTCGATCGATGGCGTCGTCGCCAGCATCGTCGGCGAACATGATTGCGGCCGCCTGCTGGACCAGGCCGCCGACGTGCTGCGACGCACGCTCGACGAAGACCTGATGCCGCACCTGTTCGCCGCACGCCACCTGTTCCCGTTGCTGCCGCAGGACGGCTCGCATGGCTATGTGCTGATCGGCGGACCCGGCGGCGACTATCCGTGGGCCGGCTATGGCCATTGCTCGATCGCCGCCGCCGCGCTGCAGATGATGGCGCGCGTGCTGCACGACGAAGCGGGTCGGCATGGACTGCGCGTGCACCTGCTCAACATCGATGCGCCCGTGCGCACGGCTGTCAACGCCGGACAGGCCTGCGACGCCTGGCCGAACGCGGTCAGCGTCGGCCGCCGCGCGCTGGCGCTGCTCGAGCGTGATGCCGCACGCAAGCCGCTGCCTGCGGTGGTCGGCTATGCCGATGCCGCGCGCTTGACCTCAAGTGCGCTTGAGAGCGCAGCATCGCGTTCCGCTGCCGCCCGTGCACCCGCCGGGCCGGCGAAGCCGCCAAGCCCTCCAAGCCACGCGATCGCGACCCGTCCCCGTCCGGTGGTCCGGATGCGTGACCTTCGCGATGCCCGCCAACTGCTCGATCAATGTGCCTCCCTTCCCCTCCCAGGATCTTTTGAAGATGAACATTCATGATGCAATGACCGTCGCTGCCAAGCGCACGCGACGATTCGCCCTTCCCGCGCTCGGCCTGTTGGCCGTCGCGGTGCTGGCTGCGTGCAGCAGCCAGGCCGATCCCGGCGAGGCCGCAGCGATGCCAGCACCCGAGGTCAGCGTTGCCGAGGTGCTGTCGCGTCCGGTCGCCGAGTGGGACGGCTTCACCGGTCGCGTGCAGGCCGCGGAAACCGTCGAACTGCGCCCGCGCGTCAGCGGCTATGTCGAACGCGTGGCCTACCGCGAAGGCGGCGAGGTCAACAAGGGCGACCTGCTGTTCGTCATCGACCAGCGGCCGTACCGGACCGCGCTGGCCAGCGCACAGGCGCAGCTGGCACGTGCCCGCAGCGAAGCGCAGTTGACCCTGACCCAAGCCAATCGCGCCAGCGAGCTGCTGGCCGCCAGCGCCATCTCGCGCGAGGAATCCGAGACCCGTCGCGCTGCCAGCACGCAGGCCGCGTCGTCGGTGCGGGCGGCCGAAGCGGCGGTGCAGGCCGCGCAGCTGGATCTGACGTTCACCGAGGTGCGCGCGCCGATCAGCGGCCGCGCCGGACGTGCGCTGGTGACCGCCGGCAACCTCGCCCAGGCCGACGGCACCTTGCTGACGACCCTGGTGTCGATGGATCCGGTGCACGTGTATTTCGAGACCGACGAGCAGACCTATCTGCGCTACAACCAGCTGACCCGCGATGGCGATCGCGCGGCATCGCGCAATGCGGTGCGCGTGGGCCTGTCGAACGAGCAGGGCTATCCGCACGAGGGCACGGTCGACTTCATCGACAACCGCGTCGAGGCCGGCACCGGCACGATCCGCGCGCGCGCGGTGCTCGCCAATCCGGATCGCGTGTTCACGCCGGGCCTGTTCGCACGCGTGCAGATCGAAGGCGGCAACGCGACCACCGCGATGCTGGTCGACGACAAGGCCGTGCTGACCGACCAGGACCGCAAGTACGTCTACGTGCTGGGCGCCGACAACACCGCGCAGCGCAAGGACGTCACCGTGGGCCGTGTCGTCGATGGCCTGCGCGTGGTGCAGTCGGGGCTGGAGGCGGGCGACAAGGTCATCGTCAACGGCGTGCAGAAGGTGTTCTTCCCGGGTATGCCGGTGAACGCCAAGCCGGTCGCGATGACCGGTGCGGCGCGCGCGCCGGAGACCGCGGTGGCCAGCAAATGATCGTCGCCAGCGAAGATCATGCGCGCGACGGTCGCGGCTGACCTTGCGAGCTGACGAGCACGCCTGACAAGCGGGCCTGACAGGCAAGCCCGCCTGCCAGGCAGTCGACCGGCCCGCCATCGCGGCGCGCCGGGGTCCGGCGTCGATGCAATACCGCAATGCCTGCGCACGGACCTGTGCGCAGGACGGCACTTCATTCTCTTTTCCAGGACGTTCCTCCATGGACTTCTCCCGTTTCTTCATCGACCGGCCGATCTTCGCCGCGGTGTTGTCGATCGTGATCTTCGCCGCCGGCCTGATCGCGATCCCGATGCTGCCGATCAGCGAATATCCCGAAGTCGTGCCGCCCTCGGTGGTCGTGCGCACCGTCTATCCCGGCGCCAACCCCAAGGTCATCGCCGAAACCGTCGCCACGCCGCTCGAGGAAGCGATCAACGGCGTCGAGGACATGATGTACATCAAGTCCGTCGCCGGCTCCGATGGCGTGCTGGTGACCACCGCGACGTTCCGCCCCGGCACCAATGCCGATGATGCCGCCGTGCGCGTGCAGAACCGCGTCAGCCAGGCGCTGGCGCGACTGCCCGAGGACGTGCGCCGCCAGGGCGTGACGACGCAGAAGCAGTCGCCGGTGTTCCTGATGGTGGTGCACCTGACCTCGCCCGATGGCCGGTACGACACCCTGTACCTGCGCAACTACGCGCGCCTGCACGTCAAGGATTCGCTGGCGCGACTCAGTGGCGTGGGCGATGCGCAGATCTTCGGCGGCGGTGACTACGCGATGCGCGCCTGGCTGGACCCGGACAAGATCGCCTCGCGCGGGCTGACCGCCGGCGACGTGGTGCGCGCGATGCGCGAGCAGAATGTGCAGGTTTCCGCCGGCCAGCTCGGCGCCGAGCCGATGCCCAACAGCGACTTCCTGACGCTGATCAACGCACAGGGCCGCTTGCAGTCCGAAACCGAGTTCGGCGACATCGTGGTCAAGGGCGGCGCTGATGGTGAGATCGTGCGGTTGTCGGATGTCGCGCGCCTGGAGCTGGGCGCGGGCGACTACAGCCTGCGCGCGCAGCTCGACGGCAAGAACGCGGTCGGCATCGGCATCTTCCAGGCGCCGGGCGCGAACGCGCTGCAGATCCAGGAGCAGGTCATCGCGAACATGGATCGCCTGTCCGAGAGCTTCCCGGAAGGCATCAAGTACGAGGCCGTCTATGACACCACGATCTTCGTACGCGACTCGATCAAGGCGGTCGTGACGACGCTGCTGGAAGCGACCCTGCTGGTCGTGCTGGTGGTGATCCTGTTCCTGCAGACCTGGCGCGCGTCGATCATTCCGTTGATTGCGGTGCCGGTGTCGATCGTCGGTACGTTCGCGGCGCTGTACCTGCTGGGGTTCTCGATCAACACGCTGAGCCTGTTCGGTCTGGTGCTGGCGATCGGCATCGTCGTGGACGACGCGATCGTCGTGGTCGAGAACGTGGAACGCAACATCGAGGAGGGCTTGACGCCGCTGGCGGCCGCCCACCAGGCGATGAAGGAAGTCTCCGGTCCGATCGTCGCGATCGCGCTGGTGCTGTGCGCGGTGTTCGTGCCGATGGCCTTCCTGTCGGGCGTGACCGGCCAGTTCTACAAACAGTTCGCGGTGACCATCGCGATCTCGACAGTGATCTCGGCGATCAACTCGCTGACCCTGTCACCGGCGCTGGCCGCCCTGCTGCTGAAGCCGCATGGCGCCCCCAAGGATGCGCCCACGCGCGTGATCGACCGGCTGTTCGGTTGGGTCTTCCGTCCGTTCAACCGCTTCTTCGCGTCGAGCTCCAACCGTTACCAGGGCGCGGTATCGCGTGCGCTGGGCAAGCGTGGCGCGGTGTTCCTGGTCTATGCGGCGTTGCTGGTCGCGACCGGCCTGATGTTCAAGGTCGTGCCGGCGGGCTTCATCCCGCTGCAGGACAAGCAGTACCTGATCGCCGCGGTGAAGCTGCCGGAAGGGTCGTCGATCGCGCGCACGGATGCGCTGCTGAAAAAGGTCACCGATGTCGCGATGGCGACCGACGGCGTGCAGCATGCGATCGCCTTTCCCGGGTTGAACGCGGTGCAGTTCACCAACACGCCCAACACCGGCGTCGCGTTCCTGCCGTTGAAGCCGTTCAACGAGCGTAGCCGCAGCGCCGTGGAGATCACCGCCGAGATCAACCAGAAGATCGGTGGCTTCCAGGAAGGCTTCACCTTCGCGCTGATGCCGCCGCCGATCCTCGGCCTGGGCAATGGCGCGGGCTACCAGATGTTCATCCAGGACCGTGGCAACCTCGGTTACGGCGCCTTGCAGAACGCAGTCAGCGCCTTCCAGGGCACGGTCATGCAGACGCCGGGCATGGGCTATGCGAACACGACCTACCAGGCCAACGTGCCGCAGCTCGACGCCGAAGTCGACCGCGTCAAGGCCAAGGCCCAGGGCGTGCCGCTGACCGAACTGTTCGACACGCTGCAGACCTACCTGGGTTCGGCCTACGTCAACGACTTCAACCAGTTCGGCCGCACCTGGCAGGTGATCGCCCAGGCCGATGGTTCGTTCCGCGACAGCGTCGAGGACATCGCCAACCTGCGCACGCGCAATGACCGCGGCGAGATGGTGCCAATCGGTTCGATGGTCTCGATCAAGCAGAGCTTCGGCCCCGACCCGGTGCTGCGCTACAACGGCTACCCGGCGGCCGACATCGCCGGCGACGTCGATCCGCGCGTGATGTCGTCGGCCCAGGCAATGGACGTGGTCCGCGACGTGGCCGCCAAGGTGCTGCCGCATGGCATGGAAATCGAATGGACCGACCTGAGCTACCAGCAGGCCAGCCAGGGCAATGCCGCGCTGGTGGTGTTCCCGCTGGCGGTGTTGCTGGCGTTCCTGGTGCTGGCAGCGCTGTACGAAAGCTGGACGCTGCCGCTGGCGGTGATCCTGATCGTGCCGATGACGCTGCTGTCGGCGCTGCTGGGTGTCTGGATGACCGGTGGCGACAACAACGTGTTCGTGCAGGTGGGCCTGGTGGTGTTGATGGGCCTGGCGTGCAAGAACGCGATCCTGATCGTCGAGTTCGCCCGTGAACTGGAGCTGCAGGGCAAGAGCATCGTCGAGTCCGCGCTGGAAGCCTGCCGCCTGCGCCTGCGTCCGATCGTGATGACGTCGATCGCGTTCATCGCCGGTACCGTGCCGCTGGTGTTGTCGACCGGCGCCGGTGCGGAGATCCGCTCGGTGACCGGCATCACGGTGTTTGCCGGCATGCTCGGCGTGACGCTGTTCGGCCTGTTCCTGACCCCGGTGTTCTACGTCGCGTTGCGCAAGCTCGCAAACCGGCCGCTGGTCTCCCATGGTCCGCATGCGCCGGTCGCGCACGTGGCGCAGCTCTGAACCACGGCTTGGCTGGCGCTCAGCCAGGCCCTGCTTGAATCCATTCCCTCCCGCCGCGGCCGTCACCGGCCGCTTGCAAGCTCCCTCCCCCTGTCCACTTTCCCGTTCCCCACATCCGAAGAGACATCCCGATGAACGCAACCACACAACGCATTGCCCTGGTCACCGGCGCGACCCGCGGCATCGGTCTTGAAACCGTGCGCCAGCTGGCGACGGCCGGCGTGCACGTGCTGCTGGCCGGCCGCGACCGCGCCAGGGCCGTCGAGGCCTCGCTGGCCCTGCAAGCACAGGGCCTGCCGGTCGAGGCGATCGCCCTCGACGTCACCAATGCCGACAGCCTCGCGGCCGCCGTCGCTGAAGTCGGTGCCCGCCACGGCCGCCTGGACATCCTGGTCAACAACGCCGGCATCATGATCGACGCCCCCGGCGTGGCACCGTCGCAACAGTCGCTGCAGGTCTGGCGCGACACCTTCGACACCAACGTGTTCGCGCTGGTGGCGACGACCCAGGCCTTCCTTCCGCTGCTGCGGGCCGCGCCGGCCGCGCGCATCGTCAATGTGTCCAGCGTGCTCGGCTCGGTGACGCTGCACAGCCAGCCCGGCTCGCCGATCTACGACTTCAAGGTGCCGGCCTACAACGTGTCCAAGAGCGCGGTGAACGCGTGGACGGTGCAGCTGGCCTACGAGCTGCGCGACAGCGCAATCAAGGTCAATGCGATCCATCCGGGTTACGTCAAGACCGACATGAGTCCCGAAGGTGACATGGACGTGGTCGAGGGTGCGCGCTCCAGCGTCGAGATGGCATTGCTCGATGCCGACGGTCCGCAAGGCAGCTTCACCCATCTGGGACAGGTGCTGCCATGGTGACCCGTCTGCTGGTGAGTACGCTGGCCACGGCGCTGCTGGCGGCGTGCGCGGTCGGCCCGGAACATGTGCGTCCGACGATGGCGGTCGCCGACAGCTTCGGTGCGGCCCCGGTCGCCGGCGCCGTGACCCATGCTGCCGTGAGCAACGATGCGCTGGCGCCCGCCGGTGCCGCCGACGACGCGTTCTGGCGCGCGTTCGGCGATCCGCAACTCGATGCGCTGGTCGACGACGCCCTGCTGGCCAACCACGACCTTCGGATCGCGCTGGCCAACCACGATCGCGTGCAGGCGCTGCTGCGCGGGACGCGGCTGGACCGGCTGCCAACGCTGACCGGTACGGCCGAGGCCAGCACGCGCCGCGCCAGTGGCGACCAAGCACCCGGCGTGACGTCGCGGGCACGCGATGTCGACAGCTACTCCGCCGGCATCGAGGCCGCGTGGGAGCTGGACCTGTTCGGTCGCGTACGCAGGAACGTCGAGGCCGGCGGTGCCGAGGCCGCGGCCTCGGAAGCCGACCTGCGCGCGATGCAGGTGGTCATCGTGTCCGAGGTCGCGCGCCAGTACGCCAACCTGCGCGGCGTGCAGGAGCGCCTGCGCGTGGCCGAGGCCAATGTCGACAACCAGCGCGAGACCGCCCGCATCGTGCAGTCGCGCCTGGATGCCGGTCGCGGGACCGACTTCGATACCGCGCGTGCGCGTGCCCAGCTCGACACCACGCAGGCGCGCATCCCGGCATTGCAGGCCGAGCAATCGGCCACGCTGAACCGCCTCGCGGTGCTGACGGGCCGGATGCCCGAAGCGCTGGACGCGACGCTGGGCGCGCGGGCACCGCTGCCGTGGGTACCGGCGATGATCGATCCGGGCACCCCCGGCGCGCTGCTGCGCCGCCGCCCGGACATTGCCGCTGCCGAGCATCGGCTGCATGCGGCGACCGCGCGCATCGGCGTCGCCACCGCCGACCTGTTCCCGCGCTTCACGCTGGGTGGTCTGATCGGCACCCAGGCGACCGACAGCAGTGCCCTGTTCGAGCGCGGCAGCGAAACACGCCTGGTCGCATTGGGCATCGACTGGTCGTTCCTCGATGTCGGGCGCGTCCGCGCCCGGATCGCCGCGGCCGATGCCGATGCCGAAGGCGCGCTGGCCCGCTACGAGCAGACCGTGCTGACCGCGGTCGAAGACACCGAGAACAGCCTGGTGCGGCACGCGCGCACGCGTGAGGAAGATGCGTATCTGCAACGCGCGGCGCAGGACAGCGCCAATGCCGCCCGGATCGCGCGCCTGCGTTACGAAGCCGGTGCCGGCGAGCTGCTGGAAGTGCTGGATGCCGAGCGCACGCAATGGCAGGCCGAGGATGCATTTGCCGATGCCAGGACGCGCACCGTGACCAGTGCGGTGGCGCTGTACCGCGCCCTTGCCGGCGGTTGGCCGACGTTGCCGACGCGCGTGCCGGTCGCCTCCCGCGGAGATTGAAGCCTGGGCTGATCGAGGGCCTGGGGTGATGGAGGGTCCGAGATGAGGATCGTGGCCATGGAGGGCCGCGATCCCTTTGTCGGCAGGCGTTGACACGCCACGCATCCGTCCCGCCGACACGATCGCGTATGTGAACCCAGTCGCAATCCGTCTGTAGCGTTCCCGCATGAACAGGCATTCGTTCACTGCATCGACACTGCCGCCTTCCTAGCCTGATCGCGTTATCTCAACGAGCGGGCAACGACAAGGATGGGCGACATGAACAAGACGTCGCGAGATCCTGCAAACGCCATTTACGCCGACCTGGATCTGGCTTCCGATGCCTGGCGTCAATGCGAGCGACGCCTGTTCCGCAACTACCTGCAGGCCGAGTGGTACTCCACCGGCCGGCATTGGACGGATTACGCACCGGCCTTCCACTACGGCCACGTGCAGGCACTCCGTCATGCAGGTCAGCGGTTCGAGGACGTCGCGCCTGCGTTGCAGGCAGGATGGGCGGACGCGGCAGGCGACTCGCGCCTGAGCTGGGCGGAAGCGCTCGGCCCAGTCCGCGAGGCCTGGCAGGACGCGGAGCGGATGCAGGCACGCGGTGCGCGGACCGGGAGCACCGGCACGCGTCAATGACGGGTTTGCTCCAAGGCGGGCTTGCTCCAGGACGGGCTTTTCCCATGACGACACTGCGGGCGGCCATCATGGACCAGCGCCTGCTCGCGACCACGCACAAACCCGCGTAAAACCGGGCGGCGCTGCAAGCTTGCGCGAGCAGCCGCGGCCCCGCCGATGCCTGATCTTCCGCCGCGGGCATTGGCCCTGCGCGAGGACGTGCCGCGCCAGGGCACACGGACGCAAGGTGGCCCTCGTTCCAGGCCTACGCCATGTCACGCACCCGGCGGACCCTGCGTCGGGCGCGGTCGCGCGTTACCATGGCGCTCTTTGCCGGCGCCCCGAGGGCCTTTGCGATGGATTCCAACGACAACCAGCACAACGGCGTCAGCCGCACCCAGGCCGAAGAGGCCGTGCGCACGCTGCTGCAGTGGGCGGGCGAGGATCCCGCACGCGAAGGCCTGCTCGATACCCCCAAGCGCGTGGTCAAGGCCTACCAGGAATGGTTCAGCGGCTATGCGCTCGACGCCGACGAGTACCTGGCGCGCACGTTCAAGGAAGTCGAGGGCTACGACGAGATGATCGTGCTGCGCGACATCGAGTTCGAAAGCCATTGCGAGCACCACATGGCGCCGATCATCGGCAAGGTCCACATCGGCTACCTGCCCAAGGGCAAGGTCGTGGGCATCAGTAAGCTCGCACGCGTCGTCGAAGCCTATGCCAAGCGTTTCCAGGTGCAGGAGAAGATGACCGCGCAGATCGCCAGTTGCATCCAGCGCGCATTGCAGCCGCTCGGCGTTGGCGTCGTCGTTGACGGTGCCCATGAATGCATGACCACGCGTGGCGTGCACAAGCGCGGCGTCAGCATGATCACCTCGACGATGCTGGGCAGCTTCCGTGAGGATGCGCGCACCCGCGCCGAGTTCCTGCGTTTCATCGAGGTCGGCGGCGCGCGCCGCTGAGCCGCGATCCACGCTCCACGCAATCCTGCTGCGCTTGCCGGTCGCGGGGCGTGCGGTGTTGCGGCTGATGTCGTCGCACAAGTGCGCAGCGTCCTGCTCGATCCTCGCTCGCCCACCACGCGTCGCGGGGCTGCGCCTGCGTCAACGCGTGAGCGGGGTCTGAGCCGGCGATGGTGAGCAGCGCGAACCCGGCCGATGGCATGGCGATCGATGACGGCAGCCGCTGTCCCTGCGATTCCGGGCGTCGTCATGGCGCCTGTTGCGGGCCCTGCCATGCCGGAACGCCGGCCGCCGATGCCGAGACCCTGATGCGGTCGCGCTACAGCGCCTACGTACTGCAGCGCGCCGACTACCTGCTGGCCAGCTGGCATCTCTCGACGCGTCCGCAAGCCTTGTCGTTCGATGATGCGCCCACTTGGATCGGCCTGCAGCTGCGCCGTCATCGCGTCATCGACGCGACCCATGCCGAGGTCGAGTTCATTGCGCGCTTTCGTGTCGGTGGCGGCTCGGCCCGGCGCATGCACGAACGCAGCCGTTTCGTCCACGAGGATGGACGCTGGTATTACGTCGACGGCGAGATGCTGTAGCGCGGCGGCACGGTTGCCGACAATGCGCGTCGATGGCCCCCACGACACAGGCCACACAAAACAGCAGGGCCGGACGACAGCATCGCCCGGCCCTGCGTTCATTGCGGTTGCGGCAGCTGGCCTGCCAGCGACCTGCTTACCAGCGACCCTTCAGTGTCAGGTTGTAGCTGCGTGGGGTGCCATAGACGTTCTCGTTATAGATGCTGCCGATGGCCTGGTAGTAGCGCTTGTCGGTCAGGTTGTCGCCGTACAGTCCGACGGTCCAGGTGTCGTCGATCTCGAACTGCACCGAGGCATTCCACAGTGCGTAACCGCCCTGGCTGTATTTGAAGGCAAGGTAATCGGTATCGGGATCAGCCGGATCGGCCGGCACATAGCCGCTCATGAAGCCCTCGCTCTGCGCGATGACGCCGCCGTTGAGGGTCAGGCGCGACCACTTGCCCGGCAGGCGGTAGGTCGACCAGACCTTGAGCAGTTGGCGCGGGGTCACGCCGAGCAGGAACGCTCCGCTGCCGTAGAAGCCGGCATCGCCACTCATGCCGTTGTACTGGGTGCGGACATAGGTATAGCCCGAGAACAGCTGCCAGCCCGGTGCGATCAGGCCGCTGAACTCCAGGTCGATACCCTCGGAGGTGATGTCAGCCTGTCCGATGTAACAGCACGAGGACCCCTCGGCACCAGGCACGTTGGCCGGATAGGCGGGATCGCTGATGCCCTCACCGACGCGTTTGACACGGTAGATGGCAGCGGCGGCGTTGACGCCCTTGAACAGCTCACCCTTGATGCCGAGTTCCAGGCTGTTGCCGGTGATCGGATCCAGAGGGGTGCCCGGCAGCGGGCCCTTCAACAGCGATGCCTGGATCTTGTAGTTCTCGCCATAGCTCAGGTAGCTCGTCCAACGGTCGGACAGCTTGTAGCTCAATGCCGCGCTGGGGATGAATGCAGTGTCGGAACGGCTGATGTAGGACACACTCGCGGGCGGGCCAATGCGGTTGACCACTTGCTTGTAGTTGAAACTGCCGTAGCGGCCGCCGATGGTCAGTCGCAGCGGATCGGTCAGCTGCAGGCCGACGGTCGCGTAGTAGCCACGCTGAATCTGGCGGTTGACCGGAATATAGTTGCCGAGCGTCGAGGGCCGTTCGGGGAAATCGGCAGGATCGTAGTTGAAGACGTCGATCGAGTTGTTCACCGGGTCGTACGCATATCCGGACACGTAACTCTGCTGGCCGCCGCCATCGAGCTTGGCGAAATCTACGCCGACGGTGTAACTGTGGTCGCTGCGGCCGAACAGCCCGAACTTGCCGCTGGCGGACAGGTCCGCCAGGTCCTGCGACGAGTCGTAGCTGTTGTGCGAGCCATACGCTACTGGCTGCGCGCCTGTGGCTGGATCCACGTAACCGGAAATCAACAGATATTTAGCTTCGCTCTCCTGCTCGATCCGCGACAGGTTGAGCCGGATCGTGCCGGTCTCGCCGTACTTCTGCTCGGCCTTGAAGAAGAACTCCTTGTTGGTGAAGTCCCAGTGCGCCCAGTCCGGCGCGAAGCTCTGGCTGCGCGGCAGATACAGGTCGCCGCCATCGGCATAGCGCGGGACGCCGGCCCAGCCGACATAGCTGCTTTCATCGCGCTTCTCGTAGTTCGCGCCAAGGCTCAGCACGGTGGTGTCGGTGGCATCGAATTCGAGCACGCCATAGACGATGTCCTTGCGTGTGTTGGCGCGATCCCAGAAGTAACCCTTGTCGACATAGGCTGCGACCGCGCGTCCACGCAGTCGACCGTCCATCGCCAGCGGACCGGTGACGTCGATCTGCGCGCGACGGTTGTCCCAGCTGCCCAGCGAGAGGTCGAGCTTGGTCGACAGGTAGTCCAGCGGACGCTTGCGCACCAGGTTGATGACGCCGCCGGGCTCGCCCGCGCCGGAGTACATGCCGTCGACGCCACGCAGCATCTCGATGCGCTCCAGGTACGCGGTGTCGGGCGTGTAGAAGAAGCCCAGGCCACCGGTGAACGCCGGCGCGCCGCCATCGAACTGCAGGGTCTGCACGCGGAAGCCGCGCGAGTAGAAGAAGCTGTCGACCGGGCTGTAGGCGCCGACGGTGACGCCGGTCGTCTGGATCAGGGCTTCCTGCAGATCGGTCAGGTTCTGCGCTTCGATGCGCTCGCTGGTCATCACGGTGACCGACTTTGGCGTGTCGCGCAGCGACTGGCCGTCCTTGCCGCCGGCGCTGATGGTGTTGTCGAGCGTGCCGAACACGCTGACGGTATCAAGGGTCTTGGCGTCCGTGCGCGGGGTGTCGCTGGCGGCATCCTGGCCGAAGGCGGGAAGCGCTGCCATCGAGACGAGCAGCAGCGAGAGTTGCAGCGCAAGTGGCGAGCGTTGCAGGGGACGGGACTTGGTGGACATGAGAGCACCTGGCGTTGGAAGGTTGGCAAAGCCGCAGTCGCCGGATCCATGGTGTGCGGGTTGATGAGGTCTGTTTTCAGCGTGTTGCTGGTTGCTCGGATGACTCCGAAACCATGCGTGTCACGCGCGCCGCATGTCCAGCAGGACGGCCTGTATCACTGCGAGCACGGGTTTTATTGGACAGTCCTGCGCACATGTTTGAATCAGTAGTTCTACCGGATTAACGGAATATTTATATGCTATTTGGCGCGATGTTTTGCAGTCATTGTTTTTTGCATTGATCAGCGCGCCGATTCGACATGCACGCCATGCTTCCATGTTGCGAATGCGGCTTGTTTACGGTCGCATTTGGTTTGCGATTGCGGCTGAAAAAGCAGATGAAGGATCCACGCGAAGCAAGGCGTGCGAGCAACTCGACAGCGGGATCAACGGCTGCATCAACTGCTGTACCAGAAAAAAAAGCCGGACGACCATGTCGTCCGGCTTTCAGGTGTTGCAGGAACGCGTGTTGTAGATCGGGTTGCTGCGGAACCTGCGATGGCAGGATCAGTTGTGACAGCGCCTGTTGTTCAAGAGCCGGTTGTCGCAGAACCAGTGTCGCCTTGCTTACCAGCGACCCTTCAGCGTGAAGTTGTAGTTGCGCGGGGTGCCATAAACATTTTCGCCATCGATTCCGCCCACTGCGGTGTAGTAAGTACGGTCGGTGAGATTCTCACCGTAGATGCCGACGGTCCAGGTGTCGCTGATCTCGTACTGCACCGAAGCATTCCACAACGCATAGCCACCCTGGCTGTTGCGATAGGGCTGCCAGCCAGCTATCACGATCTCGTCGTCGACAGTCCCGAAGATCGGGGCAGAACCATCCATGTACGACGCGCTCTGCGCGATCACGCCGGTATTGATGGTCCAGCGCGACAGGTTGTCGGGCAGGCGCCAGGTGCTCCAGGCCTTGAACACGTGTTTGGGCGTGCGACCGAATGCCCATGCGCCGGTTCGCCAGGCTTCGTCAGTCGCGTTGAAACTGGTGTTGACGTAGGTGTAGCCCGCGAACAACTGCCAGCCGGGCAGCACCAGACCGCTGACTTCAAGATCGAAGCCCTTGGACTGGACGTCGCCATTGGCGCGATAGCAGCACTGGTTGCCGTTGTTCGGATCAATCGGCGCACCTGGGAAACTGCTGTCCGGTTGACCTTGGCCGATGCGCTGGACGCGATAGATCGCAGCGGCGAAGTTGAGTCGTTGGAAAATCTCGCCCTTGATGCCCAGTTCAAGGCTATCGCCGGTCACTGGATCCAAGGAAGTACCCGGCAGCGGTCCTTTCAACAGGCCGGCCTGCGGCTTGTAGTTTTCGCCGTAGCTCAGGTAGGTCGTCCATTTGTCGGACAGGTTGAAGCTCAATGCGGCGCTGGGAATGAAAGCAGTGTCGGAGTAACGGCTGATATTCTGATTGCCGCCAACGATGTTTTGAACCGAGTAGTAGCGATACTCGCCATAACGCCCACCGATGGTCAGCCGCAGTGGATCAGCCAACTGCAGGCTGAGTGCGGCGTAGTAGCCGCGCTGGGCCTGTTCCAGGACCGGGTAATAGGAGGACAGCACCGATGGTGCGTCCGGATACTGGGTATGGTCGTAGTTGAAGACGTCGACGTCATGGCTCGCCCAGCCGTAGCCGACCACGTCGTAAGCGCGCTGGCCACCGCCGTCGAGTTTGGCATAGTCGGTACCGACGGTATATCGGTGGCTGCGGCCGAACAACTCGAAGCTGTCGCTGGCCGACAGGTCGATCAGGGTCTGCTTCGACGTGTATTCGTTATGCGAAGCACTGAGCTTCGGCATTATGTTGGCCTGCTCATCAAGAAAGCCATACACCGTGGTGTAACGCGCGACGCTGTCCTGACGCAACTGGGTCGTGTTGAGCTTGATCGTGCCGTTGTTGCCGTACTTCTGCTGGACGTTGGCAAACAGCTCCTTGGTGTTCTGATCCCAGCGCGACCAGTCCGTCGCAAAGTTGGTGCTGCGCGGCAGACCCAGGGAAGAGCCATCGGAGTAGCGCGGCATGCCCGACCAGCCGACATAGGCGCCTTCGTCGCGCTTCTCATGCGTGGCACCGACGTTCAGCAACATGGTGTCGGTGATGTCGTATTCCAGCGCGCCGTAGACGACCTGCTTCTCGTTGTTGGCACGGTCCCAGAAGTAGTTGCGATCGCCGAGGGCGACCACCGCACGGCCGCGCAGGCGACCGTCCTCGGTCAGCGGGCCGGTGACATCGAACTGGCCGCGATAGTTCTGCCAGCTACCGGCCGACAGGTTCAGGCTGGCGGCGAAATCCTGCTGCGGGCGTTTGCGCACCATGTTGATGACGCCGCCGGGCTCGCCGGCACCGGAGTAGATGCCGTCGACGCCGCGCAGCATCTGCACCTGGTCCAGGGTCGCGGCATCGGGGGTGTAGTAAAAGCCGAAGCCGTAGGTGTAGGCCGGGGCGCCGCCGTCGAACTGCACGGTCTGCACGCGGAAGCCGCGCGAGTAGACGAAGCTGTCCAGCGGGCTGTAGGCGCCGACGGTGACGCCGGTGGCCTGGGTCAGGATTTCCTGCAGGTCGGTCAGGTTCTGCGCCTCGATGCGCTCGTTGGTCATCACGGTGACCGACTTGGGTGTTTCCTTCAGCGAGGTGCCGTCCTTGGAGCCGGCACTGATGCTGCTGTCGAGGGTGCCGAAGACGCTGACGGTGTCGAGGGTCTTGGCGTCGGCGCGCGGTGCATCGGCGGCGGCATCCTGCGCCAGCGCGATACAGGGGAAAGCGGCCATCGATGCGATCAGCAGCGACAGGTGCAGTGCCAGCGGCGAGCGCTGCAGGGGGCGGGGTCGGTTCGACATGGGACTACCTGGCAAAAGTGGATGGATGCAGCGGCCAGCGGACCCGCGGGGGCAGGGCCGGGACGGTCTTCGGGACGTTGGAACCGGGAGCAGCGGGGGGACTGCAGGGCCGGTGCGGGGCTCAGGCCGGCCGCTTGGAGGCGGTCCGGAATCGGCGCGGGCACGGCACTTATTGGGCGGCGAGGGGGCAAGAAAACGAATCTGTAGTTTCACCTAATTTAACGAAATCTTCATAATCATTTCGTGTTAGTACGAAAGCGTGTGGCGGCGGCGCGGATTACGGCAACTTGTTGAAAAATAATAAAAAAGGCCGGGCGACAATGTCGCCCGGCCCTTGCTGGCACCCTTGGAAGGCCTGGCTTACCAGCGACCCTTCAGCGTCAAGTTGTAGCTGCGCGGGGTGCCGTAGACATTCTCGCGGTTGATGTCTCCGATGGCCTGGTAGTAGCGCTTGTCGGTCAGGTTGTCGCCGTAGACGCCGACGGTCCAGGTGTCGTTGACCTCGAACTGCACCGACGCATTCCACAGCGCGTAGCCGCCCTGGGTGTACTGGAACGGAATGGTTCCGGCGGCGGGATTGGTCGGGTCTGCCAGCACCGAGCCCCGCATGAAGCCTTCGCTCTGTGCGATGACGCCGCCGTTGAGGGTCAGGCGCGACAGCTTGCCGGGCAGACGGTAGGTCGACCAGACCTTGAGTTGCTGGCGCGGGGTCACGCCGAGCAGGAAGGCACCGCTGCCATAGAAACCGCCATCTCCTTCGAGGCCGTTGTATTTGGTGCGCACATAGGTGTAGCCCGAGAACAACTGCCAACCCGGTGCGACCAGGCCGCTGAACTCCAGGTCGATGCCCTCGGAGGTGATGTCGGCCTGTTCGATGAAGCAGCACGACGAGCCTTCGCCGCCGGGCAGGTTCTCCGGGTACGCGGGATCACGGACGCCTTCGCCGATACGCTTGACCCGGTAGATTGCCGCGGCGGCGTTGACGCCCCTGAAGATCTCGCCCTTGATGCCGAGTTCGAGGCTGTTGCCGGTGATCGGATCCAGCGGCGAGCCCGGCAGCGGTGCCTTCAGCGACGTGGCCTGGACCTTGTAGTTCTCGCCGTAACTCAGGTAGCTGGTCCAGCGGTCGGACAATTTGTAGCTCAATGCCGCGCTGGGGATGAAGGCACTGTCGGAATAGCGGATGTAGGACGTACTGGGACTGTCGCCGTAGCGATGGACGAGCTGCTTGTAGTTGAACTCGCCATAGCGACCACCGAGGGTCAATCGCAGCGGGTCAGTCAGCTGCAGGCCGACGGTCGCGTAGTAGCCGCGCTGGATCTGGCGGTTGACCGGGTAGAACGCTGCCAGCGTGGAGGCCGTCTCCGGATAGATCGAAGGATCGTAGTTGAAGACATCGGCCTGCTTGCCGTCGCCGAAGGCATAGCCCGCCATGTTGTAGCTGCGCTGACCGCCGCCATCGAGCTTGGAGAAGTCGACGCCCACGGTGTAGCTGTGGTCGTCGCGGCCGAACAGGCCGAACTTGCCGCTCGCCGACAGGTCGGCCAGGTCCTGCGCCGAGTCGTAGGTGTTGTGCGAACCGTAGACGGTGGGACGCTTGTACAGATCCGGGTTGTCGTTGGGCTGCACGTAGCCGTAGATCAGCAGATACTTGCCTTCGCCTTCCGAGGTGATGCGCGACAGGTTGAGTCGGACCGTGCCGGTGTCGCCGTACTTCTGCTCGACCTTGGCGAAGAACTCGCGGTTGGTGAAGTCCCAGCGTGCCCAGTCGGGCGCGAAGTTCAGGCCGCGCGCCAGGTTGAGGTCGCTGCCGTCGGCATAACGCGGCACGCCGGACCAGCCCATGTAGCTGCCTTCCTTGCGGGTTTCGTAGTTGGCGCCGATGCTCAGCAGGGTGGTGTCGGTGGCATCGAATTCGAGCACGCCGTAGACGATGTTCTTGTCGTTGGTCGCGCGATCCCAGAAGTAACCCTTGTCGACATAGGCCGCGACCGCGCGGCCGCGCAGGCGACCGTCGAGTCCCAGCGGACCGGTGACGTCGATCTGCGCGCGACGGTTGTCCCAGCTGCCCAGCGACAGGTCGAGCTTGGTCGACAGGTAGTCCAGCGGGCGCTTGCGCACCAGGTTGATGACGCCGCCAGGCTCGCCTGCACCGGAGTACATACCGTCGACGCCACGCAGCATCTCGATGCGCTCCAGGTACGCGGTATCGGGCGTGTAGAAGAAGCCCAGGTCGCCGGTGAACGCCGGCGCGCCGCCATCGAACTGCAGGGTCTGCACGCGGAAGCCGCGCGAATAGAAGAAGCTGTCGACCGGGCTGTAAGCGCCGACGGTCACGCCGGTGGTCTGCACCAGCGCTTCCTTGAGGTCGGTCAGGTTCTGCGCGTCGATGCGCTCGCTGGTGACGACGGTGACCGACTTGGGCGTTTCCTTCAGCGACTGGCCGTCCTTGCCACCGGCGCTGATGGTGTTGTCGAGCGTGCCGAACACACTGACGGTATCAAGGGTCTTCGCATCCGTGCGCGGGGTATCGGTGGCGGCATCCTGGCCGAAGGCGGGAAGCGCCGCCATCGAGACGAGCAGCAGCGAGAGTTGCAACGCCAGCGGCGAGCGTTGCAGGGAACGACGGGGGATGGACATGGACGGGCCTGGAGAAATGTGGAAAGGAACAGCCGCCACCGCCGGAATCGCAAGCGGATCCGGGGCGTCGTCTGGCGGTAGGGTTGGCTGGCAGCCGGAGGGCCGCGTAGCTGGGTGGGGCAAAGTGGCTGGCGGACGGGCCGCGTCGCTGGTGCATCGCTCGCATCGGCTGTCCTGCGGTGCAGGACGCGGCCGGGAGCCACAGGCACGGTGCCGATGCTTGGCCACGGGTGGCCGGATCGGTTGCGTAGTTTGACCTGAATTAACGAAAAAATCATAGACCCGGGTGCGAGGCGTCGTCCGGGCGGCCGGTCGCTGATGGAAGCCATGCATTGCGAAGGCATCGGCGATGACCGCCAGCACCTGCGACGTGCGCGCTGCGTTGACGTGCATGAACGCTGGAATGCCGATCCGCGATACGCGACGCGATCGTGCGTGTGGGCCACGGCCTTTGCCCTACCATGGCCTCCATCCTCGGAGGACAAGACACCGCATGGCCAGACGATCCGGAGCCGAAGCACGTCGCCGCCTGCGCCCCTGGCATGGCATGGCGCTGGCCTGCCTGGCCGGCACCTGCTTGCCCGCAGCGGCGCAGCAGGTGGTTGCGTCCGGTCAGCAGGCGCCGCAGGCGATACAGCAGGCGGTGCAGCCTGCTGTACAGCCAGAAGTACAACCTGCAGCACCGCCCGCCGTACAACCGACACCGCCCGACGATCCGGCCTACCGTCAATGCCTGCTGCGGCTGCGGCCGCAGGCGATCGCGCAGGGCGTCCGTGGCGAGTTCTTCGACGCGCGGACCTCGACACTGCTGGCCGATCGCAGCGTGCTCGAACTGCTCGACGCGCAACCCGAGTTCACCACGCCGATCTGGGATTACCTGGCCGGGCTGGTCGACGACGAGCGCGTCGCCGACGGCCAGGCGATGCTCGAGCGCCATCGTGCGCTGCTCGACAAGGTCGCGCAGGCCTACGGTGTCGACGCCGCGACCGTAGTCGCGGTCTGGGGTGTCGAGAGCGATTTCGGCCGCGTGTTCGGCAAGCGTCCGCTGCTGCAGTCGTTGTCGACGCTGTCGTGCTTCGGTCGCCGCCAGGCCTTCTTCCAGGGCGAGTTCATCGCGACGCTGAAGCTGTTGCAGGCCGGCGACATCCGCAATCCCGACATCACCGGCTCGTGGGCGGGCGCGTTCGGGCACACCCAGTTCATGCCGACGACCTATGCGCGGATCGCGGTCGATTTCGACGGCGATGGTCGTCGCGACCTGGTCGACAGCATCCCCGATGCGCTGGCGTCGACGGCGAATTACCTCAAGCGCGCCGGCTGGCGCAGTGGTCAGCCCTGGGGCGTTGAAGCGAAGCTGCCTGCCGGCTCCGATGGCCGCCTGACCGGGCTGGCCGGTCGCACCGCGCGGCGGCCGCTGTCGGACTGGATCGCGCGCGGCGTGACCCGGGTCGACGGGACGCCGCTGACGACGGGGGGCCTGGCCGCCGACACCAACGCGGCATTGCTGTTGCCTGCGGGCGGCCATGGACCGGCCTTCATCGTGTTCCGCAACTACGACGCGATCTACAGCTACAACGCCGCCGAAAGCTATGCCCTGGCGATCGCCACGCTGGCCGACCGCCTGCGTGGCGGCAAGGGACTGGCGACGGCCTGGCCGACCGACGATCCCGGCCTGTCGCGCGCGCAGCGGCGCGAACTGCAGACCCTGCTGCTGGCGCGCGGGCACGACATCGGCACGGTCGACGGCATGATCGGCAACAACACCCGGCGCGCGATCCAGTTCGAACAGCGCGCGCTGGGTCTGCAGCCTGAAGACGGCCGTGCCGGCGGCAAGGTATTGAAGGCGTTGCAAGCGGCACCGGCTGCTGCCGTCGCGCCGCCAGCACCGCCGCCGCAGCGTTGACCGGCTTGCAGACGGCGGGCGTCGGCGGACGCGCGTCGCTGCTGTCTGCCTGACCGCTTGCCGTTCGCCGATGATGCCGCCGGCCTGATGGCGTCAGCAGGGACCGCGCCGCTCCCGCAGGCGCGGGGCTTCGCGCATAATCCGCGCCTTCGCCATCGCGCATGGATCTCCCGTGAGCCCGCCCCTCGCCAGCTCCACCCGCAAAGCCGCGCTTGCGTTCATTTTCATCGTCGTGCTGATCGACGTGCTGTCGTTCGGCGTGATCATTCCGGTGCTGCCGCATCTGGTCGAGGACTTCGCCGGTGGCGACCGCGCGCAGGCGGCGATCTGGGTCGGCATCTTCGGCACGGTGTTCGCTGCGGTGCAGTTCGTGTCGTCGCCGATCCAGGGCGCCTTGTCCGACCGCTATGGTCGTCGTCCGGTGATCCTGCTGTCGTGTCTCGGGCTGGGCCTGGATTTCATCCTGATCGCGCTGGCGCCGTCGCTGGCCTGGTTGTTGGTCGCGCGCATCATTTCCGGCGTCTTCGCGGCCAGCTTCACCACCGCCAACGCCTACATCGCGGACATCACCGCGCCCGAGCAACGCGCCAAGAGCTTCGGCCTGATCGGTGCGGCGTTCGGCCTTGGCTTCATCGTCGGTCCGCTGATCGGCGGCTGGCTCGGCGAATACCACCTGCGCGCACCGTTCTGGTTCGCGGCCGGCCTGTCGCTGCTCAATTTCCTGTACGGCATCTTCGTGCTGCCCGAATCGTTGCCGCCGGAGAAGCGCGCGAAGCGCTTCGACTGGTCGACGATCAATCCGCTGGCGCCGATCGTGCTGCTCAAGCGCTATCCGGGCATCTACGGGCTGGCGGCCGTCATCCTGATCGCCAACCTGGCCCACTACGCGTACCAGAGCATCTTCGTGCTGTTCGCCGACGTGGCTTATGGCTGGGGCGCGCGCGAGGTCAGCTGGGTGCTGGCGCTGGTCGGCGTCTGCAGCGTCATCGTCAACGTCGGTCTGGTCGGGCGCGTCGTCAAGCGCCTCGGCGAACGTCGCGCGCTGCTGTTCGGCCTGGCGTGCGGCGTGGTCGGGTTCACCGTCTATGCGTTCGCGTCCGAGGGCTGGATGTTCCTGCTCGGCCTGCCGATCAGTGCGCTGTGGGCGATCGCGGGACCGGCGTCGCAGGCGCTGGTCACGCGCCAGGTGGACGCCAGTGAACAGGGCCGTATCCAGGGCGCATTGATGAGCCTGATCTCATTGGCCGGCATCGTCGGCCCACTGCTGTTCGCAGGCGTGTTCGGATTGTTCATCAGCGACCGCGCACCCTTCGCGCTGCCGGGCGCGCCGTGGTTGCTGGCGGCCTTCCTGCTGGCGATTGGCCTGGCGATCGCCTGGCGTTCGGCGATGATGGCGCCCGCGGCACCGGATGCGGCGAGCGGAGGCGACGACGCGGGCGCTTCGGCGGAGACGGATGCGGACGTCGCGCAGACCACGGCCCAGTCGGGCGTCATCGAGCAGACGGTGGTGCAACAGGCGGCCTCGGAACGGAACTGAGGATCCGCTCGCCTGAGGGAAGGCTCGACGGCACCATGTCTGGGCGCCGTGCCTGCGTGGGTGAGAAGCTGCGGTGATTGCTGATTGCGGCGATTGGGGCTGCGGCGATCGCGACCGCGGCAATTGATCTACGCCAAGGCGCTGATCGGGCCCGTGTCTCGGCCCGATCAGGCGCGATGCCTGCGCGGAACTGCCGCGATCAGGTCGTGGTCGGCACGCTGTCGGGATCGGTCGGCGGGGTTTCCGGCTGGGTCGGATCGCTGGGCGGCGTGTTGGGCGTCGTCGGCTGCATCGGATCGGCAGGATTGGTCGGCGGCACCATCGGATCGGCCGGTGCGGGTTCGGTCATCGGTGGTGGCGGTGAGGTGGCCGGCGCCGGATCGTTGGCGCTGGGCAGTTCATCGGTAGGCGTGTAGGCCTCTTCCGGACGTTGGCAGGCGGACAGGGCGAGCGAGAGTGCGGCAACGGCCGTGAGCGGGAGAATCATGCGGCGCATGCGAAAACTCCTTGTTCCAGTCGTGGATGGCACCACGGGAGTCCTGAGTATCGTCATAGGCATGTCGCAGCGGCGTCATCTCCCGGTGAACGCACCGTCAAGGCATTGTTCGGAAGGCCTCATGCTCCTGCTGCCCCGCGCCCAGCGACACGCGTATGGGGCCGGTCACTTGCGGCCCCTAGGCTGCATGGCGATGATCCCGGAATCAACTCCCGGAGAGATCCCATGCATCGCTTCGCCTTGCTGGTGACCGTCCTGCTGCTCAGCGCCTGCGGCAGCGTCGAATATCGCGATACCAGCGCCGCCGTGGACGCCAATCCCTTGTGCGCGAGCCGCCCGGACCAGCCCAATGAGCCGGTGTCCCGCGATTGCGAACGCAAGCAGGACGCGACCTGGAGTACCGAGCGCAAACGTGATGCCGCGCCGCTGGATTTCTCGGGCAAGCGCAAGGACGACTGAGCGCGCCGAGCCTGGCGACACGGCAACGCGACAACACCTCATTCGGGCAACACCACCACCGGGCAGCGCCGCGATCGCTGGCGATGCCCGATGGTTGGCTTCAGGTCGTGCAGGATCAGCCGCAGCGCAGGGACTGGATCAGGCCCTTGTCGTCGGTCGCGATATCGAGGCGATCCTGGCGGAAATCCATCGTGGCGGCATCGCCGGGCTTGAGTACGCGCGAGATCGCTGCGCCGCTGTCCTTGACGGCCTGTTCGACGGTCGCGGCGGTGGCTTCCTGGCCGACCAGAGCCTGCACGGCCTCGGCGTTGCAGGTCGCGGCGGCGTCATCGGGCGCGGGAACGGCCTCGGCGGGCTCGGTGCCGACCGTCGCCGCTTCCGTTGCCGGGGCCGCAGCGGCGTCTTCCGCCGGGGGCGTCGTCGGCTGGCAGGCCGCCAGCATCAGGACCGCCAATGCGCCGCAGGCCAGCGAAGCGCGGGAAAGGGATCGTGCGTAAGCCATGTTGACTCCTGAGGGTTGAGGGACGCGGCCACTGTAGTCCCTGACACGTTAAAGAAGCGAGTCAGCGCGGCGAGCGCGCTGTAGCGCCGGGCCGATGCCGACGCGCCGGTTGCGATGCGTTAGCCTCTTCGCATCTGTTGATCGTGGATGTATCGAGATGTCGCGGAATTGCCGGTTGTCCCTGGCCTGCCTGCTGCTGTGTCTGGCATGGTCTTCGTCGTCGCTTGCCGCCTCGCCCGGCGAGGACATTCCCGGTGGCGGGATCCAGGCCCAGCAGCTGGCCGGGCACCTGCGGGTGTTGAGCTCGGATGCGTTCGAAGGTCGCGCGCCGACGACGCCGGGCGAAGACAGGACCGTGGCCTACATCAGCGAGCAGTTCGCGAAGGCCGGCCTGCAACCGGCGGGAGACGCCGGTGGCTGGACGCAGGCGGTGACGCTGGAGCGCAGCGAGATCGCGGGGCCGGTGCGGGCGACGCTGCACGTCGGCGGCGCTGACCGCGCGCTGGTCAACAGCGAGGACATCGCGGTCGAGACGCTGCGGCCGCTGGACACGGTGGATCTTCGCAGCACACCGCTGGTCTTCGTCGGCTACGGCATCACCGCACCGGAGCTGGAATGGGACGACTATGCCGGTGTCGACGTGCGCGGCAAGATCGTCGTGATCCTGGTCAACGATCCCGATTTCGAAACTGCGCCCGGCAGGTTCGGTGGACGCGCGATGACCTGGTACGGACGCTGGTCGTACAAGTACGAGGAGGCCGCGCGACGCGGCGCGGCCGGCGCGCTGATCGTGCATGAGACGGAGCCCGCGGCGTATCCGTGGGCGACGGTCCGCAACGGCCGCAATGGCCCGCAGTACGACATCGTCCGCGCCGATGCGGAGGCCTATCACCTGACGATGCGCGGCTGGATCCAGCGCAATCTTGCGGTGGGGTTGTTCCGTTCGGCCGGTCTCGACTTCGAGGCCGAGAAGCGTCGCGCGCAGCAGGCCGGTTTCGTCGCGCAGGCGGTGCCGGGCGCGGCGTTGTCGATCCGCTTCGACGTCAAGCGCGATCGCATCACCACGCGCAATGTCGCAGGCCTGCTGCCCGGCGGCGCGCGCGCTGATGAGACGGTGATCGTGTCCGGCCATTGGGACAGCTTCGGCATCACCGCCAATGCCGATGCGTCCGGCGACAACATCATCAACGGCGCGGTCGACAATGCCACCGCGATCGCGTCGATGATCGAGTTGGCGCGCGTGTTTGCCGCAGGCCCGCGGCCGCAGCGCAGCCTGCTGTTCCTGGCGCTGACCGCGGAGGAGAACGGCCTGCTCGGCGCCAAGTACTACGCCGCGCATCCCTTGCGTCCGCTGGCGACCACGGCGGCGATGTTGAACATGGAGATGTGGAGCCCGGATGGCGAAACCCGCGACATCTCGTCCTGGGGCGTCGGCAAGGTCTCGCTGGAGCGCAGCCTGGTCGAGGCCGCCGCGCGCGACGGGCGCAGTTACTCGGCCGATGCCAACCTCGAGGCCGGGCTGTTCTTCCGTGCGGATCATTTCGCGCTGGCCCAGGCCGGCGTGCCGGCGATCACGATCGGCCCGGGCATGGACCAGCTCGATGGCGGCATCGCCGGCGGCAAGGCCGCGCGCGCCGACTATTTCGCCAAACGCTACCACCAGCCCGGTGATGCCTTCGACGAAAGCTGGGACATGGCCGGCCCGGTGGCCGACACGCGCACGGTCTACCGGCTTGTGGCCGACATCGCCAACCGCAGCGACTGGCCGCAGTGGGACGACGACAGCGAGTTCAAGGCCGCGCGCGACCGCAGCGCAGAGGCGCGTGCCGGAGAGGATGCGCGGTAGAGGTCCCCCGTTTCTTCGCCGGCGTGCAGATCGTTTCTGTGGGAGCGCCGACAGGCGCGATGAAGCCTTCCTGTGAACGCCTGCCGGCATTCCTGCAGGAGTGGGATCTGCGCGTCTATCCTCCGACGGCATTGCGCTTCGCGGCCGGCAGCGCGGCGCGGATCATCGCGTTGTAGCCGTCGGCCAGAAGGCCGAAGCCCGATTCGGTCGGGTGGATTTCGTCGTACCAGAAGCCGGGCGTGCCGGCGTCGGCCATCGACGAGAAATCGGCATACGAAAACACGCCCGGATGCGCAGCCTTGCTCGGTGCCAGCACGCGGTCGCGGAAACCGTCCACCAGCAGGCGGCGCGCGAAGCGTTCGGCTTCGGCCTTGTCGTTGCCGAGCACGCGTTTCATCGTCGGCCACAGCCAGGGACCGACGTTGCCGATCAACGGCGCCGCCAGCCCGACGTTCTTGATGTTGGTCCGGCCCTTCATGCCGATCGCATCGCGCAGCAGCGGGGCGTAGCCATGGCCGACGACGCGCCGTCCGATCCCGCCCATCGCGGTCAGCAGCAAGGCGTAGCGTTCGCGGATGCCGTCGAACGCGCCGCTGTCGGCCACCGTCTGGAAGGCCGCATCGGCGTCCATCCGTGGCCTGCCTTCGAACAACGCCTGCAGCCTCGCGCCCAGGCAATCGTTGCCGCCGATGCTCAGGCACAGCAGGTCGAACTCGCGCGAGGCCAGCCGCTCGGCGACCTGGGCGCAGGCCGACGGCGTCAGCATCTTCGCGGCGGTCAGGCCGGGACCGCCCAGTCGCAGCGACATGCCGTCGATGCGCGAGAAGCTGTTCCAGTAGAGGTTCTTGTACAGCGGCGTGCTGAACCAGGAATCGCCCCAGTAGGCGATCGCGGGGCGGCGCTGCAGGTAGTCGCGCCAGACCTGGCGTTGCCGGGAGCCGGGCGTGCCGGTGGCGGCATTGACCTGCGACCAGTTGTCGTAGATGCGTTTGAGCGACATCGTCATCCCCGGGGGCGGGTGGAGGAATGGCCGTGCGGCAGGCGCGGCCTTCCTGCTGACAACGCGGGCGCGGGCCAGGGACGGACAGCGGCCGCAGGCCGCCACGCAATGCGTTTGACGTAAAGTGATCCGGGGGGATTCGCCTTGCAATGGAGCGCAGCGTGGATCTGCAGGACGTGGTGCCGGCATTGAAAGCCCGGTTGTTTGGCGGCGATCCCGAGAACAGGGTCGACAGCGATGCGGTCAAGGCTGCCGAGCTTGCGTTGATCCTGGGGGATGCCTGGGAACCACCGCAGGCCGGCGACGCCGACGCACGTGCCGACGATCCGGCCGCGCCATGGGGGCTGGCCCTGTCGGGGGGCGGCATCCGCAGCGCCACGTTCGCGCTGGGCGTGCTGCAGACGCTGGCACGCCAGCGCCTGCTCGGCAGCTTCCATTACCAGTCCACGGTCTCCGGTGGCGGCTACATCGGCGCGTTCCTGCAGGCGTTGATCCGACGGCACGGGTTCGCGCGCGCGTTCGCGGTACTGCGGGCGCAACCGGGCGCGCGCGATGAGGGCGATGCCGGCGATGGTGCCGGACCGGTCGCGGCGACCGATCCCACGCTGGCCGTGCATCGGCCGATCCGCCACCTGCGCGAATACAGCAACTACCTGAGCCCGCGCAAATCGCCGTTCTCGGGCGACACCCTGGGCATGGTCGGCACCTACGTCCGCAACGTGTTGCTGGTGCAGCTGCAGTTGTGCGCGCTGATCCTGGCGATGGCCCTGCTGCCGCTGCTGCTGTACGGCGTGCTCGGTCGCGTGGATCCGGCGACATGGCTGTCGCTGGCCGGGTGGCTGGGCCTGCTGGCGGTCGCGCTGCTGGCCTACGTCAGCACGCATGGCGATCGGTATCAGGCCGATAGCGATGGCGGCATGCCATCGCAGCCGGTGGTGCTGGCGGCGCGCGGGGTCATCGCCGTGCTGGCGGCGTCGTCGATGGCCGGTGCATTCGGGCTGGCGATGTTCGCGGAGATGCCATGGCCGTTCTCGCGGATCGCGGCCCTGGGGATGGCCTCGCCGATGCTTCAACTGGGCATCACCACCGCGCTGCTGTACGCGGCGATGTGGCTGGCCTGGCTGTTGCTGGATCGCGGGTACATGCACCTGAAGGGAGGCGGGCCTTCCAAGGGCGCCGGATTTGCAGGCGAAGGCGCGGCCGTTACCGGCGACCTGCCATCGCCCCTGCAGCGGCACCCGTGGCGCTATGTGCTGGCGACGCTGCTGACCAGCGTGTTCGCCGGCGGCGCGATCATGGCCCTGGCCAGCGTGCTGCGCTTGCAGCCCGAGACCACCGGCCTGTGGTCCACGCTGGTGCTCGGGCCGAGCCTGGTGGTGCTTGCGGTCGTGCTGACCGGGATCATGCATGTGGGGTTGGCCGGGCCGGCGATGAGCGACCTGCAGCGCGAGATCTGGGCGCGCGTCGGCGGCAAGACCGCAGGCGTCGTCCTGCTGGGCATCACCGTGCCGCTGGCCCTGGTGATCTGCGGACCGTTTCATCTGCTGCAACTGGTCGATGTCGGCCAGGACCGCGTTGCCGGCCTGGGCTGGGCCGGCGTGCTGGCCTGGCTGTCGACGACCGGCCTGGGCCTGGTCATCGCGCACGGCAAGCGCGATCCCGAGGCCAAGGGCGCGGGCGCCAGGGTATTGGACGTCATCGCGCGCATCGCGCCGTGGGTGTTCATCCTGGGGTTGCTGATCGGCCTGAGCCTGATCGGGCACTGGCTGTTGCAGACGCTGGCGCGGCGGCTGCCCGGCACCGGCGCGGTGGTCGATGCGGCGAAGGACCTGCTGCAGGCCCCGACGCGTGCCGACTATCTGGGGCAGCTTGAGCAACTGATCGTCGGCGCGCCGCTGGCCTTGTGCCTGCTGTTCGTGGGCGCGCTGTTGTTGTGGCTGCTGTTCGCCTGGGCGGTCAACGTCAACGAGTTCAGCCTCAACGCCTTCTATCGCAATCGCCTGGTGCGCTGCTACCTCGGGGCCAGCAACGCGCTGCGCAATCCCGAGCCGACCACCAATTTCGATGTCCAGGACGACCTGGTGCTGGCCGATGTGGTCGAGCAGAGCCGCCTGGACGGGCAGCGCCCGCTGTATCCGCTGATCGGCACCGCGATGAACCTGGTCGCCGCCAAGCAACTGGACTGGCAGGATCGCAAGGCGGCGACGTTCTGCCTGTCGCCGGGCTACTGCGGTCACCTGCCGCCGTTGTCGCGGCCGGATGAAAGCGCGGTCGGCGATCGCTTCGCGGCGACCGCCGGCACCGCGCAACGACGCATGGCAGGCGCTGCGGTCGCAGCATCGGCATCGACATCAGCGGCATCGGCATCGGCATCGGCATCGGCACCGCCGCGCATCGGTTCGCTGGCCAGCGCCCTGTCGCTGGGCAGCGCGATCGCGATCTCCGGGGCCGCGGTCAATCCCAACATGGGGTATCACAGCTCGCCTGCGGTGACCTTCCTGCTGACGCTGTTCGATGCGCGCCTGGGCTGGTGGCTGCCCAATCCCAGCCATCCGCAGCATCCCGATCCCGACAGTTCGCCGTTCTTCGGTCGCTGGCTGTTGGCCGAACTGCTCGGGCGTACGCATGCCGGCGGCAAGTTCGTGCACCTGTCCGATGGCGGGCATTTCGAGAACCTGGGCCTGTACGAGCTGGTGCGCCGGCGTTGCCGCTTCATCCTGTGCGTGGATGCCGGCGCCGATGGTCGCCGCGAATTCGCCGACCTCGGCAATGCCGTGCACAAATGCCGCGTCGATTTCGGTGCCAACCTGCGCATCGATGTCGACGCCCTGCGGCCGGGCAGCGACGGTCGCGCCGAACGCAGTTGCGCGGTCGGGCGCATCGACTATGCCGATGGCAGCAGCGGCACCGTGCTGTACCTGAAGCCGACGCTGACCGGCGCCGAACCCGCGGACATCGGCCACTACGCGCGGACGCACGCCTGCTTCCCGCACGAGGCCACGTCCGACCAGTATTTCGACGAAGCCCAGTTCGAAAGCTATCGCCGCCTGGGCGAAGACATTGCCGCGCGCGCGCTGCTGCCGGCGATCGAACGCATCGGGGCCGATGCCGGCGCGCCGCAGCACGGCCGCCTCGGGCTGGCCGATTCGACGCTGAAGCAGAAGCTGCTGGTCGCGTTGCGGCAGAAATGGGTGGCGCCGCTGGCGGATGCGAAGGGGCGCTTTGCCGTGCACGCCGATGCCTTGACCGGATTGTTCACGCGCCTGCGAGAGACGCCTGCGCTGGCGGTGCTGGATGCGCAGTTCTATCCAGCCTGGGCCGACCTGGTCGAGGATCCCGATGTTGTGCCGGGTAGCGATGCCGCGCGTCCGCTGGGACGACGCACGCGGATGCCGGCGGCGCGCGATTTCCGCGCCTGCTTCTACTTCTGCCAGGAATTGATCCGGTTGATGGAATCGGTCTATCACGACCTCGACCTGGAGCAGGCCTGGGACCATCCCGACAATCGCGGCTGGATGAACGCGATGCGCCATTGGAGCTGGGCGCCGATGTTCCGGATCGCATGGACGGTCGGTGCGCCCACGTTCGGCGCGCGCTTCGTCGCGTTCTGCGAACAGCGCCTCGACCTGCCGCGGCTGAGCAACGACGACCGCGCGCAGCGCACGCTGCGGATCGAAGAAGCCTCGCCGGGCGAGGGCGTCGACTGGATCGCGCATTGCGGCACGCTGATGGCGCAGGCCCGCATCAACCACATCGAACACGGCATCCTGACCGCAGAGACCCTGCTGCGCGGCGAGGCCGTGCCCGAGCGCCTGTTCCTGCTGCGGCTGCGCTGGAAGAACGTGCTCGCGCGCACCGGTACGCGGATCCCTGATTCGACGCTGGGCATCGCGGTGTTGTCGGGCGGCACGCTGCGATTGCTGCGCGTACAGGACCACGTGCGCAGGATGGGGCTGGCGACCGAGTTCATCCGCCTGCTGGTCGACCGCCAGCGCATCGAAGCCGTCGACGTGCGTGCCGGCTACTACGGCCTTGCCGGGGTTTGCCGCACCGGCACCGCGCGCAGCGTCAGCGCCTGGTTGCAGGCGGCGCTGCTCGCGGCACGCCAGCGCCGGCCGCGCCGGTCGCGTCGAGCAGGCACGCCAGGCACGCCGCCGCGCGGAGACGATCGAGCCGGGGACCAGTGAGGCGGGAACGATCCATCCGCCTGACGCCGCCGTGTGCCCGCGTGTCGTGTTGCCCGCCACCATGACGCTCGCCACATGGCAGGGTCGCGGCGCTGCGGCACAATGGCCTTTCATTCTTGGGGGGAACGCCATGCACCGTGCGGCTTCGTTATTGCTGGTTCCGCTGCTTGCCCTGGCCGCGTCCGCGTCCGCCGCGCCGCCGTCGTCCGCCGAGGCCAAGGCCTTTGCGGAACGCACGCTGGCCGACAACTGCGACCCCAACGGGCCGGGCATGGCGGTGTTGCTCGCACGCGGCGACAACGTGCTGTATCGCGGCGCCTGTGGCCAGGCCGATATCGAACTGGCGGTACCGCTTTCGCCCGACCAGGTGTTCCGCATCGGATCGGTGACCAAGCAATTCGCCGCTGCCGCGGTGCTGAAGCTGGTCGAGGACGGCAAGCTGTCGTTGCGCGATCCGCTGACCAGGTTCGTGCCGGGCTATCCCGGTGGCGACAGGATCGACGTCGAGATGCTGTTGAACCATACCTCGGGCATCCGCAGCTACACCGATATCGCGGCGATCATCGAGGACGGTATCCGCAAGGATCTCAGCACCGCGGCGCTGATCGATACGTTCAAGGATGAGACGCCCGACTTCGCACCGGGCGAAGGTTGGCACTACAACAATTCCGGCTACGTGCTGGTGGGGGCGGTCATCGAAGCCGCCAGCGGCAAGCCTTGGCATGCCTACCTGCAGGAGGTGTTCTTCGCGCCGCTGGGGATGACCCGGACGGGCTACGGCAACGAGCAGGACGCCGTGATTTCCGGCCATGTCTCCGGCTACACCCGCAAGGGCGACGCCTGGGCGCGTGCGCGTTATCTCAGCATGACCCAGCCGCACGCTGCGGGCGCGCTGGTGTCCACGGTCAACGACCTGCTGACGTGGAATCGCGCGCTGCACGAGGGCAAGGTGCTCAAGCCCGACAGCTATCGCGCGATGATCACGCCGGTCGGCAAGGCGGAGAAGAGCGGATACGGCTACGGCATCAGCGCGGCCATGCTGCGCGGCGAGCCGCTGCTGCAGCACAGTGGCGGGATCTTCGGCTTCAGCAGCTACCTGCTGTACACGCCGGGCAGCGATACCACGGTCGCGGTGCTGTACAACGCCGACGGCGGCAGGCCCGGCAAGCTCGACACCGGCGGTATCGCCAAGACCATTGCCGCGTACTCGCTGGGCCGGCCCTATCCGGCCAAGCAGGCGATCGACATCGACGCCGCGACACTGGCGCAGTACGAAGGCGTCTATCGCAGCGATGCCGACACCACGCGCGTGCTGCGCATCAAGGACGGCCGAGCGACCCTGCAGCACAACGGCGGACAGCCCCAGCTGCTGATTCCGGTGGCGGCCGACACCTTTCTGTTCGAGCAGGGCTTCTCGCGGCTGCGGATCGAGCGCGACGGCGAGGGTCGTGTCTCGGCGTTGCGGCTGTTTCCCGAGGACGAAGGCGAAGGTGTTGTCTCGCCGCGCTCGGGCGATCCGCTGCCGGCCGAGCGCGTCGCGGTCGAGGTTCCGCGTGCGGCGCTCGAGCGTGTCGTCGGCGAGTACGCCAAGGACGGGCTGGCGTTGAAGGTCTTCCTCGACGGCGACACGCTGAAGGGGCAGTTGGCAGGGCAGCCGGCGTTCGAGCTGTTCGCCGAGTCGGCCTCGGCGTTCTTCCTGAAAGTGGTCGAGGCCCGGCTGGTGTTCGCGCCCGGCACCGGTGCCGTGACCGCCGTGACCCTGCACCAGGGGGGCATGGAGCAGGTGTTCACGCGCAACTAGCGGATCGTCTCCTTGCGAGGGCACCGACCGGTGGCCGGCCGCCGCCGGTCTGGCCGATTTGCATCGCCTGCAGCGTTGTGCCAAAGATGAACGGGCCCGGCGCTGCACCCGCCGGGCCCGGGGCCATCGCATCCAACGGAGCCAGGCATGCCCGCCAGGCACACCAGCAGCCGCTCGCTCGCTCCCCGGCAGGACCGGGGCGCCTGGGCGCGCCGGCACAACCAGGCCCTGGTGTCGCTGGCGCGTCGGGTCTGGAGCAAGCACTGCGACCTGGCATCGGCGATGGCGATGATCTGCGAGACCGCCGCCGAGACGCTTGAACTCGATCGCGTCGGCATCTGGACGCTGGATCCCGGACGCCGTCGCCTGCGCTGCGTGCACCTGTATGCCGGCGTCGATGGCCATTACAGCCACAATGCCGGCGACTGGCAGGTCGAGATCGACTTCGGCCATGACTACGGCGAGCGCATCGGCGACGTCCGCGTCGTCGACGCCAGCGGCGCCGCACGTGCGGCCGATGAGCCCGCGGTGCGCGAGTACCTGCAGCGGCACGCCGTCGGGTCGATGCTGGACGCGCCGATCCGCAGCGAAGGCACGCTGATCGGCGTGGTCAGCCATGAACACATCGGCGCCGAACGCGAGTGGACGCAGGAAGACCTGGCGTTCGCAGGCAGCATCGGCGATTACGTTGCGATGGCGCATGAAATCGTGCGCAGGCGCGAGGTCGAGCGCCGCCTGCGCTACCTCGAGCACCATGATCCGCAGACCGACCTTCCCAACCGCGACCACCTGCTCGAAGTGGTGCACTCGGCGTTGCGGCCGATGCATGGCGCGTCCGCGGGACTGGTCGCGATCCACCTGCAGATCGGCGATGCGGTCGACGACCACGGCGGCGATCAGGCGATGCTGCTGAAAGCCGCCGCGCGATTGCGTGGCGAGCTGGGCGAGTCGGCCACCATCGCCCGCGTGCGCGACGATGCCTTCGCGGTACTGCCGCACGGCTACATGCATGAAACCGAGGCCCTGAACCTGGCCGAGCGCTGCGTCGAGCTGGTCCGCGACGAGGCCACCAGCGAAGCCGGTCAGTCGATCGCTGCGGCCGGCATCGCGTTCTCGCGCGACCTCGCTGCGCCGTCGGCCGACCGCCTGCTGCGCAATGCCGAGATCGCCAGCCAGCGCGCGCGCAGCAGCGGCCACAACCGGTGCGAGGTCTTCAACGCCGAACAGCATCGCGGCCTGCTGGCGCGCCTGCGGATCGAGCGCGCACTGCGCGAGGCGATGGCCGAGCAGCGCATGCAGGTGTACTTCCAGCCCGAGGTCGATCTTCGCGATAACCGCTGGTATGCCGCCGAAGCGCTGGTGCGCTGGATCGAATACGACGGCACCTGCCGCGCCGCACACGAGTTCATCGACATCGCCGAGGCTTCCGGCCTGATCGTGCCGCTGGGGCGCTGGGTGCTGGCCGAAGCCTGCCGGCATGCACGCGACTGGCCCCGTCACGAGGGACTGGCGCCCACGCTGCGGGTCAACCTGTCGGCCAGGCAGTTCGAACAGGTTGGTCTCGTCGAGGACATCGCGCGGGTGCTGGCCGAGACCGGCCTGCAGCCCGGGCGGCTGTGCCTGGAGCTGACCGAGACCGCGCTGCTGGCCGACCTGCATGTCGCCGCGCAGTCGCTGACCCGGCTGCGCGAGCTGGGCATCCGCATCGCGCTGGACGATTTCGGCATCGGCTATTCGTCGCTGGCCTACCTCAAGCGCCTGCCGATCGATGCGATCAAGCTCGACCGCAGCTTCGTCGCCGGCCTGCCCAGCGATGCCTACGATCTTGCGATCGTGCAGGCCATCGCCGGACTGGCCAGCAAGACCGGCATCGCGGTGGTCGCCGAAGGCGTGGAAACCCAGGCGCAGGCCGAGACGCTGCGCGAATGCGGCATCGTGCGTGCACAGGGGTTTCTGTACGCGCGACCGATGCCGGCCCAGGCCTTGCTGCAGGGGATGCAGGCGGCGGGGTGATCGGGGCAGGCTGACCAGGGCAGGCTGATGAGGGCAGCGTGCATCTGCGTTATGTTGTCGCGATTCCATTCCGGGGCCTCCGCCATGTCGATCCGATCCTTCCCGCTGTTGCCGGCGTTGGCCTGCCTGGCCGTGGCCTGGTCATTGCCGCTGCAGTCCGCGGACCGCATCACCGGCAAGCCGTTCGCCACGCGCAGCGAGGTCTACGCACCGCATGCGATGGCGGCGACCTCGCATCCGCTGGCGACGCAGATCGCGCTCGATGTCATGAAGGACGGCGGCAGCGCGGTCGATGCCGCCATTGCCGCGAATGCGGCACTCGGCCTGATGGAGCCCACCGGGAACGGCATCGGCGGCGACCTGTTCGCGATCGTCTGGGATCCCGGGACCCGCAAGCTGCATGGCTACGACGGCTCCGGCCGCTCGCCGAAGTCGCTGACGCTGGCCGAGTTCGAGCGTCGTGGGCTGAAGGACATCCCCTCGCACGGTCCGTTGCCGGTCACCGTGCCGGGCGCGGTCGATGGCTGGTTCGCGCTGCATGCGCGGTTCGGCAAGCGCACGATGGCGCAGAACCTCGCGCCGGCGATCGCCTATGCGCGCGATGGCCACCCGGTGCACGAGGTCATCGCCTACTACTGGAACCGCTCGGTGCCGGTGCTGTCGAAGTGGCCGGGCTTCAGCGAGCAGTTCACCGTGGCCGATGCGAGCGACAGGACCGGCACGCATCGCCGCGCACCGCGCACGGGAGAGACCTGGAAGAATCCCAACCTCGCCAACACCCTGCAGCAGATCGCCGACGGCGGCCGCGACGCGTTCTACAAAGGCGATATCGCGCGCACCATCGGCGCCTACTTCGCGGCCAACGACGGCTACCTGTCGTACGAGGACCTGGCCGCGCACACCGGCAACTGGGTCGAGCCGGTGTCGACGAACTACCGCGGCGTCGACGTCTGGGAGCTGCCGCCCAGCGGCCAGGGCATTGCCGCGCTGCAGATCCTCAACCTGCTCGAGCCCTACGACCTCAAGGCCTACGGCTTCGGCAGTCCCGAACACATCCACCTGTTCACCGAGGCCAAGAAGCTCGCGTTCGCCGACCGCGCGCGCTGGTATGCCGATCCCGCGTTCCATCCGGCGCCGGTCGCGGCGCTGATCTCGAAGGACTATGCGCGCCAGCGCGGTACCTTGATCTCGATGGACCGCGCGCTGGGCGAAGTGCAGCCGGGCACGCCGAAGCAACTCGACGAGGGCGACACGATCTACCTGACCGTGGCCGATCGCGACGGCATGATGGTGTCGCTGATCCAGTCCAACTATCGCGGCATGGGCAGCGGCATGGCGCCGCCGGGGCTGGGGTTCATTCTGCAGGACCGCGGGGAACAGTTCGTGCTCAAGCCCGGCCACCCGAACAGCTTCGCGCCGGGCAAGCGCCCGTTCCACACCATCATCCCGGCGTTCGCCATGCGCGACGGCAAGCCCTGGCTGTCGTTCGGCGTCATGGGCGGCGCGATGCAGCCGCAGGGCCATGTGCAGATCCTGATGAACCTGATCGACTTCGGTATGAACCTGCAGGAGGCCGGCGACGCGCCACGCATCCAGCATGATGGCTCGACCGAGCCGACCGGGCAGAACACCGTGATGTCCGACGGCGGCGAACTCGACCTCGAGACCGGCTTCCCGTACGAGACCGTGCGCGCGCTGATGGGCAAGGGGCATTCGGTGCGCTTCGCGCATGGCCCGTATGGCGGCTACCAGGCGATCATGGTCAATCCCGGGGGCGGCTACATCGGCGCCAGCGAATCGCGCAAGGACGGGCAAGCTGCGGGATACTGACGGCCTGGGCGATGGGGGACCGGTGGCGGGGGCCAGCGGACATCGCCCGGCATCGAAGACGATGCACACGGAGGTTGCAGGATGGGGATCAGGGGACGGGCATCGCATGCCCAGCTGATGTACGTGTGGCCGATGTGCGCGTTGCTGTTGCTGGCGTGTCTTGCGTGCGGACCTGCGGGGGCGGTCATCCGCGAAGTGCGTGCCGGCGAGGACGTGAGCGTACCGACGGGCAGCGGACTGCTGTTGCTTGCCGTCGATTCCGACCAGCCCTTGCCTGCCGTCAGGATCAAGCGCAATGAGGCCATGTTCGGCGCCGAGTCCCTGCGCTCGCTGCCCAAGGGCACCACGATGCGGCTGTACGTGCTGCCGGCAGGCAGCTATCGCTGGGACAGGATGCGCGACAAGGAAACGCACTACAGCTTCGAGAACGACGATGGCGATTACTCCTTCGAGGTCGCGGCCGGCGTCGTCAACTATCCCGGACACCTGGTCGCCCGCGTAATCACCGACAAGCGCGTGCTGGCGCATGTCGCCAACCGCGGCCTGATCGCGATGGACTGGCTGCGCCAGCACCATCCCGGCGCGTCCACGCAATACGCGTTCACCTACCAGGGCTACTATCCCGACCCCTTCCCGGCGTTCTATCGCGAGCACGGCGCGCCGGGCAGGCATGCCAACGAGAAGCGGCCACTGTTGCCCGCGGCCGGCAAGCTGCCGCTGCCGGTCGATCTGCTGTGGCGACCGGTCGAACTGCAACTGGTCGGCATCAATCCGGCCGGCGACACCGTCGCCACCGTCGATCGCGTGAAGGAGGGCGACACCTGGCACTGGATCGTCACCCTGACCGACCTCGCGACCGGTCAGGCGGACCCGATCCTGAATTCCCTCGTGGAGATCTCGCGGCTGGACTGGACCGGCAACCACACGCTGGTCATCAGTTGCGAGCAGAAAGGCAAGATGGATGGCATCTTCGTGCTGCAGATGCGCGGCGAAAGCCCGCAGCGTGCGCATGAGATGTTGACCGTGCCGCTGCGCGGCAAGCTGGTCGACGTGCTGCCCGGCGATCCCGACCACATCCTGTTCTCCAGCCTCTATTCCGATGGCGTGGAATCCGGCCTGCAGGTGCACAAGCTCGACATCTCGAGCCAGAGGGCGATCAACCGCGCAAAGTTCGGTCGTTTGAGCGCGCTCGACCGCACGGTCGAGGAAGGTCGCACCTGGTACTCGGACGCCAGCGGCGCGCTGCGTGCCGCGGTCGCATATCGCGAAGACGACAATGTGTTGCTGCACGGCACGCCCGGTGCCTTCCGCGACGTCATGGTGCTCGACGACGAGCACAGTTTCGCGCCGGTGGCCTTGTCGGCCGATGGCAACCTGATCTATGGCACCAGTGAGAAGGACCGCCCGCAGCGCGACCTGGTCGAGCTTGATCCGGCAACCGGCAAGATCCTGCGGACGCTGTGGTCGCGCCCGGGCGTGGATGTGCAGAGCGCGCTGTTCGATGATGCGCACAACCTGATCGGCGCCACCTATTACGAGGACGGCCTGCTGGTCAGCGACTACCTCGATGAAGGCGCCAAGGCGCGGCAGGAGATGCTGCAACGCGCGTTCCCGGGCAAGACCGTCCGCGTCGTCGATCGCGATGCCGGCTCGAAACAGTTCCTGCTGGTGGTCGGCGGCAACGCCACACCCAGCGAGATCTACCACTTCGATTCGGTGGCCCTGCGCGCCTCGTTGATGTTCCTGCGCCAGCCCTGGTTGGAAGGCACGAAGTTCCTGGAGTCGCAGGTGGTGCGCACCACCAGCCGCGACGGCCTGCCGATCGAAGCCTACCTGACGCTGCCGGCCGCCCCCGCGCAACCGCCACCGCTGGTGGTGCTGGCGCATGGCGGCCCGATCGGCGTGCGCGACACGCGCTACTTCGATCCGGAAGTGCAGTTTCTCGCATCGCTGGGCTATGCCGTGCTGCAGGTCAACTTCCGTGGCTCGGAAGGCTATGGCCGCCAGTTCCGCGAGGCCGGCAAGCGCAACTACGGTTCGCTGATCGAGGACGACATCGACAGCGCATTGACGGCGGCACTTGCGCAGCATCCGATCGACCGCAAGCGCATGTGCGCGATGGGCAGCAGCTATGGCGGCTACTCTGCGCTGGTATCGGCGATCCGCTGGCCCGACCGCTTCCGCTGCGTGGTGTCGATCGCCGGTGTCAGCGACCGCGTGCTGTTCTTCACCGCCAGCGATGCCGGACGTTACAAGGCCGGGCGCAAGGCGCTGGAGGACGCGATCGGCAACCCGGTGGAGGATGCGGAGACGATGCGCACGTTCTCGCCGCTGTACCGCTACCGCGAGCTTGGCGATACCCCCATCCTGCTGGTCCACGGCACCGAGGATTTCCGCGTCGACTACGAACACAGCCGACGCCTCGACCGCATGCTGTCCGAAGCCGGCCGGGCACCGGACCTCCTGACGCTGGAAGGCGAGAGCCACGACATGGACGGCGAGTCCAGCCAGAAGCAGCTGTGGGAAGCCGTCGCGGGCTTCCTGCGCCTGCACCTGCCGACGACGGGCGCGAACCCGGCCGTCGCCTCGGCCTCTACAGCAGAAGGCAAGGGTACGGAGGGCACCCCTGGCGAAGCCGGCAAGGAACAGACGGGCCAGCGCCCGTCAGGCAGCAACGAGCCAGGCAACAGCGAGGCAGGCAACAGCGAGGCAGGCAAGGGCGAATCAGGCAAGGGCGACTCAGCCAGCAGCGGCGCTGCGGGCAGCCACTGACCTCGCCACGCGCGCTGCAAAGCGCGCAGTCAGCCGCCACCGGTATGCTGTGGCATTGACCGAGGAGTCCACGGATGCGCACGACCCTGAGCCTGATCGCGTTGCTGCTGCCGGCGTTTGCGGCGCATGCGCAATACGCCCCGCAGGCCCCCAGCGCGGATGACATCGCACGCGAACAGGCGCAGCAGCAGGCGTGGCAGGCCTACACCACGCGCGTGGCGACGGCGCTCGGGCGGTCCGATGCCGCGCGTGATCTGGCCTTTGCCGCGATCCTCGACGACGTGGCCAGGCAGCCCGCCGAACCGGCCATGCCGTCGGGCGATACGCCGTCGCGACCGGTCGAGCCCGCACCGGCCTCCAGCCAGGCCGCGCGCTGGCGGCAGGCCGCCACGCAGAAGGCCGGCCAGGACGTGCTGGCCAACCAGTGGCTGATCGCGTCCCGGCGCAGCGGCGACGCGCCCGCGCGCACCGAGGCCGCGCGTCGCTGGCAGGCCCTGGAGCCGCAGAACCTGGCGCCGCTGATGTTCCAGGGACTGGGCATCGACGCGTTGCTGGCCGCCGCCCGCACCACCACGCATTCGGACCTGCACATGTACGACAGCGTGCGCTGGATGCAGGCGGCGCTGCTGCGCCATCCGCCGACGGCGGTCGAACAGCGCGCACTGACCGACGATGCCGCCTTCCACGCCGACGAATACAGCGCACTGTCGGCGATGGGCTTGTGGTCGGCCTTCGTGATGCCGGCCTACCAGACCTTGACCCAGGCCTGCGAAGGCAGCGCGTTGCGCGCGAACGCGAGCCGCGCCGCCGATTGCCGGCATGTCGCGCAGGTGCTGGTCGCGCAACCCTCGACGGCGCTGGAACACAGCATCGGCCTGGGCATGCAGCGCAACCTGGCCACGACCGCCGCCGAGCGCGCGCAGGCCGATGCCGCACGTCGCCGGCTGGACTGGCAGATGCAGCAGTGGGGACGCGTGTCGAGCCAGGCCGAGCGCGAAGGCGCCGCGCAGTTCGCGCGCCTGCTGGCCGATCCCACGATCAAGCGCGAGCAGCAGCTGGTCGAGCGCGTGCTGCAGGAAGCGGCGATCGTGCCCGATCCGCCCGCGGGCTGGCGTTCGCCGTGGCAGGGGCGCTGACGAGCCGACAGGCGCACGGCGACTGCCGCAACCCCGTCCGTTTCCCGCTGCTCAGTCCGCCGGCACCGTGCGGCTGCCGGCCCAGACGCGCAGCGCTTCGACCTGTTCGCGCATCAGCACCGACAGTGGACGACTGGTCCGCAACTCCTCGAGCAGCATCGCGTCGTCGAGCGGCCGGCTCTCGGCATGCGCGGTGTACAGCGAGGCGACGATGGCCTGCTCGATCTCCGCACCCGAGAAGCCCGCGGCCTGCGCGGCCAACGCGTCGAGCGCGAATGTCGCCGGTTCGAGCGAGCGCCGCCGCAGGTGCAGGGTGAAGACCTCGCGGCGGGTGTCGGCATCGGGCAGGTCGACGAAGAAGATCTCGTCGAAGCGCCCCTTGCGCAGCAGTTCGGCGGGCAGGTCGTGGACCTGGTTGGCGGTCGCGACCAGGAAGACCCGCGACTTGCGTTCGGCCATCCAGGTCAGCAGGTAGCCGAGCACGCGCCGCGAGACGCCACCGTCGCCATCGGCGCTGCTGGCGGCCAGGCCCTTCTCGATCTCGTCGATCCACAGCACGCACGGGGCGAGCTGCTCGGTCGCGGCCAGTGCGGTACGCAGGTTGGCCTCGGTCTCGCCGTGGTACTTGGCGTACAGCGTGCCGAAGTCCAGGCGTACCAGCGGCACGCCAAAACCGCCGGCGACCGCCTTGGCCAGCAGCGACTTGCCGCAGCCCTGCACGCCGAGCAGCAGGATGCCCTTGGGCGGGTCGAGCCGGTACGCGGCCTGGGTCGCCGGCGCGGCGGGGGCGGCGTCGGGCGACAGCGGATGGGCCGGCACCGCTTCGCTGGAGGCGTCGGCGTCGATGAAGATCCTGCGCCGCTGTTCGATCCAGCGCTTCAGGCGACGTGCGCCGGCCACATCGGCAAAACGCGCGGTGTCGTACTCGTAATGCAGGTGGCCGCTGTTGTTGAGCAGCTCGAACTTCAGCTTGGCCAGCGCCGGCAGGTCGTCGGGGCCCAGCACGCCATCGGCGAAGATCAGCTGGCGGGCGATCCGGCGCGCATCGGCCAGGCTCAGGCCCTGCAGGTTGCGGACGATCTGGCGGACAGTGTCCTGGTCGGCCTCGACGCGCTTGCCGCCGTGCTCGCGCTGGTAGGCCGCGGCCTCGTCGCGGACCAGCTTCAGCAGCGCGTTGGCGTCGGGCAGGCGCAGCGTGAAGCGCACCGCCTGGGCGTCAAGGTCGCCCGGCAGCTCGATCTTGTGGCCCACCAGCACCAGCACGTGCGGCAGGCAATGCCGGCGCTGCAGGATCTCGCGCAGCTGGCGCTGGGTGCCGGCGTAGCCGAGGTAGGGGTGGAAATCGAGCAGCAGGTAGACGCCGCGCTGGTCGGCGTTGCGGATCGCCGACAGCGTCGCGGTCGCGTCGGGCGCGGTGTCGGCGCCTTCCTCGCGATCCAGGTCGAGCCGGCGCAGGCCCTCGGTGATCGACCAGCGATACAGCGCCCGCCAGACATGCATCAGCGATTGCCGGAACAGCTCGACGATCCGCCCTTCGTCGGGGGTCTCGATGACGATCAACGGGGTATCGGCGCGGATCAGTGCCGCAAGGTCCTGCAACTCGCTCATGTCGGCTCTGTTCCGTGGCGCGGTGACGATAGCAGAAGCCCCGCATTCCTGAATGGTCCGCGCCGGGGTACCGCCTGTCGTCGTCGATCGCGGCATCGGCGCGCGGGCGGGTTCGCAGTCGACACCGGACCGGTGTACGCTCGCCAATCGTTTCCCAGCCGGAGGTTGCACGGATGAAGACGGTACTGGTCGCCAGCTCCAAGGGTGGCGTGGGCAAGACGACGATCGCCACCCACCTGGCCGCGCAGTCGGCACTGGCGGGACAGAAGACGGTACTGATCGATGCCGATCCGCAGGGCTCGTCGACGCGCTGGGCCGAGCGGCGCGCCGCACTGGAAAGCGCCGTGCTGCCGCTCGATGGCAGCAGCCGCCACAAGACGGTCTGGAAATCGATCCCCGATGGCACCGACCGTGTCGTCATCGACGCCCCCGCCGGCGCGCATCCCGACGATCTGGAGTCCTATCTCGAACACGTCGATGCGCTGGTGGTGCCGGTGCTGCCCTCGTCGCTGGACATCGATGCCACGGTGCCGTTCCTGAACGCCCTGGCCAAGCATCCGCGCGTCCGCCGTGGCCAGTTGCGCGTGGGTCTGGTCGCGAACCGCCTGCGGCCGTGGACCAATGCCTCGCAGCAGGCGGTCGAGCTGCTGCAGCAATGGCCGTACCCGGTGATCGCGCAACTGCGCGACAGTCAGGCCTACGTGATGCTGGTCGGCCTGGGCAAGAGCCTGTTCGACTACCAGTCCGCGCAGGTGCGCGACCATCAGGAAGACTGGCAGCCGCTGCTGAAATGGTTGAAGAAGTGACGGTTGGCGCCGGCCGCAGTCCGCGGCTTCGTTGTTCCATCTTCACACCCGGCAGAGCACCATCGCCTGCAGCGGTCGCGGGCGCACCGCAACCGGTCACGGCGGCATGCATTCCAGCGGCACCCACCACAGCGGCACCCACCACACCACGGGGATACGCATGCGAGAGTTGATCCTGTTGCGCCATGCGCATGCCGAGCCGGCGACCCCCGGCGTGTCCGACCTTGATCGGCCGTTGTCGGCCGAAGGGCTGGCCGAAGCCGAGATGGCCGGGCAGTGGCTGCGCGACAAGGGCCTGATCCCGGACCGCGTGCTGTCGTCCCCGGCCCGACGTACCCGCGAGACCGTCGAAGCCGTGCTGGGCCTGGTCGGCTATGTCGACCAGCGGCTGGAGCCGTCCATCTACGAGGCGACCTCGGGCACGCTGGCGGCGCTGATCGACAGCCACCGCGATGCCGAGCGCCTGCTGCTGGTCGGCCACAACCCCGGGCTGGAACGCCTGGCCGCCTTGCTGCACAGCGGCCAGTCCGGCGATTACCGCGGTATGCCGCCAGGTGCGATCGCCCTGCTGACGCTGCCGATCGATGCCGAGTTCGAGCCTGGCGTGGCCAGCCTGTCCGCCTTCTGGTGGCCGTGAGTCCAGCACGCCGCGCGTGGGGCATGGCGATGTGGTGGGCCGCGGCGACCGCATTGCTGGCCGCCGCATCCAGCCATGCCGGCCAGATCGATACCGCCGCCTCGCAGATCGGTTTCAGCCTGAAGACCCGCTGGGGGCAGACCCTGGACGGCCGGTTTCCGGTCTGGGAAGGCCGCATCCATACCGTCGACGGCGGCCTGCGCCAGGTCCGGCTGCGGTTGTCGGCGGCGGACGTCGAAATCGCCGAGCATGCGCAGTACACGCGGCTGACCCGGGGCGCGGGCTTCTTCGATGCCGAGCGCTTCCCGCACGTCGATTTCGTGTCCGATCCCTATCCCGTGGCCCTGGCGCGTGACGGCGGCGAACTCTCCGGGGTGCTGAGCATCCGGGGCGTCGCCCGGCGCGAGGTGTTCACGGTGCTGCCGGCGGGCTGCGCACACCCGGGCGACGACTGCGACATCGTCGCCAGCGGCGTGATCCGGCGCGGCGACTATGCGATGGATCGCTGGGCGTTCGCGCTTGGCGATCGCGTCGTGTTCACGCTGCGCATCCGGACCCGGGAGCCGGCCGGCAAATGAAGCGATGGCAGTACGCATGGCTGCTGCCTTGGCTGCTGGCGGGCACCGGCTGCTTCAGCCTCAGCCAGCAGCAGCGCGAGCAGGCGACCCATATCGCAGCGCAGGCGCGTTCGACCGAGGTCGACTGCAGCGCGCCCGATGCCTGCGCGCGGCCTTCGCCGCTGCGTGAGCTGGGCGTCGCCGCCCGCCCGCCCGGCGCCGGTCCGCGCCAGCCTGTCGGCAACGATATCGTCGGCAGCACGGCCGGCTTGCCCACGGCCCCCGCCCCGGCGGCCGGCGCGCCCGCGCCGCTGCAGCACGCGCTGCTGCTCGATTACGGCCAGGACGCCCTGCTGGCACGGCTCGACCTGATCCGCGGCGCCCAGCGCAGCATCGACCTGCAGACCTATATCTTCGACGAGGACGACGCCGGCCACCTGGTGCTCGACGAACTGCTGACCGCCGCCCGTCGCGGCGTGCACGTGCGCGTGCTGGTTGACCAGCTGGCGGCGCTGCGCGAGGTCGAGACCCTGTCGGCACTGGCCAGCGCGCACGCCAACTTCGAGCTGCGCGTCTACAACCCGATGCTGGGCAAGGCGCGCATCACCTATCCGCAGTACGCCCTGGCCGCCGCCTGCTGCTGGCGCCGGCTCAACCAGCGCATGCACAGCAAGCTGCTGCTGGTCGACGGCCTGGTCGGCATCACAGGCGGGCGCAACTACCAGAACGATTATTACGACTGGAATTCCGAGTACAACTTCCGCGACCGCGACATCCTGGTCACCGGCCCGGTGACGCTGGCGATGGCGGGCAACTTCGAAGCCTTCTGGTATGCCCGGCTCAGCGTCCCGGTCGAGCAGCTCAGCGACGTCGGCCGCCACCTGCTGCGCAATGGCGCGCCGGCATTGCCGCACGAGCCCTACCAGCACCCCGAGCGCGTGCAGGCGATCTCGCGCGATGCCGACGACGCCGCGCTGGTACGCAGCAAGCTGGTGTCGGCGGCCTTGCCGGTGCGGCAGATGGAGTTCGTCGCCGACCTGCCGCAGAAGCACCGGCGTGATCGCGAACAGGCCAATGCCTCGATCCACACCACGCCCGGCCTGCTGGGGCTGATCGCATCGGCCGAAGACAACGTGCTGCTGCAGACGCCCTACCTGGTGTTGTCCAAGCCGGCGCAGCGCACGTTCGAGGCGCTGCAGGCGCGGGTGTCGCCGCCCCGGGTGGAGATCTCCACCAACAGCCTGGCGGCGACCGACTCGTTCATCACCTACGCGCTGTCGTACAAGTACAAGCGCCGGTACCTGCGCGACTTCGGTTTCGAGATCCACGAGTTCAAGCCGTTCCCGGAAGATGCGCCGGTCGATCTGGACGCCACCGGCGCGGTCGGCATCTCGTGGAATCCCGACGGCAGCGTCAACATAGGCGATGAGGCCGATGGCGATGGCACGCCGGCCTCGTCCCCGGACGTGCTGCGTTTCGGCAGCAGCGGCGAAGGCGGTCGCGGCGGATCCGAGCCATCGCGCCCGGCACCGTTGTCGCGCGAGTACGCCGCGTTGCGTTACGCCGGCATCGGCGTCAACCGCCGCGTGCCGGTCGCGCGTGCCGGCGTGCGTTTCGGCCTGCACGCGAAGTCGCTGGTCGTCGACGAGCGCATCGGCGTCGTCGGCACGCACAACTTCGATCCGCGTGGCGACGACTACAACACCGAGAGCGCGGTCGTCATCGACGACCCCGCGTTCGCACGCCTGCTTGCCGCCAGCATCCGCCGCGACATGCGTCCCGAGAACAGCTGGGTCATCGCGCGACGCGACAAGCCGCCGGTGTTCTCGGGGCTGGAGTATTCGCTGGCCAAGGTTTCCGAGCACCTGCCGATCTTCGACCTGTGGCCGGTGCGCTACGCCACCAGCTACGAGTTCGTGCCGGGACCCGCGTGCCCGGAGCCTTTGTCGCCGCGCGATCCCACGTTCCGCAGCTGTTACGAACCGGTCGGCGATTTCCCTGAAGTCGCACTGGGCTTCAAGAGCCTGCTGACGCGGATCTTCACCGCCTTCGGTGCGGGGCTGGCACCGATCCTCTGAGCCCGGGACCGGCGTGCGCGCCGGCACTTCGGTCTGCAGGCAATGCGATCTGATTGCGACATGCGGCGCGCGCGTCTGTGATGCGCCCTGTTGCCGGCCTCGACCACGCGCACGCATTACCGGGACTTCGATCGCGGTGACGCAGGCCACTGCGTGGGCGTACGGCGTCGCCGCGCATGCACGTGAGCCTTCCATGCCTTCCTTGGCCGTAGGCCGCCGTCCTGGCGGCTTCGGGCAGTCCCTGGCCCGCGCCCGGCTCGCATTCCACCTGCGGGGCGCGGCCTGCGCCCCCCTGTCATCAGTCATGCCTGCCGGCTGCAACCCTGGGCCGCCAAACCCCATCCAAATCAATCAGTTCGCTGCAATCTGATTGCGCCGCCAGCCTGAACGGATGGCAACAAATCCCCTGACATGACTTCCGGCACGGGCGAACTGGTTATGGTGTGGTAGTCTACCAACACACCAAATCACAAACACACCTCGGAGCCTCACCATGAACACCTCGATCCTCGCCACCCTGTCCACCACCAACCGCACCGCGTCCAACGCCGCCATCCTCGAGACCGGCAACGTCGTCCGCATCGGCCTCGAGCAGCGCCGCCCGCGTGACTTCGGCGTCGGCTACGGCAACAGCAGCGGCTACGCCAGCAGCAAGCGCTACACCACCACCTCGGTGCCGTCGCGTTTCCGCTGCGCCTGATCCATCCGCCTCACCACGGTCCAGCGTGGGAGGGGTCTGCCGGGCGCTGAACGCTGGCGTGTTGATGCCGGGCGCTGAACGCCCGGCCCCGGCCCGACCACCACGCAACCCGACGACCCGTCGCCACAAAGCGCCAACCGCTGTCCGTACCTTGCCTGTCCACGTCGGCCCCGGCCGACGCCAGGCCAGCCGCAACACTGTTCCCAGTCACCCGGCTCGCGTCCACCATGGCCCGTCCCCGCGTCAACGCAGGCGGCCTCGCCGCGGGCATTTGACGATCCACCGCCCCGACCCTAGGCTGCCGGCTCTTCCTGTCCGGACCTGCGCGATGCCGCTATCGCTGACGATCGACCTCAACGACCAGGATCTTGCCCACTTCACCAGTGCGCTCGAAGCGGCCCGCAAGGCGGCCGCCGGGAAATCGCCCGAGGACATCGTCGACGCGGCGGCGACCCTGCTGCAGGAGGCGCAGAAGACCCAGGCGCCCGACGTCATCCGCGAGCGCCTGGCGCGCCTGGACGACATGATCGCGATGGTCCGCGACGAGGGCTGGCACCTCGATGCGGCCGACCGCCAGCGCGTGTTGTCGGCGCTGGTCTATTTCGCCGATCCCGCCGATGTGATCCCCGATCACATTCAGGTGCTGGGCTATCTCGACGACGCGATCCTGATCGAGCTGTGCGTGCGCGAACTGAGGCACGAGCTCGAGGCCTACGACGATTTCTGCGACTACCGCGAACGCGAGGCCGGCAGACGCGGCATCGCCGCGTCCGCGGTCGGCCGCACCGACTGGCTCGACAGCCGCCGCGACGAGCTGGTCGAACGCATGCGTGCGCGTCGCAGCCGCGAGGACGGCGATTTCGGCATCGGCTATGGCAGTAGCAGCGGCTACGGCAAGCCGGCCTACAGCCGCGCCTGGCGGCCGGGCCTGTTCAAGTTCAGGTGACCAGGCTCAGCTCACCACATTCATGGTCGTCGCGTCCCGGCGACCTCATGCCAATGATCCGGAGATCCTGATGTTCCGTACCGACCTGTCGCTCGACGCCCTCAATGCCATGTCGCAGAACACCGCGCTGGAGACCCTGGGCATCCGGTTCACCGAACTCGGCCCCGACTACCTGCGCGGCACGATGCCGGTCGATGCGCGCACCCACCAGCCCTACGGCCTGCTGCATGGCGGCGCCTCGGTGCTGCTGGCCGAGACCCTGGGCAGTACCGCCGGCGGCCTGTGCGCACCGCCGGGCCATGGCGTGGTCGGCATCGAGATCAACGCCAACCACCTGCGCGGCGTGCGCAGCGGCGAAGTCACCGGCACCGCGCGCGCGCTGCATGTCGGGCGCAGCACCCAGGTCTGGGAAATCCATATCGTCGACGCCGCCGGCAAGCCGGTCTGCGTCTCGCGATTGACGCTGGCGGTGATTCCGCAGCCCTGATGGGCCTTGATGGATGACGGGCCCTGGCCGAGCTCCGACGCCAGGCCTGCCGTGGACGATGCTGCCAACAGTGGCAGTTGCCGGCCGGCTTTCGGTATCGTGGGCGGATGTCGAATCCCCCCCGAACCGCCGGCAGCCCGCTGGCCCGTGCGTTGCGCTACCTGATCCGCGTGCCGATGCTGCTGTGGCACCTGCTGATCCACCTGCCGCTGACCGTGCTGCTGCTCAATCCCTGGACCGGCGCGATCCGCTTCGGCAATGGCGAACGGCTCGACCACCGCCTGATCCGGCTGTGGTCGGGTGGCCTGCTGCGCGTGTTCGGCATCCGCCTGCAGCGCACCGGCACCCCGCTGGCGGGCGCGACATTGTTTGTCGCCAACCATGTCAGCTGGATCGACATCGTCACCCTGCACAGCCAGCGCATGATGGGGCTGGTCGCCAAGCGCGAGATCGCAAGCTGGCCGCTGATCGGCTGGCTGGCCACGCGCGCCGAGACGATCTTCCACCAGCGCGGCAGCCAGGAATCGCTGGGCGGCGTGCTGCAGGAAATGCTGGCGCGGCTGCGCTCCGGACGCGCGGTCGGCGTGTTCCCCGAAGGCCGCACCCGCGACGGTCGCGACGTCGGCCCCTTCCATGCGCGCATCTTCCTGGCCGCGGTCGAGGCCGGCGTGCCGGTGCAACCGGTCGCGCTGTGCTACGGCGACGGCGCGTCGGCGCAGACCCAGGTCGCGTTCCGGCCGGGCGAGCATTTCTTCGGCAACTTCATCCGCCTGCTCGGCGAGCCGGGCATCCGTGGCCAGGTGATGTTCCTCGAGCCGATCGCACCCGGCGACGCCGAGGGCCGCCGGCGCATCGCGGAAACCGCGCGCGACCGCATCGTCAGGGCGATGACGGGCTGATCCGGGATGCTCAGCGGCTCGGATTTCCTACCGCCGCGCTGGCTGCGTAGTCCGCACCTGCAATCAATCCTTGCCAGCAGCCCGTGGCGTCGCCGCCGCGGCGCGCAGGCGCTGGCTGCGATCGGTGCCAGCAGCGAGGCGCACCTGGTCGATGGCGGTGAAGGCATCCGCCTGCAGGGTCTGCTCAGCCGCGTGCGCGGCGGCGGCCAGCGTGGCCTCGCGCTGCTGCTGCATGGCTGGGAGGGCAGCAGCGAGTCGAGCTACATGCGACTGACGGCCGCGCGCCTGCTGGCCTGCGGGTTCGATACTTTCCGCCTGAACTTCCGCGATCACGGCGAGACCCATCACCTCAACGAGGGCATCTTCCACTCGGGGCGCATCGACGAGGTCGTGCATGCCGCGCGCGACATCGGCAGCCGTTTCACTGACCGGCCGATGGTCGTCGCCGGCTACTCGCTGGGCGGCAACTTCGCCTTGCGGCTGGCCCTGCGTGCGCCCGCCGCCGGCATTGCGCTGTCGCGGGTCGCCGCGGTCTGCCCGGTCATCGATCCGGCGCGCACGATGCTGCGGATGGAAGAGGGGCCGCGCTTCTACCTGCATTATTTCGAACGCAAGTGGCGGGGCTCGCTGCGGCGCAAGCAGGTGCTGTTCCCGCAGATGCTGCACGACTTCGACGCCGCCGCGCTGCGCCTGGACATGCGCGCGTTGACCCAGTGGCTGGTGCAGCGGCATACCGATTTCGGCAGCATCGACGACTACTTCGATGGGTATTCGATCGCCGGCGATCGCCTGTCCGCCCTGCAGGTGCCGGCCGATATCCTGATGGCCGCCGACGATCCGGTGATCCCGCTCGATGCCTTCCATACGCTGGCCCTGCCGGACAGCACGCGGCTGGAGGTCGCGCGCTGGGGCGGCCATTGCGGCTTCCTCGAAGGCGCGCGCCTGGATGGTTTTGCCGAGCGCTGGGTCGCCGAGCGCCTGTGCGGGGATGCCGCCGCCGCGGCCTGAGGTGGCGGCGCTGCATCCGGTGGCACCTGGTCGCGCTTGAATGGGGCCGGCCACGGCGAGTCGCTAGAATGCGGGGTTCCACCCGCCGCGATAGCGGCCATGCAGACCAACGATGCACGAACAGATCCTCGAAGCCCTGCGCCGCGGCGCCAATGACGAAGCCCTGGGCCTGGCCAACCGCGCGATCGAGACGACGCCGGAATCGGCCGACCTGCGCTACGCGCTGTCGCTGGCGCTCAATGCCACCGGTGATCGCGCGGCGGCGATGACGCAGATCGATGCCGCGATCGAGCGCGCGCCCGACGAGGCCCGCTTCCACCTGCAGCGCGCCGGTTACCTGATCCGCACGCGCGACATCGATGCCGGCATCGCCGCGCTGGAACGCGCGATCGCACTCGACCCCAACCTGCTGCCGGCCTACGTGATGCTCGGGCGGCTGGCGCTGTCGCGCGACGATGTCGAGAAAGCGCAGCGCAATGCCGTGCTGGCCGCGCGCATCAATCCCGAGCATCCCTGGGTGCTGGCGATCGAAGGCGACCTCGCGCTGCGTCGCAATGAGCCCGACCAGGCGCTGGCCCTGCTGGTGCGCGCGGGGCAACTGGCGCCGGACGATCCGCAGGTGCTGCATCCGCTGGGGCTGGCCTACCTGGCCAAGGGCCACCTTGCGTTCGCCGAACAGGTCTTCCGCAACATGCTCGCGGCCGGTGGCGATGGCCTGCAGTCGCGGCAACTGCTGGCGCAGGTCGTGCACGAGCAGGGACGCCCGCTGGATGCGCTCGAGGTTCTGCGTCCGGCGCTGGAGGGCGAGTCCGCCGCCGACCCCGCGCTGCTGACCCAGGCCGCACAGCTGGAACTGGTCGGCGGTCGTCCGGCCGAGGCGCTGGTCTGGTTGCGGCGTGCGCTGCCGCTGCAGCCGTCGGCGCGTCCGATCATCGACACCATGATGGAAGCCTGGCGCCTGCTCGACGACGTCGAGGATGCACGCAGCACGCTCGATGCCGCGCTGGAGACGACGCCCGAGGTCGACCTGCTGTGGCTGGCGCGGCTGTCGGTCGAGCCGCTGGCCGGCGACGCCGCCGCGACGATCATCGCGCGCTGGAACGCGCTGCGTCCCGGTCATGTCCCGGCGCTGGAGGCCTTGATGTCGCTGCATGCGATGGCAGGTGACGCGGCGCAGGCCGACGCGGTCGCCGAACGCATCGTCGCGATCTCGCCGGGCCGCATCGGCGCCGAGCAGCGTGTTGTCGATGCGCTGCTCGCACGCGATCCGCAGGCGGCGGTCGCGCACGTGCAGACCCTGATCGCCGGTGTCGGCGACAACGCACCAGCCCGGCATGCGCTCGGCAACTGGCTGGGCGTGATCCTCGACCGCAGCGGCCGTTACGACGAAGCCGTCGCCACCTGGCTGCAACCGCATGCCGAACAGGCCGAGCGCATGATGCCGCTGCCGGCGCCAACCGCGCAGCAGGCGGGCTGGGCTGTGCCCGAACCGGTGGCCCAGGACGCGGGCGAACCCGCGCCGTCGAGCGGTCACCAGGCCTTCCTGTACGGCCCGCCGGGTTCCGGCGTCGAGCAGTTGGCGGCGACCCTGGTCGGCGTGCTGAAGGCCTTCACCAGCGATCGCCTCGGCGACCGCCCGCCGCAGGACCTGTTGCAGAACATCCACACCGTGCCGCAGCTCGCGGACGGCACGCTGGCGCCGGCGCAGGTCATCGCCAGCTGGCGCGAGCAACTGCCCCAGCGCGGTGGCGACGCGGCCCAGGTCATCGACTGGCTGCCGATCTGGGACAACGCGCTGCTGCCGGTGTTCGCCGAAGGCCTGCCCGATGCCGCGCTGCTGTTCGCGCTGCGCGATCCACGCGACATGCTGCTGGACTGGATCGCCTTCGGCGCGCCGGTGCCGTTCAAGCTGGCGCCGCTCGATGCGTCCGCGCGCTGGCTGGCCGACCATCTCGCGCAGATCGCGTTCGTCATCGATAGCACGCGTCCGGGCTGTCGCGTGCTGCGCACCGACGACCTGCTCGGCGATCCGGAGCGGATCGCGGATGCGCTGGGCGCTGCGCTCGAGACCCGGCTGCCGGCCGCGCCGGTGCAGCGTCTCGGACAACCACGGCTTCCCGCTGGCCACTGGCGCGTCTATGCCGACACCCTGGCCGAACCGTTCGCCACGCTGACGCCCGTCGCGGTGCGGCTGGGCTATTCCGAACACTGATCACAGGAGATCGCGATGCGCATCCACAGCGACAGCTTCCAGCACGGCCAGCCGATCCCGGTTGAATTCGCCGCCGGTGCGGCCGATGGCTTCGGCGGCAACCGCAATCCGCACCTGGCCTGGGAGGACCTGCCCGCGGGCACGCGATCGCTGGCCCTGCTGTGCATCGATACCGATGCGCCGACGGTCGCGGAGATGGCCGGCAAGGAAGGCGTGCTGATTCCCGTCGAGCAGCCGCGCGCGGACTTCTCGCACTGGGCGATGGTCGACATCCCGCCCGGCGTGCATGCGATCGCCGCCGGCAGTGCCAGCGACGGCATCACCGCGCACGGCAAGCAGCAGCCGGCCGGTCCGGCCGGTGCGCGCCAGGGCCTGAACGACTACACCGGCTGGTTTGCCGGCAATGCCGATCTGGCCGGCGACTGGTTCGGTTACGACGGCCCGTATCCGCCGCCGAACGACCTGCGCGTGCACCGCTATTTCTTCCGCCTGTTCGCGCTGGATGTCGAACGGCTGGCGGTGGGCGAGCGCTTCACCGCCGGCGACGTATTGCGGGCGGTCCAGGGTCATGTGCTGGCCGAGGCCTCGTTGTACGGCACCTACTCGCTGCATCGCTGAGTGCCTGCCCACGAGCGTGTTGCGCTCCGCGGATGACGCGCGTGCGGTGCCCGGATTGCTCCTGCGCCACACGGACACTGCGCTGCCTGCCCGCGGTTCACTGACGTGTCTGCCACGCGCCATCTGATGGCGCGCGCGACTGAGCGTGAACAGGTCCAGGTGCCCTACGCCGTCATCACGCCAGCGGCGCGATGACGGTGGCGATGTGGCCGGGCAAGGCGGCCAAGCGCCTGGCGGTCGGCCCCGTCGCGATCAGGGTTTGACCATCTCGGACTCGACCACCATGTCCAGCACGTAGGCCACCGACGACGCGTCGGCAGGCACCGGATCCTTGCGGTCGAAGCGGTGCAGGCGCAGCACGTTGCGGATGCCCGGCTCGTGGGTATAGCCCTCGATGTCCTGGTACAGGAACTGCCATTCGCCGGTCGAGGTCTTGACGCCGTTGTCGCCGTACTGGATCTCGCGGACGTGCAGGCACTTGTAGTCGGGCATCATCGGGTGATGGCAGGCCACGCGCTCCGGCGCGACCTCGAGGAACATGCGGGTGCCCTCGCTGCCGTATTTGGTCTGCGGCGTCGGCACACCGTTGAAGTGCAGCGTGTCGCCCGCGGCAGTGGCCAGTGTCAGCGTCGGCGTCTCGCCCGCCGCCAGCACCAAGGTGCTGCCGCCGGCCAGGCGCTCGCTGATCGCGTCGTCGGCCTTCATCAGCGCGGTCTCGGTGCAGGCGCGCTGCGTCATCACCATCGGTCCGACGGAAAGCGCATCGCCCTTCAGCGTGTAGCTGCCGCCGACCATGTTGCAGCCGTTGGCGATCGACACGCGGCCCTCCTGGAACGTCACCTGCAACGCGGGTTCAGGACGCGGGAACAGGGCGTCGATGCGAGCGCCGGCGCCATCGGTGGCGTCCTTGAGCTGCCAGTAGTACCCCGACAGCCGTTGCGGGTTGACGGCGGTCGCCGGGGTCGCGGCCGTTGCGGCCGTCGTGGGCGTTGCGTCGGGGGTTACCGGAGCGGTGGTCTGGCCGGGCTGGCTGCAGGCCGCGAAGACCAACGGCAAGGCCAGTGACAGGGTCAGCATCGGGGCCAGTGAAAGCAGGGAGCGGGTCATGGTGGTGGTTTCCTGATGGGTCGGCGGATGTTAACGCCCGGCCGTGACGGACGGGGTTGGCGGTTCCGACCCTTCCGAGGCGAAGGATTGCGGGTCGGTTCAGGCAAAAAGTGGCGTGCGATCTGTCGATCCGTCGTCCTCCCGTTCGTCGTCCTCCAACACGCCACAGGAGTGACACCCGATGAAACTGATTCCCTACCTGTTCTTCAACGGCGACTGCCGGGAAGCGATCACGCGGTATCGCGACGTGCTGGGCCTGCGCCTGAGCGACATCATGGCTTATGGCGAGACCCCCTGCGACGAAGGCGAGCCGTTGCCGCCCGAGTGGCGCGACAAGGTCATGCATGCCTCGCTGGAGCAGGACGATGGCGACGTCCTGCTGATGGCCTCCGACGGCATGCCCGACAAGCCGCTGCACGGCGAGCGCCAGCATGTGGCCATCGGTATCGACGACCTCGCGCGCGCCAAACAGATCTTCGATGCGCTGGCCGAAGGCGGCGACGTGAAGATGGCGTTCGGGCCGACGTTCTGGGCCCAGGGGTACGGCATGTTGACCGACCGCTACGGCACGCCGTGGATGGTCAACTGCGCCTGCGCGCTGGAGCAGGACGCGCTGGCGCATGCGCAGGGCACGCCCACCCAGGGCTGATGCCGGCGGGCCAGCGCCCCGCACGTTGAGGTCACCGCGTTCCAAGCCGCGCCTTCCACTTCCACCTCACGCCCTCCACCCCCACACCTTCCACTTCCGCCTGCACAGAGAACAACCGATGACCAGACAGATCTTCGTCAACCTGCCGGTGCGCGATCTTCCGCGCACGAAGGCATTCTTCATCGCGCTTGGCTTCCACTTCAATCCCGCGTTCACCGACGACAACGCCGCGTGCCTGGTCATCGACGACAACATCTTCGCGATGCTGCTGATCGAGCCGTACTTCCGCACGTTCACGCACCGCGAGATCTGCGACACCAGCCGCCAGATCGAAGTGCTGAACTGCCTGTCCTGCGACAGCCGCGAGGAGGTCGACGACCTGGTCGCGAAGGCGCTGGCCGCCGGTGGCGCGGCGTCGCGACCGGCCGAGGATCACGGCTTCATGTACGCGCACGGTTTCGAGGATCCCGACGGACATCGCTGGGAGCTGGCCTACATGCGCGAGATGCCACCGGAAGCCGGCTGACCCCTGGTCCGGACGGACATCGCATGACGATCCTGGGATTGCTCGCGCGCAGGCCGGAGGCCTGGCGGCAGGACACGCCGCCACGCGCCAGCCCCGACACCGAGGCGTCGATACCGACACCAGCACCGACACCGGCACCGTCGTGCCACGAGGCCGGACCCGGGCAGGACCGGACGCTGAAGAAGCCGGGCCGACGTCGACGTTCGATAGACGAGGCCCGCGGCGATGACACGCACGAGCAACCATGACGCCGGCGGCGTCCGGCGCTTGCGCTGGCACCGGCGCGGTGGTGTCATCGCCGCCAATGACCCAGACCGATACCCACCGCACCATCGATGCGATCTGGCGCTTCGAGTCGCCGAAGATCGTCGCCGCGCTGGTGCGCATGTTGCGCGACATCGATACCGCCGAGGAGCTGGCGCAGGATGCGCTGGTCAGTGCGCTTGAACGCTGGCCGCGCGATGGCGTTCCCGACAACCCCGGGGCCTGGCTGATGGCCACGGCCAAGCATCGCGCCATCGACCGGTTGCGGCAGTACCAGCTGCGCGACCGCAAGCACGTGCTGCTGGCGCAGGAGCTCGATGCCGAGCGCGAGGACGCGCAGGCGCGCGAGCAGGACGCGCTCGACGACGACATCGGCGACGACCTGCTGCGGCTGATCTTCGTCGCCTGCCATCCGGTGCTGTCGCTGGAGGCGCAGGTCGCGTTGACGTTGCGGTTGCTGGGTGGCCTGACCACGCCCGAGATCGCGCGTGCGTTCCTGGTGCAGGAGGCAACGATCGCGCAGCGCATCGTGCGCGCCAAGCGCACGCTCAGCGATGCCGACATCGCCTATGAAGTCCCCCGTCGCGAAGACCTGCCGGCGCGCATGGAGGCCGTACTCGGCGTGGTCTACCTGGTGTTCAACGAAGGCTATTCGGCGACAGCGGGCGACGACCTGATCCGGCCGGCGCTGTGCGACGAGGCGCTGCGGCTGGGACGGCTGCTGGTCGACCTGCTGCCGCAGCATGCCGAGGCGCACGGGCTGCTGGCGCTGATGGAGATCCAGGCCTCGCGTGCGCGGGCGCGGGTCGATGCCGATGGCGTGCCGATCCTGTTGCAGGACCAGGACCGCGCGCGCTGGGACCACGCCGCGATCGCGCGTGGACTGGTCGCGCTCGAACGCGCCGGGCAGCTGTCGCCGACGCCGCGTACCTACGCGCTGCAGGCCGCGATCGCCGCCTGCCATGCGCGCGCGACGACGCCCGGACAGACCGACTGGGCGCGGATCGCCGCGTTGTATGCGCTGCTGGCACAGGTGTCGCCGTCGCCGATCGTCGAACTCAACCGCGCGGTCGCGATCGCGATGGCGCAGGGACCGGCGGCCGGACTGCGGCATCTGGACGGACTGCGCGAGGAACCTGCGCTGCAGGGGTATCCGCTGCTGGCCGCCGTCGAAGGCGACCTGCTGGAGCGGCTGGGCCGGCATGCCGATGCCGCCGGGGCGTTCGCACAGGCCGCGACGCTGAGCCGGAACGCCCGCGAGCGGGACGTGCTGCGTCAACGCGCGCAGGCCTGCGCCGCCAGGCAATAGCCCGGTTCTGGCGGCTCAGTCGCCGACCGGCAGGAACAGCAGCAGTGCCGCACCCAGCAGGATGCGGTAGACCGCGAAGCCGGTGAAGCGGTGCGACTTGATGTAGCTCAGCAACCACTTGACGACGATGAAGCCGGTGAAGGTCGCGGCGATGAACGCCACGGCGACGTCGCCCCAGGCTTCGCCACCCAGGCCGTGCTTCATCCACAGCTCGAGGAAGGCGTAGGCGCTGGCGGCGAACATCGTCGGAATGCCGACCAGGAACACGAATTCGGTCGCCGCCGAGCGGCGGCTCAGGCCTGCCAGCATCGCCATGAAGATCGCCGCCGCCGACCGCGAGGTGCCGGGGAACACGCCCGCGACGACCTGCGCCAGACCGACCAGGATCGCCACCGTCCAGGTCACTTGCGCGATATCGCCGCGCCGTTCGGCGAGGCGCTCGGCGACCAGCATCCAGACGCCGCCGATGATCAGCGCCATCGCCACCGGGGTCACCGTTTCCGGCAGTTCCCAGCCGGCAAGGCGGACCGGCAGGCCGACCAGCGCGGTCACCAGGAAGGCGGTCGCGAGCTTCATCGCGTAGTCGCGGTTGTCGCGATCGCGCAGGCCGGTCGCCAGTCCCCAGATCCGCTGGCGGAACACCAGCGTGCAGGCGACGATCGCGCCGGCCTGGATGACGATGTTGAAGAAGTCCGAACGTGCGCCCAGCCAGTGCTGCGCGATCAACAGGTGTCCGGTGCTCGACACCGGCAGGAATTCGGTCAGGCCTTCGATGATGCCGAGGAGGAGGGCGGCGAACAGGTCGGACATGGCGCGGGCTGGTCTGCTGGGCGGGCCGGACAGCATACGCGAAGCCTGAATGCACCATCGTGGTGCAATTTGCGTTCAATCTGCATCTGTTTGGTGCTTTTGCCGTGGCCGCTTTTGGTGGGACTCAATCAAATCAATCAGTTGGAGGCAGATTGGAGTTGGCATGGCGCTTGCGTTGTATCCAGATATCCAATCCACCGCAGGAACCTGTTCCATGTCGCTCGAGAACGTCGAAAAGCTGATCAAGGACCACAAGGTCGAGTTCGTCGACCTGCGCTTCACCGATATGCGCGGTGTGCAGCACCACGTGACCTTCCCGAAGTCGATCGTCGACGCCGAGCTGTTCGAAGACGGCAAGATGTTCGACGGTTCGTCGATCAGCGGCTGGAAGGGCATCCAGAACTCCGACATGGTGCTGATGCCCGATCCGTCGACGGCCTTCATCGATCCGTTCCCGGCCGATCCGACCCTGGTGCTGACCTGCGACATTCTCGATCCGGCGACGATGCAGAACTATGAGCGCGATCCGCGCGGCATCGCCCGCAAGGCCGAGGCGTTCCTGAAGTCCAGCGGCATCGCCGACCAGGCCTTCTTCGGCCCGGAGCCCGAGTTTTTCATCTTCGACTCGGTGCGTTACGCCAACGAGATGGGCCACACCTTCTTCCACATCGAGTCCGAAGAAGCGCACTGGAACTCGGCCAAGGAATACGAAGGCGGCAACAGCGGCTACCGTCCCGGTATCAAGGGCGGCTACTTCCCGGTCGCACCGCTGGATTCGCTGCACGACATCCGCGCCGAGATGTGCAAGACGCTGGAACAGGTCGGCATCGAGGTCGAAGTGCACCACCACGAAGTCGCCAACGCCGGCCAGTGCGAGATCGGCACCAAGTTCAACTCGCTGGTCGCCAAGGCCGACGAGCTGCAGACGATGAAGTACATCATCAAGAACGTCGCCTTCCGCAACGGCAAGACCGCGACCTTCATGCCCAAGCCGATCGTCGGCGACAACGGCAGCGGCATGCATGTGCACCAGTCGCTGGCCAAGGGCGGCACCAACCTGTTCACCGGCGACGGCTACGGCGGCCTGAGCCAGATCGCGCTGTGGTACATCGGCGGCATCTTCAAGCACGCGCGTGCGATCAACGCCTTCAGCAACGCGTCCACCAACTCCTACAAGCGCCTGGTCCCGGGCTTCGAGGCGCCGGTGATGCTGGCCTACTCGGCGTCCAACCGTTCGGCATCGTGCCGCATCCCGTACGTCGCCAACCCGAAGGCGCGCCGCATCGAGATGCGCTTCCCCGATCCGATGCAGTCGGGCTACCTGACGTTCGCCGCGCTGATGATGGCCGGCCTGGACGGCATCAAGAACCAGATCGACCCGGGTGGCCCGAGCGACAAGGACCTGTACGACCTGCCGCCGGAAGAAGAGAAGGGCTTCCCGACCGTCTGCCATTCGCTCGACCAGGCGCTCGACGCGCTCGACGGCGACCGCGACTTCCTGAAGGCCGGTGGCGTGTTCACCGACGACTTCATCGACGCGTACATCGCGCTGAAGATGAAGGAAGTCACCGCGTTCCGCGGCGCGACCCACCCGCTTGAGTACCAGATGTACTACGCGATCTGACGATCGCATGACACGCGCCGGCCCGGTCTTGCCGGGCGGCGCGGATGATGGGTTCAAAACGGTCCAGGCAACGCAGTCCTTCCCCCACGTCGGTTGCGTTGCCTGGGAACCGTCCCGCACCAGGCACAAGAAGTCGAATACATGCAGGCGCCGTGTCCCGGACATGGCGTTACCGGGCGAAGCCTTGCCCGCAGGACAGGGACAGCCGGCAACGCAACCTCCCGCATCGCTGCGGACGAGGCCTTCGATCGCCACCAGGAGCCCACCATGCCGACCGCCTTCGTCATCCACTCCCGCCAGCGCACCACTACGGCGACCACCACCAGCCTGCGCATGCGTGATGCCACGGCCGTGCCCGGCCAGCCGGCGCTCGATCTGGCCGCCGCCGCGGTCATCGCAGGGGCCGCGCGGGGTGCCGCCAGCTTCAGCGGCTGCAGCGACAGCGCAAAGGCGCTGCGCAACCGCCGTTCGTTCCGGCATGGCCGCGAGGTGCCGGCGGTGACCCGCTGAGGCGCCGGCAACGATTCCAACCATCGTGCGACATCCATAACAAGAAACCACCGCAATACCGACCGCAGCATCGAAAGACCAAAAACAAGAAAACAAACAGAACACGTACTACGCAATGACCGGGGAGGGCTTTCCATTCAATGAGGAGCCTGTCATGACGTCACCACGCAAGAACGTACTCGCAGTCCTGTGTTCCATCGCCCTGCTCGCCGCAGGTTCCGCGCAAGCGGAAGTCTCCGGTGCAGTCACGGTCGTCAACGACTACCTGTTCCGCGGCATCACCCAGACCAACGAGAAGCCCGCCCTCCAGGCCGGCGTCGAGTACGCGCACGAAAGCGGCTTCTACGCAGGCGCATGGGGCAGCAGCATCAGCTGGCTCGCCGATTCCGATCCCGACATCTCCAGCCAGGTCGAGCTGGACGGCTATTTCGGCTATCGCGGCGATTTCGGCGACAGTGGCGTCGGCTATGACGTCGGCGTCACCCGCTACTGGTATCCGGGCAGCTATCCGTCGGGCTTCAACAAGGCCGACACCACCGAGGTCTACGCCGGTCTGGGATGGAACATCCTCAGCGCCAAGTATTCCTACGCCGTCACCGACCTGTTCGGCATCCCCGATTCCGATGGCAGCAGCAACCTCGACCTTGGCGCCGACTGGGAGTTCTCGCCCAGCTGGACGCTCAGCGGCGCGGTCGGCAAGCAATGGGTCAAGGGTTCGGCCGGCACCGCGACCTATGCGTTCTGGTCGGTTGGCGTGGGCAAGTCGTTCGACAACGGCTTCGACATCGCCGTGGCCTGGAACGACAACGACCTGATCGGTCCCGACGAAACACTCACCCTGGCGCTCACCAAGTCGTTCTGATCGCGCTGGCACCTGCACACCCCACTGGAGGCGTTACATGAAACTGATCATCGCCATCATCCGGCCGTTCAAGCTCGACGAGGTGCGCGAAGCCCTCGGCGAAGCGGGCGCGGCCGGATTGACCGTCACCGAAGTCAAGGGCTTCGGTCGACAGAAAGGCCATACCGAGCTGTATCGCGGCGCGGAATACGTCGTGGATTTCCTGCCGAAACTGAAGATCGAATGCGCGGTCAGCGATGACACCTTCGAAGCGGCGCTGGAAGCGATCACCAGCGCGGCGGGCACCGGCAAGGTCGGCGACGGCAAGGTGTTCGTCGTTCCGCTGGAGCAGGTCATCCGCATCCGCACCGGCGAAATCGGCGCAGACGCGCTCTAATCCCACTCGGAGACAGTCATGAAGATCCCGTTTATCTCCGGGGGTGCATCCCGGTTGCAGGTCGCAGCGCTCGCGCTGCTGTGTGCATTGATGTGCGTGGGCGGCATCTCGTCCGCACTCGCGCAGGACACCACGGCCCCGGTCGCCGAAGCGCCGGCCGCCGTTGAAGCTGCCGTTGTCGAGCCCTCCGTTGTCGAGCCTGCGGTTACTGGGCCCGCCGTCGCCGAGCCCGCTGCGGTCGAGGTCGCGGTGGCCGAAGAAGCCGTTGCCGAGGAGGTCGTCTTCGACAGCGGCAACGTCGCGTGGATGCTGACGTCCACCCTGCTGGTGCTGCTGATGGTGGTGCCGGGCCTGGCGCTGTTCTATGGCGGCATGGTGCGTTCGAAGAACGTGCTGTCGGTGATCATGCAGGTGCTGGTGGTGTTCTCGGTCGTCATCATCCTGTGGATGGTCTACGGCTACAGTGCCGCGTTCACCGAGGGCAACGCCTTCTTCGGTTCGTTCACCGAGAAGGCTTTCCTCAAGGGCATCACGCCCGACACCGATGCCGGTGGGTTGCCGGAGTTCCTGTTCATCGTGTTCCAGTCGACGTTCGCGGGCATCACCACTGCACTGGTCGTGGGTTCGTTCGCTGAGCGCATCAAGTTCTCGGCCGTGCTGCTGTTCTCGGTGATCTGGGTGACGTTCGCCTACCTGCCGATGGTGCACATGGTGTGGAGCGGCGAAGCCGGTTTCCTCGCGCACCGTGGCGTCATCGATTTTGCCGGCGGTACCGTCGTGCACATCAATGCCGGTGTTGCTGGCCTGGTGGGCGCGTACTTCCTCGGCAAGCGCCTGGGCTATGGCCGCGAAGCGATCAAGCCGCACAACGTGCCGTTCACCTTCATCGGTGCGGCGCTGCTGTGGGTGGGCTGGTTCGGCTTCAACGCCGGTTCCGCACTGGCGGCCGACGCCAGCGCATCGTTGGCGATGATCAACACGATGGTGGCGACCGCTGCCGGCGTGGTGGCCTGGAGCGTGGTCGAGGCGATCAGCAAGGGCCGTCCTTCGGCCCTGGGCGCGGCGTCGGGTGCGATCGCCGGCCTGGTCGGCATCACGCCGGCCGCAGGCAGTGTCGGTCCGATGGGCGCGCTGGTGATCGGCCTGGCGGCGGGCGCGATCTGCGTCTGGGCGGTGACCGGCCTGAAGCGGCTGCTCAATGCCGATGACAGCCTGGACGTCTTTGGCGTGCATGGCGTCGGCGGCATCGTCGGTGCGTTGTTGACCGGCGTGTTCAGCGACGCGTCGCTGGGCGGAACCGGCATCGATGGTTCGATCGGTGCGCAGGTGTGGGCGCAGTTGTTCAGCGTGCTGTTCACGATCGTCTGGTGCGCCGTGGTCACGGCCGTCGCGATCCTGGTCACCAAGGCCGTGATCGGCCTGCGCGTCACCGCCGAGGACGAGCGCCAGGGCCTGGACATCGTTTCGCACGGCGAGTCCGCGTACGAGCATTGATCCACCACGTGGCCTGACCGCCACGGCTTGAAAGGCGTTGCCTGGGCTCGATGGTTCGAGCGTGGCGCGCCGATCGACACCACCTCCCCCACGAGGTGACAGCCACTTCCCCACAGGGTGGCGTGCACGGGCAGCTTCGGCTGCCCGTGTTCTTTGCGCCCCGTGCAGGGCACGCCTATCGCAGGCACGCTACAGGCACGTTGCGGGCACATCGCCGGCGCATCGCAAGCACGCTGCAGGCGCATCCGCGTGCACCGTGGCGACGCTTGCACTTGCAATGCGCGCGCGCAGCGGGTGCAATGCAGCGATGCGTATTCCTGTCTTCCTGCTGGCTTCGGCCCTGGCGCTGAGCGCCTGCACCCACACTGCGCCGCGCAATCCGATGGCGACCTGGGTGCCTTCGGAGAACTTCGACCAGCGCCGCGCGCAGTTGATCGTGGTCCATTTCACGCAACAGGATTCGGTGCAGCGCAGCCTCGATACGTTGCGCAGCCGCAACAGCGGCGGCCGCGTCAGTTCGCATTACCTGATCGGCGCTGACGGTTCGAATTACCAGTTGGTGTCCGACGACCTGCGTTCCTGGCATGCCGGTGCAGGCAGCTGGGGCACCATCCACGAGGTCAACTCGGCGTCGATCGGCATCGAGATCGACAACGATGGCGTCGAACCATTCACCGACGCGCAGATCGACACCTTGATCCGCCTGCTCGAAGACCTGACCACGCGCCATCGCATTCCGCGCAGTGCGGTGATCGGTCATTCCGATCTCGCGCCGGGCCGCAAGGTCGATCCCGGACCGCTGTTCCCGTGGAAGCGACTGGCCGAGGCCGGGTTCGGCATCTGGCCCGGCGATACCCGTGGCGTGGTGGTGCCGGCCGGTTTCGATCCGCTGCAGGCGCTGCGCTTGATCGGTTACGGCATCGACAATCCCGAGGCGACGATCCGTTCGTACCGACATCGCTTCCGTGGCGACGACGCCCGTGTCCTCGACGACGAGGACCTGCGGATCCTGTACCTGCTGTCGGCGCCGCCGTCAGTGCCAGCTTCGCGCTGAGCGCCACGCGCACGCGGCCGTAGCCGTGCCGTAGTCGTAGTCGCGCCTCAGGGCGCCGACGACAGGCTGTCGATCAGCCGCTGCCTGGCCTCCGGCCTGCGTATGCGTGCACGCCACCACTGCAGCGCGGCGCCTTCCTCGTCGGGACGCCAGGCCAGCCGGAAGGTTTCGCTGGCGCGTGGTTCCTCGACCTGCTTTTCCACCAGCAGGCCCGCGTCGAGCGCCGCCTGCGCCATTGGCCGCGGCACGAAGCCGAAGCCCAGCCCGGCAATCTGAAACCTCAACTTGGTCGCAAGGTCCGGTACCGTCAGCGTGTCCTGGCCGAACAGCAGCCCGACCGTGCGCGGCAGCAGTTTGCGGGCCGAGTCAGCGACCGCGACCGCGCGGTGTCCCTGCAAGTCGCCCTTGCCGAGCGGATGCGCCAGGCCCGCCAGCGGGTGCGTCGGTGCGACCGCGAAGACGAAGTCGACCTCGCCGATCAGCTCCGAGACATGGCCGCCGCCCGAAGGGCCTTCGCCGGCGGCGCCGACCAGCAGGTCGACGCGGCGGTCGAGCAGTGCTTCCCAGCTTCCCGACAGGGCCTCGTGGACGATCCGCAGCCGCGTGCCCTCGGCGGCACGGTAGAAATCGGCGATGTCGTCGGCCAGCGCCATCGGCTGGAACAGCGAATCCATGCCGATCGCGAACTCGGTCTCCCAGCCCGACGCCACGCGGCGCACGCGGTGCTCCAGGTCCTGCGCGGCCTTCAGCAGGTGGCGCCCTTCGCGCAGCAGTTCATGCCCGGCCGCAGTCAGCGCGACCCGCGGGCCCAGGCGCTCGAACAGTTGCACGCCCAGCCCGTCCTCCAGTGTCGATACCGTGTACGAGATCGTCGACGGCACCCGGAACAGTTCCTTGGCGGCGCCGGAGAACGAACCGCGCCGATCGATGGCGTCCATGACCTGCAAGGCGTCGAGGCTGAGGCGGATCATGGCCTGGGGCTCAATCATCGAAAAAATCGATCATAGCATCAGAAACTACTCGTTTTTCAACTGCGATCCGGGCGCGGATACTGGCCGCAACCGGCAGAAGCAGGGCGCGGATACCGGTAGATCCGGACCGCGCAGAATGTCGAACATCAAGAACATCGAGGAGTCGATCATGTTGCAGACCCGCAAGAGCCAGGACCGTGGACCCGCCGAGCTGGGCTGGCTGTCGTCGCGCCACAGTTTCTCGTTCGGTCATTACCACGACCCCGCGCATATGGGCTTCGGCCCCCTGCGCGTCATCAACGAGGACCGCGTGCAGCCCGGCATGGGCTTCGGCACCCACGGCCACCAGGACATGGAGATCATTTCCTACGTGCTCGACGGCGCGCTGGAGCACAAGGACAGCCTGGGCACCGGTTCGGTGATCCGCTACGGCGACGTCCAGCGCATGACCGCCGGCAGCGGCGTGCAGCACAGCGAGTTCAACCACTCGCGCAGCGAGCAGGTGCATTTCCTGCAGATCTGGATCATGCCCGACCGCCAGGGCATCGCCCCCAGCTACGAGGAGAAGCACTTCAGCGCCGCCGACAAGCAGGGCCAGCTGCGCTTGATCGCCTCCAGCGATGCGCGCGAGGGTTCGGTGCGGGTGCACCAGGACGTGTCGATCCATGCCGCGATCCTCGGTGCCGACGACCGCCTGTCGCATCCGGTCGCCGAGGGCCGCCTGGCCTATGTGCATGTCGCGCGTGGTGCGCTGGTCGTCAACGGTGTGGCGCTGGAGGCCGGCGATGCCCTGAAGCTGGTCGACGAGCCCGAGGTCCGCCTCGAAGGCGGCAAGGACGCCGAGGTCCTGCTGTTCGACCTGCCCCGCTGATGGCATTGCCGCGCGGGGCACGATCTCCGCGGGCACATGTTCGCGCGGCACCCTCGCATGGCGGTCATGTTGGCCGCCGATGCTGTCCCGGCAGGGATGCCGTCTTGGACGTGTGCCTCGCGTCACGCACCGCAGCGCGCCCGCGCGCTAGCGTGGCCTGACGTCCTCGCGGCGTCCATGCAGCGTCCATAGGGGGGCCGTCCACGGAGCGTCCTCCGAGTCCCCACGCGGCGGTCGCTGCGACCTGCCTTGACCCGCCCTGCAAACGCACGCAGTCCTCTCCCCTCCACGCCTCCACAGGAATCCGCCGATGAGCAGCATGTTCACCACCAAAGACGGTACCCAGCTCTATTACAAGGACTGGGGCAAGGGCCCGGTTGTCGTCTTCAGCCACGGCTGGCCGCTGTCGGCTGATGCCTGGGACCCGCAGATGTTCTTCCTCGCGTCGCACGGCTACCGCTGCATCGCCCATGACCGTCGTGGTCATGGACGCTCCAGCCAACCCTGGCACGGCAACGACATGGACACCTATGCCGACGACCTGGCCGAGTTGCTCGAACACCTCGACATCAGCGGCGCCATGCTGGTCGGCCATTCGACCGGCGGCGGCGAAGTCGCGCGCTACATCGGCCGCCACGGCACCGCGCGCGTCGCACGGGCCGTACTGGTCGGCGCGGTGCCGCCGATCATGCTCAAGACCGCCGACAATCCCGGTGGCCTGCCGATGGCGGTCTTCGACGGCTTCCGCAAGGCCTATCTCGAAGACCGCGCGCAATTCTTCCTGGACGTCGCCAGCGGTCCGTTCTTCGGCTTCAATCGCCCGGGCGCGAAGGTCTCGCAGGGCCTGATCCAGTCGTGGTGGACGCAGGGCATGCAGTCCGGGCACAAGAATGCGTACGACTGCATCCAGGCATTCTCGGAGACCGACTTCACCGAAGATCTGAAGAAGTTCGACGTCCCGACGCTGATCATCCATGGCGACGACGACCAGATCGTGCCGATCGACGCCTCGGCCCGTCGCAGCGTCACGCTGGTCAAGGGTGCCGAGCTCAAGGTCTATCCGGGTGGCAGCCACAGCCTGGGCGACACCAGCAAGGACCAGCTGAATGCGGATCTGCTAGCCTTCCTGCAGACCTGATCCCGCAGATTTGATCCCGGCACCCCGCTGCACCTCTCCAGGACCTGGTCCGGACGCACCACCGGCACGGACTCGCTGACAGCCCCTCCGCTTTCGCAAAAGATCGACGGCAAGGATCGCCCGCAAGGATCGATTGCGAAGGCAGGGGCATGCATCGCCGCATCAGCCGCAAGCAAAGACGCAAGCCACGCCACGTGCCGGCCCGAGCAGGACTCGGCCGGCATCCCGACCTGCCTGTCAGCTCTGGAGTCCGCCACGATGTCTGCGACCTTTTCCCCGAATGGAATCCTGCATACCGCCCTGAGTCTTGTCCCGGTGTTCGTCGGCGCCTGGGCGCTGCTGCGCGATGGCCGCATCGCGCCCGACACGCCCATCGGCGGCATCTACCTGTGGGGCATGCTGGCGTCGATCTTCTCGTCGTTCGGCCTGTCCAGCACCGGTGGCTTCAACGAGGCGCACGCGCTCGGCGTCGTCGCGCTGGTGGTGTTGGCGGTCGGCTACAACACGCACCGCCTGCGATGGCTGGGTGGCCTGGCCGAGTATGTGCAGGTGCTGAGCCTGTCCTTCAGCTACCTGCTGCTGTATATCCCCGCGATCAATGAAACCCTGAAGCGGGTGCCACCGTCGCGACCGCTGGCCAGCAGTTCGGACGACCCGCTGATCCTCAACCTGGTCGGCGTCGCCTTGCTGCTGTTCGTGCTCGGCGCCGCGTGGCAGGTGCGGCAGTTGCGGCGAGCACGTCGACGGCTCGCGCCCGCCTGAGAACCTGTTTACGATCTTGCTGCGCTTGCCATCTGGCGCGCGTGCGGTGCTCGGTTGCTCATGTACCTGCACGTACACTGCGCTTTCTGCCTGCTCTTCACTGGTATGCACGCCACGCGCCACCTGGCTGCGCTCGCGACAGATCGTGAACAGGTTCTGAGTCGCTGCCGTCCGGGCCGTGGCCGAGGCCCGGCCTGCGTGCAGGGGCTTGCACGGGGTGTGACGCGTCCCTCTATCGTTGGCAGCGGGTTTTGCCCTAGATTGGTGCAATGTCGACCCCTGCTCCCCACTCCGGTGCATTCGATGCCCTGGTCACGCCGCTGGCGTGGGCCGGCGCGAAAGGCCGCCTGCTGTCCTGCAACCTGGCGTTCGCGCGCTGGCTGGGGGTCAGCCAGAAGCGCTTGATCGACCAGCCGATGGCCGCGCTCGAAGTCGACGGCGACATGCTGCGGCGCGCGCTGCGCGACCAGCCCGACGACGACCAGCCACCGTTGCTGCTGCGCCGGATCGCGCTGGCGTTCCTCGGCGGCGAGCCGCGCTTCGCCGATGTCTGGATCACCCGTGGCGAAGACGGTGGCTTCCTGCTGGAGGCGCACCCGGTCGAGGAGTTCCCCGGTGCCGATCCGGCGCTGGCCTTCCCGGGCGCGTTGTCGGCCGCGTTGAAGGGGCTGGCGCACGAACTGCGCAATCCCCTGGCCGGCCTCAAGGGGGCCGCGCAACTGCTGGCGCGGCGCGTGGAGGATCCCGATGCGCGCGAACTGACCGCGCTGATCGAATCGGAAGTGCAGCGGCTGGCACAACTGCTCGACGACCTGATGTCGCCCAAGCCCGTGCGTCCGCACGAGTCCTTGAACATCCATCTGGTGCTCGAACGCGTGCTGCGGCTGGCCGAGAGCGATGCCGGCTGGGCGGTGCGACTGGTGCGCGACTACGATCCCAGCCTGCCCGAACTGCTGGGCGATACCGACCGCCTGACCCAGGCGGTCTGGAATCTCGTGCGCAACGCGATCCAGGCCGGCGCCGCCAACGTCACGCTGCGCACGCGCGTCGAGCACGGCCTGCGCATCGGCGAGGACCTGCATCCGCTGGTCGCGCGGCTGGAGATCGGCGACGACGGCCATGGCGTGCCCGAGGACCTGAGCGAGCGCCTGTTCCTGCCGCTGGTCAGCGGCCGTGCCGACGGCACCGGGCTCGGTCTGGCGCTGGCGCAGCAGGTCGCGCGCGAGCACCACGGCTCGCTGTCGTATCGCTCGCGCCCCGGGCATACCGTGTTCACGATGCTGCTGCCGCTGGAGGTGCAGGGTGACTGACGAGGCGGCCCGGGTCTGGGTTGTCGACGACGATCGGGCGGTGCGCTTCGTGCTGTCGACCGCGCTCAGCGATGCCGGCCATGCGGTGTCGGGCTTCGACAGCGCGCAATCGGTCCTCGACGCGCTGGAATCGCGCGCGGCCCCCGACCTGCTGTTCACCGACGTGCGCATGCCCGGCGACAGCGGACTGGTGCTGCTGGATATCCTGAAGCAACGCTTCCCGCAGCTGCCGGTGGTCGTGATGTCGGCCTATACCGATGTCGCCAGTACCGCCGGCGCATTCCGGGGCGGCGCGCACGAATTCCTGTCCAAGCCCTTCGATCTCGACGAGGCGGTCGCACTGGCCGAGCGCGTGCTGGCCGAGCGCGTCGTTGTCCCGGCCCCGCCGGCGGGCGAAGCGACGGGCGCGGATGCGCTGGTCGGCGACACGCCGGCGATGCGCCAGCTGTTCCGCGCGATCGGCCGCCTCGCCCAGGCCCCGCTGTCGGTGCTGATCACCGGCGAAACCGGCACCGGCAAGGAGCTGGTCGCACGCGCGCTGCATCGCGAGTCCCCGCGTGCCAAGGCGCCGTTCGTCGCGCTCAATACCGCCGCGATTCCGGCCGAACTGCTCGAGAGCGAACTGTTCGGCCATGAGGCCGGCGCCTTCACCGGTGCCAGCAAACGGCATATCGGACGATTCGAACAGGCCAACGGCGGCACGCTGTTCCTCGACGAGATCGGCGACATGCCGCTGTCGCTGCAGACCCGCCTGTTGCGCGTCCTGGCCGAAGGCGAGTTCTTCCGCGTCGGTGGCCGCGAGCTGATCCGCGTCGATGTGCGCGTCATCGCTGCCACCCACCAGAACCTCGAGGCACAGGCCCGCGACGGCAGCTTCCGTGCCGACCTGCTGCATCGCCTCGACGTCGTGCGCCTGCGGCTGCCGCCATTACGCGATCGCCGTGAGGACATCCCGCGGCTGGCCGAGCGTTTCCTGGTCGCGGCGGCGGACAAGTTCGATGCGCCGCCCAAGCGCTTCAGCAAGGCCGCGCAGGACCGCCTGCTCGCGCACGACTGGCCCGGCAACGTCCGCGAACTCGAGAACCTGTGCTGGCGCGTGGTCGCGCTGGCGCCGGGCGACGTGGTGACGCCGGCGGACCTGGATGGTGCGCTGCTCGATGCGTCGTCGCTGCCGCCGGCCGGAGGCGGTGGCAACGACTGGGATGCCGCGCTGAAGCGCTGGGCGCGCGAACGCCTGGTCGACGGCGACGAGGACATCCACGCCGCCGCACGCGAGCGCTTCGACCAGGTCCTGCTGGAGGCAGCCATGGAACACACCGGTGGACGTCGCGCCGACGCCGCGCAGCGGTTGGGACTGGGGCGCAACACGCTGACGCGCAAGCTCGGCACCAGTCGCGGCCGGCGGTCCACCTAGTCGCGTGCGGCCATCGCCCTGCCACTTCATCGTCGGCACAGGCTGGCGGCCGTATCTTTCTTACGATCCAATACCGCGAGTCCCGAGCCCGATGCGCATCCCGGTTGCTGTCCAGATCTGCGTCCCGACGATGGCCGCGCTGTTGCTTGCGTCCTGTGCCAGCGCGCCACCGGTCGCCACTGGCGTGACGCAACCGCCACGCGTCATCGCCGAGACCGGCACCGCACAACAGGCCATCGCCAATCTCGCGTCGGCATCGGGCAGCTTGGTCAGCGGCCGGGTCACGCTGACCCAGCAACGCGGCGGCGTGCGCATCACCGGCCTGATTGGTGGACTGGTGCGCCATGGCGCGCACGGCCTGCAGGTGCATGAGCGCGGCGACTGCAGCGCGGTCGATGCCAGCAGCGCCGGCCGCTACTACGATCCGCTGGCGGGCGCGCGGCAACTGGGTGGCGTCGGCGATGCGCCGGGGCGCATCGTCGCCGACGGCAACGGACAGGCCAATGTCGATCTCGTCGTCGAGGGCGCGGTGCTGGGCGGCGGCGCGCACAACGACATCGCCGGTCGCGCCCTGCTGGTGCTCGGCGCGACGCCCGGCGCGATCAGCGCGCGCGTGGCCTGCGGCGTGATCCGCAACAGTGCGACGCAAGGCGCTGCGGCCCCGGGCGGCCGGAGTCAGGGCAGCGCGACGCGCTGACTTCGGAACGCTGGCTCTGCATGCTGGGCAGGCCATGCTGAGTACGACGCGCTGGGCGCGCCACGCAGCGCCGCCTGCCGCGGCCAGCTGACCACGCCTGCACATCGGCCGTGCGATCATCCGCGGGTGTGCCGGAACCTCCGGCGCAATGCCCAGCCCCCTTCCGATATTTCTGGAGTTGAGTCATGCGCAATCCCGCCCTGAAGCCGCTTGCGGCGCTGCTTGTTCCTGCCTTCCTGGCCCTGGCCGCCTGCACGCCGTCCGCCCCCGAGGCCCCGGCCGCGACCGACCCGCAGCCCGCGCAGCCGGCCGTGGATGCCGTCGACGCCGCCGCGGCGCAGCCTGCGCCGGCTGCCTCGACCGCCACCGCCAGCGTCACGCTGGCGCCGACCCAGGGCAACCAGACCGCAGGCACCCTGCAGCTCGCCGTCGTCGACGGCGCGGTGGTCGTGACCGGCGATGTGACCGGCCTGAAGCCGGGCAGCCAGCACGGCTTCCACCTGCATGAGAAGGGCGATTGCAGCGCGCCCGACGCCACCAGCGCCGGCGGCCACTTCAATCCGGCCAGCAGCAACCATGGCCGCGTCGGCCAGGGTGCGCACCATGGTGGCGACAGCGACAACCTCGTCGCCAACGACCAGGGCGTCGCGACCGTCAATGCCCGCTTCGAAGGCGTGACCATCGGCGATGGCGCGGCCACCGACGTCGTCGGCAAGGGCGTCATCGTGCATGCCGATGCCGACGACTACGTGACCCAGCCGACCGGCAATGCCGGCGCGCGCCTGGCCTGTGGCGTCATCGCCTCGACCGCGTCGCCCTGATCGATCGATTCAGTGATCGAATGACCCCGCGACTCAGTAGTGATCAAGTGATTCATTGATCCAGCGCGGGCTGTCGTGTCCGCGGGTGCCGGCCAACGGCATCCGCAGGCGCGTCGATGGCGGTGATGGCGACACGTTCGCCGTACACACCGCGATCGGTCGATGACTCCCGAGGATGCGTGGGATTGCGCGCGTGACCGTCCCTACTCGTGCAGCCGTGCCTGTGGCGTATCGCCCGCGTCGCAATGCACGAAGGTCACCGGGATCGCGTGCGCCGCCAGGACCGAGGCGAACTGGCGCTGGCGCGCTTCGTAATGTCCATGCAGGCGCTCGGCCTGCGCATCGTCCAGCGTCGCCGCATAGCGCGCACGCCAGGCGTCCGGCGGCAGCATCGCGATGCGGACCTCGCCATCGCGCCAGCACAGCAGCGGCTCCGGCGGCGCATCCAGCCAGGTCTCGCGGGCCGGCGACAGCAGCGCGGTTTCGATCAGCGGCCACAGCGGCGACAGTCCCGCATAGTCGTAATGCAGCGCGATCATCGCGCACAGATCGTGCAGCGTGAGGTAACGCGCGTGTTCGATGCGCAGGCCGAACACCTGCTGCGCACGCAGGGCGGTCTCCGCGCCGGCCATGCCGGTTTCCATCAGGTCGCGCTCGAGGGTCTCGCCGACGCTGGCGATGTCCGCGGCCGCGCCGCGCAGCACGAACGGCACCAATCGCAGCGGCCCGCCGACCTGGTCGGCCGATGGCGCCAGGTTGCCCGGCAGGCGACCCTCGTGTGCGCCATAGGCGACGATCCTGGCCTTGTCCTCGCCGGGCGCGCGCGCCGACAGCTGGTCCAGTTCGTCGAACAGCGGCCAGCGCGGTCGCAGCAGCTCGATCGGATCGTAATGCGCGCCGACCGTGCTCAGCTCCAGCTGCGTGACGGTCTTGTCAAAGCCGGCAAGATCGCGCGCCATCAAGGCGGCGAGCTCGCCGGCTTCACGCTGCGCGAGCACGGGCGACGAGGGCTTGGCGGACGTGGCGAGCGCGTTGGGCGCGGGCATCGACAGCTCCAGCGCGAGCGCGCCGAAAAGCGGTGATGCCGGGTTCAGCGGCGAGTCGGTCATGCGATTGGACTGGTGGCGGGGCAGGGTTAGACTCCGTGCATTATGCCCGCCGCGTGATCCGGGCCCGTCCAGCAAGGAGTTCCCGATGCTCAAAGGTCGTCCCGTCGCCGTGCTGGGTGGCGTGCGTATTCCGTTTTGCCGGCAGAACACGGCCTATGCGGATGTCGGCAACCTGGGCATGTCGGTACGCACCCTGGGCGCGCTGGTCGAGCGGTTCGGCCTGCACGGGCAGCAGTTGGGCGAAGTCGCGATGGGGGCGGTGATCAAGCACTCCAGCGACTGGAACCTCGGCCGCGAGGCCGCGTTGTCGTCGGGCCTGTCGGCGCTGACGCCGGGCATCACCCTGCAGCGCGCCTGCGGCACCTCGCTGGACTCGATCATCACCATCGGCAACAAGATCGCCGTCGGCCAGATCGAGTCGGGTATCGGCGGCGGCTCCGACACCACGTCGGACGTGCCGATCGTCTATGGCAAATCGCTGCGTCGCCGCCTGCTGGCCGCCAATGCGGCCAAGACCACGCGCGACAAGCTGGCGGCGTTCAAGGGCTTCCGCCTCGGCGAGCTCAAGCCCGACTTTCCCGGCGTGGCCGAGCCCCGCACCGGCAAGTCGATGGGCGAGCACTGCGAGGACATGGCCAAGGAGTGGAACATCTCGCGAGACTCCCAGGACGAGCTGGCGGTCGCCTCGCACCACAAGCTGGCCGCCGCCTATGAGCGCGGCTTCTTCGATGACCTCGTCGTCAGCTTCCGCGGCGTCTCGCGCGACAACATCCTGCGTCCCGACAGCAGCCTGGAGAAGCTGTCGACGCTGAAGCCGGCGTTCGACAAGACCAGTGGTCGCGGCACCCTGACCGCCGGCAATTCGACGCCGCTGACCGACGGCGCGTCCGCCTGCCTGCTGTCGACCGACGAATGGGCCGCCGCGCATGGGCACGAGGTGTTGTGCCACCTGCGCGACGCGCATGTGTCGGCCGTCGATTTCGTGCATGGCGAGGGCCTGCTGATGGCGCCGACCGTCGCGGTCGCCGAAATGCTCCGCCGCAACAACCTGAGTCTGCAGGACTTCGACCTTTACGAAATCCACGAAGCCTTCGCCGCCCAGGTGCTGTGCACGCTGCGCGCATGGGAAAGCGAGGACTACTGCCGCAACCGGCTGGGCCTGGATGCGCCGCTGGGCCGCATCGACCCGTTGAAGATGAATCCCCTCGGCTCCTCGCTGGCCACCGGCCATCCGTTCGCCGCAACCGGCGCGCGGATCGTGGCCTCCGCGGCCAAGCAGCTGAAGGAGCGTGGCGGCGGCCGCGCGCTGGTGTCGATCTGTACCGCCGGCGGCATGGGCGTGGTGGCGATCCTCGAGCGTTGAGGGCCAGCGCTAGGGGCGTGACATGGCGGTCCTGTGCATGCAGTCGTCGGGATCCAATCCGACGCCGGTCGGCGTCGTTGTCAGCGTGACGCAAGCATCTGGACCGCTGTGATCAGGCCCGTTTGATCAAGTCGGTTTGATCAAGTCGGCTTGATCAGGCCCATTCGATCAGGCTCGTTTGATCGGATCCGTTCGATCAGACCCTTCTGATCACCCCCTTTCGATCAGGAGGGTTCGATCAGGCGTTGCCTGATCTCGCATGTCGGATCAGGCGTGCCCGATCCAACCTATTCGCGACAGCGCATCGCGTTGAAGCGTTGCGTGCGGCGGATGCGGTCCGCACGCGCCTTGGCTCGGCACGACGTACGAGGTCTGCATGCAGCCCGCCCGCCAGGGCGGACGGGCTCGCCTTCAACCGCGCAGCCGGGGCACGCCGTGTTCGTCGCGGTCTTCGATCACCGCTTCGTCGAGGATCTGCTGGCGCAGGCCGCGTCCACCGATCGGCGTGACGGCTTCGCCGCGCAGTGCGCGCAAGGCATTGGCGTAACACTGGCTGGCACGGGTGTCGTCGCCGGCGGCAGTGAAGCCGTGGCCGAGTTCTTCCCAGGCGTCATGCCCGGCGCCCTGCGCGAGGGCGCGATGCAGGAATTCCTCGGCCTGCGGCCATTGGCCTTGCGCTCGCGCCAGTCGCGCCAGTGTGATCAGCAGCGCCGGGCTTGCCGGATGCGCCTGCAGCCAACGCTCGGCATTGGCGCGTCGCTGTTCCAGCCGTCCCAGCGGCAGCATGCCGTAACGCGCGATCAGGTCGTCGTGCCATTGCGCGTCGATCGCATGTTCGAGCGCGCTGGTTGCGGCGGCGTCCCAGCGCAGGTCGACGGCGCGGTCGGCATAGGCGATGACCACGCCGTGATCGGCCTTCAGGGGCTTGGGCAGGCGATCCCAGAGATCGGCCAGGACGTTGGCGTCGGACGCTTCCAGCAGGGCTGCACGTGCCCACTCGCGTTCGCGCTGGTCGAGTTGCAGGTCGGCGAGCGCGCGTTGCTGGCGCAGCGGACCCAACAGTCCGTAGGCCTGCCCGGCCTGGCCATTGCGAGCCAGGATGTCCGAACGCAGCACCAGTCCACGCGGGGGCAGCGGCTGCGCGCTCGGCGCATCCAGGGCGGCCAGTGCATCCAGGTCGCGGCCTTGCGACAAAGCCAGCTCGGCCCGCGCGACGGCCTGGGCGCCGGGGTGGCGATCGTTGAAGCCCTGGAGGTGGGCCCGCGCCGCCTCGCTGTCGCCACGGGCGATCGCGGCATGCGCGGCACCGACGCGCGCGGCGACTTCCAGTCCCGGATCCTCGCTGGCCTGCGCCAGCAGCGTTTCGGCGCGCGCATGGTGGCCCAGGTGCAGCGCATCGAAGCCCTCGCCGATGCGTGCGCGTGCGCGCAGGTCGCGGCGGCGTCCCCAGGTCCGGAACGGCAGGCTCAGCAGCCACCAGACCAGCCACAGCGCCAGCAGGATGCCCAGCAGCAGCGCGACCGCCTTGAAGACCGTGGTGGTGTAGTCGAAGCCGCGCCAGCGCACCAGCACGTGGCCCGGATCCTGGGACAGCAGCAACTGCGCAAGCAGTGCGCCGACCAGCGCCAGCACGCACCAGAACAACAGGTTGCGGAACAGTTTCATCGCAGCTCTCCAGCGGATTCCAGCGCGACCATCGCACGGATGCCGTCACCGGCCTGTGCAGTGGCTGAATGCGAGCCGGCCGGCACCATGCCGGCCTCAGCGCGCGCTGCGCTGGACGCGCAATTGTTCCAGCGTGCTGCCCAGCGTCGGTAACTCGACGGCCAGCGGGAGTGCCTGCAGGGCACGCAACTGCCGGCGCAGCGCCTGCTGCTCGGGCGAAACCGGCCACAACCGTGCGACCCAGCCGTCGGCGCGCGCCAGCGATGCGCGCGTCGCGGCCTGGTCGCGGCGTTCGATCGCGGCCTGGGCCAGCGTCAGCTCCAGGCGCAGCGCGGCCAGTCCGGCCGCGCGATCGGCCGGTTCCACCGCGATCGCGGTCGCGCTGGGGCGCACATCGACGAGGCGGCTGAACGCACGTTCCCACCACGCGGCGGCGGGATCGGCGGGGCCATCGTTGCGGACCGGCAGCGATGGCAGCGTGGCCGCGAAGGCTTCGAGCCGGCCGGCCGCGACCGACTTGGGATCGTCGCCGAGAGCATCGAGTGCACTGCGCTCCTGGGTCAATGCCTGGCGCAGGTTGAACCAGGCCGGATCGGCGATGCCTTCGAGCAGCTGCGCGGCGATCGCGTAGACCCGGCGCGCGCCATCGAGGTCGCCCTGCAACTGCAGGCGCTGCTGGCCCTGCGCGAGCAGGATCTCGACTTCATCCAGGCGCAGTGCCTGCATGCCGCTGCGTTCGGGATCGGCGAGCTTGTGCAGGTTGTCCTCGACCAGGGCCGCGCGCTGGCCCAGGCCGAGCAGTTCATCGCGCAGCACGCGGTTGGTCGATTCGGCCTGCTGCAGGCGCGATGTCTGCGCGCGCAGGTCGTTGCGCAGGTGGTCGACGCGCTGCTCCAGCGCATCCACGCGCTGGAGGGTGCCGTCGGCGTCGGCGCGCAATGGCAGCCGGCCGCCGTACCAGGCATAGGCGATCGCGCCCAGCAAGGTCAGCAGGCATAGCACCAGCAACCAGGCCAGCACGCTGCCGCGCCGCCGCGGCGGCGCCGATGCAGGGGCCGCAATGGCAGCGGGAGTCTCTGGCGGAGCAGCGCCAGCGGGAGCAGCAGAAGGAGCGGGGGAATCCATGCGCAGGGTCATCTGGGGGAGGCGGGGCATCCGTGCCGGGTCCGTAAGTACGACGGATGACGCAAATGCTAGGCCGAAGCGGACCGGGTGGCTATGCCAGCGCGTCTGCGGCGGCCTCGAGCAGGCTGGCCGGGCGCGCGTCGCGGGCCACGACCACGCGCGAAAACCCCTGTTGCCGGGCCAGTTCGGCCAGGCGCGCGCTCGCAGCCAGCACCAGCGCGCCACGCAGGCGTGCGTGCGTGGCAGCGTCGAGCTGCGGCAGCAACTGCGCAAGCGCTTCCTGGCTGCTGAGCGCCAATAGAAGCGGCGCGCGTCCGTTGCGGAGCCTGGCCAGTGCCTGCGCGTTGGCCGCGACCGGTACGCGGGCATAGACATCCGCGCGCAGGACGCGTGCGCCGCGTTGTTCGAGGGTGCGCGCGATGACGCCGCGTCCGCCGGGCGCGCTGACCATGCCGACCGGCTGCCCCTGCAGCGATGCCAGCGCGGGCAGCGCCAGCAGGCCTTCGCTGTCCATGCGGGTCGGCGCCTGGACCTGGGCGATGCCGGCGCGTCGCAATGCCGCGGCGGTACCGGCGCCAACCGCCAGCCACTGCTGGCCGGGCCGGGGAGACAGGCCGCGGAGGCGGACCGCGCCGCGCACCGCCGCCGGACTGGTGAACAGTACGGTCGCTGCCGACAGCGCCTGGCGCAGGCCGTCGCGGGTGGCCGCATCGTCGTGGAATGCCAGCCGCCACGGCGACAACGCCAGGACCTGGACGCCATGGCGCGCGGCGGCACGGCGCACGGCGGCATGGCCGCCGACCGGGCGCAGCGAGACCAGCCAGTGGGCGGGCAGCGGGAGGGCGGGCAATGGGGAAGAAGCCGGGGCGCCGGACATCGGGGGCCTGTACTCGATCGGAAAGTCGTGCGCGCTGCAGCGGCGGGCCCTGCCAGCTTGGTGGCTGGGGTCGGCCCCCGCAAGCCCGTCCGGTCCCGGCGCCATGACGGACGCAATCGGCTGAGGACCTGTTCACGATCTGTCGCGAGCGCAGCCAGGTGGCGCGTGGCGGAGCACAGAAAGCGCAGTGTACGTGCAGGTACATGAGCATTTCGAGCACCGCACGCGCGCCAGATGGCAAGCGCAGCAAGATCGTAAACAGGTTCTAACGCCTTGCTCGGGTCGATCGCGCACAATATGCGCCCCACCTTTGTCCGGGTTCGCATGACCAGCCAGGCTTCACTGCGCGCAACCAGCCCTGTGCGCACTCCGACGGGCGCCCCGTCCTGCGACCCGATGCGCGACTTCATCGCCCATTACCAGTCGATGCCGCCGGTCGCGGCGATGCAGGTCAGTGTCGCCGGCTACGACGGCAAGTGCCTGCGCCTGCACGCGCCGCTGGCCCTGCACGTCAACGACAAGGGCTCGGCGTTCGGTGGCAGCCTGGTGTCGCTGATGACGCTGGCGTCCTGGGGCTTGGTGACGCTGCGGCTGGCCGAGGCCGGCATGGATGCCGAGGTCTATGTCGCCGACAGCGAAGTCCGCTATCTGTCGCCGCTGCTCGACGACCTGGAGGCCGAGTCGCAGCTGGCCGACGACGAATCCTGGGACACCTTCCTGTCGACGCTGCGCCAGCGCGGCCGCGCGCGGACCACGCTGGTGTCGCGCGTGGCGCTGCCCGACGGCCGCCTGGCCACGACGTTCCGCGCGCGATACGCGGCGATCGCCCGGCGCTGAGAATCTGCCGCCGCCCGGCCACGGCAGATCGCCGGCGCCGGGAGGTACGATGATGGACCGATCCGGAGCGACCAGACGATGCGTGGAACCTGCCTGCAGAGACTGAGCACATGGCTGTTGCTGGCCTTCGCCGCGACCTGGCTGGGCGGTTGCGCCAGCGCCGGTACGGCCAAACAGGGCGACGCACTGCAGACCGCCCAGTACGCCTGGTCGGCGGCGATCCGCTGGGGCGACTTCGAGGGCGCGCTGAACCTGGTCGACCCCCGCTACCGCGAGGCGCATCCGATCACTGCGCTGGAGCTGCAGCGCTACGAGCAGATCCGGATCTCGTCGTACCGCGAGGGCGCGAGCCGGGCCGGCGAGTCGGAGATGCAGCGCGACGTGCAGATCGGCGTGGTCAACCGCCACAACATGGCCGAGCGCACCGTCCGCTACACCGAGCGCTGGCGCTACGACCCGGTCGCCAAGGCCTGGTGGATCGCCGATGGCCTGCCCAACCTGTGGGCCGGCGAGTAGCCGCGACACCCGCGGCATGGCGTCCGGTCGGGTATGCGACAATCGCCGCCCGCTGTCCTCGCCCCCTGACTGCCTGTGAACCTTGAAGCACTGCTGGCCTTTTTTGGCCGCCAACCGATGTTGTCGCTGCTGCTGGCGGCGCTGACCGTCGCGATCATCGTCAACGAGATCCTGCGCCTGACCCGCGGGTTCAAGACCCTGCGTCCGGCCGAGGCCACGGCGCTGATCAACCGCGAGAACGCGCTGGTCATCGACCTGCGCGCCATCGCCGACTTCGAGAAGGGCCACATCCCGGGTTCGAAGAACGTGCTGATGAGCCAGTTCGATCCGGAAAACAAGCAACTGGCGCCGGCCAAGGCGCTGCCGGTGGTGCTGGTCTGCAAGACCGGCCAGACCGCCAACGACGCCGCCAAGCGCCTGCGCAAGGCCGGCTTCAGCCAGGTCTTCGTGCTCGATGGCGGCATCGCCGGCTGGCAACAGGCCGATCTGCCTCTGGTGAAGGGCCGTCGCTGACCCCATTGGGATCATGTCCCTGCGTTTGCGCCGCCCCGCGATCCATACCCCGTAATGCGATAATCGCCCTCTTTTAGCCGTCTCACTGTTGGAGTGACCACCCCGATGTCCGACCAAGCCCCGAACGGCGCCGCCGCGCCCGCACAAGCCAACGGCCCGCAGTTCAGCGTGGAAAAGATCTACGTCAAGGACGTCTCGTTCGAGTCGCCGAAGGCCCCGCAATCGTTCAACGAGCAGGCCCAGCCGCAGCTCAACATGAACCTGAACCAGCGCGTGCAGCGCCTGGGCGAGAACGCCTATGAAGTGGTGCTGGCGATCACGCTGACCTGCTCGGTCGGCGAAGGCGAAGGCAACACCATCTACGTGGCCGAAGTGCAGCAGGCCGGCGTGTTCGGCCTGGCCGGCTTCGAGCCCAACGTCATCGACGCGCTGCTCGGCACCCAGTGCCCGAACGTGCTGTACCCGTACGCCCGCCAGCTGATCGGCGAGCTGATCCAGGCCGGTGGCTTCCCGCCGTTCCTGCTGCAGCCGATCAACTTCGACGCGCTGTACGCCGAAGGCCTGCGCCAGCGCCAGGACCAGGCCGGCAACGGCGGCGACCTCGCCGTCAACAGCGAGACTGCAGGCAACGCCTGAGTCATGACGGTGGCGTCGAACCCGGCCGACCTGGCAGACCAGGCCGGCTCCGCGACGGCCCCGCCGTCGGTCGCCGTGCTCGGGGCCGGCTCCTGGGGCACCGCGCTGGCCGCGCTGATCGCGCGCCACGACATTCCCGTCACCCTCTGGGGGCGGGATGTCGCCATGGCGGACGCGATCAACACCCGCCACGAGAACACCCGCTACCTGCCGGGCATCCCGTTGCCGCCGGCGTTGCGCGCGACCACGGACCTGGCCGACGCCGTACAGGGCGCCGACCTGCTGCTGGTCGTCGTGCCCTCGCATGCATTCGCCGAGACGCTGGCGCTGGTCGCGCCGCTGCGTCCCGCACATGCCGGCGTGGCCTGGGCGACCAAGGGCTTCGAGCCCGGCTCGGGACGGTTCCTGCATGAAGTGGCCGGCGACGTGCTCGGCCCGGACGTGCCGCTGTCGGTGGTCACCGGTCCCTCGTTCGCGAAGGAAGTCGCGTCCGGCCTGCCGACGGCGCTGACCGTGCATTCCGACGATCCCGACTTCGCCCGCCAGGTCGCCGAGGTGCTGCATGGCCCCGGTTTCCGCGCCTATACCGGCGACGACATGCGGGGTGCCGAGCTCGGCGGCGCGATGAAGAACGTGCTCGCGGTCGCCACCGGCGTCGCAGATGGCATGGCGCTGGGCCTCAATGCGCGCGCAGGCCTGATCACCCGCGGCCTCAACGAAATGCTGCGCCTGAACATCGCGATCGGCGGCCGTCCGGAAACCCTGATGGGGCTGGCCGGCTTGGGCGACCTGGTGCTGACCTGCACCGGCGACCTGTCGCGCAACCGCCGCCTCGGCCTCGCGCTGGGCCGTGGACAGGGCATCGACGAAGCCGTCCGCGAGATCGGCCAGGTCGTCGAATCGGTGCAGACCGCCGATGAAGTCATGCGCCTGGCCGACCGCCACCGCATCGAACTGCCGATCGCCAGCAACGTCCGCGACGTTCTGCATGGCGACATCACCCCGGCCGAAGGCCTCGCACGCCTGATGGCACGCGAGCGCAAGGCCGAGTACCCGAGCAAGCTGTTCGACTGATCGGACGCCGGTTTTTCTTCAGGTCGCGCATGAAAAAACCCGGCCGTTTCCGGCCGGGTTCCAGGTTGCGATCGTCAGCTCGGGAAAGCGTGCCCCGGCCGATCGCGTCGTGAGCGGGAAGCGGGAGGGAGCTCCCCGCTCACGGACCGGCAACGCTTACCAGCTGAAGCGCGGGCCGATGAACCACTGCTTGTCGCCGCCCTTGATCAGCTTGACGTCGCTGCTGACGCCCCAGTTCTGGTTGAACTTCCACTGCGCGCCAAGGCGGCCGTAGAAATCGCCATCGGTCTGGTCGCCGTCTTCATAGCCGGCCAGCGCATAGCCTTCCAGCTGCGGCAGCAGGGCGCTGCGCGCGCCGACTTCCACGCTCCAGCCATCGCTGTCGAGGCCGCTGCCGAAATCGAGCTTCTCGTAGGCCACGCGGGTCAGCAGGTCGGTGCGCTGGGTCAGCGCGTGGTTGTAGCCCACGCCCAGGCGCCACTGGTCGAAATCGAGGTTGCTGTTGTCGAATTCCTGGTTGCTGTAGTCGCCGAACACGTGGAAGTTCGGGTGGAACGCGACCGATGCCTTGACGCCGAAGCCGTCGGCATCGGGCAGGCCCTTCAGGTCGGTCTTGGCGTAGCCGCCTTCGACATAGTTGTACGACACGCCCTCGGCGGCGGACGCAGCGAACGGAGCGGCAACGAGCAGGGCGACGGTCAGGGCAGCGGGGGCAAGCAAGGAAACTTTCATCTGGAAAACCTCATGTTTCTGCGTTATGGGCCCGTCCGGAAGGTGGGGGAGAGCCGGTCGAAACCAGCAGCCATCCGGGCAGGTGAACGCATTCTCACCATTGTGAAATAACGCAAACTGAATACTAAACCGAGGAGTTCAGGAACCTTTCAAGGTCCGGTGTTGTCCGCAGCGCCCGCGAATCCGGACTGCCGCCAGGCCTCGAACGCGACTACCGCGACCGCGTTGGACAGATTCAGGCTGCGATTGCCCGGCCGCATCGGCAGACGCAGGCGCTGGCCCTCCGGAATGGTCGCCAGCAAGGCATCGGGCAGGCCCGAGGTTTCCGATCCGAACACGAACGCGTCGCCAGGCAGGAAGCGCGGCTGGTCGTAGCGGACGCTGTTGCGGGTGCTCAGTGCGAACACGCGCGGTGGCTTGATCGCCGACAGCGCTGCGGCGAAATCCGCATGCACCTGCAGGCTGGCGTACTCGTGGTAATCCAGGCCGGCGCGGCGCAGCTGGCGGTCGTCGAGATCGAAGCCCAGCGGCTGCACCAGGTGCAGGCGCGCACCGGTATTCGCGCACAGGCGGATCACGTTGCCGGTGTTGGGCGGGATTTCGGGCCGGTGCAGGATGATGTCGAACATGCCGACATTATCGGCGGACAGCGGTGCGATGGGTTCGTATACGGTCGACGATCGCGACCGGCCTCACCAGGCGACCGTCTCGCCCTGCCAGTCTAGAAAACGCCCGCTGTCTTCGGACTGCAGGGCGTCGATGACGTCGAGCAGGCCAGCGGCCGAGGTCTGGGGCGTGATCTGCGCGCCTTCGCCACCCATGTCGGTACTGACCCAGCCCGGATGCACGCAGGCCACGACGATGCCGCGATCGTGCAGGGCGCGCGCGAGCTGCGCGCCGACCATGTTCAGCGCTGCCTTGCTGACTGCGTAGCTCGGCGTGCCGAAGCGCGCGACCTGGCTGACCGCGCCCAGCTGGGACGACAGGTTGACCACGCGTGCGCCGTCGACCAGCAGTGGCGCCAGCGCCTGGGTCAGCAGCAGCGGCCCCAGCGCGTTGGTGCGGAAACTGTCTTCGAAGTTGGGGGCGGTCAGCTTGCCGAAGCGTTCGCCCGAATGCAGCACGCCGGCGTTGTTGATCAACAGGTCCAGGCGTCCTTCCTCGCCGAGCACCAGCGGCAGCTCGCGGGCAAGCTCGTCGTGGCTCTTGGGTGCGGCGACATCCAGCGGCAGCACGTGCAGGCGACCCGGATGGTGTCCGACCAAGGTGTTCAGCGCCACCGCCTTGCCGGGGTGCCGGCAGGCGGCGACGACATGGTCGCCACGCGCCAGCAGCCGATGGCAGAAGGCCAGGCCCAGTCCGCGGTTGGCACCGGTGACCAGGACGTTGCGAGCGGCGTTGGCGCGGGGTGCCTGCATGACCGCAGTCTGCCACCTGCGGCGTGATGCCGTTGCGCGCATGCTCAGCCGCACACCACCACAATGCGGCTCGCGCTACCCTGTCATCCCCATCCGCCGAGGCCCGTCATGCGCAAATTGCTGCCCACCCTGCCCCTGATGCTGATCCTGAGCGGCTGCACCTGGGTCCACATGGCCCCCGGTGCGAGCGCTGTGAAGGTGCTGAATGCGGCGCCCCAGGGCTGCGAGAAGCGGGGCGAGGTCGAGGTCTCGGTCAAGCACAGCGTGGCCTTCGTCGACCGTAACGCATTGAAAGTACGGGACGAACTGGAAACCCTGGCGCGCAACGAGGCGCCCGGCCTGCAGGCCGACACGATCCATCCGCTGGCGCCGCCGGCCGGTGGCGCGCAGAGCTTCGCGGCCTGGCGCTGCGGTCGCTGAGGCGTCGCCCATACGCTGGCGAATGCGAAAGAACGGCGAAGCCAGTACCCTATGCGGCTGTTTTCCTGATTCTCCGGCGGCCAGCCCATGCTGTTCCAACACGTAGCCATCGCCGGCCTGGCGCATATCGATGCCCCGCGCCGACTGTCTTCCGATGAAATCAACGCGCGCCTGAAGCCGACGCTGGACAGGCTGGGCATCCGGACCGACGTGCTCGGCGATATCGCCGGCATCCACGCCCGCTACCTGTGGGAAGACAACGTCCTGGCCTCCGACGTCGCCACGCTGGCCGGCGTCAAGGCGCTGGCCGATGCCGGCATCGATCCGGACAAGGTCGGCCTGCTGGTCAACACCTCGGTCAGCCGCGACTACCTGGAGCCGTCGACGGCCAGTATCGTCAGCGGCAACCTCGGCCTGTCCGACACCTGCCAGAACTTCGATGTCGCCAATGCCTGCCTGGCCTTCATCAACGGCATGGACATCGCCAGCCGGATGATCGAGCGCGGCGAGATCGATTACGCGCTGATCGTCGATGGCGAGACCGCGAACCTGGCCTACGAGAAGACCCTTGAGCGCCTGAGCAGCGTGGACGCGACCGAAGAGCAGTTCCGCAACGAAATGGCGACGCTGACGCTGGGCTCCGGTGCCGCCGCGATGGTGCTGGCGCGTTCCGAACTCGCGCCCGGCGCGCCGCGCTACAAGGGTGGCGTCACCCGCGCCGCGACCGAGTGGAACAAGCTGTGCCGCGGCAACCTCGATGGCATGGTCACCGATACCCGCCTGCTGCTGATCGAAGGCGTCAAGCTCGCGCAGAAGACCTTCATCGCCGCGCGCCATGCGCTGGGCTGGGTGGCCGAGGAGCTCGACGAGTTCGTGATCCACCAGGTCAGCAAGGTGCATACCGCTGCGTTCACCAAGGCGATGGGCATCGACCCCAAGAAGGTCATGACCATCTTCGGCGAGCACGGCAACATCGGCCCGGCCTCGGTGCCGATCGTGCTCAGCAAGCTGCGCGAGATGGGGCGCCTGAAGAAGGGCGACCGCGTCGCGCTGCTGGGCATCGGATCGGGCCTGAACTGCTCGATGGCCGAGGTGGTCTGGTAACCGCAGTCTGGTACAACAGACTGGCTGCATGGGTTGCCAGTGTTGAACTGGCCATCGCGCGCATCGGCGGCCGCGCTGTGCGCGGCCCATCGCGAACCGGCGGCGCACAGGCGCTGCTTCCGTCGACGTCAACGGGGAACTTCGATGCCTGAGAGACTGCCTTCCCACCTGCAGCTTGCGCTGGCCTCGGTGCCGGTGTTCACCGATGACGGCCGGCTCGACATGGCCGAAGTCGAGCGCCTGCTGGCGCTCGCGCTGGCCGACCACCAGCTCGACGACGACGAGAAGCGCGTGCTCGACAACATCTTCGCGCGCGCGACCGGCGACGGCGTCGATGCCGAGGTGCAGGCCCGCATCGACGCGATCCGCGAGGCGCACGGGCTGTCCTGATGCCCGCGCCTGCATGCATGCCCACGCCGCCTGGGGCGGACGCCCCTGCAAGGCCCCGTCCATGACCTGCGCACGCCCGACATGATCTATCCCGACTACCCGTTCACCCCGCAGCGCTTCAACGTGCGCCCCGGCATCGCGATGTCGTACCTGGACGAAGGTCCGCGTGATGGCGAGGTCGTGGTGATGCTTCACGGCAATCCGTCTTGGAGCTATTACTGGCGCCGCCTGGTGTCGGCGCTGAGCGCACCCGTGTCCGGCAAGGCGTACCGCTGCATCGTGCCCGACCACATCGGCATGGGCCTGTCCGACAAGCCCGACGATGCCGAACGCGCGCTGCCGCGCTACGACTACACCCTGCAGTCGCGGGTGGAAGATGTCGCCGCGCTGCTCGAGCACTTGGGCATCACCGGTCCGGTGACGCTGGCGGTGCACGATTGGGGCGGCATGATCGGTTTCGGCTGGGCGCTGTCGCATGCCGCGCAGGTCAAGCGGCTGGTCATCACCAACACCGCTGCGTTCCCGATGCCGAAGGACAAGCCGATGCCGTGGCAGATCGCGCTGGGTCGCGATTACGTGCTCGGCGAGCTGGTGATCCGCGGGTTCAACGCGTTCTCTTCCGGTGCGTCGTATTTCGGCGTCGAACGCAGGATGCCGACGGACGTCCGCCGCGCCTACGTGGCGCCGTACGACAGCTGGGCCCACCGCATCTCGACGATCCGCTTCATGCAAGACATCCCGCTGTCGCCGAAGAACCGCGCCTGGGCCCTGCTGGACGCGGCCGGCAAGGCATTGCCGACGTTCGCCGACCGTCCGGCCTTCATTGGCTGGGGGCTGAAGGACTTCGTGTTCGACCGCCACTTCCTCGATGGCTTCCGTGCCGCGCTGCCGCAGGCCGAGGTGCACGCCTTCGACGATGCCGGGCACTACGTGCTCGAAGACAGGCACGAGGTCCTGGTGCCGGCGATCCGCCGCTTCCTGGACGCCAACCCTCTCGACGCGAGCGCGGGCTGACACGCGCGTGGACCTCGACGCGCTGGACCGGACCCTGCGCGACAGCGCGCAGGACTTCACCCTCGACAACCACGAGAAGTTCGAGCTGCGGCAGATCGGCCAGCAGCTCGATGCCGGACGCATCCGCTTCCTGCGCAATCGCGCCTTCGACATCGCGCGCGACGCGATGCGTACCGAGCCGGCGGCAGCGATGGACGTCGTGCGCTGGCTGGAACAGGTGGTCAAGACGCTGGACGTAGCCGGCGAACGCGCGACCACGGTCTCCAGCGCCTATTTCTCGCCCGGCGATACCTGCCTGCGGCGGCTGCGCGAGCTGATGCGCGCCTGCCGGCAGACGCTGGATGTCTGCGTGTTCACGATCGCCGACGACCGCCTCAGCAAGGAGATCCTGGACTGCCACGCGCGTGGCGTGGTCGTGCGCGTGATCAGCGACAACGACAAGCGCCACGATGCCGGCAGCGACATCGACCCATTGATCGCGCGTGGCGTGCCGGTGCGGCTCGACGACAGCCCGTACCACATGCACCACAAGTTCGCGCTGTTCGATGGCCGCCTGCTGGCCAACGGCAGCTTCAACTGGACCCGCAGCGCGACCGTCAACAACGACGAGAACCTCGTGGTCAGCGACGATGCCAACCTGATGCGGGTCTTCGGGCAGCAGTTCGAGACGCTCTGGCAGCGCTTCGCCTGACTCGGCACGGAACCTGTTCACGAGCTGTCGCGAGCCCCGCATGCGCGCCAGATGGCAAGCGCGGCAGATCGTAACAGGTGCTCAGGCCGCGATCGGCGGCACCCGTGGCGGCATCGGCGACGAAGGATCGTTGTCGTGGTCATTGTCGCCGGCAGTGACATCATTGGCGGCCTCGTCACGCCAGCGCCAGTCGCTTGCGGTCAACGCCGGCATGCCATGCGCGATGCGCGCCTTGTCGCATTGCGCGCTGGCGACGCCGAATTCCCAGGACGCATCCACCTCACGGCAGACGCTGGGCCGCTGTGCATGGATCGAACAACGCGAATACACGCCGATGTCGGCGTCCAGCGCGACGCAGCGGATCGGCGCCGAGTACGTCCCGCGCATGCACAGCCGGTGCGTATCCAGCGGTTCGGTCAGCGCGCTGGGCACGCCGCCTTCGACCGCCGCATCGGATTCGAGCCAATGGAAGGCCACGCGGTATTGCGTGCAGCAGGCGCCACAGGTCAGGCAGGGGTGCATGGGGGGCGCGGACGGGAGGTGACGATGCGCATTTTTCGGCCTGCGACCGCCGCAGCGCAAGTCCCCGGCGCACGCCGGCCGCCGGTGCCAAGGGAGAGGTCGGCCGCGATTGCCCTGCCAGGACGCCTCGGGGATCATCGCGCCAGCGGCACAGTGGACATCATGCCGCCACTGGCGCCCACCTCGGCGTTTGCCATCCCTTGCTCCGCCGCCCCACCAGGAACCCTTGCCCATGACCGACGCCAAGCCCGCCGCCACGCCCGTTCCGACCGTCCAGGCCAGCAGCGATGCCGCGCCGTGGCGGGTCGCCCTGCGCGACGAGGGCGGCCACCTGTGGCATGCCGACGAACCAGCCGTATTCGGCGGCGCGGACACCGCGCCGACGCCCGACCAGCTGCTGCTGTCGGCGCTGGGCGCCTGCACCGCGATCACCGTGCGCATGTACGCGCAGCGCAAGCAGTGGCCGCTGGACGGTATCGACGTAGTGCTGCAGCTCAACCCGGGCGGCAAGCCGGGCGATGCCAATGCGATCGATCGCCGCATCACATTGCGGGGCGCGCTCGACGACAGCCAGCGCCAGCGCCTGTTGCAGATCGCCAATGCCTGCCCGATCCACAAGCTGCTGACCGGCGAGGTCCGCGTCGAGACCGGGCTGGCCTGATGACGCGCAGCGCCTCCGACCGGCAGGCCACGCGGCGACCGGCGATAATCGCAGCATGAGTGCACCCTGCAATATCGCCGCAGCGCTGCCGCGGCTGGCGGCGGAACGTCCCGATCAGGTCGCGATGCATTGTCCCGGCGCGGATGGCCGCTATGGCATCCGTCTGACCTATGGCGAGCTGGATCGCCGCAGCGATGCGATCGCCGCCGGCCTGGCCTTGCGCGGCATCGGTCGCGGCACCCGCAGCGTGCTGATGGTGCGTCCGACGCCGGAATTTTTCCTGCTGATGTTCGCGCTGTTCAAGGCCGGCGCGGTGCCGGTGCTGGTCGATCCGGGCATCGACAAGCGTGCTTTGAAGCAATGCCTCGACGAGGCGCAGCCCGATGCGTTCATCGGCATCCCGCTGGCGCATGTGGCCCGCGTCGTGCTCGGTTGGGCGCGCAGCGCAAGCGTGCGCATCACGACCGGACGTAGGCGGTGGTTCGCGGACGCGACGCTGGCCGAGGTCGAACGCGACGGTGCCGGCGCACCGCCCCAGGCGCTCGGCACCGATGGCGACGACATCGCCGGCATACTGTTCACCAGCGGCTCGACCGGCGTGCCCAAGGGCGTGGTCTACCGGCACCGGCATTTCGTCGCCCAAGTCGACATGCTGCGCAACGCCTTCGGCATCGTGCCCGGCGGCGTCGACCTGCCGACGTTCCCGCCCTTCGCGCTGTTCGATCCCGCGCTCGGGCTGACTTCGATCATCCCGGACATGGATCCAACCCGGCCTGCCAGCGCCGATCCGCACAAGCTGCTGGGCGCGATCGAGCGCTTCGGCGTCGACCAGCTGTTCGGCTCGCCGGCACTGATGCGCGTGCTTGCCGACCATGGCCAACCCTTGCCGATGCTGAAGCGGGTGACCTCGGCAGGCGCGCCGGTCCCGGCCGACGTGGTCGCGACGATGCAGCGCCTGTTGCCCGAAGACGCCGGCTTCTGGACGCCTTACGGGGCCACCGAATGTCTGCCGGTGGCGGTCATCGAAGGACGCGAACTGATCGCGCTGCGCGAACGGACCGAGCGCGGTGCCGGCACCTGTGTCGGCCGGCCGGTCGCGCCCAACGATGTGCGCATCATCGCCATCCAAGACGCCGCGATCGCGGACTGGTCGCAGGCCGTGGTGTTGCCTGCAGGGCAGGTCGGCGAGATCACCGTGGCCGGTCCCAGCGCGACCGACATGTATTTCAACCGCGACGCGCAGACGCGGCTGGCAAAGATCGCCGAGACGACCGCGGACGGCGCCCGACGCATCGTGCACCGCATGGGCGACGTCGGCTATTTCGATGCAGAGGGCCGGCTCTGGTTCTGCGGTCGCAAGACACAGCGCGTTGAGACCGGCGACGGACCGCTGTACACCGAGCAGATCGAGCCGGTGTTCAACGCGCATTCGCAGGTACGGCGCAGCGCGCTCGTCGGCATCGGCCCCGCCGGCCGGCAACGTGCCGTGCTGTGCGTCGAACTGCACGCGCGCGTACCGGCGCGCGACCAGGCGCGCATCGTCGATGCACTGCGCGCGCTCGGCCAGGCCTTCCCGCCGGCCGCGCGGATCGATACCTTCCTGTTCCATCGCGGCTTTCCGGTGGACATCCGCCACAACGCCAAGATTGGCCGCGAGAAGCTGGCCCTCTGGGCAGCGACGCAACCGGGCGCAAGACGGTGACGGCAACGCATGACGTTCGGCGAATGACGAGGCGGGAGAGGCAGGTATGAAGATCCTGGTCACGGGCGGTGGGGGGTTCCTCGGCCAGGCGCTGTGTCGCGGCCTGGTCGAACGCGGCCACGAGGTCTCCAGCTTCAATCGCGGGCACTACCCCGAACTTGATGCGATCGGCGTGCGCCAACTCCGTGGCGACCTCGCCGACGGCGCTGCCGTCATGGCAGCGGCGCAGGGCTGCGAGGCGATCTTCCATAACGGCGCCAAGGCCGGCGCCTGGGGCAGCTACGACAGCTATCACCAGGCCAATGTCGTCGGCACCGACAACGTGCTGTCGGCCTGCCGCGCACAGGGCATCGCGCGGCTGGTCTACACGTCCACGCCCAGTGTGACCCATCGTGCAACCCATCCCGTCGAAGGCGGCACCGCCGACAGCGTGCCCTACGGCGAAGACCTGAAAGCGCCGTATGCGCAGACCAAGCTTCTCGCCGAGCAGGCCGTGCTCGCCGCCAATGGCCCGACGCTGGCGACGATCGCACTGCGTCCGCGCCTGATCTGGGGGCCGGGCGACCAGCAGTTGCTGCCGCGCCTGGTCGATCGCGCCAGGGCAGGCCGGCTGCGGCTGGTGGGCGGTGGCCACAACCGCATCGACACGACCTATATCGACAACGCCGCACAGGCGCACTTCGACGCGTTCGAGCACCTCGCGCCGGGTGCGGCCTGCGCGGGCCGCGCCTACTTCATCAGCAATGGCGAACCCAGGCCGGTCCGCGAGATCGTCAATGCATTGCTGGCCGCAGCCGGCGCGCCGCAGGTCACCGCTTCGATTCCGTTCGGCGTGGCCTACGCGATCGGCGCGATCTGCGAGACGGTCTGGCCCTGGCTGCGCCGTCGCGACGAACCTCCGATGACGCGGTTCCTGGCGGAGCAGTTGCAGACGACGCATTGGTACTCGATGGAACCTGCATGGCGCGATTTCGGCTATGTGCCGAAGGTGTCGATCGAGGAAGGGTTGCGGCGATTGCGGGATGCTTGCGGGCGAGAGAGTGGTTGAAAAGGGGGGGAGGAATGGCGGTGAGACACGGGCGCGCTGCGGCGCGTTACGAGAGGCCAGCGCATAAAGGCTGAGGGGGCGCGGAACCTGCATGGCGCGATTTCGGCTATGTGCCGAAGGTGTCGATCGAGGAAGGTTTGCGGCGATTGCGGGATGCGTACGGCCAAAGTGAGCGATCAGAAGTCTAGGCCCCGGCGACGCCGACGTTCACAGCAGGATCATCCCGCTGAACACTGCGCGGCGACCCTGAAGCTGCGTTCACTTGGCGACGACTGCCACTGCGAGAAGGTTCACCCGTACCTGTCCTGATCGACGCACCGATCAACACAACCGCGGGAGTTCACCATGCTTAGTTATGCCGTCATTTTTCTCGTCGTCGCCATCATTGCCGGCGTGCTTGGTTTCAGCGGCATCGCCGGTGCAGCCACCAACATCGCCTGGATCCTCTTCATCGTGTTCCTGGTGCTGGCCGTGATCTCGATGCTGCGCGGCAAACGGGTCTGACCCGGTTGCCGATGTGTCGCCCGGCGCGAGGTCCGGCTGGCGCGTGATGCGTCGCCCGCCAAACCGGCACGCGATGCCGACAAGCCCGCCGCAAGGCGGGTTTGTCGTTTCCGGGAACAGGTGTGCGGACGGCAGGCGTCGATGCCGGCAGGTCCTGGCGCCCGTGTCCGGCGGCTGTCCTGCCGGCGACGATGGCGAGGCTACAATGCGGTATGGCTGAATCTTCCTTTTCCCCGTTCTCCGCGCTGAAGCCGATGGCCGGCCGCGCGCTGGAGATCGCGCTCAACCAGGCGCTGGCCCTGGACACCGAGACCCGCGAGGCGTTGCGCCGGCTGGACGGTCGCCGGATTGTGCTGGCGCTGGCATCGCCGCCGGTGTCGATGCAGTTGCAGGTCGAAGGCGACCGCCTGGCAGTCGGCCCGGTCGCAGGCGAGGATGAGCCCGACCTGGAAGTGCGCAGCACGCTGGCCGGCGTGCTGTCGCAGCTGCGCGCGGTCGTCGGCAGCGACGCGCGCCGCGATGCCGCGCCGCCGATCGGCAAGGTCCGGGTCTCGGGCGACGCCGAACTGGCGAGGCAGCTGCAGCGCCTGGCCGAGCGTTTCGACCCGGACTGGCAGCGTCCGTTCGTGTCGGTCTTCGGCGAGGTCATCGGGGTGCAGGTCGCCCAGGCGTTCGCCGGGGCATTGCGCCAGGCTCGCGCCGCCGGGCAGGCCTTCGCCGAGAGCGCCGCGGAGTACGTGACCGAGGAATCGCGCGACGTGGTCGCGCGTGGCGAGCTCAACGCCTTCCATGACGATGTCGACCATCTGCGCGATGCGGTGGAGCGGTTGGCGGCCCGGATCGCGCGCCTGCCGGCCACGTCAGGGGCCATGGGCATGGGAGCACAGCATTGAAGACGATCCTGCGCGCGACGCGGATCGGCCGGGTGCTGCTGCGCTACCGGCTCGACGACCTGCTCGACGATACCGCCGCCGAGCGTTGGCTCAAGTTGATGCGGCCGTTCGTGCCGCGCGCGTCGGCCGCGATCGCGGCGCAGTCGCGCGGCGCCCGCCTGCGCCTGGCGCTGCAGGAGCTGGGGCCGATCTTCGTCAAGTTCGGGCAGATCCTGTCGACCCGCCGCGACCTGCTGCCGATGGACATCGTCGACGAGCTGGCGCTGCTGCAGGACCGTGTCGCACCGTTCGATGGCCAGACCGCGCGCCGCATCGTCGAAGCCGAACTGGGCGCGGTCGACACCGCGTTCGCCGCGTTCGACAACGAGCCGCTGGCATCGGCCTCCATCGCCCAGGTACACGCGGCGACGCTGCCCCCGGTGGACGGCAAGCCGCCGCGCGAAGTGGTCGTCAAGGTGTTGCGCCCGGGCATCGAGAAGCAGATCGCCGGCGATATCGCGTTGCTTGGCAGCCTGGCCGCACTCGTCGACCGCACGCACCCCAATGCCGACAAGATCCGTCCGCGCGAGATCGTCGCCGAGATCGAAAACACGCTGGCCGCCGAGCTCGACATGCAGCGCGAGGGCGCCAATGCTTCGGTGCTGCGGCGCTTCTGGCTGGACTCGCCGGACCTGTACGTGCCCGAGCCGATCTGGTCGCATACCAGTCAGCGCGTACTGACCATCGAGCGCGTGCGTGGCATCAACAGCGATGACATCGCCGCGCTGGACGCCGCCGGCATCGACCGCAAGGCGCTGGCCGCCAAGGGTGTGCGCGTGTTCTACACGCAGGTGTTCCGCGACAACTTCTTCCATGCCGATGCGCACGCCGGCAACATCTGGGTCGACGCCACGCGCCAGGACAATCCGCGCTTCATCGCGCTGGATTTCGGGATCATGGGCCAGCTCTCGAGCGAGGACCAGTACTACCTGGCCGAGAACTTCATGGCGATCTTCAACCGCGACTACCGCCGCATCGCCGAGCTGCACGTGCAGGCCGGCTGGATGCCGTCGTACATCCGCATCGACGAACTCGAGGCCGCGGCGCGTTCGGTCTGCGAGCCGTACTTCACGCGTCCCCTGTCCGAGATCTCGCTGGGTGAAGTGCTGGGCAAGCTGTTCCGCACTGCGCAGCGTTACGAGCTGACCCTGCAGCCGCAGCTGATCCTGTTGCAGAAGACCCTGCTGAGCATCGAGGGCATCGGACGGCTGCTGGATCCGAAGATCGACATCTGGGCGGTCGCGCGCCCGGTGCTCGAACGCATCCTGGTCGAGCGTTACAGTCCGCAGCGGCTGACCGCCGAGTTCCGCAAGCGCCTGCCCGAGATGATCACGCACGCGCCCGACATGCCGCGGCTCGCGCATGCCTGGCTGCGGCAGCAGGTCGAAGGCCAGCACGAGCTGAAGATGCGCTCGCACGATCTTGCCGATCTCAACGCGACCATGCAGGCGATGCAGCGGCGCGTGGTCGCGTCGATCCTCGGCGTCGGCCTGCTGATCGTCGCGGCGGTGATGTATTCGCTGGAAGCCGGCGGCCCGCGCATGTTCAGCATCCCGGCGGCGTCATGGATCGCCGGCATCGGTGGTCTCTGGGCGATCCTCGCGGCCTGGCCGAGGCGCTCGCGCTGAGTGGAGGCAGCGGCCGGGTGCCGCTGGAAGCGCCACCCGGATCCGATGGCTGGAACAGACCTGCTGGCGCTGCCGCGGGACGCCTTCAGTACCGCACTTCACCTGTGGGGACGGGCTGCAGGCGCACCAGGCCGGGCGTCGATGTGTCGACCAGGATCGGATAGGCATCGCGCAGCGCGCCAAGGAACGCGTGCATGCCGTCGTTGCGGAAGACGCCGGTGATGTGGACGTCCGACAATCGTGCATCGGTCAGCACGATCTGCCGGTGGCTGTAGCGGTTGAACTCGTCCACCACCTCCCGCAGGGACGCGTCATCGAAGACCAGCCGTCCGGACAGCCATGGCGGCGCGCCGGCGCCGGGCAAGGCTTCGACCAGGGGCCGGTTGCCGTGATCCGGACCAAGACGGGCCTTGTGGCCCGCCAGCATCGCCACCGCGGTGCCGGCCCCATCGCCCGTCGACAGCATCACCTTGCCCTCGACCAGCAGGACCTCCATGTCGCCTTCGTGGCGATAGACCTCGAACTGGGTGCCTACCGCACGGACATCGCCGTGCACGGTCTGCACGAACAGCGGGCGCGCTTCCTTGGCGACCTCGAAAAACGCGCGGCCCTCGTCCAGGATCAGCCTGCGCTCGCGTTCCGAGTATTCGACACGCAGCCGCGTGCCGGTATCGAGCGTCACCCTCGTGCCGTCTTCGAGCGTCATCCGGCGCTGCTCGCCGATCGCGGTGACGTACTCGAGCGCGGGCTCGTCCACCGGCAGCAACGTCCAGGCGCCAACGGCGGCCATGGCGACCGCTGCCGCCACCGCGAGGGCAGCGATCCAGCGGCGAGGCCGCCTGCGGGCGCTCGCGGTGGCTGGCGCATCGCTTCGCACTGCGGTCGCCAGTCGCCTACCAATGTCCGGTGCCGGTGCATGCTCGCCCAGCGAGGACCACAGCCGTTCCAGCCGTTCATAAGCTGTGCGATGGCGGTGGTCGGCATTCGCCCAGGCCTGCCACTGGCGGCGATCGGCTTCGCTGACGTCGTCCGCACGCAACCGCGCGAACCAGGTGGCCGCCTGGAGACGGATCGGATCGCCGCCATCGATCAACTCGAGGTCAGTCGTCATGATTCGCCCAGTTTTGTGTCCAGATGCAGCATGGCGCGCATCATATGTTTTTCCACCGCACTCACGCTGATCTCCAACCGCTTGGCGATGGCGCTGTAGGTCAGTCCATCGTAGCGCTGCAGCAGGAAGACCTGATGACAACGCGGCGGCAGCTCGTCCAGTGCCTGCAGGAAACGTTGCAGGCGCGCCTTGTCATCGTAGACGCGCTCGCAGGAAGGTTCCTCACTTGGCCAGGCCTGCACGATCGAATCGATCGGGACATGGTCGGCCACCTGGTGGCTGCGATCGCGCCGGAACCGGTCACGCAGCAGGTTGGAGGCAATGCGCAGCAGATAGGCCTCCGCGTTGGCCAGGCCGGCGATGGTGTCCGCGGATTGCTGGCTCAGGCGCGCAAGGGTCTCCTGGGTGAGGTCCTCGGCGTCCTCGCTCGAGGAAAGATGGCGCGAAAAATACCGCATCAGTGCCGGTCGGTGACGCTCGGCCAAACGATCGACGGCGCGCCCGGTCGGGCACGTTGGGGAAGGCGCGTCGGCCTTCCCTGAAACGGGAGGAGTCATCTTCGGTCGGGGCGCGGGCAACGGCTGGCGTGTCCGAACCCTACGTGAGTCCTGGATCGCGGGCAAGGTGAGGGATCGGGCGCTACCTGCGTCTACCCGCATAGAAGGAGCCGTTATCTGGACCACGGACGACCCCACCCCACATCCGAGCATCGAGGGATCTACATGGCAATTGGCAATAGCAGCAGCGGCGTTCGACGCCATTCACAGCACCCCCTGGCGATCGCCCTCGCGGCATCGCTGGGACTGATGGCGTGCGCAACCGCGCTGCCGTTGATGGCACAGGACCCGGCGCACAGCTACGCCCTGCCAGCGCAGCCGCTGAGCACCGCGTTGACGCAGCTGGCCATCGCCTCCGACCGCCAGATCATGGTGCCGCCGGAGCTGGTTCGCGGCTTGAATGCCCCGGAGATTTCCGGCCGCTACACGTTGTCGCAGGCGCTGTCGTTGTTGCTGGCCGACACCGGGCTGTCCTATCGCGACCTCGATAGCGAGGTCATCATCATCGCCGCGGAGCAACCGGCCACGCCCCAGCAGGCGCCGGCCGCACCGATGCCCGTGCCCGCGAAAGGCGCGGACGCGAGCGGGGCGACGAATCTGGATGTCGTGCGGGTCACGGGCTCGCGCATCGACCGTCCCGACTTCGTGTCACCGACGCCGATCCTGCCGATCAGCGCCGAAGAGCTGAGCCTGAACATGCGCACCAACGTGGGCGCGGCACTGAACGACCTGCCGCAGTTCCGCGCGACCAGCTCGCCGCAGACCACCGGTTCCAACACCGGCGCCGGCAACGCGCCGGTCGACCTGCGCGGCCTGGGCATCAGCCGCACGCTGGTCCTGGTCGATGGCCGCCGCGTGTCGAGCGACAACGATCTCAACACGATCCCGTCGATCCTGGTGAAGTACGTCGACGTCGTCACCGGCGGCGCGTCCGCGGCCTGGGGTTCGGGCGCGGTCGGCGGCGTGGTCAACATCACCCTCGACCATGACTTCACCGGCGTGAAGTTCGGTGCACAAGCCGGCCAGTCGACCTATTCCGACGGCAAGGAAAAGCGTTTCGAGGCCGCCTATGGCACCGACTTCGCCGATGGCCGCGGTCATTTCCTGATCGGCGGTGAATTCCTCGACAACGACGGCATCGTGCCGCGTACCGCGCGTGCCAATGCCGGGCGCTGGTCGACGCTGAGGAACGCGGCGGGCCAGCTCGAGTTGATGCCTGACGTGGGCTTCGCGGATGCTTCCATCGGGGGGCTGATCGTTCCGCAAAGCACGACTGACAACTTTTCGCTGATTGGCCAGACCTTCAATCCGGACGGCTCAATGCGCGATTTCAACTTCGGCTATCGCGTGGGTCCGCTGATGAGCGGCGGAGAAGGTCCTTCCAACGACAACTTCAGCCCGCTGAGCGCGCCGCAGAAGCGCTATTCGGCCATGGCCAGTGTGCGTTACGACCTGACCGACGAGGTCCGCATGACCGTCGATCTGCGCCATTCGCGCATGTACAACCACTACATCTGGTTCGGCGACCATAGCCGCGGAACCAACTTCACGACGATCGGTATCGACAATGCGTTCCTGCCGACGGCGGTCCGCGATGCAATGCTGAACGAAGGCCGCAGCTCCATCCAGATGGGCCGCTTCAACAACGACATCAACTACCCGCACATCGATTTCGAGCGCAAGACCACCCAGGCCACGCTCGCGTTCGACGGCTACACCGGCGACAGCTGGCGCTGGAGCGCCTACTACTCGCATGGCGAGGCCGAGCAGAACTTCGACACCCCCGGCTTCATCCTGCGCGATGCCTGGGCCAATGCGGTCGATTCGGTCATCGATCCGGTGTCCGGCAATCCGATCTGTCGCGTCACCCTTGCCAATCCGAGCGTCTACTGCGCGCCGATCAACCTGTTCGGCGAAGGCTCGCCGTCGCAGGAAGCGATTGACTACGTGACCGGCACCCCGAGCCAGCGCTCGATGGTCAAGCTCGACGTCTTCGGCGCCAGCCTGCGTGGCGAACCCTTCTCGATGCCCGCCGGTCCGGCCTCGGTTGCGGTCGGTATCGAGGCGCGCCGCGAGTCGATCGACCAGCGCGTCGGCGAACTGGACGCCGCCAAGGCCTTCCGTTCCTTCAGCTTCAACCCGATGCAGGGCAGCTTCACGGTCAAGGAAATGTTCGGCGAAGTGCTGCTGCCGATCGCCAAGGACCGACCGGTCCTCAACGATCTCGCGATCAATGCCGCCGCGCGCGTGTCCGACTACTCGACCACCGGTTCGATCTGGTCGTGGAAGCTGGGCGCCACCAATGAGTTCTTTGAAGGCTTTCGTGGCCGCATCGCACGCTCGCGCGACATCCGTTCGGCCAACCTGACCGAGATGTACACCACCAGCACCACCGGCTGGAGCACGGTGTTCGATCCGTTCACCGGGCGCACCGACTCCGTCCTGGTCAATGGTGGCGGCAACGCCAACCTGACGCCTGAAACCGCCGATACGCTGACCTTCGGCGTGACCTGGTCACCGCAGTCGGTCGAGGGACTGGACCTGTCGGTCGACTACTTCGACATCCAGATCAAGGACGTCATCACCACGATCGGCCTGAGCGACATCATCGGGCGTTGCTTCGCGGGCAATGCCGCGCTCTGCGCCCGCATCGAACGTGATGCCAGCGGACAGATCAGCCGTGTGATCTCGACGTACACCAATCTCTCGGAGTACAAGACCGACGGCATCGACTTCGAAGTCGCCTACCGTCGCCCGGTGACGCTGTTCGGTGTCGGCGGCACATTGAACACGCGCACGCTGGCGACCTGGACCAACAGCCTGACCACCGATGATGGGGTCAACCAGATCGAGTACGTCGAATCGCAGGGCTATGCGTTCGGGCTGGGCGTGCCGAAGTGGCGTGCGGTCAGCAGCCTGGGCTTCACCAGCGACCGGTTCTCGGCCAATGTCCGCGCCCGCTACATCTCGGCCGGCCATTACGACCGCAACCAGGCGATCGTCAACGGCGCGATCGGAAGCTATGTCTACTACGATCTGGGCGCCAGCACCCGGGTGGGCGAGGGCAAGCAGGTCGAGCTGTACGCCGCGATCAACAACGTGACCAACAAGGAGGCGCCGATCGGATCGACGTTCTCGCCGTACTACGACGTCATGGGTCGCTATTACACCGCCGGCCTGCGCCTGAACTTCTGACCGGTCTTCCCGGTTCCCACCTCATCATCAAGATCGCGAGGATTGCATGAAACATTCGATGCTGACCTTCCTCGGTTTGACCCTGATGGCGACAGCAACGGCCGCGCAAGCGGCCGTTGCTGTTCCTGCCGCCGTGGTCGCCGATGGCGTACCCGATATCCCCGAGCAGACCGTGCACGACACGCGCACCTACCTGGAGTTCCGCAGCGCCAACTTCCTGGGCTGGAATCCCGCCGACCGCTCGATGCTGGTCAAGACCCGCTTCGGCAGCACCGACCAGCTGTTCCAGGTCGCGGCGCCGGGCAGCGCCCGTCGCCAGATCAGCTTCGAGAACGAGCCGACGCCGTTCGCGACGCACGCACCCGGTGGCGGCGATGTGCTGGTGGTCCAGAAGGACACTGGCGGCGACGAGTTCTACCAGCTGTACCGGCTCGACAACGGCAGCCTGACGCTGCTGACCGACGGCAAGAGCCGCAACTGGTTCGGCAGCTGGAGCCGCGACGGCCGCCTGCTGGGCTATGCGTCCAGCCGTCGCAACGGTGCGGACATGGATCTGTACGTCGTCGATCCGCGCGACCCGTCGACGGATCGTCGCGTGGCCGAGGTCAAGGGCGGCGGCTGGAACATCAGCGACTTCTCCGCCGATGGCCGCAAGGCGCTGGCGATCAACCGCCTCGCGATCAACCATGCCGTGGTGACCGAAGTGGATCTGGCCAGCGGGCGCATGCGCAACCTGACCGATGCCCGGCAGGCCGTGTCCTATGCCGATGCGCACTATGCTGCCGACGGCCAGATCTGGGTGCTGTCCAACCGCGATGCCGACTTCGTCCGCCTGGGCAAGCTCGACCCGCGCAAGGGCAGCTTCAGCGCGGTCAGCCGCGAGCCGAAATGGGACGTGACCGACTATGCGGTGGCGGCCGACGGCACGTTCGTGGTCTATGCCATCAACGATGCCGGCGTGTCGCGCGTACGCGTGCTCGATACCGCCAGCGGCAACGTGCGCAACGTGGACGGACTGCCCAATGGCACGCTGCACTGGAGCTTCGGCCAGCTGCTGCAGATCGCGCCCTGGGGCGAGATCGGGCTGAGCCTGTCGTCGGCCAGCGTGCCGGGAGACACGTTCTCGATCGATCCCGGGACCCTGGAGGTCAAGCGTTGGACTTTCAGCGAATCCGGTGGCCTCGACGTGAGCCGCAACCGCGAGCCGGAACTGGTCGACATCAAGAGTTTCGATGGCGAGGCGATGTCGGGCTTCCTGTATCGTCCGGACCCGGCGAAGTTCCCCGGCAAGCGTCCGCTGATCGTCGATATCCATGGCGGTCCGGAAGGGCAGAGCCGTCCCGGTTACCTCGGGCCGGACAACTACCTGGTCAACGAGCTCGGCATCGCGATCTTCATGCCCAACGTGCGTGGATCGTCGGGTTATGGCGCGCGTTTCCTCAGCCTGGACAACGGTCCGTTCAAGCGCGAGGACTCGGTCAAGGACATCGCGTCGTTCCTGGATGCACTGGCGGTCGATCCCGCGCTGGATGCCGACCGTTTCGCGGTCTATGGCTTCAGCTACGGCGGCTACATGTGTTACGCCTCGGCGGTGCACTACAGCGATCGCCTGCGAGCGGCCAGCTGCGCGGTGGCGATCTCCGATTTCGTGACGTTCCTGGAGAACACCCAGGCCTATCGTCGCGACCTGCGCCGGGCCGAATACGGCGATGAGCGCGATCCTGCGCAGCGCGCCAAGCTCGCGGAGATTTCGCCGTTGCGCAATGTCGACAGGATCCGCATCCCGCTGATGGTCGCCACCGGTGGCAACGACCCGCGCGTGCCCGCGTCGGAAGCCGACCAGATCATCAAGGCGGTGCGCGACAATGGCGGCGAAGCCTGGCACGTGCTGGCCAGGAACGAGGGTCATGGCTTCCACAAGCGCGAGAACCGGGACTTCATCTTCTGGAGCGGCGTCGAGTTCTGGAAGCGGTTCCTGCTGTCCCCCGACACCGCCCGCAATCCCGCCCGCCCACAATGACAGGATGCAACATGACTGCAGATCCAGGCATCACCCCGCGCACCCAGGTCCGGCACCGGCTTCTCAACGTGCTCGTCGGTGCCTCGCTGGCGCTGGCGTCGTTCGGGGGGCTCGCCGCGACCCCTCGCGACGCCGCCGTCGATGACGCCATCGCCTATTACGACACCTGGCTGGCCTACCAGCGGCAGTACCAGCGCATCCCGGGCATCCAGGTCGCGGTGCGCACCGGCGATCGCCTGGCCCTGAGCCGTGCCTACGGCGAAGCCGATGTCGAGCAGCATGTCCCGCTGCGCCAGGACCACCTGTTCCGCATCGCCTCGCACTCCAAGACTTTCGCCTCGATCGCCGTGCTGCAGCTCGTCGAGCAGGGCAAGCTGCGACTGGACGACACCGTGGGCCACTGGCTGCCGTGGATGGCCGAGGCGAAGTCGCCGTTGGCGACGGCGACGGTCGGCGAACTGCTGTCGCATTCGAGCGGCATCATCCGCGACGGGCGCGACAGCGATTTCTGGCAGCTCGGCAAACCATTCCCCGACCGGGACGCGCTGAAGGCCGAGATGCTCAGCGCGCAAGCGCCGGTCATCCCGGCGAACGATCACTTCAAGTACTCCAACATCGGCTACGGCGCGCTGGGGCTGGTCATCGAAGCGGCCGCCGGAACGGACTTCAACAGTTATGTGCGGAGCCACATCGTCGATCGCCTCGGGCTGGCCAACCTCGGCCCCGAGTACGAGCCGTCGCGCGCAGGCGAATACGCCACCGGCTACAGCAGCTTGCTGTACGCCGACCATCGCGTGCCGATCGAGCATGTCGATACCCACGCCCTGTCGGCGGCCACCGGCTTCTACGCCAACGCGGAAGACCTGACGCAGTACTTCAGCACCTACTACTTCGGCGACCAGCGATTGATCAGCGACGTCTCGAAGCGACGGATGTTCCATCCCGTCTGGACGGCGGACGACAATCGCACCAGTGGTTCGACCTATGGCCTGGGCGTGTTCATCGAGCGCGTCAACAAGCGCACGCTGATCGGCCATTCCGGCGGCTATCCGGGGCACATCACCAACTCGCTGGTCGACCCCGACAACAAGATCGCAGTGTCGGTGCTGACCAATTCCCTGGGCAGCCCAGTGTCGCCGCTGGTGCAGACGGCCTACAAGCTGATCGACCTGGCGAGCGCGCCGGCGTCCGACGTGGATGCCAAGGCGCCGCGCACGCGCGTCGACCTGCACAAGTTCACCGGCAGGTTCGCGTCGCTGTGGAGCGTCTTCGACGTGGCGGTGCTGGGCGGCAAGCTGTACATGCTCCAGCCCTACGATCTGGACCCGGCCAAGAACGCCATCGCGCTGAGCGTGATCGATGGCAATACCTTGCGCGTCGACGGCGGCACCGGCGGCAACCAGTACCGCGAGCCGATGGTGTTCACGTTCGATCCATCCGGAAAGATCGCATCGGTCAGGCTGAGCGGTCTGTTCGTGCCCTACGACCAGTGGGTGCTACCCGCGCAGGTGCGCAAGGCCTACTGATCCCCTTCCGGGTCACGCCTGATCCAGGACCATCGTGACCAGTGTTGATCGCGGGCCATCGCGGCCTTGCGATCCGACCCGCCGCCCATGCGCATCGCAGGGGCGGCGGGAGGGCGATCAGTCGCTTTCGTGCCGCCAGTTCACCGAGCCGCGGCTTTCCAGCGTGCTCGATTCGATTTCGACGTCGAAGCCCTTGCGCAGCAGGTATTTCAGCGTCAGCACCTGGCCGGTGCCCAGCAGGGACACGCCGAAGCCGACATAGAGCTTGGGCGACAACTGCTTGCCGATGCCGAGCACGCTGCCGCCGAGTGCGCGCGATTCCATGACGCCGGCATCGTCGAGGCCGATCTTGGTGCCCAACTGCGAGGCCAGCAGGCTGCCGCCGGCAGTCAACGCGGCGGATGCGGCGTCGAGCTGCCGGCCCTGCGCGCTGGACAGACTCGACAGCGAGCGGCCCAGGGCCAGGTACGACAGCGCCTGCGAATTGTCGGTGGCCGGATTGGTCCAGACCTCGACCTGCGGTGCCGACGCGCGCCCGCTGACGGTCAAGCCGGCGGTGATGTCCTCGGCTTCGATCTCGCGCTCGGCGCGCAGTTCGATGACCGGATCCGACACCGGCCCATTGGTGAAGACCAGGTTGCCGCGCGTGATCGCCAGCTCCTGCCCGTAGGCCTTGTACTTGCCGCCGACTTCGAGCCGGCCGCTGCCGGTCATCTCGCGTCCGGGCAGCGCGCGCACGCGCAGGCTGCCGCCGATGCGGCCGTCGAGGCCGAAGCCGCGCAGGCGCACGTCGTCGCCCATCGCCAGCGTCAGGTCCAGGGCGAGCGGCGATGCGGTGCCGCTGCTCTCGGGATCGATCGGATCGAGCACGACGACATCCTCGGACACCGACACGCCACCTTCCAGGCGTTCCAGATCGAGCAGGGCGCTGGGTACGGTGACGGTGCCGGACACGTTCAACGGCTGGCGTGCGGAGTAGCGCACGGTCAGGTCGGGATTGACGACCAGGCGCAGGTCACGGGTATCGGACGCCAGCACGTTGTCGCCGCGCACGTTCAACACCAGCGGCAGGTCGTCGCCGCGCCAGTCCAGCGTGCCATCGAGGCCCAGCGTGCCCTGCCCGGAACGCACGCTGCCGACGATGCGCGCACTGCCGTCGGCCTGCGCGTCCAGCCGCACGTCGCCATCTTCCAGCGCGATCGCCAGCGCCGGCAGTTCGGTGCTGAAGCCGCTCAGGTGCGCCTGCCCGCCCAGGCTCGGCTGCGAGCGCGTGCCGCCCAGCGAGATCCGTCCGTCCAGCCGGCCCTTGGGCTCGACGATGTCCTGCGAAAACAGCTCCAGCCAGGTCAGCTCGGAGATGTCCATCGTCAGGTTACCGCTGAGCGGCGAGTACGCATCCCAGCCGGTGCTGACCTCAGCGCTGAGCTGGCCGGCATCGGGGAACTGCGTGGCCAGCGTGGCGTGGATCCGCGATGGATTGAAGTCGGCGTCCAGCGTCAGCGCGCGGTAGCCGATGACGTCGCGGCGTGCGCGTTCGCTGGCGCGCAATCCGCCTTCGCTCGAGCGCAGCGTCACCGAGCCCTGCCAGGCGTTGCCGGCCGGACGCAGCTGCGCCTGCAGGTCGATCGTGCCGCGCAGCATCCACGGCTGCCCGGGTTCGCGCTCGGGCAGGTACGGCGAGGCCAGCGCCAGCGGCAGCGCATTGGCGTCGATCGACAGGCCGCGTTGCGGCCAGTCCGCGCTGGCGCACAGCGAGCCCCCGCCGTTGGCCGCGAAGCAGCTCTGCGACAACGTCCAGCGGTTGCCGTTTTGCGCGTAGTTGGCCGGCGCGGTCAGCTGCCAGGCCGCGCCCTTGACCGGTGCCAGCCGCAACGAAGACAGCGTGCCGCGCCAGTTGCCGTTGCGGGATTCGGCGGTGGCCGCCAACGCCAGCGTGCCGATCTCGCCACGGGCCTGGGCGTCGAGGCGCAGGCGCTCGACCGCACCGACGGCATCGATGTTGACCTCGTCCAGCACTACGCCGGCCTCGATGCCGCGGGCCTGCACGGCCAGCGTGCCGTCGCCGCGCTGCCAGGGCAGCCGCCCCTTCGCGCTGAGACTGGCGGCGCGATAGTCGTCATAGCGCAACGCGCTGCCGGTGAGGTCGGCTTCGATGTCGGGCGTGGTGCGCCCGCCGGTCACGCGCACGCGGCCCTGCAGGCGGCCATCCGCATTGGGTAGCAGGTCGTCGAGCTGCAGCGGCGCCAGCGTGGCTTCGATGTCCAGGCGGTCGCTGACGCTGCCCTTGGCATCGATGCGGCTGTCGCCCATGCGCAGCGCGATCTCGCCATCGAAATCGCTGCGCGTCTGCCCGGTGGCCGGGCCATGCATCGCGAAGCGCGCCTTGCCGTCGAGACGGCGACCGCGCAGCGTGCCGCCGAGCTTGCTGGCGTCCACGGCAACCTCGAGCCCGCCGTCGTCGCGGGTCTCGCCGGTGCTGGTCAGCCTGCCGTTGACCGCGCCCTTCCAGTCGCGCGCGAAGTAGCCGGGGTCGAAGCCGGCCAGTGCCGCGTCGATCTTCCATTGCAGCGCCGGTGCCCAGCCGACGCGACCGCTGGCGTCGAGCGTGCCGGTCGGCATCGTCGCGCGCAGCGCCTTGAGGTCCATCGCCTCGCCATCGCCGCGGCCGTCGAAGGTGACCTTGGCCTGCTGGCCGTCGCGGCTCAGCGTGGCATTGCCGATGGCGGCCCATTGCGCGGTGCGGCCGGCAATACCGAAGTCGGCTTCCACGCCGATCGCCGGCGCCGGCTCGCCACCTGCGGGGTCTGCCTCGCCGCCGAAGCTGAGCTTGCGTGCGTTGACCGCGAACTTGAAGCGCGCATCGCTGGGCGTGCTGAAATCGCCCTGGCCGGTCGCGCGGATGCGGCCACCGAAGATGTCGACCACGACGGGATCGAGATCGAGCACCTGGTCCTGGATGCGGACCTTCGACGGCTGCAGCAGCACGTGCAGGTCGCCCTGGGTCATCTCGCCACGCAGTTCGGCGGCGCCGCCGACCCCTTCGGCCAGCAGCGAGAATGCGATCGGCGTGCCGGGTTCGCCGGTGCCCGACATCAGGCCGGGATCGAGCGCATCGGACTGCGCGGTCATCGACCAGCGCGGATCGTCCTGGCCGCGCAGCGTCAGGTGCGCGCGGACCGGCGAAGGCACGTGGCCGGATATCGCGACGTCCATCGTCGCCAGGTCGCCGCGCGCGGCCAGGCCGATGCGCGGGCGCGTGCGTCCGGTCGGTGCCGGCAGCAGCGCGCTGGCGGTCAGGTCGGTGCGGAAGTTGTCGCCCGGCGCATAGTCACCGTCGACCTTGAAATGTCCACGGTCGCTGTCGACGACGAGGCCGACGATCCGCAGTTGCCCATCGCGCGCATCGAGGCCGCCGCGCAGGCTGCGGATATCGATCATCGTCTCGCCGGCCTGGGTCACCTTGAAGCCATCGATGCGGATGGTGTCGGCCTGCAAGGCCAGCGGCAGCGTGATCTGCGGCAGAGATTCCGGCCAGCGCGGCAGCTCGAAGGGCTCGTCGCTGACCGGAAGGTCGAGCGTGGCGCCATCGACATCGAGTGCGTCCAGGCGCAGGCGCTTGCCCAGCAACGGACGGATCGCCGGATCGACGAGGATGCGCGCGGCGGTAAACACCAGCGTCGTCGGCTTGTCGCACTGGTCGTAGGCCACCGGCTCGCCGTCGCGGTCCGGGCAGCCCTTCTGCACGTAGCGCACGTTGTACATCATCAGGTTGTCGGACACCGCGCCCTCGGCGCGTTCCCATTCCAGCGTGGTGCCGGCAGGCAGGCGCGACACCACCTGCGCGAGCAGGAAATCGCGTCCGCCGAAACTCGTCAGCAGCCAGTACAGCGCACCCAGCGCCAGCGCCAGCAGCAGGAGGCTGCCGATGCCGCTGCGTACGGCCAGCATGCGCACGCGCGCACGCCTGCGCGCACGCAGTTCAGCGATGCGCGCCTCGCGTTCTTCCGGCGTCGGCTGCGCGCCGGGTGGCGGTGCGCCGGTCGGGGAGGGTGCGTCCTGCGGGGGAAAAGCCATCTCAGTACTCCGCCCCGATGCTCAGGCCGATGGTGAACGGCGAGTCCGGATTGTCCAGGCCGCGGCCGATGTCGAAGCGCAGCGGGCCTACCGGGGATTTCCAGCGCACGCCGACGCCGACGCCGGTGTGCCAGTCCGGCGTGGTGCCGTCGAAGGCGCTACCACTGTCGACGAAGACCGCTGCGCCCCAGCTGTCGAGGAAGTAATGCTCGAACTCGACGCTGGCGGTGACCACGTTCTTCGCGCCCAGCGCATACGAACTGACGCGGCGGAACTCGCCCGGGTTGTCCGCGTCTTCTTCCAGCGTGATCAGGCGCGGGCCGACTTCGCGCCATTCGTAGCCGCGGATGCTGCGATCGCCGCCGGCATAGAAGCGCAGGCTCGGCGGGGTCGACACCAGTTCGTTGGTGTAGGTATGGCCGACTTCGCCGCGCACGATCAGGCGGCTCTTCTCGCCCATGCCCTGGAACCACGACGTCCGCGCATGCACCTGCGCGAAGCTGGCATCCGAGCCGACGCCCTCGGCGCCGCCACGCAGCATCAGCGAGCCACTGATGCCGCGGCGCGGGAAGATCTGGTCGTCGACATTGATATATTCGGCGCGCAGCGAGGGATAGGTGTACGTGGCGTAGCGGTACAGCAGGCGCCCTTCGTCGTCGGCATCGATGTCGTAGGCCCAGCGCTCGCGCAGCACGTGCAGCGATGCCACCAGGTTGAGGTTGCGGCTGTACTGGCCGCTGCGGCTGCCGACCAGCTCCAGGCGGCGGGTGTCGATGTAGTCGGTCTGTTCGTCGTAGGCCTGCAGGCTGACGGTGTACCAGCCGTCGAACCAGGCGAACGCCGGGATGCGGTACTGCGTGGTGAGCGTCTTGCGCTTCTGCGCGTAATCCAGCTGCGCCAGCGCCTTGTGCCCGCGCTGGTTGACGTAGCGGCGCTCGACGCCGAGCCGGATACCCGGTCCGCTGTCGGTGCCGTAGGCGATACCGGCGGTGTAGATGCTGCGCTTGGCCGGGGTCAGCGTGACCTTGACCGGGACCAGCTTGTCGACGGCCTGGTCGACCTGGGGTTCGATCTCGATCTCGCCGAAATAATCCAGCTTGCCCAGCGACGTGCGCAGGCGATCGATGCGTCCCTGGTGGTAGTACTGGCCCTCTTCCCAGTAGATCAGCTTTTCCAGCAGGTCGTCGTTGATGATGCGCTTGGGCGATTGCTCGAACGTCGTCGGGCCCATGTCGTAGCGCTCGCCGCTGTTCCAGACCAGGTCGATGTCGGCGGCCTTGTCGGCGCGCGTGACCTCGACCCGGCGCGACGAGAAGTCGGAGTCGAAGTAACCGCGCTCGGTCAGCCTGCGGCTGATGCGGATCTTGCTGGCCTCGTACTCGGCATGGTTGAACACCGATCCGCGCCCGGGGATGAAATTGGCCAGGTCCTGCTGCAGGTAGCGGTCGCCATTGCCTTCGCCGAGAATCGCCAGGTCGGCGTTGCGGACGCGCACCGGCTCGCCGGGCACGATGGTGATCGACACTGTGAGTGCTTCCTCGCCACGCGCGCGTTCGACGGTGATCGTGGGGTCGTAATAACCGAACGGTTCCAGCGCTTCGCGGGCTTCGTTCTCGGCCTCGCGCAGCATGTAGGCCATGCGGCGTCCGGTGACCTCCTTGTCGATCGCGTCGACCAGCGACAGCGCGACGCGGACGTTGTTGGTCATGGTCTCGTCGAGGCCGTGGATATCGACGCGCTGCACCTTGGCCGCGTGCGCAACGCCGGCCGAGAACAGGAAAAGGGCGGCGATGGCGGGTGCGATACGGGATGCGGGCATCCGCGCAGCATACCGAAGCGACGTCAAGAATCGCTTAATGGCGCGGAACAAAGGCCGCAAAACAGGGCGCCGGCCCCGCATTCGCAGGTCCCGGATGCGCAGCGTCTTGTTCAGACGTTGCGCCCGAGCTGCGGGAGCCCGAGCGGTACCCGCGACGTCTCGATGGGCCAGGGCGGGCAAGTCCGACAGGCTCCGATAGCGCATCGGGCCGCGCGGCAGTCCTTCAAAGGCAGCCCTTCGAAGGCGGTCTTGCGAGACCTGCCTCCAGACCCTGGCCTTTCCGTCCCGACATTCGATATCAGGACAAACCTGCGAATCCTGGCCTCAGGACGACAGATGCTCGATCGCGGCCACGCTGCCCAGGCGGTCGGCCAGGCGCTTGAGCAGGGCCAGGCGATTGCGGCGCAGGGCGATGTCGTCGACATTGACCATCACGCCGTCGAAGAACGCATCAACCTGCGGCCGCAGCCGCGCCAGGTGCGCCAGCGCGTCGACATAATCGCCATGCGCCAGTGCATGCCCGGTCTCGGCGTAGACAGCCTCGACCGCCTCGGCCAGCGCGGATTCGGCCGGCTCGCGCAGCAGGTCCTTGTCCTCGATCGACGGGATGTCGACGTCGGCCTTCTTCAGGATGTTGTTGATGCGCTTGTTGGCCGCGGCCAGCGCTTCGGCTTCGGGCAACTGGGCGAACGTGCCGATCGCATCGATGCGACGGTCGAAGTCGTACAGCGAGGCCGGACGCAACGCGGCGACGGCATTGAAAAGCGGGCCGGGCACGCCCTTGTCGGCGTAGTAGCCCTTCAGCCGGTCGAGGATGAAGTCGTAGACCGCTTCGACGTCGCCGTCGGCGACCACCTGCGTCACCGATACGTGGTCGCCATCGCGCTTGAGGCCCAGCGTGGCGGCGAGCGCGGCGACGCGATCGGCATCGGTGGCCGGGATCTTCGCGATCGCCAGGTGCGCCTGCAACACCGCGCGGGCGATGGCTTGGCGGATGTCCAGTGCGAACCCGCTCTCGATGACCGTGCGCGCCAGTCCCAGCGCGTTGCGGCGCAGTGCGAACGGATCCTTGTTGCCGGTCGGCCTCAGGCCCGCGGCGAAGCCGCCGGCCAGCGTGTCCAGGCGCTCGGCGATCGCCAGCAGCTTGCCCAGCGGCGACAGCGCGATGTCGTCGGCCGCGAAGCGCGGTTGCCAGGCTTCGTCCAGGGCCAGCGCGAGCGCCTTGCGGTCGTCCCTGGCCAGGTCGTCGAGCGCGCTGTCGCGCAAGCTGTAGTAGCGACCGGCGATGCCCTGCAGTTCGGGGAATTCATTGACCAGCCGCGATTGCAGGTCGGCCTTCGACAGCAACGCCGCGCGCCGCGCCAGCGCCGGGTCGACGCCGACCTTCGGCGCGATGGCCTCGGCCAGCGCGGCGACACGCTGGACCTTGTCGGCGACGCTGCCCAGCTTGGCCTGGTAGGTCACGGTCGACAGTCCGGCGTTCATCGCTGTCAGGCCCTGCTTGAGGTCCTCGTCGAAGAAGAACTTGGCGTCGCTGAAGCGCGGTCGGATCACGCGCTCGTAGCCCTTGCGGACCTCGTCGACGTCGCGTGATTCGATGTTGGCGATGCCGATAAAATGCGCGGTCAGACGACCGCCGTCGTCGAGCACCGGGAAGAATTTCTGGTTGGCTTCCATCGTCGCGACCAGCGCTTCCGACGGCACCGCCAGGAAGTCGATGTCGAACGTGCAGCCCACGGCGCTCGGCCATTCCACCAGGCAGGTGACCTGCTGCAGGTTGTCGTCGTCGATGCGCGCGGTGCCGCCGGCCACGCGCGCGGCGGCTTCGACTTCGGCGACCACGCGGTCGCGGCGCAGTTGAGGATCGACCAGCACCCTGGCGGCTTCGAGCGCGGACACATAGTCGCCGGGCTGCGCGATCGCGACCGGCCCGGCATGCATGAAGCGATGGCCGCGGCTGATGCGGTCGGCACGGATGCCGAAGACCTCGGCGTCGACCACGTCCGCGCCCAGCAGCAGTACCAGCCAATGCACCGGCCGTGCGAACGCGTAGGCATGGTCGCCCCAGCGCATCGGCTTCGGGATCGGCATTGCCGCGATGGCCTCGTGCAGCACCTCCGGCAGCAGGTCGCGGGTGCGCGCGCCCGGCTTGACTGCTCGGTGCACGAAACGCTCGCCCTTGGCGTCGCTGGTGCGCTCGAGCGTGGTCCAGTCGATGCCGGCCTTGGCGGCGAAGCCCTGCAAGGCCTTGGTCGGCTGGCCATCGGCATCGAGCGCGATGTTGAGGTAGGGGCCGAGGACTTCGGATCGCTGCTCGGGCTGCTCGACGGCGACGCCGGGCAGCAGCACCGCGAGCCGGCGCGGTGTGTAAAGCGGCCGGGCATCGCCGCGATCGACGGCGACGCCGCGCTTGTCGAGCGCGGCCAGTACGCCGTCGAAGAAGGCCTGCGCCAGTCCGGGCAGTGCCTTGACCGGCAGTTCCTCGGTCCCGAGTTCGATCAGCAGGGGTTTCATGTCAGCCATTGCGACTACCTTCGTGATTGCTTGGGCCCTGTCTCCGCAGGCGGAGCAGGGGTTGCGGCGCACGTGCCTGCAGGGCCGCGCGCGTCGCTGTGCGGATGTCGTCGTCCCGTGTCAGGACAGGTCCTCAGGGCGACGACGCCTTCAATCCGGGAAAACCCAGCTTCTCGCGCTGCGCGTAGTAGGCCTCAGCGACCGCCTGCGACATCCGGCGTACGCGCAGGATGTAGCGCTGGCGCTCGGTGACGCTGATCGCGCGGCGCGCATCGAGCAGGTTGAAGCAGTGGCTGGCCTTGCAGACCTGCTCGTAGGCAGGCAGCGGCAGCCCCTGTTCGACGATCGCCAGCGCCTCGGCCTCGCACTCGTCGAAGCGACGCAGCAGCACGTCGACGTTGGCATGCTCGAAGTTGTACGCGCTCTGTTCGACTTCGTTCTGGTGGTAGACATCGCCATAGGTGACCACGCCCTGCGGACCGCGGGTCCAGACCAGGTCGTAGACGTTGTCGCAGTTCTGCAGGTACATGCACAACCGCTCCAGGCCATAGGTGATCTCACCGAGCACCGGCTTGCACTCCAGGCCGCCGGCCTGCTGGAAGTAGGTGAACTGGGTGACTTCCATGCCGTTGAGCCAGACCTCCCAACCCAGGCCCCAGGCGCCGAGCGTCGGCGATTCCCAGTTGTCCTCGACCAGGCGCAGGTCGTGCACCTGCGGATCGATGCCCAGCGCCTTCAGCGAGTCGAAGTAGAGCTCGACGATGTTGTCAGGATTGGGCTTGAGCGCGACCTGGTACTGGTAGTAGCGCTGCAGGCGGTTCGGATTCTCGCCATAGCGGCCGTCGGTGGGGCGACGGCTCGGCTGCACGTAGGCCGCGTTCCACGGCTCCGGTCCGAGCGCGCGCAGGAAGGTCGCCGGATGGAAGGTGCCGGCGCCGACCTCGAGGTCGAGCGGCTGGATCAGGACGCAGCCCTGTTCTGCCCAGTAGGTGTTCAGGCGCTGGATCAGGCCCTGGAAGGTGATCGGCGGGGAGGTCGGGGCGCTCATCGAGGGTCCGGAAGATGGATCGGAACAGCCGGCTAGTATAGCGACGGCGACAAAAGCGCCGCCGCGCGCACGCGGCGCGAGGGCGGGCTCAAGTGCTGCGATGCGGCCTGCGCGACGCCGACGGCAACTGCGCCTCGGCGATCTGCAGCAGCGCCTGCTGGATGCCCGGGCTTGCGGCGCGGAATCCACGCAGCATCTGGCGTTCGACGGGATCCTCGATCAGTTCGGCGTCGAGCGCAGTGTTCTGGTGGTCCAGGTCCAGTGCCGGCATGCCGCGACCGGTCGCCAGCCACTCGTGCGAGACCCCGGTCGCGACCGCGATCGCCATCAGGTGATGGCTGGAGGGCTGCACGTTGCCCGAGCATTCCCAGTTGGCGACGGCGCTGCGGCCGACCCCGAGCCTCGCCGCGAGCTCGGCCTGGGTCAGTTCGGCGCGCCTGCGGGACACCCGGATCCGTGTATTCAGGTTCATTTCTGCGACCTCTTTATCAGGGCCGGACCGCCGAATGGCGTGCCGGGGCAAGCATTTGCTGGCATGTCAACGATATTGGCGCAAGCTGATGCGCGTTGCTGGCCAAAATTTACAACTTCATGATTTTAAAACAAGTGAATTGTCAGATGCCAGCAATATTGACACGTTTTACACAATGTTGCGGTTGCGGTGTCACTGCGGAATGAGAATAGTGAGCGTGCGGAATGTGTCCTGCGACACATTTCCGATCGGAGTTCTCTCGCACGGAAGCGATCTATTCGGGGTTGCGGTCGGCGGGGTGGGAAACTCCCACCCCGCTGGCGCGTACGGATCTCCTGGATCAGGACGACGAGGCCGCAACGGCCATCCTCAACGCGGCCCAGCGCGGCGCAGACAGTGCCAGCGCACACCGCGGTCCAGCGCCGACAGGCTTGGCAGCCCAGCGAAACGTCCCGGCGCTCATCTCCTCCCAACGCCTGGCCCGATACTGCCTGTCCAGCGCGGTATCGCGCACGCACGATGTCTTCGGCCGTCCACGGCAGGCATTCCCGGACTTCGACCAAGGCGTCTGGTCCCATGCTGGCCGGCCTCGCTCCTGGCTGCGATGATCTGCACCACGCTCCCTTCCAATCGTGCCCACGCATGTCCCCTCGCCGCAGTGCCCCCTTCCTGATCATCGAGACCGGGCAGCCGGTCGCGTCGATGCGCCGGCATCGAGGGTTTCCGCATTGGATCCGGGTCGCGGCCGGCCTCGATCGGCAGGCCGTGCGCGTCGCCAATGTCGAAGCCGGCGATCGCCTGCCCGAAGCGGGCCACTGGGCCGGCGTCATCATCACCGGCTCCGGCGCGATGGTCACCGACCGCCACGACTGGAGCGAACGCAGCGCGCAATGGCTGCATGACGCCGCGCATGCCGGCGTGCCGCTGCTCGGCATCTGTTACGGGCACCAGTTGATCGCGCACGCGCTGGGTGGCGAGGTCGGCGCCAATCCGAACGGACGCGAGATGGGGACCGTGGCATTGGCCCTGCATCCCGAAGCGGGCGACGATCCGCTGTTCGCCCGCCTGCCCGACAGGTTCAATGTCCAGGCCACGCATCTGCAGAGCGTGCTGCGCGCGCCCGAGGGTGTCGCGGTGCTGGCCAGTTCCGACCAGGACGCCTGCCATGCCTTCCGCTGGCGGCGGCATGTCTGGGGACTGCAGTTCCATCCTGAATTCAGCGCCGGGCACATGCGCGGCTACGTGCATGCGCGCGCCGAGGCGTTGGCGCACGAGGGGGCGGACCCGCGGCAGCTCGCGCGATCGGTCGTTGCTGCGCCGCATTCGCGGCGGGTGCTGCGGCGTTTCGTCCGCCATGCGCGGCAGCTCGCGGAGCGCTGACGCAGGCGATGTCCGGCGCCCGTCGCGGCCCTTGGAGCCTTTGTTTTCCAGCGTCGGCGGGGTGCTTGCAGTACGATGTGCAGGCGTGGCATCGGCCACGAAACTTCGCAGGATTCCTGAAATGACGACACGTGCACTGGGACCCGCCGCCGGCTGGTCCTGGCTGGCCAAGGCCATCAATCTCGGCCGCGGCAATCCCAAGGCGGTGATCGGCGCGATCGCGCTGCTCGCTGTGATCGCGCTGATCCCCAGCTTGCTGCAGGTGCTGCTGCAGCAGTTGCTGCCGGTCGAGACGGTGATGGTGATGGCCGGCGTGATGACGCTGGTGATGATCGTCGTCTATCCGCTGCTGATCGGCGGCGTGCTGCGCGTGATCCACGCGGTCGAACGCGGCGTGCCGACGCGCGCGGGCGCGGTGTTCGACACGTTCAAGCCCAGCGATGATCGCGCGCGGCTGATCGGCTTCGGCGTCGTCATGGCGGTCATCTACATCGCGATGTTCGTCGTCGTCGTCAGCCTGTTCGGCAAGGGTTTCATGGCCTGGTACATGGAGGTCATCCAGATCAGCGCCGATTTCAGCGCTGCCGGCGATGCCTCCAAGCCGCCGGTCTATCCGCCCGCGCCGGACGGCATGGGCACGATGATGGCGCTGCTGATGGCGTTCGGCCTGTACTTCGGTGGCGTCTACGCGATCGGCTTCGGCCAGGTCGCGCTCGCCGGGCGCTCGCTGAAGCAGGCGCTGAGCGACGGCTTCGCGGGGTCGTTGAAGAACCTGCTGCCGATCATCGTGCTCGCCGCGATCTCGTTCTTCGGCATGATCGCGCTGTCGTTCGTGCTGGTGCTGGTCGGCGGCATCCTGGCGCTGATCGGTGGACTGATCCACCCGGCGGTGGCCGTGCTGCTGGTGATGCCGCTGTACCTGGCGATGCTGCTGGTGGTCTACATGGTGATGTTCGGCGTGATGTACCACCTGTGGCGCGATACCTGCGCCGATCCCGCGCAGCCGCCGGCGTTGCCGCCGAACCAGGTCGAGCTCTGATCGCAGTCCCCTGACCTGCCGGCGCCGACCTGCCGGCGGGCTCCTTGTCGGCATGCTCCTCACTCCGCCGCACGTCATCCGACGGCGCGCGAGACAGATCGCTTACAACAGGCGCGCGAATGCCAGGTCCAGATACGCCTGCAAGCGGAGCGTCAGCCAGGCGACCGCACCGAAGAACGCCAGCGCCTGCCATGCCAACCATGCGCCCGCCCAGGCGGGCAGCGGCGTCGATGCCGGCACCTGCTGGATGACCTGCGCACCGGCGATGCGGTCATGCAGCGCGCGGTGCTGCGGAGGCACCAGCGCGGTCGCATGACCGAGGTTCAGGCTGATCCACGACAGCAGGCCCGCCGCTTGCCGCACCATCGCGCGCGCCAGTCCCGGCGGCTGGCCCTCCAGGTCGGTGACCTGCAGCTGCAACAGTCGTTTGCCTGGCGAAGCCTGCCAGCGCGAGGCTTCGAAACCGGCGTGGTACACGAACGCCAGCATGGCGAACGTCGCCATCGTCGGCAACAGCAGGCGGGTGATCGTCGATGCCAGCGACAGGATCGCCGCATGCAGCGTCGCGTCCTGCAGCCATTGCGCGGCCAGCTGGGCGGGCGGCGTGGCGAGTTGCAGCGCGTCGTACATCATCGTGGCCAACGCCGTCGCCAGCGCGCGGATATCGCCATCCAGTCGCAGCCATACCGGATGCCAGTACGCGAAGCTCAGCAGCATGGCGGGCACGGCGATCACGACCGCGTCCATGGACCAGGCCGCGGCGCGTCGTAGACAGCCCGCCGGCCCGCTCATTGCGGGGTGTCGATGCCTTCGTCGGCCGCGGGCTTGGGCGCGACCAGCCGCGCCGCGATGATCCCGGCTTCGTACAGCAGGCACATCGGGATCGCCAGCAGCAGCTGCGAGATGATGTCCGGCGGCGTGATCACGGCGGCCAGGATGAAGACGCCGACGACGGCGTAGCCGCGCCATTCGCGCAGCTGCTTGGGCGTGACCCAGCCCAGCAGCACCAGGATCACCAGCGCGACCGGCAGTTCGAAGCTGATGCCGAACGCCAGGAAGATCACCAGCACGAAGTTCAGGTAGGCGTTGATGTCGGTCATCATCGACACGCCTTCAGGCGTGATCGCGGTCAGGAAGCTGAAGACCGACGGCAACACGACGAAGAACGCGAACGCGCAACCGGAATAGAACAGCAGGACCGACGACACCAGTAGCGGGAACGCCAGGCGCTTCTCGCGGCGATACAGGCCTGGCGCGACGAAGGCCCAGGCCTGGTACAGCAGCCATGGCATCGACAGCACCAGGGCCAGGAAGAACGCCAGCTTCAGCGGCGCGAAGAACGGCGACGCGACCTCGACTGCGATCAGGTGCGCGCCTTCGGGCAGCTTGTCCAGCAGTGGCTGCGCGAACACGGCATAGAGCTTGTTGGCGAACGGCAACAGGCACAGCAGGACCGCGCCCAGGCCGATCAACGCGCGCATCAGGCGCGAGCGCAGTTCGATCAGGTGTTCGATCAGGCTGCCTTCGCCACCGTCGATCGCATCATGGTCGCTCATGGACGCGGCGTTCCGGCGAAGTCGTCGACCGACAGCGGCGCAGCCTGCGGGGCGGGCGACGCCGGCAGGGTCTCGCCGGGCGCTTCGGGATCGGGCATTCCGAGTACTGGCGTGCCGAGTGCGGGTGTAGCGGCTGCAGGCGCGTCGAGCGCGGGTGCGCCAGTGACGGGCGTGGCAGTCACGTCGCCATCGCCATCGCTTGCGGCGGTACCCTGTGCGGCGGTGTCCGGCGATTCAAGCTGACGCACGGCTTCGATCGCCGGCTGCACGGCCGCCACGGTGTCGCGGCGCATGCCCTCGACTTCGCGTTGCGCATCCTCGCTGGCGGCGCGGATCTTGGTCTCGACGTCGCGCAGGGTCTGCTTGGCCTCGTCGAGGCTGCGCTTGAGGTCTTCGGCGGCCATCTCGCGCTCGAACTCGGACTTCACCGAATACCACTGCGCGCGCGCGCGCCGCACCCACAGGCCGGCGAAGCGCGCGGCCTTGGGCAGGCGTTCTGGACCCAGGACGATCAGGGCCACAACCGCGATCACCACGATTTCGGAGAAACCGATGTCGAACATGCGAGGAAGCCGGGCTACGCGGTGTCAGCGCGACGCGCTGTCGTCCTGGCGCGACTTCTCGGTATCGGCCGGGTCGGCCTTGCGCGACTGGTCGCTCAACTCGCCGGTCGGCGCGTCGTCGTCCATGCCCTTCTTGAATCCCTTGACCGCTTCGCCCAGGTCGCGTCCCGCGCCACGCAGGCGCTTGGTGCCGAAGACCAGCAGCACGACCACCAGCACGATGATCCAATGCCAGATGCTGAAACTGCCCATTGCGCGCTCTCAGGAAAGATTGGGGGCTCAGGATAACGCAGAGCGGCCGCCTGCATGACGCCGCGGGTGGCGGATCCGGACGATGAATACCGCCAATCGTCATGACACAAGGGCGGATTGTCCTGTCGACCACCCGCTGCACGGCGCCGGATCGCGGCGCGCGACATCCCGTGCAGGCTGTTCAGGCCGGCCGGCTGACGCCGGCCCGCGCACATCAGATGATCAGAGTCAGAGCAGGTCAGGCCAGAGAAGATCAGGCCAGATGAAGTCAGGCCAGATGGGATCAGGCCTGGCTGCCTCAGGGATTGTCGGGCAGCTGCTCGATGACGGCCGGGTTGTCATGGACCGGCTCGAACGGCTGCGGCTGCGCTTCCTGCGCCTGCGGCGAGGTATTGAGCGGAGACGTCGACGTGGTCGATGCCGGTGCCTGCTGCGCAGTGGGGGCCGGCGTGCCGTTGCCATGGCGGGTGGCGCGGGCCGAGGCGGTGGCTTCCTCGAGGCGGTCGCGGAAATCGACGACCGCATTCGACGGGGAATGGCTCAGGCGGCCTTCGAAGATCATCCGCGGCGTGGTGTCGCGTCCGTAGACCGCCTCGTTGGCGGCGCTGTCGATCGACAGCACGGCGCCGTCGAGCGCGACGCCGGCGAACAGACCGCGCGCGCGCGACCAGGACCAGATCTCGGCCTTGAGCTGGCCATCGGTGGCGGCGGACGCGGAGCGGCCGACGGGGCCGGCGGCGACGCCGGCATCGGCGCCCAGCGTGACCTTGCCGTTGACGATCGATTCCAGGCTGCGGTCGTTGCGGAACACCAGCACCACGTCCGACGACTGCACGCCGGCCTGGAAGCCGATGCTGCCGCCGGTGAGCTTGATGAAGCTCGGGTTGGACCAGCTGCCGTCGGCGTTCTTGACCGACAGCAGACCGTGGCCGCGGCGGCCGCCGAGCACCAGGCCGACCTTCAGCGTGTCCGGGATCACGACGATCGCGCGGGCCTCGTCGAGCAGCTTGTCCGGGATCGCCGACTCCGGGATCGCCTGGATGTCGGTCAGCACGCGCACGGCGTTCTGGGCGCGCGCATCCTCATCGACGCCAGCGAACGCGGGCGCGGCAGAAAACGATACGGCCAATGCGGTGGCCAGCAGCAACGGACGCGGCAGGATGCGGGACAGGCGGGAGATGGACATCGGAGGCTCCGGAGGTTGGGCGGCACGCGGGGTGCGGCCAGGTCGTGGACCACGGGCGCAGCGGAAGGATCGGCAGCAATCTAAGGTATTCAGGCTAGTCGCGGTGCGATGAATCACTGGTGAGCAACGCACCGGTGTCGCGACCGGGGTCGCGTGGTCTGCCTGGGGCCTGTCCAGCCATGCCTGCGTGGTGCCAATTGTCGTCGCGCCTGCCATCCTATGCGGATGATCGATTCCCGCTCCGATGCCGACACCGCCCTGTTGCTGGTCAACCTGGGCACACCCGAGGCCGCGACCGCCGATGCGGTCCGCCGCTATCTCGGCGAGTTCCTCGGCGATCCCCGCGTCGTGCAGATCCCGCGCCTGCTCTGGCTGCCGTTGCTCTATGGCGTGATCCTGCCGCTGCGTTGCAAGCGCGTGGCGCACAAGTACGCCGAGATCTGGATGGAGGGTGGATCGCCACTGGCGGTCTACACCCGGCGCCTGGCCGAGGCGGTGCAGCAGCGCCTGCCGCAGACGAAGGTGCTCGACGCGATGCGCTACGGCAAGCCGGCCCTGCGCACGCGTTTGCAGGCGCTGCAGGCCGAGGGTATCGGTCGCGTGCTGGTGCTGCCGCTGTATCCGCAGTATTCGACGACCACCACGGCCTCGGTCGAGGATGTCGTCAACGAGGCGGTGGCGGCCGGGCTTGATGCTCGCGTCATCGTCGACTATCCGGTCGATCCGGGATGGGTCGCGGCGGTCGCCGATTCGATCCGGACGCATTGGCAGGCCAATGGCCGCGCGCAGTTGCTGCTGTTCTCGTTCCACGGCATCCCGCAGCGGCTGGTCGATGCCGGCGATCCCTACGAACGCCAGTGCCGGGCCAGCGTCGCGGCGCTGGCCCAGGCGCTGTCGCTGCGCGAGGACGAGTACCAGCTGACGTTCCAGTCGCGGTTCGGGCGCGAGCGCTGGCTGGGCCCGGCCACCGACGCGACGCTGCGCGCGCTGCCGGCGACCGGCGTCCGCGACGTCGACGTGGTCTGCCCCGGATTCGCGGTGGATTGCCTGGAAACGCTGGAGGAGATCTCGATGCAGAACGCCGATCTGTTCCGCGAGTCGGGCGGCGAGGCGCTGCATTACATTCCGTGCCTCAACGATTCGCCTGCGCATGCCGACGCGCTCGCCGCGCTCGCCGCGCGGACGTTGGCGCAGTGGAAGGCCGGAGCACCGTGATGAGCGACCGCACGGAACAGGGCACGCGCTCACAGGGTGTGCCGTCGCAGGGCACGCTGATGCACGAGCTGGAACTCGACATCCCCTGCGGCCGTATCCGCGGCCTGCGCAACGACAATCCCGGCGGCGCGCGCGTCATCGCGCTGCACGGCTGGCTCGACAATGCCGCCAGCTTCATGCCGCTGGCGCCGTACCTGCAGGGTCTGGACCTTGTGGCGCCCGAGCTGCCTGGACACGGCCGCAGCGCGCATCTGCCGCGTGGCACCGATTACTCGTTCGCCGGTGCGCTGCACAACGTGCTCGATGTCGCCGACGCGCTGGGCTGGGAGCAGTTCTCGCTGCTCGGCCATTCGATGGGCGCCGGTATTTCCAGCCTGATCGCGGCGGGCTGCCCGCGACGCGTGCGCCGGCTGGTCGCGATCGAAGCGCTGGGCGCATTGCCCGAGACCGTCGAGCGCACGGTGCCGCGCCTGCGCGAAGCCATCGACGCGACGCGCGCGCTGACGGGCAAGCAATTGCGGGTGTTCCCGGACCTGTCGGCGCCGATCCGTGCGCGCATGCAGGTCAATGCGCTCAGCGAACCGGTCGCGCGGCTGCTGGTCGAGCGCGGCGTCGACGCGGTCGAAGGCGGCTATGTCTGGAGCAGCGACCCGCGCCTGACCCTGCCGACGATGACGCGGATGACCGGCGAGCAGATCGACGCGCTGATCGCCGGCATCGAATGCCCGACCCGGGTGATCTATGCGACGCCGGCGCAGGTCTACCTGCCGGAACCCGATCGCAGCCGGCGCGCGCGGCTGTTGTCGCAGGGCGACCTGGTGCTGTTGGCGGGTGGCCATCACCTGCACATGGAAGATCCCGCAGCCGTGGCTGCGGCGATCGGCTCGTTCTTCCTGGACGCCTGAGCGTCGTGGCCCAAGGGCGCTGACGAGCCGGAAGCTGGCGAGCCAGAGGCGCTGACGGCTCAGGCAAGGCGGTTTGATCGCCGGCGGTCAGCGAGATGCGCCGAGGGCGACTCCCGAGGCGTGCGCGCTATGCGCCCTATTCCCCTACGCGCCGTTGAGCAGCGTATGCAGGCTGGCCTTCAGGTGGCGGCCGTGGTCGCGGAAGTAATCGCGGGCGTCGTGCCAGTCCGGGCAGCGGCGCTCCACTTCGCGCCAGAACGCGCGTGAATGGTTGGCGTGGATCAGGTGGCAGAGTTCGTGGACCAGCACGTACTCGAACGCGCTCTGACGGCCGAGCACCAGCGACAGGTCCAGCGTCAGCGTCCCGTCGGGGGCCAGCGAGCCCCATTGCGAGGACAGCACACGCAGGCGGATCCGCGACGGCGGGCGCGGCAGGCCGGGCATGTAGACCGGCATCCAGCGCGCGATGTCCGAGCGTGCTTCGGCCTCGTAGAAATCGCGCAAGGCGCGCCGGATCGTGGCGTCGCTGGCGGTCGCGGGCAACTGGAAGCGGATCGCGTCGGCGTCGCGCGCGATCTGGGCGAAGCGGCCTTCCTGCCAGCGCAACGGCACCGCGGCATCGCGCAGGGGCAAGCTTGCGGTGGTGCCGCGCAGCAAGGGCGTGATGTCGCCGCGACAGACCTGCAATTGCTGCGCGATCCAGTCGCGATGCTCGTGCATGAAGCGGTCGCCGGCGACCAGACTGGCGCGCAACGGCAGTGTCAGGCGCGCGCCGCGTTCGCCCACGGACAGCTTGATCCGCTTCGCGCGGGGATCGCGCACGCGCAACACGTCGATGCTGTTGCCATCGGCGAGTTCCAGGTGGGCGATGTCGCGTTGCAGGGCTGGTGGGGCGGAGCGGGGGGAGAGCAGGCGCAGCAGGGATGGCATCGGCACTATGCTACCGCCGCAGCGCGCCGACGGCGATGTTTTTCATGCGGCGGTCATCGGCGGGTGGCAAAGGCCACGCGCCCGGGGACGATCAGGCGTCGGCCTTGGACAGTTTCAGTGCCGGTTCCAGGATCGAGAACAGACGCTTGAACTCGCCGCTCATCAGCGCAAAGCGGGCATCGAGCTCGGCGCGGATGTCGTCGTTCTCGGTGCCTTCGAGCTTGTCGATCGCGCCGTCGAGCAGCTTGAACTTGCGGATGATCAGGTCCTCGCCGAGCACGAACGAGACATGGTCGTCGAGCGTCAGCGCCAGTTTGGTGACCTGCTTGCCCGAGTCCAGGTGACGGGTGATTTCGTCGCACTGCAGTTCCTGGCGCTGGCACTTGATGATCGCGCCATGCTCGTCGGGGTCCTTGAGTTCGCATTCCTCGCCCAGGCTCAGGCCATCGGGCAGCGGCTCGCCGGCGATCCAGCCGGTCAGGATCGAGCGCGGCGCGACTTCGGCATTGAGCGGCAACGCCGGGAAGCTGCCGAGCGCGGTGCGGATTTCCGAGACCACGTTCTCGGCCGACTTGCGGCTGGAGGTGTCGACGACGCAGACGCCATGCTCCAGGTCGATCAGCGCATCGGTGCGCGACGGCCGCACGAAGGCACGTGGCAGCAGTTCATGGACCAGGTCTTCCTTCAGGCGCTTGCGCATCCTGCCGCCCGGGCGACGGCCTTCCTTCTGTTCCATCTCCGACAGCTTGCGTTGCAGCAGGTCGTTGACGACCGCGCCGGGCAGGATCTTGTCCTCGCCGCCCACGGTCACCCAGATCGCGTCCTCGATGCGATGCGAGAACGCCTCGGCGTCGCGGCCGAACGGCGAGATGAAACCGCGCGAAGACAGCTCCAGCGCCGCGACCGGCTTCAGCGGGTGGTGTTGCAGTTGGGCGTCGAGATCGGACAGGTCGAGCGAGGTCGGGAAGCGGAACAGGGTCAGGTTGCGAAAGAACATGGACATCCGGGCGTGGGAAAGGGAGGTGGCGCTGTCGGGGGACGGCGCTGGCGCCGCGAAGGTGCGCGCCAGCGATGGATCAGGTGCAGTGGGTCAAGCGGAGGTGAGCAGCGGGGGTGGCATTCCAAGCGACAGGAAGTCGAACAGCTTCGGATCGCTGAGCTGGGACGGACGGATGTCGCCGAGTGCGCGTGCGATCGTCTCGATGCGGCCGGGTGTCTCGCGTTCCCAGGCATCCATCATCTTCTTGACCTGTTTGCGCTGCAGGTTTTCCTGCGAGCCGCAGAGGTTGCACGGGATGATCGGGAATGCGCTGGCGGCGGCATAGGTGGCGATGTCGTCCTCGGCGACATAGGCCAGTGGACGGATCACGACATGCCTGCCGTCGTCGCTGCGCAGCTTCGGCGGCATGCCGCTGAGCTTGGCGTGGAAGAACAGGTTGAGGAAGAACGTCGCCACCAGGTCGTCGCGATGATGGCCCAGCGCGATCTTGGTGAAGCCGTGCTGCTCGGCATGGTGGTACAGCGCGCCGCGCCGCAGCCGCGAACACAGCGAGCACATGGTCCTGCCTTCCGGGATCACGCGGCTGACGACCGAATAGGTGTCCTGTTCGATGATCTGGAAATCCACGCCGAGCGCGCGCAGATAGTCGGGCAGGATGTGTTCGGGAAAGCCGGGCTGCTTCTGGTCGAGGTTGACCGCGGTCAGCGAGAACGACACCGGCGCCTTCTTCTGCAACTGCAGCAGGATGTCGAGCAGGGTGTAGCTGTCCTTGCCGCCGGACAGGCAGACCATGATCCGGTCGCCTTCCTCGATCATGCCGAAGTCGGCGATCGCGCGACCGACCTGGTGGCGCAGCCGCTTGCCGAGCCTGGCCGTCGCATGCGCATGCTCGCGCTGATCGCGGTGGCGATCGCGACGCAGGACGGGCTCGGGCAGGGGCAGGACGGTACTCATCGTCCGGGTAGTTTACCGGCACGTGCGGGTCTTCACGGCGGCGGTCCGCCAGGGCTGGCGTTCATCCCGTCGCCGGCCACGCGCGCTAGACTCCACCGCGTCCGGACTTCGCCGGGCTTTCCTGGAGCGCGCATCGATGTGATGCATTGAGCCGACATCGAATCCACCGACCCTGCCGGGGTCGTCGTCGAGTCTGCCAGAGGCCTCCATCATGCCGTCGTACTCCACTCCGCTGCCGGGCGCCTCCCGGCCGCAGCCCGATGTGCTGCAAACACCACAAGTGCCGCTCAACCCGCCACCGGGCCGTCAGCGCCCGATCCGGCTGCAGGCCCGCGGCCTGTCCGCCGTACTGCCCAATGGCCGGGTCCTGTACGACCACATCGACCTGCACCTGCACGAGGGTCCCTGTGCACTGATCGGTGCGAACGGCGTTGGCAAATCCACGCTGTTGCGCCAGCTCGCCGGCCACGGCGTCCCGGGCGAGGCCTGCGTGCATGTCGATGGCGGCCAGGTCGACGGTCTTACGTTCTGGCTGGCGCAATCGGTCGGCCGACTGCCGGGACGCCTGGTCGATGTGCTCGGATTCGGTGCACGGTTCGACGCCCTGCAACGACTGCTCGACGGTCGTGGCGACAGCGACGATGCCGCGCTGGTCGGCGACGACTGGTCGCTGCCGGCGCGATTGCGCGCGGCGCTGGAGGCGCACGGCCTTGCCGGCATGTCGCTGCTTGCCGATCCGGCGCAATTGTCGGGTGGGCAATGCCAGCAGTTGCGGCTGCTCGGCGCGCTGCTGTCGGATGCGCGCGTCGTACTGCTCGACGAGCCCAGCACGTTCCTGGATGCGGGGGTGTCGGCGCACTGGTGCGAGGCGTTTGCGCGGCGCGATGGCGCGGTGCTGGTGGTCAGCCACGATCCTGCCTGGCTGCAGGCGATGCCGCGGTTGTTGGAGTTGCGCCCCGGCGGCCTGCTCGATGTCGATGGCGGACTGCAGGCCTGGCGCGCCTTGCGCGATACGCAGCGCCGACAGCAACAGCATGACCTCGAACAGGCCCGCAGCGCGCGTGCGCAGCTGCAGCGCGATGCCGTACGCGAACGCCAGCGCCTGGACCAGCGCCAGGCCGGCGGGCGACGCGCGCACCGCGACAGCAACCAGTCGCCACTGCTGCTCGATCACCTGAAGGGCAAGGCCGAGCGCAACGACGGCCGCTTGCGCAATGGACTCGCACAACGGCTGCAGGTCGGCGAGGACGCGGTCCGCGCGGCCTTCGCAGCCGTCGACGCGGCCGTGGCACCGGCGTTCGTCGACGCCAGCGTCGTGTTGCCGGCGGGGCGGCGCGTGCTGACGTTCGTCAATGCGCATCCGTGTCTGGCGGCACCCGCGCAGGCGCTGGACTGGCAGGCCTGCGGACCGGTGCGGATCGGCCTGGAAGGCGCCAACGGCAGTGGCAAGACCACACTGTTGCGCGCGCTGCGCGGCGAGACCTCGTTGGCCAGCGGCACGGTTTCGGCGCATGTGCCGGTGCAATCGCTCGACCAGCATCTGGCCGACCTGCCCGACACCCTGACGGCGCTGGACTGGCTGGCGTCACGGATGCAGGCGGCTTCGGCCCAGGTCGACGCGATGCATGCACCGGCGACGCGGCTCGCGCTGCTGGGGTTGGCCGGCGAGCGGGCGCGCCAGCCGCTGGCGACCCTGTCGGGCGGCGAGCGCATGCGCGTCGCGCTGGCGGCCGCGGCCTGGGCGCAGCCGGCGGCGCCGCTGCTGTTGCTGGACGAGCCGGCAAGCCATCTGGATTTCGACAGCGTGGATGCGCTGGTCGAGCTGTTGCGCGGCTGGCCGGGGGCGCTGCTCGTGGTCAGCCACGACCCCGCGTTGCTGGCCCGGCTGGGCCTGGAGCATCGCCTGCGATTGCAGTCCGGGCGACTGTCGCTGGAACATTGCGGGGCGACCGCATAAGGCCGACGCTGGGAGGGTGCGCGGCGGGCATGGCGGCGTGTAAGCTCGGCCCATGTATCCCGACGCCTCCGCGATCCCCCGCAAGCTTGCCGAACTGCGCAGCGAGCATCGCGATCTCGATCACGCGATCTCGCGGCTGCAGGCCGACATCGCCGCCGACGAGTTGTCGGTCAAGCGGTTGAAGAAGCGCAAGCTGCAGCTCAAGGACATGATCGCCCGCCTCGAAAGCGCCCTGATCCCCGACGAGCCCGCGTAGTCCGGATCTCGATCCGGCGCTTCTTCAACGCCCTGTCCGCCGGCCCCAACCCGGCGCTCCACAGACATCGCGCCGCACCTCCCTCACGACATCGTTCGCGACCCACCCGCCGGTCGCAACATCATCGCCACCGCCGACGTCAGCCGCATCAATGCCGGCTGGCTGCGCTCGCCGGTCTTGTCGAACACCACCTTGAGCCGGGTCTGCGCCGTCGCGGTCGCGATGCCCAGGCTGTCGGCGGCCTTGGCCAGATCGGTGTGCCGGTGCAGCGTGACCACCAGCGCGGCCTCGGATTCGGTCAACGGGAACAGCTGGCGCAGCAACTGCTTCAGGTCGTCCGGCGTCGAGGCCTGTACCGGCTGCACGAACATGATCGCGCGCTCGTGCCCGGCGCCCTGCGGCAGGGGACGCACGCTGGCGACCAGCACCACGCGACCCGCGGCATCGCGGAGATTGGCGCTGTTGCCCGACGGCGTCGTCGCCCGGATCGGCGACATGCCCTGGCAGGACTCGCCGAGCACGCGCTGCAACGGCCCGCCGTTGAAGCGGGCGGTCGGACGGCCGCCATCGAGATGCAGCAGGTCGCTGGATGCCAGCAGCTGTTCGGCGGCGGCGTTGCTGCGCACGACCTGCTGTTGTGCATCGAGCAGGAACATCGCCATCGGCGCCGCCTCGATCGCGGCATCCAGCGTTGCGCTGCGCTGTTCGAACCAGCCCAGTCTGCGCTGCAGGGCGTAGGCGTTGACCCAGTGTGGTGTCAGCCGGTGCAGCAGGTCGATGGCCTCGCGGCCGAAGCGGCGTCGCGGATCGCCATGGCAGATCGATAGCGTGACCGAACTGACGCCATCGAAATGACCGACCGACACCACCTGCTGGGCCACGCCGATGACCTGGTAGTGCTCGGAATAGGCCTGCGAGTGGCGCATCTGCGACAGCGGCAGCATGTCGTGGCTGTCGATGACGCGACCGGTCTCCAGCAATGGGGTCGCGCGCTGCATCCATGGATCCTTGTGCAGGTCGCACTGCGCGACGCGCTGCATCAGCCAATCGTGGTCGATGCCATGGGCCAGGCTTGGCGCCGCGCGGCCGACCACGACGTCATGGGCCATGATCGCGGTGATCGAGCTATCGGTCGCATCGGCCAGCGCGCGGCTGAAATCGCCCAGCCGCTCCGGTGCGAGCACGGAGGCGTACAGCGGCTCGAGCACCGCTGACAGCGTGTCGTCGAATGTCATCAAAGCGTCCCCTGTCACGCGGCCAAACGCAATGCGCCGGCGTCCTATCTCCCGAAGACGGAGATTAGAGATGCGCCGGCGGGCCCGCAAGCGGGCAGGGGGATCTGTCGCCGTGCGCCGCCGTCAGTCGACGACAGGCGCCGGGGGCTCCGCGGGCTTCACCGCTTCCGGGCTGACCTTCTCGATGGTGTGGCGCAACTCGCGACCGAGGATGACCTTGGCATCCTTGGCCCAGGCATCGAGGCGCTGGTCGAAGACGAGCTTGCTGTTCTGGTCAAGCTTGACCAGCTCCAGTTCGCGCAGCTTCTGGATGAAGCTGCGGAACAGGGTCTTGTCGAAGAACTCCGGCGCAGCCGGCGCGTACAGCAGCGACAGCCGCTGCGCGGCGAGCTGGCAGAGGCTTTCGAGTTCGCCGGCGCCCAGGGTGCCGGGGCCGTTCTTGGCCAGCACCGAGATGGCGATGTAGTAGCGCTCGAATGCCTGCTGCAACGGGTGGCCGAGCGCACGCAGGCGGAAGACTTCGTCCGACTGGCCCGCATTGCGCGCGAGGATGCCGCCATCGTCGTCGCTGACCTGCTCGAGCAGGCCTTCGCGCACGAAGACGTCGATCGTGCGGTCGATGCGATCGGCGAAACCGTCGCCATCCCACGGCAGGAACAGCTCGCCCTGCAGGAACGGATACATCGAGCGGCCGATCCTGCGCAGGTGGTTGCGGCCCATGCGCCGGTTGTGCAGGAAGCAGCACGCGATCCATGCCGGCTCGGTGAACAGGTGCAGCACGTTGTTGCGGAAATAGCTCAGCAGCACCGCCGTGTCGCCGTCGACCTTGAACACGTCGCCGAGCGGATGGCGGATGCGTGCGAGCACGCCGATCTCCTCGCCATGCGCGACGATCTGCTCGGGCGTGTGCGGGGTGACCGTGACGAGGTCGGAGTACGGCACTTCGCCCAGCAGCGTCTTCGACAGCGTGATCTGCGCGAGCAGGTCGGCCTCGCCCATCGCGTGCTTGGGCGTGGACAGCACGGCCAGTGCCAGCAGGTTGATCGGATTGACGTCGGCGGCGCGGTTGATGTTGACCTGGATCCGGTGCGCGGTCGCATCGACGGTGTCCGACAGCCAGTCCGGGCGATCCTCGTCGCCGAGCGGGCGGCCATCCCATTCGCTGGCGTGTTCGGCCAGCAGATCCTTCAGCGGGATCGGCTCGCCGAAATTCACCACGACCTGGCCGTAGTTCTGTCGCAGCACCTTGGGGATGCCCCACAGCAGGGCCCAGATCGATTCCTTTTCCTTCGGCTTGCCCGACAGTTCGTCGAGGTAGCTGCCGCCTTCCATCAGTTTCTCGTAGCCGATGTAGACAGGCTGGAACAAAACGGGGCGCGTGGGCTGGCGCAGGAACGCGCGCAGCGTCATCGCGATCATGCCGCCCTTGGGCTGCAGCAGCCGACCGGTGCGCGAGCGTCCGCCTTCGATGAAGTACTCGATCGCGTAGCCGCCGGCGACCAGTTGCGCGACGTACTCCGTGAACACCGTCGAATACAGCGCATTGCCGCGGAAGCTGCGGCGCATGAAGAACGCGCCGCCACGACGCAGGATCGGCCCGATCACCGGCAGGTTGAGGTTGATGCCGGCAGCGATGTGCGGCGGCACCACGCCCTTGGTGTACAGCAGGTACGATAGCAGGAGGTAGTCCATGTGGCTGCGGTGGCAAGGCACATAGATGATTTCGTTGCCGGGCGCGACGCTCTTGAGGTTGTCGAGGTGGTGCACCAGCACGCCGCGGAAGATCCGGTTCCAGACCGTGGTCAGCAGGAACGAGGCCGAGCGCACCACCGGATGCGAATAGTCGGCGGCGATCTCGTAGGCGTAGCCGTGCGCCTGCTTCCAGGCTTCGATGCGGCCCTTCTCGGGATTGGCGTTCTTCTCGCGCCGGGCCTGCGCCTCGATGGCGTCCTTGACGGCGGTCGAGGCCAACACCTTGTCGATCAGCAGGCGCCGGGTCGACAGGTCGGGGCCGATGACGGCCTCGCGGATGCGGTTGAAATGCGTGCGCAGCAGGCGCGACAGCTTGCGCACCGTGCGCTCGGGCGGCAGGTCTTCGGCCAGCAGGTCGCGCACGCTGACCGGTGCGGAGAACTGCACCAGGGTGTCGCGGCCGTTGAGCAGGATCGACAGCAGGCGGCTGAACCGGCCGACGATGGTCCAGTTTTCCGAGAACAGCACCGAGAACCAGCCACTGGCCTTGTCCGGGGAACGACCGACGAAGATCGAGACCGGGACCAGTTGTACGTCCAGCGCCGGGTCGAGACGATGGGCGTCGATCAGCCGCGCCAGCGATTCGGAATGGGTCTTCTTGACCGGCGGCTGCCCGGTCGCCAGTGCCAGCGCGCTGCCGGCATTGCGTCGGGACAGGGCGACATAGGCGCGCTTGCGGCCGAGCGGGTCGCCGGGCAATGGACGCAGTGGGGACGGCAGGCCGGCCTCGCGGGTGGCGCGTTCCAGGATCAGCGCGTTCGACAGGCCGTAGTCCTCGAGCACGTAGCAGACCGCACGCGCGTCGACGAGCTCCTGCGGCAGCTGCGGTTCGATCTTCAGTGCGATCCACGGCTCCATGAACCAGCCGAGCAGGCCGGCCCACCATGGGCGCCGGCTGCGTGCGGCGGTGACGTGCGCCGGTACCGGGCTGACGGCGGTGGCCAGGACGGGCGGGGTGTCGTCTTCGCGTGGTCCGGGGTCGGCGGCATCCGGTGCTGCAGGGTTGGCCGCAACACTGCCCGTCGAGGCCGTCACATCCGCTGCGGTCCCGGCCTCGGGTCCAGCCACGGCCGCGGCCTGGTCGTCCAGCGGCGCGTCGTCGTGGTCCTGCTGGCCCTCGGTGGGTTCCGGCACGGCGTGGGCGACCGGCGCTTGCGCGTCATCCGGGGTGGACGGGGGGACCGGCGCGTCGACCTGGGTGGCGTCGAACAGCGAGGACTGGTTGGGCGGGGTCGGCTGGTTTGGCATCCCGGACATTATGCCCAAGCCGGGAGTCCGGACAGTGTCGGCACGCCAGTCCGGGGTGGACGCAGGCGGTGACGCGGCGGACTCAGGCTGTCGGCGCGGGCTGTGCCGGGCTTGTGGCAGGCACGGCCGCAGGCGCGCGGGGTGTCGTCGCGGGAGCTGGCCTGGTCGTCGGAGGGCTGGAGGCGGGCGCGGGCGAAGCCACCGGCGGCCGCGGTCCGGAGGCGGCAGGGTCCGCGGGCGCGGCGTCGAACGGGATGTCGGGCGTTGCGGGGGCGGGCGGTGTCGCGCCTTGGGCGGCCGCGACTGCGGCGCGGGCGTTGTCGACGAAGTCGGCGACATACCAGCGACCGTCGTAGCGCTGCACCGGGACGATGGTGTCGATGGGGCTGCCGGCCACGCTGTAGCGCATCCGCACTTTGGCGAGGTCGCCGGTCTGCGACAGCATCTGCACTTGCATGTCGGCCAGTGAGGCATCCAGGTCCAGGCCGTACAGGGCGATCGCCTGTTTGGTGGCGGCGACCATGCCGCCCATACGGCGCAGGCTCTCGTCCATGCCGGCCTCGGCGAAGGCGGCGTCGCTGTCCAGCCGGACCTGGCGGGCGGCCGGGATCAGCAGGGCAAGTGCCGCCTGCGCGCGTTTGCGGTCGGTCAGGGGGGCGCCTGCGGCCCAGCGGCTCAGGGTCGTCAGCAATTGGCCGAAATGTTGTCGCTCACTGTCGCTGTAGCCACTGCGCTGCTGCACGAACTGTACGGCGAAAATGCCCAGCGACTGTACGGTCTTGCGCAGGTCGCCCGAGGCGCCACGGAACTGTCGGTCGAAGGTGCGCATCAGTTCGACCTCGGCCTGTTCGGCGCTGAGCGCGGCCAGTGCACGCGGATGCTGCGGCGACAGCGGCAGTTCTTCCAATGGCCAGCGGGTCTGGCCGCGCTGCCAGGCTTGTTCGAGTTCGACATGCAATGCGGGGGGCACGGCATCGCGTGCGAATGCCTGCAGGTCGTTGTTGTGGAGGTGCGCAGTGAGTTCGCGGACGGCGTCCGCGGGGCGGCTGGCGCCGGTCTGGGTATCGCGGGCATCGCCCGGTGCGGCCGGCGGGCCCTGGCAGGCCGTCAGCAACAGCAGGCAAGCGAGCCACGACCGCAGGACATTGCCTGGCCGCATCGGTCACTCCTGAACAGGTAGTGGTGCATCTTCGCCGGGCTTGGCAGGCGCAGGCAACGGGACTGTTCCGATGCGGGGACGTGGGTCACGGGTCGGGAGGGCTGTGGGGGCGCGTGGTTGGAGCATCGGCTTCCAAAGCCGCGTCCTCTCTGGAAACTCCGGCCCAGGCGACGCGATGTTGCAGATCCAGCGCAGGTGATCCGGCTTTGGCACTTTTTTCTCCTAAACGAAGTAAAGCAGACACGCTTTTGGCTTCGGAAGCCGCGGCGCCCCGTCCAGGGCTTGCTACTCGGCTCGGTCAGCCCGTGCCGCTGTGCGGCCCGGTCCGGCCCGGCGCAGCACGCCGGGCGTTCGCATGGGCTGCGCGGCAGTGCCGCGCAAGCAGCCCCTGCTCACCCATGGCTGACTCGCCGCCGCGGGCCATCCATGGCCCGCTCTCCGCAATCCCCGGCCGAGGCGACGCACTGGTGTTGGATGGACCGATGTCTTCGATGGTGGGAATGCGTCGATAACCTGCCAACGCCGCAATCCTGACGCTTGCGGCAGTGGCGGGTCGGGCGGAGGTTGCGCCCGAGTCAGGGCAGGATGCCCTGACCGAGGGAAGAGCAGCCGCAGCCCGGCACGCCGCTGCAAGTCCGGGCTCAGCGGCTTTTGAGCTCTGTTCTTCTCGGAGTTGTAGGCAGGGGCTTGCTTGTATCAGCGCTCCTGCAAGCCTCGGATTCCCATCGTTGATTCCCACAAGCCGGCAAAAAGCCAAAAAAAACGGGAGGCCAATGAGGCTTCCCGTGAATCCGGCAGAGCCGGAGGACTGTGTTGTGGCCGGCGCAGACTACCGGACCCCAAAAGCTAATGCAACACATGATGTTGAGCCATGTAACCCATTGATATTTTTGATTGGACTTGGCGAGCCATGCTGCCCAAGCGCCTGGGAGCGGGCCGCCGCCTTCGCAACGGCCCTCCGGCCATGGATGACAGGCCCTAACGCGCCGTGTTGAGGGCCTCGCGCTTGTGGCCGCGACGGACCTCGCGTGGATCGCCCCAATTGTTGTTGAACGTGGCCGGCTCCCACGAACCGTAGGTCGGGTTGGCCAGCATCCACCAGCGCTCGCCGAACCAGTCGCCATAGGTCTCCATCAGGCCATCGCGGGCCTCGGCCGTATTGGCGATCACCTCGACAAAATCGCCCAACTGGTCTCCAAATTGCATCAACACCCGGTATTTCTGTCCCGCGAGACGGCGGCGGCAGACCTTCTCGGATCCATTCTGCTCGCAGCCCTCGACATGCGTCCCCAGGCCCAGGAACACACTATCGCCCTTCACCGGCAGGCCTTCGGCACGCAGGTTGGCCAGCGTGGCCTCCTGCAGGTGCTGGGCCCGGTTGGACAGGTACAGAATCGTCACGCCCTTGGCATCGGCAACCTTCGCGAAGTCCAGCACGCCGGGCACCGGCTTGGCTTTCCTCTCCGCCACCCACGCAGCCCAGGTCACCTCGTCGTACTCCTCGCCGCCGGCGATCAGGCGCGCCTGGTACGGCGAGTTGTCGAGCACTGTTTCGTCGATGTCCATGATCACCGCCGGCGGCAGCGCGTCGAGCTTGCCCGACAACGCCCGCTCTTCCGGAACCAGCGCATCCCAGTGGGGCTCGGCCAGCGCGGCGTCGAGATGATCGGCGGCTGCGCGATACAGCGAGATCGTATTGGCCTGGTACTCGGTCGAACGCTGGACCCACAGCACCGCATTGAGGTTGTCGTCGGGTGTCGACGGCGCCGGTGTGTTCTTCGCAGCCGCGGCATCGGCGGCCGCGGGCGTGCTGGTCGGCGTTGCCGGTGCGGCCTCGGGGACGGGAGCCGTCGGCTTGCAGCCGACGACGGCGGCGCCGGAGAGCACCAGCAGCAGGGGGAGCAACGTCCGTGAAGTGTGCATCGCGGGTTCCGTTTTGAAGAATGGTTTGAGTAGCGCAAGCCGCGGAGTGTAACGGAGTGTGCTGACAGGCCGATGGCAGCGCTCGGGTATCCTTGCGATCGCTGTCTTCGATGTCCATGGCCATGTCCGATCCTTCTTCACCCCTGCCGCTGAGTGTTGCGGAAGCCCGCGTGCTGGGCTGCCTGATCGAGAAACAGGCGACCACGCCCGACGTCTATCCGCTGACCGTCAGTGCCGCGGTGTTGGCCGCCAACCAGAAGACCGCGCGCGATCCGCTGCTGTCGCTGCAGCAGGGCGACGTGCACCACGCGCTGCGCCAGCTCGAACTCAAGCGACTGGCGCGACAGGTGTTCTCGTCGCGCGCAGAACGCTACGAACACCTGGCCGAACGCGCGTTCGCGCTGACCGGTCCGCAGGTTGCGCTGCTGGCCGTGCTGCTGCTGCGCGGCCTGCAGACCGTGCATGAACTGCTGTCGCGCAGCGAACGCCTGCATGCGTTCGCCGATGCCGACGATGTTCGCCATCATCTCGATCGCCTGATCGGACGTGAAACCCCGCTGGTGGTGCTAGTGCCGCGTGGCCCTGGGCAGCGTGAGGACCGTTATGCGCACCTGCTGTCAGGCGATGTCGATGTCGCGGCGGTGTCGCGGGCGTCAGCGTCCGTTTCGGCGGTGGGCGGAAACGCCGGGAGCAGCGGCACGTCGTCAGGGCATGCCAGCGCACTGGAAGCGCGCGTCGATGCCCTGGAAGAAGAACTGGCGCAGCTGCGTGCGCAGGTCGAGCGCTGGATAGCCGGCGCCGCAGCGCAGGGCGATGGCGGCAATGACGCGGGCGCTCCCCCGGCAACGACCGACGAGGCCTGACGCCGTCGTTGCAGCAAAGGCCGGCAGGTGCCGGCCCTTCCTCAGGTTTCGCCCAGCAGCGCCTTGATCGAAGCGAAGCCGACCTGTGCGCGTTCCTGCTTGCGTGCCGCATCGGCAACCGGATCGGCACCGTCGCGCTGGATCTCGGCGGCCGGCAGTTCCTCGAAGAACCGGCTCGGCGCCTGCTTCAGCTTCTCGCCCCACTTCTGCGCCTCGCGCGCATACGACAGCCACAGCTGTTCCTTCGCGCGGGTGATGCCGACGTAGAGCAGGCGCCGCTCCTCATCGATGCGGCCCTCGTCGACGCTGGCCTCGTGCGGCAGCGTGTAGTCGTCCATGCCGATGATGAACACGTAGCGGAATTCCAGCCCCTTGGCCGCGTGCAGGCTCATCATCCGCACCTGGTTGCCGGCATCGTTCTTGTCGGCATGGCTGAGCAGCGCCAGTTGCGCGGCCAGCTCGCCGGGCGCGGCGCCGCGCGCGCCTTCGAACCAGTCGGCGAGCTCATCGAGGTTGCCGCGCCGGATCGCGAACAGCGAGTCGGTTTTGCACTCGGCGCGCAATGCCGCGAGCAGGCCGGAGCGCTCGTTGAGGTTGCGGACCAGCTCGGCAGGCGGCAGCCGCGCGGCATCGCTGCGCAGGCCGCGCAGGATGTCGGCGAAGCCGCTGAGCGCGTTCGCCGCGCGCGGCGGCAATTGCTTCAGCAGGCCGATGGATTCGGCGGCACGCGACAGCGGCAGGTGTGCGTGCTGCGCCAGTTCGGCCAGCTTGGCCAGTGTGGTCGCGCCGACGCCGCGGCTGGGCGACTGGACCGCGCGCAGGAATGCGGAGTCGTCTTCCGGGTTGGCAATCAGGCGCAGCCATGACAGCGCATCCTTGACCTCGCCGCGGTCCAGGAAGGCGGTGCCGCCACTGAGGTGGTAGGGCACGCGCAGCAGCTGCAGCGCTTTCTCCAGCGCGCGCGACTGGAAATTGCTGCGGAACAGGATGCAGAACTCGTTCCACTCCACCTTGCGCGCGGTCTGGATGAAGTGGATCTCGCCGGCCACGCGCTCGGCCTCGTGCGCGGCATCGCGGCATTCCCATATACGGATGCGCTCGCCGTCGGCCTGCGCGCTCCACAAGGTCTTGGGATGTTCGTGCGGATTGTTGGCGATCAGCGTATTGGCCGCGCGCAGCACGCGGTTGCTGCAGCGGTAGTTCTGCTCCAGCTTGACGATGACCAGGTTGGGGTAGTCGCGCGACAGCTGCAGCAGGTTCTCCGGATTGGCGCCGCGCCAGGCGTAGATGCTCTGGTCGTCGTCGCCGACGCAGGTGAAGTTGCCCTTGTCGCCGGCCAGCGCCTTCAGCAGGCGGTACTGCGCGTCGTTGGTATCCTGGCATTCGTCGATCAGCATGTAGCCGATGCGCTCGCGCCAGCCCATCGCGCATTCCTCGTCGGTTTCCAGCAACTGCACCGGCAGCCGGATCAGGTCGTCGAAGTCGACCGCATTGAACGCCGACAGCCGTGCCTGGTACTTCGCGTACAGCGCGGCCACCTCGAACTCGCGCGCGCTGACCGCGCGCTCATGCGCGTCCTGCGGCGACAGTCCGGCGTTCTTGACGTTGGAGACCAAGCCCTGCATCTGCTGCACCACGTCGGGCTTGACGCCGGGCATCAGATCCTTGAGCTGGGAGACGGTATCGTCGCTGTCGAAGATCGAGAAGCCACGCCGCAGGCCGACCTTGGCATGTTCGATCTGCAGGATCTTCAGGCCCAGCGCATGGAAGGTGCAGACCGTCAGCCCTTCTGCGGCGTCGCCACGCAGCCGCTTGGAGACGCGCTCGCGCATTTCCTTGGCGGACTTGTTGGTGAACGTGATCGCCGCGATGCGCTTGGCCGGATAGCGTCCGGTAGCGATCAGGTGCGCGATCTTCTCGACGATCACGCGCGTCTTGCCGCTGCCGGCGCCGGCAAGTACGAGGGTCGGGCCGTCGCAATGGACGACCGCGGCGGATTGTTGGGGGTTCAGGCCGTGCATGGGGAGCTGGGAGCGGATAGGCCATCAGTTTACAGACACCGCCCGATCCCGGCCTGTAGCATCTGTGCAATATCCGCAATGCTGGGCTTTCGACATGACATCGACCTCCCTTCGTCTCCTAATGCTGCTGGTGTTGGCGGTCGCGAGCTCCGCGACCCACGCGCAGACGCGCACGCTGCCGCCCGATCCCACCGAGGATCCGCTGGTGATTCGCGCCGGTTTCCTGAACGCGCATCCGGACCTGCGTTTCCGTCTGCTCGGCCTGGAGCGCATGAAGCAGGGCAAGCACGAGGATGCGTTGAAGTTCTTTATGCGCGCGGGCTTTTACGCCGACAAGCCGTCGCAGGGCATGGTGGCCGAGATGTTGTGGACCGGGCAGGGCCAGCCGCAGGACAAGGCCCTGGCCTATGCTTGGATGGATCTGGCCGCCGAGCGTGGCTATGCCGGATTCCTCGGCCTGCGCGAGCGCTACTGGGCTGGCCTGGATGAAGCCGAGCGCGAGCGAGCGCTGAGCGAGGGCCAGGCGCTGTACGCCCGTTATGGCGATGCCGCCGCCAAGCCGCGCATCGCCACCGTGCTGCGGCGCGAGCGCAAGCGCATGACCGGCAGTCGCACGGGCTTTGTCGGCTATGTGCAGATCCTGGTGCCCAGCCCCAGCGGTATGGAGCAGATCGACGGTTCCAAGTACTACGACCCGCGCTACTGGGATCCCGACCAGTACCAGCAGTGGCATGACGCGACCTGGTCCCAGGCACGCGTCGGTCGCGTCACCGTCGGCGAGATCCAGGCCGCGACGGGACCCGACCTGCCGCCCGTGCAATCGAGGGTGCCGGTGTCTGCGCCGCAAACCGATGCGCAGGAGCCCGAAGTGCCGTCGGAAGACGAGCAGCCAGGCGAGACGCCGCGCGACTGACGTATGCGTGAAAGTGGCTGGCCTGTGGCGTGATCGTTGCAGCCGCCTCATCACGTTGCCGTTCCGCAAGACCTCGCGATCAAAGCCGCTGCGCACGGTGCCGCGGCACCGTGCGCAGCGCGATCGCTGTTCGACCGCCCGCTCAGCGCACCCGTGCCGGATACGCGCGCGGCAAACCGCCGGCTTCCGGTGACGGGGCCGGTGGCAGGTAGCGATCCCGCAGTTCGGTCTGGAACGAACGCATCGATGCCGCGCGACCGCTGAACCACACCTGCTGCGCGGTATGCGCGACATCCAGCGGGTCTCCGCTCCACAGCACCAGGTCGGCCCGCTTGCCGACGGCGATGCTGCCGACCTGGTCGGCCACACCGAAGGTTTCCGCGGGCACGCGGGTCAGGCCGGCGAGGCCTGTTTCCCACGGCAATCCGTTGGCGACGGCGTTGCCGGCGTGCTGGCGGATCTTGCGCGCGCTGTGGGATGCGTAGCCGGACTGGGTAAAGCTCACGCGTACGCCGGCAGCGCTCAGGCGGGCCGCGTTCTCCAGGGTCGCGCCGATCTGGTCGAAATCGGTCGGCAGGTTCGCCAGTGCGTCGACGAACACCGGCACGTCGGCCGCGGCGATCTCCGGTGCGAGCTTCCATGCTTCGGCGCCGCCGGCGATCGCGATCAGGACGCCCTGGCGCTTCGACCAGCGCAGCAATTGCCGGATGTCGGACGCGCGTTCGACGCGGACCACGACGCGGCCGCCGCCATCCAGATAGCGACGCAGCGTCGCGCGTCCGGCCGGCGTCAACAGCGTGGCCTCATCGTTGGCCGCAAGCCGGCCGCGTGCCTCATCGGCCAGTTGATCGAGCAGCATCCATTGCGCCGCGCGCGACGAACCGGTCAACGGTGACGCCGCGCTGCCCAACGCCAGGAACAGCACGCGCGGCGTCAGCGCATCGATGCTGCCATCGAGGCGGACCACGCCGCCCTGGCCGCCGACGATCGAACCGCCCGGCGTGCTGTTGGCGGTCAGCAGCGTGAATCCGATGCCTTCCACGCGCGCCACCGGCACGACCAGCGAATCGGGGTTATAGGCCAGCGTCACGTCGAACTCGGGACGCACCACCATGTCCTTGGGTCCATCGCCGAGTGCCAGCGCTGTATCGCGCGTGGCTTCTTCGATCGACACATCCTCGATGCCGAGTCCGGTGATACCGCCGAACAACGTCGGTGACAGCGGCTTGCCGGCGGCATCGATCGCCTGCACGCCCGCGGGGGCGCCGAGCCCCTTGCCGATCGCGGCGATCCGCCCGCCCTGGACCAGCACATCGGTCGCCTGCAGGGTGCCGCGTTCGGTCGCGGTATGCACGGTGGCATTGCGGATCAGCAGGTCCTGCGCCGGGCTGCCCAGAGCCGCGCACAGCGCGAACAGGCCCGTGACCGTGGCCGCGATGCGACGCGTCGGGTGGCGGCTCATCGCGCACCTCCCGCGGCGACCTGGCCGAGCAGGAAGTCGGCGACCGGTTGTCGCGAAGGATCGTTGCGGTCGTAGAGGTTCGCACCGTCGATCCAGACCTTCTCGGCATGCGCATACACAGTAAAAGGATTGCCGTTCCACAGCACCACGTCCGCCATCTTGCCCGCCTCCAGCGTTCCGGTCCGTTCAAGTACGCCCAGCGCCTTGGCCGGGTTCTGGGTCAGCCAGCGGATCGCATGCTCGGGCGAGATCTCCCCCATGCCGGCACGCCGCGCATTGGCGATGACTTTCGCGGCTTCCTGGTTGAGCCGCTGGATGCCTTCCTCGGAATCGGAATGCACGATGGCGCAGCTGTTGGCGACGCGATCGACGATGGCCACGTTCTCCTGCACGCTGTCCCACGCTTCCATCTTGTAGCCCCACCAGTCGGCCCACAGGGCGCCGCAGATGCCCTCGCGCGCGATCTCGTCGGCGATCTTGTAAGCCTCCACGCCGTGGTGGAACGCGGCGATGCGGAAGCCGAACTCGTCGGCCATGTCCATCATCAGCGCCATCTCGTCGGCGCGATAACAATGGATGTGCACCAGGATGTCGCCATTCATGGCCGCCGCCAGCGTGTCCAGCCTGAGGTCGCGCTTGCCCGGATCCGATCCGCCGCGCTTGTTCGCGTAGTCCTGCGCCTCGATGAAGGCGGCGCGGTAGCCGGCGACATTGCCCATCCGCGTGGCCGGGCCGCCCTTCTGGCCGTAGACACGCTTGGGGTTCTCGCCGCAGGCCATCTTCAGGCCCTGTCGCGCGCCGGGGAATTTCATGGCCTGCATCGTGGTGGCGGCGACGTTCTTCAGTGTCACCGTCCGGCCGCCGATCAGATTGGCCGAGCCCGGCAGCACCTGCAGCGCGGTCACGCCGCCGGCCAGCGCCGTCGCGAAACCCGGATCCTGTGGCGAGATCGAATGCTCGGCCCAGACATGCGCGGTGACCGGTGCGGTCATCTCGTTGCCGTCGCTGTGCGAGCGGACGCCGGGATTGGGGTAGACGCCCAAATGTGAATGCGCGTCGATGAGGCCAGGCGTCACCCATTTGCCCGTGCCATCGACCCGGATCGCATCCGCCGGAGCGGCCAGGCCCGCGCCGACCTGCACGATCTTGCCGTCGCGCAGCAGGACGTCGGCGCCTTCCAGTCGCTGCCCGTTGCCGACCAGTACGGTGGCATTGGTGATCAGGACCGGGGGGGACGCGATCGGGCGATAGGTGCTGGCATAGGCATCGCCGACAAAATCAGCCGAGCCGGACGCGGATCCCGATGGGCGCGCGGTCCCTGGCGCCGTGTGCGCGCAAGCAGCCAACAAACCGACGGCAATTGCGGCGGTCAACGTTCGAAGCATGAGAATCTCCCCGGTGAGAACGACGGCATGGTGGATCCCCGCTGCCAGGACGGATGCGCAAGGCAGCACGGGGAGCCTTTGAAGGGATGCGCGGGGGCGGGGTTTCCGCCAGTCGCCCGGACGGGCGGCTTCCACAAGGCAGGCCGTCGTCTTTTCTTGCACTGCCGATGGCGGAAAGTTCTCGTCCGCGCATCGTGTTCAATCAGGAAGCGCTGGAAACGGCATGCCGGGTCAGGGGCGGCGCAGGTGACAGAAGACGTGGGGCAAAGGCGCAGGCGGTGCAACGGCGCAGGCTGGGCAACAAAGTAGACGTGACAACGACGTGCGCCTTCGGCCGAACCGGCCGGGGCGATGCGGAATCCGGGGTGATGGGCCAATCAGCGGGGGGCGTGGAAACAGATGAGCGCACGTGCGCAATGGATCGCTGATCACATTCTTCCGCACGAGCCGGACCTGCGGGCATGGCTGCGACGACGCATGCCGCGCTCGTTCGAGCTCGACGACATCGTGCAGGAGACCTACGCGGTGCTGGCCGGGCTGGCCGAGGTGTCGCACATCACCGACCCCCGCGGCTATTTCTTCACCAGTGCGCAGTCGGTGGTGCTGCAGCAGGTACGGCGGGCGCAGGTGGTGTCGTTCGAGACGGTTGCCGAACTCGACAAGCTCGATGCCGCACGCGACGACTTCGACCCCGAGCGCCACGCGGTCGCCGGCGATGAATTGCGACGCATCGCCGCATTGATCCTCGCGTTGCCGGAGAAATGCCGGCAGGCCTTCGTGCTGCGCAAGGTGCATGGCCTGTCGCAGCGCGAGATCTCGGATCGCATGGGGATCAGCGAGAACACGGTCGAGAAGCACATCTGCAAGGGGTTGAGGGTGTTGACGGAGGAAATGAAGCACGGGGCTGGCCCCCTGCGACAAGGGAGCGTCGAAGCGTATGCACAACGGATCGAACACAATGAACAGCGCGGCGAATATTGACGACGTCGCGGCCGCCTGGGTCGCACGCGAGGACAGGGGCGCACTCGAGACCGATGCGCTGGCGGAGCGCGACCAGTGGCTGGCCGCCGACCCGCGCCACCGTGGCGCCTACATCCGTGCGCAGGCGGTGTTCCTGCGCGCGGGGCGGGCGAGTGCGCTGGGGCGCGGGTTCGGGCAGGAGCCGCGGCGCCAGGACCGGCGTGCGTCGCGCAGCGGCAGGTACCGTTGGCTGCGTTCGTTCGCGGTGGCGGCAGTGCTCGCGGTGGTCGCCTTCGGGCTGCGTCCGTTGCTGATGGAAAGTGCGGGGACGCACTACCGCACCGGCATCGGCCAGGTGTTGCGCGTGCCGCTGCAGGACGGCTCGGTGATGACGCTCAACTCGGATACCGAGGTCATGGTCCGCTATCGGCGCGACGAGCGCAGGGTGGAACTGTTGCGGGGCGAGACGCTGGTAACGGTCACCAAGGACGCGTCGCGACCGTTCCGGGTCAGGACCGGCACCGTCGACGTCGTCGCCGTAGGCACCAGCTTCAGCGTGCGCAAGGATGCGGGCGAGGCCTTCATGGTGCTGGTCAACGAGGGCATCGTCGACATCCGCAAGCCCGACAGCTTGATCGAGCCTGTGCGCGTGAGCGCCAACCATGCGGCCATTGCCAGCATCGACCGCCGGCTGCGGGTCGAGCCGTTGAGCGAGCACGAAACCCAGCGCCGCCTGATCTGGCGCGAAGGCTTCATCTCGTTCGAGGGCGAAACCCTTGGCGACGCCGCGATGGAGTTCTCGCGATACAGCGCGGTGCGCATCCTGATCGACGATCCGAATGTCGCCTCGCTGCGCGTGGTGGGCGTGTACTCGTCCGCCGATCCGGAAGGATTCGCGACCGCGGTCGCGGCGAGCCTGGGATTGCAAGTGGAAAAGGCGCCGGAGGGAGTGTACCTGCGCGCGTCATGGTGATCTGAACAAGGTGGGTTGCGGCAGCCGCGCTCGAGCCTCGTGGTCCGGATCGATGTCCTGAATTTGAACGACTTGAACATTACGGGGAACACCATATGAAGCGGAGCAAGATGGCGGCCAAGCTGTTGTGCCGATCGATCGCGTTGGCATTGTGCGCAGGCAGCGCGGCGATGGCCGCACCGGCCGTGGCCCAGGACAGGGCCTTCGACCTGAAGACCGCGGAGCTGCGGTCGGTGCTGCCCGAGTTCGGCCGACAGGCCGGACTGCAGATCGTCGCGCCCAACGAAGGCGTCGGCCATATCCGCACCAAGCCGATCAAGGGCACGCTGCCTCCGCGCGAAGTGCTGGCGATGCTGCTCGACGGCACTGGCATCTCCATCGCGTCCGACGACGGCCACACGATCGCGCTGCGGGCGTCGCTGCCGATGACGGCATCGCTGGGCGGCGTGTCGCACCGGAGCAACGCGGCGGCCATTGCGCCGGTCGTCAGCATGGCGATGCAGGCAGCGCCGGCGGCGGTGGCCAGCGAGCCCGTGCGCGCGCCGCAACCGCCGCGGGTGTCGACGCTCGACAAGGTCGAGGTCATCGGCACGCAGATCAAGCGCGCGGCCGCCTCGGAAACCCTGCTGCCCTCGCTCGGCATCCGCCCGGAGCAGATCGAGGCGACCGGCGCCGTCAACGGCGACGACCTTTACCGCTCGATCCCGCAGATGGGCGATGTCACGTTCCACAGCGGCAACGGCACCAGCAGCAGCAACTTCGCGCGTGGCGACATCTCCGGCGCCAACCTGCGCAACCTGGGGCCGGGCAATACGCTGCTGCTGATCAACGGCAGGCGCACCGTGCTGCACCCGACCAGCCAGGGCGACGAGAACGCGGTGCCGGTGTTCGCCTACAACGTCAACACCATCCCGGTGCCGGGCTTGGCCCGCGTCGACGTCCTGCTCAATGGCGCCTCGGCGATCTATGGCGCGGACGCCGTGGCCGGCGTGGTCAACAACGTGCTGCGCGACGACTACGACGGCGCTTCCATCAGCATGCAGTATGGCTTCGGCGAAGGCACGGGCCTGCGCGACCGCATGATCAGCGGTCTGTGGGGGCACAACTTCCACGACCTGCGCGGCAACGTCACGCTGGCATACACGCTGCAGGACAGCAGCGGGCTCGACTCGCAGGACCAGTGGTGGACGGCGACGCGCGATCGCCGGTTCGATTTCGTCGGCACCCGTTTCGAAGGCTATGGCAGCCTGAACCGCACGCTGGGCGGCTACTCGCGATTCGCCAACCTGACCGCGCTGCAGCCGGGTGGCGTCTCGCAGAACGGCGTCGCGTTGACCACCACGGCAGGGTTCTTCCATACCCAGCCCACGACCAATGCCGGCTGCATCGTCCAGCTGACCGCCGGGACCTGCATCGACGATGGCTCGCAGGACGTCGCCGGTGCCGATGCGAACCTGCGCTGGGATTCGCAGAAAGAATTCCCGTCCTCGTTCGACCCGGAATTCAACCGCGTCAACCTGTTCGCCACCTCCAAGTACGATTTCGACAACGGTATCGGCCTGTTCAGCGAGCTCGGCTACTACCGCTCGCGCTCGCACATGTGGCAGCCCACCGCCAGCAGCATCAGCGCGCAGGTGGCGATCGTCGCCGCCAGCAACTACTGGAACCCCTTCGGTGCGGTGACCCTGCCCAATGGCATGCCCAACCCGAATCGCCTTCCAGGCCTGAACGTCCCGGTCGAAGGTATCGACATCGCGATCCGCGGCATCAAGATGGAGCGCCCGACCATCGTCGACGTCGACCACAAGCAGTACCGCGCCCTGGTCGGACTGCGTGGCCTGCACTTCGGCTTCGACTGGGAGACCGCGCTGCTGTATTCGCAGGCCACCGCGACCGACAGCATGAACGCGATCAGCTCCACCGCGCTGGAACGCTCGATGGCGCTGTCGACGCCCGATGCCTACAACCCGTTCGCGACCAGCATCAACAGCGATGCGGTCATCGATTCGGTCACCTTCAATGCCGTGCGCGCGACCAAGAGCACGCTGGCGCTGTGGGACTTCAAGGCGTCGCGCCCGGACCTGTTCTCGATCCCGGCCGGCGACATCGGCCTCGCGACCGGCGTCGAAGTGCGTCGCGAAACCCAGCTCGACGACCGCGACCCGCGCGTCGACGGCTCCATCACCTGGAACAGCCGGTCCGGCGTGGCCTATCCGGGCGACATGTTCGGCGTCAGCCCGACCCCGGACACGTACGGCAAGCGTACCGTCAGCGGCGTCTATGCCGAGCTCTACCTGCCGCTGGTGTCGCCGGACTGGAACATCCCGTTCGTGCGCCGGCTGGACATGCAGATCGCCGGCCGCGCCGAGCACTACAGCGATTTCGGCAATGTCTCCAAGCCCAAGATCGCCATCGGCTGGGACATCCTGGACGGACTGAGCATCCGCGGTTCCTGGTCGAAGGCCTTCCGCGCGCCCAACCTCGAGCAGATGAATGCCGCGATGATCGTGCGCACCAACGGCCGCATCGATCCGCTGCTGTGCGAGGCCGACGTCCGCAACGGCAGCCTGGCGAACTTTGCCGCCTGCGCGATCAACTACGGCATTTCCGGCAACCGCATGGGCAATCCCGACCTGAAGCCGGAAACCTCCGACAACGTCAGCGGTGGCATCGTCTTCGAGCCGAAGTTCCTGCCCGAGTGGTTCGGCAAGCTGCGCATGTCGGTCGACTACTTCAAGTACGAGCAGGAAGGCATCATCGGCATGTACGGCGATACCAACCATCTCGCGCTCGACTACCTGCTGCGCGTGCAGGGCAGCTCCAACCCCGCCGTGGTCCGCGCGGCCCCCAACCCCGACGACATCGCGCGCTTCGCGGGAACCGGGTTGGCGCCCGTGGGCGAGGTGCTCTACCTGGAAGAGCAGTTCGTCAACCTGCTGCCGCAACGCGTGCGCGGCGTCGATTTCGCGGTGGACTGGCAGTCTCAGGAAACCGCCTTCGGCACCTTCAGCCTCGGCGTCAACGGCACCCGGCTCATCGAGTTCTACCGGGAGGTCTCGCCCGACGTGCAGGTGCTGGTCGATGCCCGCAACGCCGGCACCATCAATGCCGCGACCACCATCGTCGGCGGCGGCGACCTGCTGATGATCAACGGCAAGCCCAAGTGGAAGTGGACCGGCATCGCGACCTGGTCGATGGGCAATGTCCAGACCGGCCTGACCGCGCGCTACACCGGCAACTACTACGAGAACTTCCTGCGCGACAGCATCGGATACTACGAGCCGGGCTCCTCCACGTACTGGAACGGCCATATCAAGTACAGCTTCGACAACGGCGACGGCTGGTTGTCGGGGACCTCGATCAAGCTGGGCGTCAACAACATCGAGGGGCGTCGTCCGCCGATCTCCAGCGATACGCGCGGCTACCTGCCGCTGCTGTACACCGGCACGCCGCGCTACTGGTACGTCAACGTGACCAAGGAGTTCTGACGGTCGTCGGATCCACCGGCATCCGCAACCACCGTCCTGCAGCGCAGGACGGTGGCGCGCGATCCGTGCCACGCGCACAGCCCGCGCGCACGATTTTCTTGCAAGTCCTTCCTCCTGCGCCAGCTGCCATGCTCCCGACCCCGGAGAACACCATGATCCGCATCCTCCTGTCCGCATTGCTGGCGATCGCCGCATCCGCCGGCCTCGTCGCGCAGGCCGCGACACCCGTGGCACCTGCCGCCCAGGCAGGCCCGCGTCCATCCGAGGTCACCGCCCTGACCGGCGGGCCACTGAGCGCGCCCGATCCGCTGCCCAATGCGGCCAAGCTCGAAGCAGACCTCGCCGCCGCCCGTGAGGCCTTGCGCCAGCATCCCGACGATCCCGAAGCGCTGATCTGGGTCGGCCGGCGCCTGGGCTACCTGTGGCGCTACCGCGAATCGATCGATGCGTTCACGCAGGGCATCGAACGCTTTCCGGACGACGCCCGGTTCTATCGCCATCGAGGCCACCGCTACATCACCGTGCGCGACTTCCCTCGTGCGCAGGCCGATCTCGAGCGGGCCGCGGAGCTGATCGTGGGCAAGACCGACGAGATCGAACCCGATGGCATGCCCAACCGCGCCAACCAGCCGCGCACCACGCTCGCCTACAACACCTGGTACCACCTGGGCCTGGTGCATTACCTGCAAGGCGACTACGAAGGCGCGCTGGCGGCGTATCGCGAACTGCTCAAGACCGAGGCCGCGAACAACAACGATTCCATCGTCGCCGTCAGCGACTGGATGTGGATGAGCCTGATGCGGCTGGGGCGCAAGGACGAGGCGATGGCGTTGCTGGATCGCATCACCCCCGACATGCCGCTGCTGGAGAACGACAGCTATCACCGGCGGCTGCTGATGTACAAGGGCCTGGAAACGCCCGACCGCCTGCTCGATCCCGCGACCGCCGACGGCACCGACCTGGCCACCCAGGGCTACGGCGTGGCGAACTACTACCTGGTCACCGGCCAGCCCGACAAGGCCAGGGCTGTGCTCGACCGCATCGTGGCCGGCACCGCGTGGAACGCCTTCGGCTACATCGCCGCGGAAGCCGACCTGAGCCGCATGCAGTAGCGACCGCGCGCTACACGCCCAGGTAGATGTCGGCGCTGTTCTTGACCTCTTCCATGACCGCGTAGGTGCGGGTCTCGCGCACGCCGGGCAGCTGCCACAGCACGCGCCCGGCGATCTGGCGGTAGTCATCCATGTCCGAGGCGCGCAGCTTGATCAGGTAGTCGAAGCCGCCGGCGACCAGATGGCATTCCATGACCTCCGGCCGGTCCTTCACCGCCTGCTTGAACTCCTCCAGCGTGTGCGGCGTCGTGCGGTCGAGTTGCACCTCCACGAACACCAGCATGCCGGCGCCGAGCTTCTGCGGATTGAGCCGCGCGCGGTAGCCCAAGATGTAGCCGTCGGCGGTCAGCCGGCGCACCCGCTCCAGGGTCGCGGTCGGCGACAGGTGCACCGCCTCGGCCAGTTTGAGGTTGGTGATCCGCCCGTCCTGCTGCAGCAGGGAGAGGATCCTGCGGTCGGTGCGGTCCAGCGCCGTCGAAACTTCGCTCATGTCCGGGAATCCCTGCTGCTAACGGAGATTAATTCTACGGAATACCAAAGAAAATGGCAGATATCCACCACATCCCTGCGGATACCTGTCAATCATGCGCCTGCCAAACCCGTATCGCCCCGAGTCCGACGTCGTCTCCGGCCTGCTGTCCCGCGTGGAGGGCCTGGACTGGGCCAGTGCCAGTGCCGATGGCATCGGCTGGATCGGGCAGGTGCGCACGCAGAAGCCGTCGAGCTTCGCGATGGAGGCCCTGCTGCGCGAATACCCGCTGTCCAGCGCCGAGGGCCTGGCCCTGATGCGCCTGGCCGAGGCGCTGCTGCGCGTACCGGACGCCGAGACGGCGATGCTGCTGACCGCCGACCAGCTCTCGCGCGCCGATTTCTCCGGTGCCTCGCAGTCCTGGCTGGCCACGCTGTCGAGCCAGGCCATCGGCCTGTCCAAGAAGATGCTCGGCGAGGACGGCCAGAAGGCCGGCTTCTTCGCCAAGATGGGCGCCAAGGCCGTCGTCGCGACCACCGTGCGCGCGGTGCAGCTGATGGGCGGCCAGTTCGTCATGGGCGAGACCCTTGACGAGGCGCAGTCCGACGCCCGCAAGCAGCGCAAGGCGCGCAACAGCCTGCGCTTCTCCTACGACATGCTGGGCGAGGGCGCCCGCACCGAGCATGACGCCCAGGCCTACATGCGCAAGTACCACGCGGCGATCGCCGGCCTGGCCGCGCAGCGCGACCGCCGCGTGCCGCTGGAACAGGCCGACGGCGTCTCGATCAAGCTCTCGGCGATCGACGCCCGCTTCGAGGCCCTGCAGCCCGACCACGTCAATACCGTGCTGGTGCCGCGCGTGCTGGAGCTGGCGCGCGTCGCCGCCGATGCCGACATCAACCTGACCATCGACGCCGAGGAAAGCGAGCGCCTGGAAATCTCGCTGGACGTGTTCGAGACCGTCGCACGCGAGATCGCGGCCACCCATCCGACCTGGGCCGGCTTCGGCCTGGCGGTGCAGGCCTACCAGACCCGTGCGCTGGAGGTCATCGACGAAGTGGCCCGCATTGCACGCGCGCATGGCCAGCGCTTCATGGTGCGCCTGGTCAAGGGCGCCTATTGGGACTACGAGATCAAGCGCGCGCAGGAGCTTGGCCTGCAGGCGTTCCCGGTGTTCACCCATCGCCATCACACCGACCTGTCCTACCTGGCCTGCGCCCGCGCGATGCTGGCGGTGCCGGGGCAGATCTACCCGCAGTTCGCCGGCCACAACGCCGGCACCATCGCCGCCATCCTGCACATGGCGCGGACCGCTGGCGTGCCGTTCGAGCTGCAGCGCCTGCACGGCATGGGCGAGCCGGTGTATGCCGAAGCGCTCAAGCAGTACCCCGATGTCGGCTTGCGCATCTATGCGCCGGTCGGCCCGCACAAGGACCTGCTGGCCTACCTGGTGCGCCGCTTGCTGGAGAACGGCGCCAACTCCTCGTTCGTGCACCAGCTCACCGATGAAAGCGTCGCCCCGGCCGACCTGGTGCGCTCGCCGCTGTGGCTCGACGAGCGCAGTGGCGTGACCCTGCCGCTGGACATCCTCGACGACCGTCGCAACGCTGCCGGCACCGATCCGACCTGCAAGGCGCTGGCCGGGCCGCTGCTGGCCGCCTGGAACAGCACCCGCCTGGACGTGCCGGCCGACACCGCCGTGGCCGACATCGACGCCACCGTGACCCGCCTGCATGGCGGCCAGAAGGCCTGGAACGCGCTCGGCGTCGAGGCGCGCGCGGCCGTGCTCGACAAGGCCGCCGATGCACTCGAGCGCGATCTGGCGCAGTGGTGCGCGCTGATCGTGCGCGAAGGCCACCGCACCTGGGGCGACTCTATTTCCGAAGTGCGCGAAGCGGTCGACTTCTGCCGCTACTACGCCGCCGAGGCGCGCGGCCTGATGGCGCCGCGCACGCTGCGCGGCATCACCGGCGAGCGCAACCTCTATCGCCTGCGCGGTCGTGGCGTCTGGGTCTGCATCTCGCCGTGGAACTTCCCGCTGGCGATCTTCACCGGACAGGTGGTCGCGGCGCTGGTCACCGGCAATGCGGTGGCGGCCAAGCCGGCCGAGCAGACCCCGGGCGTGGCCGCGCGGATGATCGCGCTGCTGCACGAGTGCGGCGTGCCGCGCGATGTGCTGGCCGGCGTCTACGGTGCCGGCGAGACCGGCGCGGCGCTGGTCTCGCACCCGAAGATCGGCGGCGTCGCCTTCACCGGCTCGACCGCAGTGGCCAAGGCGATCGCACGCACGCTGGCCGGCAAGGACGGCCCGATCGTGCCGCTGATCGCCGAGACCGGTGGCATCAACGCGATGATCGTCGATGCGACCGCGTTGCCCGAGCAGGTGGTCGACGCAGTCGTGCAAAGCACCTTCCGCAGCGCAGGCCAGCGTTGCTCGGCCCTGCGCGTGCTGTGCGTACAGGACGACATCGCCGACGGCGTGCTGGAGATGCTGCGCGGTGCGATCGGCCTGCTGCGCGTGGGCGATCCCTCGCAGCTGTCGACCGACCTCGGCCCGGTCATCGACGCCGAAGCGCATGCCCGCCTGCAGCAGCAGATCGGCGTGCTCGAGCGCGAAGCCAAGCTGGTCGCACGCGCGCCGTTGCCCGAAGGCGCGGCGCAGACCCACTACATCGCGCCGGTCGCCTTCGAGATCGCCTCGGTCGCCCGCGCGGGCGAGGAAGTCTTCGGCCCGGTGCTGCAGGTCGTGCGCTGGAAGGGCGATGTCGGCGCCCTGGTCGAGCAGATCAACGCGCTGGGCTATGGCCTGACCCTGGGCGTGCAGACGCGCATCGACTCGCGCGCCGATGCCATCGCCGAGGCCGCCCACGCCGGCAACGTCTACGTCAACCGCAACATGATCGGTGCGGTGGTCGGCGTGCAGCCCTTCGGCGGCGAAGGCCTGTCGGGCACCGGGCCGAAGGCCGGCGGCCCGCTGTACCTGACGCGCTTCTGCGCCGAGTCCTCGGTCAGCATCAACACGGCTGCGGCCGGCGGCGACGTCGAACTGATGATGGCGGCCCACTAAGCCGGTGCAGGCCAGGCCGGCGCAAGCCGGCCATCCCGCGCCCCGGCCCTCGTGCCGGGGTCTGCGGGCCGCGTGAATGCGGGCAACGGGCAGCGCGAGGGTAGGCTGCGCGACCGTGTTCCCCCATCCAGGGAAGCTGCGTCGAACGGGGGCGCGGATTCCTCCAATCGATTTCACGCCGGCCATCGGGTAGCGTGTCCTCCTGCATCCAGCGGGAGGGGCGCTCCACGGCGGCGTGATGGACAGTGCATTCGAGACATGGTTCCAGCGCGAGATCCTGCCCCATGAGGCAGCACTCGTGCGTTTCCTGTCGCGCAAATGGGTCCATCCCAGCGAAGTCCACGACATCCGCCACGACATCTACATCCGGGTGATCGAGGCCGCCGAGCGCAAACTCCCGCATTCACCGCGTGCGTTCCTGTTCGACGTCGCCCGCAAGCTGCTGGTCGACCGCGTGCGCCGCGAGCGCATCGTGTCGTTCGACCTGCTGGCCGACGTCGACAGCCTGAACGTGCTGATCGACGAGCTCTCGCCCGAGCGCCAGGCCGCGGGGCGCGAGCAGATGCATCGGCTCGCCACGCTGTTCCGGCGGTTGCCATTGCGATGTCGGCAGGTGGTGTGGATGCGGCGGATCGAAGAGCTTCCGCAGAAAGAGATTGCCCGGCGCCTCGGTATTGCCGAAGCGACGGTGGAGAAGCACCTGATGCGCGGCATCGGCCTGCTGGCCGACGCGTTGTACGGTGGCGCGGTCGGCAGACAGGATGCCGGGGATATGTGGAACAGGATCGGGTTCAGTCGTGGCAAGTAGGCAACAAGACGAGCAGGAAGCGACCGCCTGGCTGCTGCGGCAGGATGGCGGCCCGTGGACGGCGGACGATGCATGCGCATTCGAGGCATGGCTGGCGCAGTCCGCCGGTCATCGCGCGGCGTATTACCGGTTCAAGGGTGCCTGGCAGGAAGCCGGGCGGCTTGGCGCTTTGCTCGGGCCCAGCGTGGCCCAGCGCGGTGGCGTGGACGCCGCACTCGCGATCGATGCGGACGCCGACCTCGATGTTGATGCCGATGCTGACGTCGATGCGGGCGCCCGTCCGCACGGACAGGTGGCCGCCAAGTCTCCGCGCCGCCGGGTGCCGGTGCTGGCGATCGCCGCCAGCCTCGCCTGCGCCGTTGGTCTGGCGGCACTGACCTATCGCCTGCTGCCGCCACCGTCCAATGTCTACGCCACGCGCGTGGGCGCGATGGAAACCGTGGCACTGTCGGACGGCTCGCGGCTCACGCTCAATACCGACAGCCAGCTGCGCATCGACATGGACGCCAGCGACCGTCGCGTGCGCCTGCGCCAGGGCGAAGCCTTCTTCGAAGTGGCCAAGGATCCGTCCAGGCCGTTCGTGGTCGAGGCCGGCGACAAGCGCATCATCGCGGTCGGCACCGCGTTCTCGGTGCGCCGCAACGGCGACGACGTGCGCGTGGTGGTCTCCGAGGGTCGCGTCCGCGTCGAGACCGTCGGGCGCCGGGCCGGCGCGACCCCGGCACCGCTGCTGGATGCCGGCATGGTCGCCAGCACCCAGGGCGAGGCCGTGCTGGTGCAGAGCCGCTCCGAACGCGAGATCGCGCAGAACCTGAGTTGGCGCACCGGCCAGCTGGTGTTCCGCGATACACCGATGGCCGAGGCCGTCGCCGAGTTCAACCGCTACAACACCCGCAAGCTGGTCATCGAGGATGCCGCGGTCGACGACCTGCGCATCGGCGGCATCTTCCGCGCCAACCAGCTCGATGCCTTCGTCAGCCTGGTCCAGCAGGGTTTCCCGGTGCAGGCGCGCACCGAGGACGACCGTATCGTGCTGGCGTCGCGCAAATGAGTTGCCGGAAACGCCGCCTTCGTTCGACCTGAAGATCAAGGGCCCCTGCGCGGGCCGGTCGCGGGGAACGCCATGCACGCACGCCATCACCCTTCATCCGCTGCGATTGCGCTGATCGCACCGATCGCCGTAGCGATGACGGCAACATCGTCGCTGCTGGCGGTTGGGCATCACGACGCTGCCGCACCCGGTCTCCACGCGGACAAGGAACGACGCGCATGCAGGTGACGCGCAGGACGTTGTTGAAGGCCGCGCCCGCCGCGATGCTGGCGTATGCGTCGCGGGGAACGGCAGCCGCGCTGTCGCGCCCGGGCGACCTGCTGGACCTGTCGGCGGTCGAACTGGCGGCCGCGATCCACGCGCGCAGCGTCTCCGCGCGCGAGCTGATGCAGGCCTACCTGGCGCGGGTCTCCGCGCTCAATCCACGCTTCAATGCCATCGTCTCGGCGGTCGCGTCGGAGCAACTGCTGCAACAGGCGGCCGCGCAGGATGCCGACGCCGCGAAAGGCCGCTTCCATGGCGCGCTGCACGGCATCCCGCATGCGGTCAAGGACACCGCGCCGGTGCAGGGCATCCTCAGCACGCAAGGCTCGCCATTGCTGCGCGACAACGTGCCGGCCGCCGATTCGCTGGTGGTGTCACGCATGCGCGGCGCCGGCCTGATCTTCACCGGCAAGACCAACGTGCCAGAGTTCGCACTGGGTTCGCACAGCTACAACCCGCTGTTCGGCGTGACCCACAATGCCTACGCGCCGGGCAAGTCGGCGGGCGGCAGCTCGGGCGGCAGCGCGGTGGCCCTGGCCCTGCGGATGACCCCGCTCGGCGATGGCAGCGACTTCGGCGGATCGCTGCGCAACCCCGCGGGCTGGAACAACGTCTTCGGCTTCCGCCCCTCGTTCGGGCGCGTGCCCTCGGCGCCGTCGACGGATGTCTTCGGCCAGACCTACGCGACCTCCGGCCCGATGGCGCGCAACGTCGATGACCTTGCCCTGATGCTGTCGATCCAGGCCGGTGCCGATCCGCGCGCACCGTTCGCGCTGAAGGATGACCCAGCGATCTTCGCCCGACCGCTGGCGCGTGACTGGAAGCACGCACGCATCGGCTGGCTGGGCGATCTCGGTGGCGCATTGCCGATGGAAGACGGCGTGATCGCGACCTGCGAACAGGCTCTGTCCGCGTTCCGCGCGATCGGCATGCAGGTTGATGTCGCAACGCTGGACGAGCCGGCCGATGCGATGTGGCGCACGGCGGTCACGCTCCGTCATCTGTCGGTGGGGGCCGACCTGCGCAACTTTGCCGCCGACCCCGCGCGGCGCGCGCAGATGAAGCCCGAGGCGCTGTGGGAAGTCGATGGCTTCAATGCCCTGACCGCCGCGGCGATCACCGAGGCCCAGGCCGGGCGCACGCGCATCTTCGAGGCGTTCCGCAAGGCGTTCACGCAGTTTGATTTCCTGCTGCTGCCGACCGCGCAGGTGTTCCCGTTCGACGTCGACGTGCACTGGCCCACCGAGATCGCCGGCCGCCAGATGGACAGCTATCACCGCTGGATGGAAGTGACGCTGCCGGCAACGATGGCCGGCCTGCCGGCGCTGGCGGTGCCCGCCGGCTTCGGCGGCGCGCAGCGCCTGCCGATGGGGCTGCAGATCATCGGCCCGATGCATGCCGATCTTGCGGTGCTGCAGCTCGCGCATGCCTATGAACGGGCATCGCCGTGGATCGGCACCAGCCTGCCGGAGGCGCTGGTCGCATTGCGCGGCTGAGCGCGACGTCGCCCGCAGACGGAACGCGAGCGACGTACAAGGCAGGGCAGTGTGCAATGCGCTGGCCTTGGTTCGAGTGCCTGATTGGAATCACCGCGCGCGTATGTCGTGCGCGGCGACAGCTTGCCCGTGCCGCGTGCGTGCGATCGCGCGGGGATGAACACGACTGCGCGGGTGGTTGCTCGCGCCGGTGCATCGGTCATGCCCGAGGCCGTGGTCGAAAAATCCCTTAACATGGCTGCGATTGTCGCGATCCATGGCGTGCCTGGCCATGCGTGTCGTCCGCAAAGCCGGGTCGCAGTGCCTAGCGGCGACAGTGTCGTGCGGCGCAAGCACGACAGCACGATCTGCGGAATATCGAATCGGGTTACCGGAAACGGCGCGCTCGTTCGATCCCGTAATCAGCGGCCTACCACCGGGCCGGTCACGGGGAAGCTTAATGCCACGTTCGAATCGCTTTCGATCCAGCCTGATGGCCGCCGCCATCGTCGCAGTCCTCTCGTTGCCGGTGATCCCGGCAGCCGTCGCCGCCGAGCCCAAACCGGTCGAGGTGGCAGCAGGCGACCTGGTCGAAGCCCTCGAAGCGCTGGCGCGACAGTTCGGCGTCAATGCCATCTATCCGTCCGAACAGCTGCGCGGCCTGCGCACCCAGGGTGTCAGCGGCGTGCTCGAGACGCGCGAAGCCTTCGAGAAACTGCTCGAAGGCACCACGCTCAATGTCACCGAAGAAGATGGCTCGGTGCTGATCAGCCTGCCGCGCCAGGTGCCCGCTGCGACCCCGGCCGTGCCGGGTGCCGCCCGTCGCGATCCCTCGGCGACCACGCTCGACACCGTGCAGGTCACCGGTTCGTCGTCGCGCCTGGATCGTCCCGGCTTCGATGCGCCCACGCCGACCACCACGTTGACCGCGCAGGAGTTGAGCATCGGTGCGCGCAGCAATATCGCTGCAGCGCTGAATGACCTGCCGCAGTTTCGCGCCGGCGTGTCGCCACAGACCACAGGCACCAACACCAGCGCAGGTTCCGCGCCGGTCGACCTGCGCGCGCTGGGCCCCAACCGCACCCTGGTGCTGCTCGACGGCCGCCGCTTTTCCAGCACCAACGATCTCAACACCATTCCCACGGTGATGGTCAAAGGCGCCGACATCGTCACCGGGGGCGCATCCGCAGCCTGGGGTTCGGGTGCGGTCAGCGGCGTGGTCAACATCGCCATCGACCGCAGCTTCACTGGGACGCGCCTGGGCGCGCAGTACGGCCTGTCCGACCAGGGTGACAGCAACGAGCGGCGCATCGAGGCGGCGTTCGGGCAGGAACTGTTCGGCGGCCGTGGCCACATGGTGGTGGGTGCCGAGTTCCTCGACAACGATGGCATCGTGCCGCGCTCGCGTCGCAGCGATGTCGCCGGCTGGGCCACGCTGTCGGACGGACAGGGCCGGTTCGTACTGACGCACGGCGTCAGCATCGCCGATGCCGCCTATGGCGGCCTGATCCTCAACGGCTCGCTGCGCGGCAAGGAGTTCAATCCGGATGGTTCGCTGAGCGACTTCCAGTACGGGCGCGTGGTCGGCACCTCGATGGTCGGCGGTAACGGCCCGACCGCCGACAACTTCAGTCCATTGGTGACGCCCCAACGACGCTACAGCGCGATGGGGACCGCCTACTTCGACATCACCGAGGACACCCGGCTGACGCTCGATCTGCGCCACTCGCGGATGTACAACGACTATCCCTGGTTCGGCGACCACAACCGTGGCAGCTCGCGGCTGACGATCCGCGCCGACAACGCCTTCCTGTCGCAGGGCGTGCGTGATGCGCTCGCCGCCGCAGGCGAGACCACGTTCCAGATGGGGCGTTTCAATTCCGATTTCGCGTACGCGCGCATCGACTACCAGCGCAAGACCACCGAAGCCACGCTTGCGCTCGACGGCTATCTCGGCCAGGGCTGGAAGTGGAAGTCGTACTACACCCACGGCGAGTATCGCGAGGACATCCGCAACCCCGGCTTCCTGCTGCGCGACAACTATGCGCGCGCGGTGGACTCGGTGATCAGCCCGAGCTCCGGCCTGCCGGTCTGCCGCGTCGCATTGACCGACCCGACCACCAACTGCGTGCCGATCAACCTGTTCGGCAGCGGTTCGCCGTCGGCGGCGGCGATCGCCTACGTCACCGGCGCGCCCAGCCAGGAAGCCCTGACCAAGCTCGATGCCGGCGGCGTCAGTCTGCAGGGTGATCCCTGGTCGTTGCCGGCCGGCGACGTCTCCGTGGCGATGGGCCTGGAAGCCCGTCGCGAATGGCAGCAGACCCATGCCGGCGTGCTCGATACCTCCGGTGCCTTCAGTACGTTCAAGCACGCCTCGATGTTCGGCACCTTCAACGTCAAGGAGGCCTTCGGTGAAATCCTGGTGCCGCTGGTCCGCGACGTGCCCGGCTTCAACAAGCTCGAACTCAACGCCGCCGCGCGCCTGAGCGACTACGACACCACCGGCTCGATCTGGTCGTGGAAGCTCGGTGCCACCAATGAGATCGTGCCGGGCCTGCGCGCGCGAGCCACGCGCTCGCGTGACATCCGTTCGGCCAACCTCACCGAGCTGTTCACTACCGCCACCACCGGCTGGAATGGCCTGGCCGATCCGGTGACCGGGCAGAACGTCACCGCCCTGGTCATCGGCGGCGGCAATCCCAACCTGCGCCCGGAAGAAGCCGACACCACGACCTTCGGCATCACCTATACACCGGGCTTCGTCGAAGGCCTTGACCTGTCCATCGACTACTTCAACATCACCATCAACGACGTGATCATGTCGCTGGGCGTGCAGGAAGTCGTCAACCGCTGCTTTCGCGGTAACCAGGCGCTGTGCGGCCAGATCACCCGCGATGCCAACAACAACATCGAACGCGTGATGTCGACGCCGGTCAACCTGGCCGAATACAAGACCGATGGAATCGATGCCGAGATCCTCTACACCATGCGCGCCGACAGGCTGTTCCCGTCCGCGAGTGGCAGGCTGCAGTGGCGCACGCTGGCGACCTGGATCAACAATCTGACCACCGATGACGGCGAGGTCAAGCTGGGCTACATCGGTTCGCAGGGCTCGGCCTTCGCCGGTCCGGGTATCCCGCGGCTGCGCGTGGTCAACAACATCGCCTACCGCGGCGACACTTTCGGCATGAACCTGCGTGCGCGTTACATCTCGGCCGGCAAGTTCAACGCGGCCGTCGACATCGTCAACAACGACATCGGCAGCTATACCTACTTCGACCTTGGCTTCAATGCCCGCATCGCCAGCTTCGCCGGCTCCGATCTCGAGATCTTCTCCAACATCAGCAACCTGCTCGACAAGCAGCCGCCGGCATCGTCGGCGTTCTCGGCGTATTACGACGTCGTGGGCCGCTACTACTCCATCGGTGCGCGCCTCACGTTCTGAGGCATTGATGCCTGCGATCCATGGATTCCCGGGGCGGCCTCGCGGCCGCAGGGCCGCTGGCCCACCCGGGAATGCCGGCCCTCCTTCCACGCGCCACCACGAGACCACCATGCCCAGACTTCGCGCGATCCTTGCGGGCGGCCTTGCCTGCCTGTTGCTGCTGAGCAGCGTTGCCCATGCCAGCGAGCAGACACCTGTCCAGCCCGCCCAGTCCGTTCGCGACGCGCTGGACTACTACGCCGACTGGGTCGGCTTTCGCCAGCAGTACCTGCGCGTGCCTGGTGTCCAGCTCGCGGTCCGCATCGACGGCAAGGAAGTGCTGGCCAGGTCCTATGGATTAGCCGACGTCGAGCACGGCACCCCGCTGACCAACGCCCACCTGTTTCGCGTCGCCTCGCATTCCAAGAGCTACACCGCGGTCGCGGTGATGCAACTAGTCGAAAGCGGCAAGCTGCGCCTCGACGATACCACCGGACAATGGCTGCCGTGGTTGAAGGCGTCGGGATCGACCCTGGCTGACGCCAGCGTGCGCGAGCTGCTGTCGCATGCCAGCGGCGTGATCCGCGATGGCCACGAGAGCGACTTCTGGCAACTGGGCAAGGTGTTTCCCGATCGCGACAGCCTGCGCGATGAACTGCTGGCGCAGACCGCCGCCGTGATCCCCGCCAACCAGCGCTTCAAGTATTCCAACGTCGGCTACAGTCTGCTCGGCCTGGTGATGGAAGCCGCCAGCGGCCAGTCCTATGGCGACCTGCTGCAGCAGGCCGTCGTCGACAAGCTCGGCCTGCGCAATACCGGACCCGATCTCGACCGCAGCCGCCTCGGCGAATTCGCCACCGGCTACACCGGCCTTGGCTATTCACCCACGCGCGTGCCGTTCGATCACATCGATACCGGCGCGATGGCCGCGGCCACCGGCTTCTATGCCACCGCCAGCGACCTGTCGGACTTCTTCTCCGCGCTCGCGCTCGGCGACAACCGCCTGCTCAGCGATGCCTCCAAGCGCCGCATGCAGCAACCGCTGTGGGCCAACGGCGACGGCCGCAGCCACTACGGCCTGGGCATGGCGATCAGCAAGATCGGTGATCGCACCCTGGTCGGACACAGCGGTGGCTTCCCGGGCTTCATCACCATGACCCTGGTCGATCCTCAGGCGCGCATCACCGTGTCGGCGCTGACCAATGCCATCGACGGGCCGGCCGGGCAGTTGGCCCAGGGTGCCTTCCACCTGATCAACCTGGCCGCCAAGCCGCCGGTGGCGAATGCACCGTCGCCCGAGCGCCTGCGCCGCTTCACAGGACGCTACGCCACCTATTTTTCGGTTGTCGACATCGTCGTCCTGGGCGGACGCCTGTACATGATTTCGCCGACGTCGGCGGACCCCGCATCCGGTGCAACCCCACTGGCCTATGTCGACGAACAGACACTGCGCGTCGATGGCGGCAACGGTGGCAGCTATGGCGAGCCGGTGGCCTTCAGCTTCGACCGCGCCGGCGCCGTGACCTCGATGCGCCTGGGCAGCAAGTACGTCCCGCTGCGCGACTTCAAGCTGCCGGACCGCGTACGGTTGGCGCCGTAGTTCGCGATGGGCCGGGGCACATCGCATCCGCATCGCAGGTGTCGATCGGCGCGACGCGCTGGCCGTGTCCATGCCTGCGATGACACAAGTGCATGAATGCGACCGCGTGCCGGCACTCGCCGTATTCAGCGCCAATCGCAATCCGGCCTGCGCGTGGAACGTTCCATGCCAGCGCATGCGCACCGGCATTGAAACGGATCGACCTGCCCTGTCTTCGCTCCAGGGCATCACACCCTCGACACTCGACGTGATCCATGTTCGCGGCCCCGGCAACGACACCTGCCGGGAATTCCATCCACCCTGACAGGAGCGCAGACATGGCGATCACCAACTTGGAAGAACTGTTCGTGCACGAACTTTCCGACATCCATAGCGCAGAGCGGCAAATGACCAAGGCGCTGCCGCGGCTTGCCCGCGCAGCGGACAATCCTGCACTCAAGGATGGATTCGAGACGCACCTGGAGGAAACCCACGGGCAGATCGAACGGCTGGACAAGGTCGTCAGCATGCTGGGCATCAAGCTCAAGCGCATCAAATGCGCCGCGATGGAAGGCCTGGTCGAAGAGGGCAAGGAGATCATCGAGTCGATCGAGCAGGGCGCGATTCGCGACGCCGCGCTGATTGGCGGCGCGCAGAAGGTCGAACATTATGAGATTGCCGCCTATGGCACCTTGGCTGCGCTGGCCAAGCAACTGGGATACAAGGATGCGCTCCCGTTGCTGATCGAGACCTTGAACGAGGAAAAGGCGACCGACGCCAAGCTCACCCGGTTGGCGGAAGGTGGCGGTAACCAGAGGGCCGCTGCAGCCTGACGGTGGTTGTCATCGTCACCGCAGCCGCGGTGCGGTGATGCGGGCGGGGTTCTCTTCCCGGAAGACGAATCCCGCTCGTCCGATACCTCGCACGATCTGTCCTGTGCGATCTGCCTTTGTTTGAGCGGGAGCAGTCATGGATCAGTTGATGGACCGCCTGTTCGATCTCGCCATGCCATGGTGGGAGTTCGTGATCCGTGCCGTGGCGGTCTATGTGGCGGTGCTGATCATGGTCAGGATCGTCGGCAAGCGCACGGTAGGCCAGTACACTCCGTTCGACCTGATCGTCGTCGTCCTGCTCGGAACGGCAGTGCAGAACTCCCTGATTGGCGAAGACCAGTCACTGCTGGGCGGTTTGATCCTGGCCGCGACCTTGCTGTCGCTGAACTGGGGGGTGGGATTCCTGTCGGCAAGGAGTCGGCGGTTCGACCGGCTTGTGGAGAGACATTCGATCGTCCTTGCCCGCGATGGCATCGTCGATCAGGATCAGTTGCGGCGCCAGTCGATCAGTGAAGAAGACTTCCGTGCCGCCTGCCGCTCCGGTGATTGTTGCGAGCATTCGGAGATCGCGTTGGCCATCCTCGAAAGCTCGGGAAACATCACCGTCATCAAGCGACCCCAGCGAGCGGAAGGAGCAGCGTCATGAGCAGGCAGCCGGACCTAGGCTGATCCGATGAAAAGCGGCACCTGTAATGGGCAGTCGGTCAGTCCTGATCGACGCCTGACGAATCGACCGCGACGTGCCGATGGCCCGCCAGCGACGCGATGACGTCCAGCAGGTCGGGTGCCACGGGAGGATGCAGTGTGAAAAGCGGGACGCCTTCGATGTAGAGCACCTTGCCGTGAAGATCCACGCCTTCGCCCAGCAGCAGTTCGCGTCCTTCGGAGTCCTTCAGAAGCCGGCCCATCGTGATCGCTCCGCTCTACGGAATGCCAACATACCTGTCATCTCGTTAAACGGCTGTCATCTCACACGCGCTGTGATGTGACGGCAGTCGTCTTTCGGGGCGACCGGAAGCGCGGCGGACGGATCATCCAGGCAGGGCGCACGACACGTCCCAGGCATCGCGCACGGCGTCATCGATGCTGACGATGCGGTCCAGCCGAAGGGTCTGGCCGTCGTCGAGCTGCATGTATTCCATGCCGTCCTTCGCAAACAGATCGAGGATGCGCGCAGCGACGACCTGTTCGCTGCCGCCTTCGTCGAGGTGGCGGAACGTGGCCACGCGACGACGTGTCGCGGTCGCTTCAAGCAGGTCGTGGAACTCGCAGTTGATGGGGACGTAGGTCGCGTTCATGGCGGATCACCGCTTGTGGTGGTGGGGGCAAGGCAAGCACCTTCGAATCCGGGCCCTTCGATTCCAGGCCGTGCCGGAGAAGCGCTGGCCGGTGGCAACCGGCCAGCGTGTTGCGTCCGATGTCAGCGCAGTTTGATGCCGGGGAAATCGACCGGCACTGCGAACGCGACATTGATGTAGTTCGTGAACAGGTTCAGGGCCACGTGCGCCAGGATCTCGACGATGGCTTCGTCATCGAAGCCGGCCGTGCGCAGCTGTGCGACGTCGGCGTCCTCGATCTGTCCGCGGCCTTCGACCACGCGCAGCGCGAAGCGCAATGCGGCAGCGCTCTTCGGGTCTTCGGATTCGCCGTCCTGCGCGGCGGTCATTTCCTGGCTGCTGGCGCCGGCCTTGCGGCCCAGCGCGGTGTGGGCCGCAAGGCAGTACTCGCAGGCATTGCGGTTGGCGATGGCCACGGCGATCTGCTCGCCGAGCCGGGTGGGAATGACGCCACCTCCCAGCGCGCCGAACGCGCCCCACATGCTCTTCAGCGCGGCGGTCGAGTTGGCAACAGCGCGGAACATGTTCGGGGTGACGCCGAAGGCGCCGTGGATCTGGCCGAGCAGGGCCTGCCGTTCTCCGGTCGTGTCGTTGCGGTCGATGAGGGGGACGCGGGCGAGGGTGGACATGAGTCGGGTTCCTGTTGAAGTACCGTCCGGGGTGGCCGGTTGAGAGTCATCATGGGCATCAGGCCTGGACGATAGGTGTCTATATGACGATAATTGTTGTCAATTCGTCCCGGAATTCTGCCGTGCCTGCCGACGCGGGGCTGCCACAGATCGATCGCCTGACGCCGGTGCTGGAGCGCTTTCGCGTGCAGGCATCGCTGTTCCATTCCGGCCCCCTGTGCGGCCACCAGGTCTTCGATGCCCGGCCCGGCCGGGGCTTCCTGCATGTGCTGCGGCGTGGCGAAATGGACATGCTCCATCGCGAAGGTGCGCGACTGGCGCGGACGCATCTCTCCGAGCCCACCCTGTTGCTGTTTCCAAGGGCGGTCCACCACGAGTTCATTAACCCGCCTGTCGACGGATCGGATTTCACCTGCGCCACGCTGGATTTCGATGGCGGTGCCCGCAATCCCATCGTCCAGTCGCTGCCCGATGTCATCGCCGTGCCGCTGGAGCGTATCGACGGATTGGCCGCGACGCTGGACCTGCTGTTCGCCGAGTCCGACCACGCGCGATGCGGCTCCAGGCTGCTGACCAACCGTCTGTTCGAAGTGGTGCTGATCCAGGTGCTGCGCTGGATCATCGACCACCCCGCCGAGGCGAACGTCTCGCAGGGCATGATGATGGGCCTCTCCGACTCCAGGCTCGCAAAGGCCTTGATGGCCGTGCACGCAGCGCCCGACGCCGACTGGACGCTCGAACGCATGGCGGCCAACGCCGGCATGTCGCGCAGCGCCTTTGCGTCGGCATTCAAGCACGCTACCGGCACCACGCCAGCCGCGTACTCGCTCGACTGGAAACTCAATGTCGCCGCGTCACTGCTGCGCGCGGGTCGACCGGTGAAGCAGGTCGCGCTGGATCTCGGATTTGCGGATGCACCGACATTCTCGCGGGCCTTCCGCAGGAGGACGGGAGCGTCGCCGCGGGAATGGTTGGCGTCGGGGCAAGGGGCGTGATGGCCCAGGCCGGGCCGTGATCCCGTGTTCCGCTAGAATTCCGGCGATGCATGACACGCAGGCATCGCATCAACGGCGGACCTCCCCTTGACCGAAGACCACCGACCTACCGACAGGACGATCATGCATCCTGGTGCCGGGCATGACGTTCCGAAGGCACCAGGCGGTACTGAGGTGTCGTCCCATGGCCTCGCATCGGGAGGGCTGGCATTCCTGTCGGCGACCGAGCTGGCGCAACGGATCCAGCGCAAGCAGATCAGCGCGGTCGAACTGACGCGGTATTTCATCCAGCGCATCGAACAGTTCGACACCGCGTTGAACGCCGTCGTGGTGCGCGATTTCGAGCGTGCCTTGGACGCCGCGAAGGCATCCGACCAGTCGCTTGCCAAGGGACACCGGCTGGGACCGCTGCACGGCGTGCCGATGACGGTCAAGGAAACCTTCGATGTATCCGGATTGCCGACGACGTGGGGCGTACCGGAGCAACGCGACCACCTGGCCGGCGAAGACGCCACCGTGGTCGAGCGCCTGAAGGCGGCCGGTGCGCACATCATCGGGAAAACCAATGTCCCGTTGCGGCTCGGGGACTGGCAGAGCTACAACGACATCTACGGCACCACCCGCAATCCCTGGGAGACCGGCAGGTCGCCGGGCGGATCTTCCGGTGGGTCGGCTGCCGCGCTGGCGGCCGGTTTGACCAGCCTGGAATTTGCATCCGATATCGGCGGGTCGATCCGGAATCCGGCCCATTTTTGTGGGGTCTACGGGCACAAGCCGACGTATGGCATCGTTCCGACGCTGGGCCATGCGCCGCTTGGCGTTGTCTCTGCGCCGGATCTGAATGTGGTCGGGCCGATGGCGCGAAGCGCGGAAGATCTGGCACTGGCGCTCGATGTCGTTGCAGGCCCGGACCGGTTCCGGTCGTCGGGCTGGAGGCTGGTGCTGCCACCACCGAAGGCGCGCACGTTGCGGGGCTTGCGTGTCGCGATCTGGCCGAAGGAGGATGTCGCTCCCACCTCCGTCGAGATCTCCGATCGTGTGCAGGACATCGGAGACGCGCTGGCTCGGGCTGGCGCGATCGTCTCCGATCGGGCGCGCCCTGGCATCTCTCCAGGGCAATCGCACGACACCTACCTGAGCCTGTTGGGAGCGGCAGGGCTGGCCGGTCTTCCCGATGACTACTACGCCGAGAGCCAGCGGGCGGCAGCCCAGCTTGACACGGACGACGCCTCGCCGCTGGCGGTGCTGACGCGCGCCCGCGTCATGGACCATCGGCGCTGGTGCGATCTCGACGAAGCACGCGTACGCGACCGACTACGCTGGCGCGCCTTCTTCGACGATTGGGACGTGGTGATCAGCCCGGTGTCCGCGACAACGGCCTACGCACATGATCACCGTCCCAAGCTCGAGCGGGTTCTCACCGTCGACACGGCACGCACGTCGCATTACGAACAGTATTTCTGGGTAGGCCTTGCGACCGTCGCCTGTTTGCCGAGCACGGCGTTCCCCAGCGGATTGTCGCGCGGTGGGCTGCCCATCGGCCTGCAGATCATCGGTCCCGAGTATGGCGATCGCACCACGATTGAAGTCGCCCGGCTCATCGCGCAGGCGCTGGGCGGCTTTCAGCCGCCGCCGGGCTTTGGTGCGTGATCTCCAGGGCCAAGCGTCTGCAGTGTGCAACTGATCGCGCCTGACCGTCGGGCCGAAGCGTTCACTCCCCGACAGCGCCACTGCATGAAGCGCGATCGAGCCCCATCAGGCGCATGGCGTCATGAACCCGCCGCGCGGTCCAGGTCGCGATCCAGCATGCAGTCGATGAATGCCCGCAACGCGGGCAGGACATGGCGACGGCTGGCGTAGTACAGATGCAGGCCGGGCACGGTCGGCGACCAGTCGGCTAGCACGCGCGTGAGCCTGCCGTCCCGCAACGCTTCGGCAATGCCGTCGTCGTTGTACGCGTACAGGATCCCCAGTCCCTGCAATGCAGCGGGCACGACGATGTCCTGGTGGTTGGCGATGACCGGACCGTCCACCATGACCTCGACCAGCGTGTCCTTCTTCCTGAACTCCCAGCCGGCGACCTTGCCGCTGCCGGGGAAGCGCCAGTTGATGCAGGCATGGTGTTGCAGGTCGTCGGGCGTCCTGGGCGTGCCGTGCCTTGCCAGATACGCCGGCGAAGCGACGGCCAGAAGCTCCACGTCCGGGGTCAAGCGCACGGCGATCATGTCCTTGTGCAGGCGCGCGCCCACGCGGATGCCCGCATCGAAGCCGTCGCCGGCGATATCGGTCAGGCCATCGTCGATCACGATGTCCAGGACCACGTCCGGATGTGCGGCGTGGAAGCGGCCCAGGCGCGGCGCGATCACCTTCCTGGCCGCCATGGACAAGGTATTGATGCGCAGCGTCCCGGCGATCCGCGCGGTCTCGCCGATGGCCTGGGCGACCGCATCGTCCATCTCGCGCAGCATCGGCGACACCCGCGCGTGCAGGCGCCTGCCGGGTTCCGTGGGCGACACGCTACGGGTCGTACGGTTGAGCAAGCGCACGCCCAGTCGGTGCTCGAGCTGACGGATCACCTGGCTCAGCGCCGAGGGCGACAGGCCCAGGTGGTCGGCGGCGCGCGCGAAGCTGGCGCGTTCGACCACGGCCACGAAGGCTTTCAGCTCGGCGAACTCGGAGCCACGCATTCTGTATTGGTTTCTTAATAGACTGATCGGATCATAGATGATTCTCTTGTGGTCGCAACGCGCCCATCCTGCTCTCCACCCAACAGGAGAGCGCCCTCATGAATGTCTTGAACCTGCCCGAACCCATCGCCGCCTATTTCCGGGCGGACCGCCAGGACGCGGGCGCAGTCGCCCGCTGCTTCACCCGGGATGCCTGCGTCAGGGACGAAGGCCAGACGCACCAGGGCATCGCCGCGATCGAAGCATGGAAGGCCGACACGTCTTCGCGCTTCTCCTACACGACCACGCCGATTCATCTGGAGAAGCTGGATCGCGAGTACAGGGTGACGGGCCATGTCGTCGGTGACTTCCCCGGCAGTCCGGTGGACCTGCGCTACCGCTTCACGCTCGAGCGCGGAAAGATCGCCTCGCTGGAGATCGCACCATGAGCTTCGATCTGCAACTGGCGGGCAAGCGGGCCCTGGTGACCGGCGGCACCCGCGGGGTCGGCGCCGAAGTGGTCAGGGCACTCGTGCAAGCCGGCGCTGTGGTGGTCGCCGCGGCGCAATCGAGTCCGGAGCATCCCGTGGACGCGGTGCACTATGTCGCCGCCGACCTCACGCGCGCGGAGGGTGTGCAGCAGGTGGTCGCGACGACGCTTGGCCACCTGGGCGGCATCGACGTGCTGGTCAACGTGGTCGGAGGCTCCTCTGCGCCGGCCGGTGGCTTCGCGGCGCTCACCGACGCCGACTGGTCCAGGGAGCTGGATCTGAACCTGATGCCGGCAGTGCGCCTGGATCGCGCCTTGCTCCCGTCGATGCTGGCGCAGGGAGCGGGCGTGATCCTGCACGTGAGTTCGATCCAGCGGGTGATGCCGTTACCGGACGCGACGACGGCCTACGCGGCCGCCAAGGCCGCGCTGTCCACCTACAGCAAGGCGCTGTCCAAGGAAGTCACGCCCAAAGGTGTGCGGGTGGTGCGCGTCGCGCCGGGGTGGATCGAAACCGAGGCGTCGGTGGCGCTTGCGCGACGCCTGGCCAGCCAGGCCGGAACCGACTACGAGGGCGGCAAACGCCTGATCATGGACCAGTTGGGCGGCATACCACTCGGACGTCCCGCCAAACCCTCGGAAGTGGCCGACCTCATCGTCTTCCTCGTCTCGCCTCGAGCGGGTTCCATCTCGGGCACCGAGTACACGATCGACGGCGGCACGGTGCCAACGGTCTAGCCGTGTGGGGCGCAGCGGACACTCAGCTCGACAACGCGTCCCGAAGCCTCTGTACCTGCCGGTTCAAGGCACCCAGTTCCTTGGCGGCCATGCCCGATTTTTGAGCGAGGGTGTCCGCCAGGCACCGCGTCCTGGCACGAATCGCAAGACCCGCCCGGGTCAGGTGGACGTGGACCTGGCGCTCGTCCTGGCTGCTGCGCCGGCGCTCGACAAATCCGGCTTGCTCCAAGCGCTTCACCAGCGGAGTGATCGTGCTGGACTCCAGCGACAGGCGCGCGCCGATGGCACTGATCGACAGGCCGTCCACCTCCCAAAGTGCGCTCAGGACCAGGTACTGGGGGTAGGTCATCCCCAGCGCGTCCAGCAGAGGTTTGTAGGTCCGGTTGATCTCCATGCTCGCCCGGTAGAGGGAGAAGCAAAGCTGCTCATCCAAGGGGAAGGTGGCGTCGTCGGGCATCGCTTGCGGCCTCTGGTTTTCAATGGGATCAATAGCTTGGAATGAAAAATATTACCACGATAAATAATTGCTTGACATCTATCTTCGGCTTGTTGTTAGATGAATATCGCGATAACAAATATCGTGATATTAAAACTCTTTCCGTTGATCCACTCTTTGGGAGCACGTCCATGCACACCTTCCGTACCCGCCTCGCCTCTGCCCTCCTGATCTCCCTGGCCATGCCCGCAGCCGTCATCGCTGGTGCGCCTGCCGCCGACCAGGCCGCTTCCGTCGAACCAGCCGAGGCCACGCCCTCGGTCGTGCTGGTGCATGGCGCCTTCGCCGACGGCTCGTCGTGGAACAAGGTCATCCCGCTGCTGCAGGCCCGGGGACTGAAGGTCGTGGCCGTACAGAATCCGCTGACCTCGCTGGAAGACGATGTCGAGGCCGCCAACCGCATCATCGACGCGCAGGACGGTCCGGTCGTGCTCGTCGGCCACTCGTGGGGCGGCTCGGTCATCACCCAGGCTGGCGGCAGCGACAAGGTCAAGGCGCTGGTCTACGTGGCCGCCTTCGCGCCGTCGCTGGGACAGGCACCGGTCGTCGACCTGCAGGCCTATCCGACGCCGTCGGGAGCGTCCCACTTCATCCAGGACAAGCATGGCTTCCTGACGTTGTCCCCGCAGTCGATCGCCAGCGAGTTCGCCCAGGACGTGAGTGCGGAGGAAGCCAGTCTCATTGCTGCCACGCAGGGTCCCGTGCGCGGCGCCAACTTCGAACAGCGCGTCACCGTCGCCGCCTGGACCACCAAACCGTCGTGGTACATCGTTGCCGACCAGGACCGGATGATCCATCCGGACGCCCAGCGTGGGCTTGCCAGAAAAATCGATGCCAAGGTCGTCACACTGCCCACCAGCCACGTGCCGATGGTGTCCGATCCGCAGGCCGTGGCCGACGTCATCGCCGAGGCGGCCGAAGCGATTCGCTAGATGGGGATTGCGCAATGTTGCGGCGACGTCGATCGCGGCGTCGCCGCAACCAGTATCGGGCAGAGACCAAGTGCCGATTCAACATCAGCCAGATGGAGGATCTTTTCCGGATACGCCAGCCGTCGCACACCGGACAACGCGGATATGGCACCGATGCGTTGACCCGCATACGAGGTGGCGGGGTTCAATGGCACGTCACGGCTCCCTGGGCGTCGGTGAGCCGGCCCACGACTTGCTCATGATCATTTACTCGCCGCCGGTCTTCAGCAGGACCACGTAGTCCACTCCCTTCCAGCTGGGGTAGTCCAGCATCACTCTGACCGCCGCGAGGTTCTCGGTGACGTCCACGATGTCGTAGCTGCGTTTGCGCGGCGCTTCATCGGCGGCGGGCTGGCCGTCGAATCCCTTCGCAGATCAAGATCCTGCCTGGAGCACATACGACGAATTCACTTCCCGAGTTGGTCCCGGGTCTGACTGATCATTCATTCAAGCCGACAACGCTTCGCAGCACGACTTGCTACGGCATTGACCAATGTCCATGCCTGGACGCAAGTCTCCCTGTCGGTTCGGGCGGCAACTTGCCACCTGAAAACGGACGTCGTGCGCAATTCGTTCGTGATGCCGGGCGAGGCGACCTGAACAGGATGCGCGCGAGAACGTACGACGTTCTCATCGATGGATGGAAGGCATCGAAGACATCGGTCGGCGCAAAGAAGCTTGCATGTGAAGGCCTGCGACCGACCTCGGCAGGATGGGTAACGCGCGTTGGGATCGGCAACAGGAAAGACATGGCGACCTCGATCATGCCCTGCGTGCGAAGACGCGGGGATGCAAGTCGATACGCGCACGAATTCCTGCGTTTCACGCTTCATCTACGTAGTGCAACGCTAGCTGAAGCTTGGTTGTAGCGCAGGCAAGAAAGACCGCTATATTCCGAGACCCCAGACGAAGGAAGATTGGAATGAATACGACCCAGCGATACCTGAACACGGCGCGTGTGCTCGGCGTAGCGATGGTTGCGGCCGTTGGTCTTTCCGGTTGCGCCACCTACAAAGAAGAATTTGCAGGCATCAACTCACGCCTCGATCAACTCGACACCCGGGTGCAGGGCGCGGCCCAAAGTGCCGAATCCGCCAATCAATCCGCGCAGCGCGCCAACCAGCGTCTGGATCAGATTGAAGGTCGCGTCCAGCAGCTCGAAACGGCCCCGCGCCGTGTGCCGCGCGGTTGATCGCGCTTGCACGATGTGTGACGCACTAGCGTGAACCCGGGGCCCGGTGGCGTTCGCTCGCCACCGGGCTCCATGCTTGTCCCCAACTCATTTCGAGGAATCGCGCCATCCGTACGTGCATACACCCTGCAATCCGTGCCGCCTGTGGCGCGATGCTGTTGGTCGTGGCGTCCGCGAGCTTCGGGGCGAGCGGCGCCGAGCGCGCCGCCAAGCCAGCGGCCACCAGCGCCGACCATCTTCCACAAGACCAGGACGTTGCCGACACGGTCATCGAGCTCGCGGGCTGGATTGTCGCGACCCAGGACAGCCAAGGCTATCCCTTCGCAATCATCGACAAGGCTTCTGCACAGATCCTGGTGTTCGGCGGCGACGGCAAGCCTCGTGGCGCGGCTCCCGGGCTCTTCGGCTCGGCGATCGGCGATCACACGGCGCCCGGCATCGCCGGTCTTGCGCTTCGCGAGATTCCGGGCCGGGATCGTACAACGCCTGCGGGTCGTTTCGTCGGCGGTTTCGGCCCGTCCATCGACGCGGGCCGCGTGCTATGGGTGGATTACGATTCCGCGGTCTCTATCCACCCGACTGCGACGGGTGTCCCGGGCGAGAGACGTGCAGAGCGGCTTGCCTCGCCTTCGCCCGATGACAATCGCATCACGCATGGCTGCATCAACGTCGCGCCCGAGTTCTACGAAGGGATCATGCAACCTACGTTCGAGCGGGGCGGGGTGTTCTATATCCTCCCGGACAAGGCGACGCTGGAGGAGACCTTCCCCGAGTTCGCGCAAAGTCGCGCGGGGACGGGCCGCAATGACGGAAAACGGGCCCGCGCTGCCCGCGATTGAAGTGCGCGCCGGTCAGGCGTTCCATCTATTGCGTCTGATGCTGGCCGTCTCCGGCTCATATCAGGGTCCACGCGCATCAGACTCAAGGGGCATACATCCTTGGCCCGACACCCGACACCCGACACCCGACACCCGACACCCGACACCCGACACCCGACACCCGACACCCGACACCCGACACCCGACACCCGACACCCGACACCCGACACCCGACACCCGGCTCCCGGCTCCCGGCTCCCGGCTCCCGGCTCCCTGGCAATGGCTCGGCCTCGTTTCGGCCAGTGAACAGGCCTGAAGTGGCCTCGGGGCTCGGCTGGATATCCGGTGTTGGCCAACGTCCGCTTCCGGCCCGAAGCGCACATCGGTCGCGGACATCCACTGCCGCCCAGGCGTGACCATCAGCTCGCCACTTCCCGCACATGCGACGAACGGTTCCGGAACCGGCGTGACATCCATTCGCCCAGATCGTCGATCAGGGTGAATGCCGCCGGGATCACGATCAGGCTCAGCAGCGTGGACGTTACCAGGCCGCCGATCACGGCGATTGCCATCGGTGCGCGGAAGCTCGAATCACCGGCGAACCCGAGCGCGATCGGCATCATGCCCGCGCCCATGGCCAGGGTCGTCATGATGATCGGCTGGGCGCGCTTGCGGCAGGCGTCGATCAGGGCGTCGTGCTGGCTCAGGCCATGTTCGTCCTCGGCGATGACGGCGTAGTCGACCAGCAGGATCGAGTTCTTGGTGGCGATGCCGATCAGCATCAGCAGTCCGATCAATGCCGGGAGCGACAGCATGTTCTGGGTCAGCAGCAGCGCGCCGAACGCACCGCCTGCGCACAACGGCACCGCGATCAGGATCGTCAGCGGCATCAGGGCATGGTTGAACAACAGCAGCAGCACCATGTAGATGCAGACGATGCCGGCGGCCATGGCCAGCAGGAAGCCGAGGAACAACTCCACGAAGACCTCGGCATCGCCGGTGTTGAGGAAGCTCACGCCGGGCGGCAGGCGCTGCACGCTGGGCAGCTTCTGCACCGTCTCCATGACTTCGCCCAGCGGGCGGCCGTTGAGCTCGGCGGTCAGCGTCACGTTGCGCTGGCGCTGGTAGCGCGAGATCTGTGAGGGGCCGCTGCCCATCTGGATGTCGGCGACTGCCGCCAGCGGCACGGGACCGTAGCGCCCCGGCACGCGCAACTGGCCGATCAGCGCCGGGTTGGACAGCGTGTCCTCGGAGAAGCCCACGCGGATCGGCACCTGGCGGTCGGGCAGGTTGAGCTTGGCCAGCCGCTGCTCGTAGTCGCCGGCCGTGGCGATGCGTGCGGCCTCGGCAATGTCGGCCGTGGAGACGCCCATGTCGGCGGCGCGCGCGGAGTCCGGCACGATCTGGATCTCGGGCCGCAGCAACGACGCCGTCGAGGTCACGCTGCCCAGTCCCGGCAGGCCCCGCAGGTCGCGCTCCAGCGCCAGCGATGCGTCCTGCAGGCGCTGCGGATCGTCTCCGGACAGCACGAGCTGCAGCAGGTTGCCCGGCTCGGAACTCACGTAGCTGATGCGCACGCCGGGAATGTCGGACAGTCGCGTGCGTGCCTCGCGTTCGAGCGCGCGCTGGTCGCGGTTGCGGTCATCGGACAGGCCCCAGTCCAGCACCAGCGTGGCCTTGCGCGGATCGGGCACGCCCGTGGTGGAGGGGTCGCCCAGATCGAGCACGCTGCCGACGGCGGTGTAGACCTGTTTCAGCTCGGGCATGTCCTGGATCAGAGCGCGCGCGCGTTCGGACACCGCCACCGTCTGCTCCAGACGCGTGCCCGGCGGAAGTTCGAGGCTCAGGTTGCTGCGGCCGAGGTCGGACTGCGGAATGAACGTCGCCGGGATCAGCGGGATCAGCGCCAGCGATGCGAAGAACAGTCCGGTGGCGATCCACAACGTGCGGCCACGGTGACGGAGCGCGGCATCCACCCAGCCCAGGTACCACGTCATCAGCCGGGATTCCGGCTTCTCCTCGCCATGCGGCTTGAGCAGATAAGCCGCCATCATCGGCGTCAGCAAGCGCGCGACCAACAGCGAGAACAGCACCGCCGTCGCGGCCGTCCAGCCGAATTCACGGAAGAACTTGCCGGCGATGCCGGGCATGAACGCGACCGGCACGAACACCGCCGCCAGGGTCAACGACGTCGCGATGACGGCATTGCCGATCTCGCCGGCCGCTTCTCGCGCGGCTTCCAGCGGCGGCTTGCCCATGCGCAGGTGGCGGACGATGTTCTCGATCTCGACGATGGCATCGTCGACCAGGATGCCGACCACCACCGACAGCGCGAGCAAGGTGATCATGTTGAGCGTGAAGCCGAACAGGTGCATCACCGCGAACGTCGGAATGATCGACAACGGCAAGGCCATCGCGGATACCCATGTCGCGCGCCAGTCGCGCAGGAACGCCCAGACCACCAGCAGCGCCAGCAGCGCGCCTTCGTACAGCATCGTCATCGACGAGTCGTAGGAGCGATGGGTCTCGTCGATGGCGGTCGTGACCAGCCGGAAATCCACGCCCGGATGGGAGGCCTTGAGCGCATCCAGCGCCTCGTGGACGCCGGCTTCGACCTTGACCTCGCTGGAGCCGCGCGTGCGCGACATCGAGAACGCAACGACGTCCTCGCCGTCCAGCAGTGCGGCCTGCGTCGGGTCAGCGGCCGCGTCGGCAACGGTGGCCAACGCCGACAGCCGGACCGAGCGTCCATCGGGCAGGCTGATCGAATAGTCGCGCAGCGCCTGCGCGTCGCCAACAGTCCCGAGTGTTCTTATGGTCTGCAGCGCGCCATCGAGTTCGGCCTTGCCGCCCGCGCGTTCCACCTGGATCCGCGCCAACTGCTGCGAGACATCGCCCGCGGTCACGCCGAACGCCAGCAATGCATTGGGATCGAGGTCCACCCGCACCTGCCGCTGCACGCCGCCGATGCGGGTCACGCGCGCCACGCCGGCCACGCCATACATCGCGCGCGAGATCTCACGGTCGACCAGCCAGCTGGCTTCATCCTTGGTCAACTGCGGCGCGACCAGGGCATAGGTCATCAGCGAGCCGCCGATATCGACCTTTGAGATCACCGGTTCCTGGATGTCCTGGGGCAGGTCGGTGCGTACGCGCGTCACCGCATCGCGCGTGTCGTCCAGTGCCGTGGCCAGGTCCGCCTCCAGCTCGAACTCGATGCTGGTCGTGCTGACGCCTTCGCTGACGGTCGACATCACGCGCTTGACGTTGTTGACCGTGGCAACCGAGTCTTCGATCTTGCGCGTGACTTCCGTTTCCAGCTGGCTGGGCGATGCGCCCGGCTGGGTCACGGTCACGGTGGTCATCGGGAACGCGATATCGGGGAAGCGCGCGACCGGCAGCTGGTAGAAGCCCCACAGTCCCGCGACGCACAGGACGAAGAACACCATCAGTGCCGGAAGCGGGCGGCGAATGGCCCATTCGGAGAAGTTCATTTGGCTGCAGCCTCCTGGCCGGCGCCGACCACGCGCACGCGATCGCCATCACCGAGGAACCCGGCCCCTTCGGACACGACCTGCTCGCCCGCCTTCAGGCCTTCGATGATCTCCACGCGTCCCTGCGTGGTCTGTCCCGTGCGGACGCGGCGCCGTTCCACGGTCTGCGCGTCCTTCATCGTAAAGACATAGCTGTGGCCATCGCGCTGCACCACGGCAGTCGCGGGCACCATCAGCGACTGGCCGTCCCCGGTCAGGATGCGGCCTTCCACGAACGTGCCCGGCTTCAGCGGACCCGGGTCGGGGAGGTCGGCATAGACGGTGCCGGTGCGCGTCTGCGCATCGACGCCGGGGGTGACGGCACGCACGCGACCGGCGATCTGCTGGCCGGCATACGACAACGCGATGTCGTTGCCGACGGCGACATCGGCCAGCTGGTGCTCGGGCAATTCGGCGCGCCACTCAAGCCGGCCGTCGCGGATCAGGCGCAACAGTTCGGTGCCCGCCGAGACCACCTGGCCAGGCTGGACCAGACGCTTGGAGATCACGCCGTCGGCCGGTGCGCGCAGTTCCGCGAAATCGCGCTGCAGCCTGGCCGCGTCCTGCGACGCGCGTGCGGTGGCGAGTTGGGCCTGTGCCTGCAGGGTGGTCGCACGCAGCTGGTCGAGGTCGCTCGCACTGATCAGCTGGCCGCCTGCCAGCTTCGATCCGCGCACCTGTTGCGCCTGCGCGAGTTCCAGCGTCGCCCGCGCCTGCTGTGTGGAGGCTTCGGCCTGCGCCAGCGCGCTGTCCAGCGTACGGTGATCGAGTTCGAGCAGGACCTGCCCCTTCCTGACAGGCTGCCCGACATCGATGTTCAGCCGGGTCACGCGCTGGCCGCTGAGCTCGACGCCGAGCTGCATCTCCTCATAGGGCGACACAGGTCCTGACACCACGACGCTGCGCGCCAGGGGGAAAGATTGAACGGGCGTCAGTGCGACCGCCATGTTGGAGGAGGTCTCGGCGGGCGCTTCCTCCTTGCCACCACAGGCGGAGACCACGGAGACGGCAGCGAGCAGGAAGGACCAACGCAGGAGTTGCGTGCGCATAAGGGAAGCCGGGATAGGGGTAAGGGGGTTCGCTACTGCAGCGCGCCGGTGGGCGCATGCATGGCTGTCGGGAACAGCATCGAGCGGGGATGTGGCCTGGCTCGCATTACGGTGACGCCGGTGTCGCTCCGATCCGCCGCTCGACACCATCGAGCAGCAGGTCGATGCCATTGTTGAAACGTCCGTCGAAATCGAGGTCCGCGATGGACTCGCGCGCTTGCCAGCAATGCGGGAAGCGCGCTTTGGCCAGCGCGAAGAAATCCTCACGGATGCCCGCGACGGAATCCGCCTGGGTCGGCAGCGACTGCTCTTCGATGACGAAGCCCATGACATAGCAGATCGAATCCAGCGCCGTCGTCGCCGCAAGCTCGAGCGACGCGCCCGCCTCGACGAGGGCCGCGATGCTGGCGTCGGCGACCCGCAACACGTTCTCGGTGGCCAGGAACGTACCGGCATACACGCGTGCACCGTCCCGACGTGCCTTGAAGGCCGCACGGAACTCGTCTGCGATCTGGTGCATCGTGACCCGCCAGTGCTGGCCTGCAGGAATCTCGCGCGCCACGTCCGAGATCAACGCATCCGCCAGCGCATCGATCAGCGCCTGCTTGCTCTTGAAGTGCCAATACAGCGACGGCGCCCGGATCCCCAGGTTGCAGGCCAGCTTGCGCAGGCTCACGCCTTCGATGCCCGTCTCGTCCAGGAGTCGGAACGCGGCCTCGATGATGTGTTCCTGGTTGAGAGGGCGGCGCATACAGCAACCTAACGGTGTCAGGTTGCGAAATCTAACAGCGTTAGTCTGGGTTGGCAACGGGATTTGAGCGGTGGTGTTTGGACGGTGTTTGAGACGCCGCGGGTCGAGACCCGCCTTACGCAGGCCAGGTCCCGAGCCGACGCCTGCCTCGCTACCCCTCAAGGTGCCACTCCACCCCCTGATGCCAGCATTCCCGCACAGATGCGTACATTATCGATGCAGGGGATCACCGGCTGAGAAGGACAACCTATGATGCGGACACCGTATTTTGCGCTTGGGCTTGTTGCGGTGACGGCGCTTGCCGGAGGGTGGGCCCGGGCTGCGCCGGTTGGAACAGACGCAGGCGAAGCGGTGCAACAGGCGGCGACGTCAGCCATGAATGGAGAAGCCCGCGTGGTGCAGGCGACGGATTCCACCGCGGGAGGGACGATGAGCGATGCCAGCCATCCATTGGGCGCAACGCCCGAGGCCTTGGCGCAGCGCCAGCTCGCGGCCTACAACGCCCGCGACATCGAGGCCTTCCTGGCGCCTTACAGCGAGGATGTGGAGATCTACGACTATCCCGGGAAGCTGCTGTACACGGGCAAGGCCCGCATGCGCGAGCGCTATGCGGGGTTGTTTGCGGCGTCGCCGGCCCTGCATTGCGATCTTGTCGCCAGAATGGTCCTGGGGAACGTGGTCATCGACCACGAGCACCTGTCCGGGCATCGCGATGGTGTGACGAAGGCCATCGCGATCTACACGGTGCGCGATGGCCGGATCGCGCGGGTCGAGTTCGTGAAGTAGTCGGCAGCGGCACATGGAAGATTGTTCTTCCCACAGCAGCGAGACCATCAGGATGAAGACGTCATGCCTCCGGGCGGCGGTCGTGGCATTGGCGGTCAGCCATGAGGACGCTCTGTGCTATGACGCGTCAGGCTGGCATGTGATCTCGTCGACCCTGACGACGATTTCCTGAAGCCGCCTCTCAGTACGTCTGGCATCCGTCCGCCAAAGACGCGGACCGTTACGGCGGCGACTGCGACTCCATCGGATGCGTCGCGTGCAACTGCACTGGCCTCGTCACGAAGCACGGACGGGATCGGAATGACAACCCGGTGCGTCGGCAATCGAGCCGGGGCTGCGTCGTATCAGAACTCACAAGGCGCGACAGCCCCTCGTGATGGGCGAGCCTGCGCACGCACATCAATCGAACGCGGAGTAGTGCACCAGTTTCCCTGGCTGTGCGGGCAGGTTCTCCGCAGCCCAGCGACCCGCACCGGCGAAGGTGTTGCGGTAGGTTTCGCGCGCCGCGTCCAGCGCGGATTCCTGGAACGAACGACGCGTCGGGCTGGTGGCTTCCCGCAGGTAGGCGGCCACGAACTTGCCCGTTGGATTGGCGTAGTCGCGGGTGTGCCGCAGCCAGCGTGAATACACCCAGCCGCGCTGGCCATCCTGCGGCGACAGGATGAAGCTGTCCGGATCTGCGCAGAATTCGATCACTGCACCGGACACGTCGGCCTGCGGCGCCATCGCCTGCTGGACGCCCCACATCAGGATGCCGGCGCGCGAGGGGCGCTTGTTGGTGGTGCCCTCGCTCCACTGCTTGTTGACCGTTTCGCGGTCGATGGCCCCGCGGCCCCACCAGGTGCCGGCACGATCGAACAGATGATCATTGGTCTGGTTGAAGCAAAGGAACACCAGCTTGCCGTCGCCGATATTGATCAGGGTGTGCCAGTCGACGTAGGCAATATGGCGCGCCCCCGCGCATTGCCTGCGCATGATGTCGAACAGCGTCCGCGAAGACCACTCCGAACGTGTGCCGCCATATTCGTAACCGTCCGGCTCCTGATACTGGCCGCGGCCCAGGGCATCGCTGACCTCCCAGCGACCGTACTTCTGTTCGGCCGCGGCGTAGGCGGCGTCGAACTCCGCCACCAGCTCTTCATCGTGGCCCATGCGGGTGGGGAAGGTGTCGAAGATCTCCCGGAACAGCGGATTGACCGGCGGTGGGCTGGTGAAGTCGATCGAGTTGCGGTTGATGTTGACCTTGTTCTCGTTGGTGCGGAGCATGTGGGCAAAGCCCCAGGGGTTGACCGCATGCACCAGCAACGCGGCGACACCCTTGGGCAGGGCCTGACGCGGCGCTTCGTGGGTCAGCCAGTCGATCTGCGCGGCGGAGCCGCAGAAGCCCTCGGCACCGTGGGTGCCGCAGACCGACACCACCACCGCGTCCGCGTCCTGCGGGCCAATACGTGCGCTGTCCATGTACAGGGGCCTGCCGTCCGGCCCGTCGAAGCCGGGCAGCCGGTGGTGTTCGATATGCGCACCGGCGGCCTCTGCCGCGGCCAGGAACTTGCCGCGCGCGGTCTGGTAATCCTGAGAGAAGGGTGTGGTATCGGGCCTGGCGCTGCCGCCGGTCTTGCCCGCAGAGGCTGGGCTGGACTGGGCGCCGGCGCTGGTCGCCGCAGCAGCAGAACCGAAGCCGAGCGCGCCGGCTCCGAGGATGGACGACGACGCCCCCACCAGCAGCTGTCTTCTGTTGAAGGTCATGACGGACTCCGGCGGGTGACGTGGCGGCAATGAGACTGCAGCATAGGAAGCGACGCTTGGGATGGCATCCGGGAAAACACTGGAGCTGGCAGCCGGGCAGGGAGGCCGACTTCACCGGACGTTGGCTGGACAAGGGGGCCTTGCTGCGGCTGTTCGACGCGATCGCCGTATGCGGATCCATCAGTGCCGCACTTCAACAGGCAGCGTCACGGCCTGTCATCTCGTCTTGCGTTCCGTCGGAAGTCGATTCGACGGCATCACTCGACAACACGACGTTGGTGGCAAGTCAGCAGTAGCCCCCATGCGGCGCTCAGGGCGAGTGTGCCAAGTCACTCGTGCAAGGCGTTTCGGCGAGGCACAATGTGCGTCTGCCCGAAGGATTCCGTTCGGGGCACCCCACCTCGCGGATCGTCGGTATCCGCGACGGGACCCAAGCGCACATGGCATTTTTTCGGGTCATGTCAAACGCATCGCTATCCATCCATCAAGAAGTCATCCTGTGGCCAAGCTGTATTTCTATTATTCGGCGATGAACGCCGGCAAGACCACGACGCTGCTGCAGTCGGCGCATAACTATCGCGAGCGCGGCATGCGCGTGCTGATCCTGACGCCGCGACTGGATGCCCGCGCCGGCAGCGGCAAGGTCGCGTCGCGGATCGGCTTGCAGGCCGACGGGGTGGCGTTCGATCCCGATGACGATCTGCAGGCGCTGGTCGATCGCGACATCGCTGCGCACGGTGCGCTGCATTGCGTGCTCGTCGACGAGGCGCAGTTCCTGGGCAAGGCGCAGGTCTGGCAGTTGAGCGAGGTGGTCGATGTGCTGCGTATCCCGGTGTTGTGCTACGGGCTGCGCACGGACTTCCAGGGCGAGCTCTTCGAGGGCAGTCAGCATCTGCTGGCCTGGGCCGATGAGCTGACCGAGATCAAGACGATCTGCCATAGCGGCAAGAAGGCGACGATGACGGTGCGCGTCGACGACAACGGCGATGTGGTCCAGGACGGGCCGCAGGTACAGATCGGCGGAAACGAGCGTTACGTGTCGGTCAGCCGCGCCGAGTTCAAGCGCATCAGTCGCGGCGAGGGCCGGATCGAGATGGATCTGAAGCAGCCGCTCTAGGGTTACCACATCGCGTGGTCGGTGCCACCGCAGGTCACTGCGACGGCGGCGATGTGGCGCCGGCCTGTGCGCAATGCCGGGCGATGCGCTCGATGTCGCGCACGACGACACCTCCTTCGGGCTGGGCCGCGCGGACATCCGCGTCGAGCTGCTTCAGCGACGACAGCATCGCGTTGCGTTCCCCGCGCAGGCAGCGCGCTTCGGCGGCGTAGGCCTGGGCCAGCCAGGCGACCTTGCGCAGTTCGATGTCCGTCAGCGGCAGGCCGGCCAGCACGTCGAGCCGCGTCAATGCGCCGGGCTGTCCGTGCACGGACTGGTAACGCGCGAGTGAGAGCTCGGCGCGGCGGGTGTGCGAGTGCTTGGTGCCGTAGTCGCCGCGGGTGATGTCGGCGGCGCGTTGCAGTGCGTCCAGTGCGCGCGTGTCGTGCCCGAGCATGGCGTCGACCTCACCGATCAGGCGCAGGGTATCGCCGACCAGGCCATGCTCGGGTCCGAACGCCTTGCTGCGTAGCGCCAGCGATTCGTCCAACAGCGGGAGCGCCGCCTCGGGGCGGTTCACGCTGTGCAGCACCAGCGCCTGGTTGAACAGCCCGTCCGCCAACTGCGAGGGGCGACCGCTCTCTCGCCAGATCTCGACGGCCTCGGTGAGGTTGGCCAGCGCGGCATCGGTGTCGCCGAGTTCCCAGGCCACGATGCCGAGGCTGTTGTAGGCGCGTGCGACGTCGCTGTTGCGGTCGCCCAGGCGTTCGCGCATCCATGCCAGCGCATCCTCGAACTCGCCCTGCGCCTGCTTGAACAGGCCCTGGTCGACATGCAGTGCAGCCAGCTGGCGGCGCGCGTCGATGGTGTCGCGATGATGCGGGCCCTGCAGGTCCTGCGACAGCGACAACGCGAGTTCGCAGTCGCGCTCGGCACTGACCATGTCGTCCTGCTGGCGCTGCAGCGAGCACAGGCTGCGCAACAGGCTGACTTCCAGTGGATGCTCTTCGCCGACGCTGCTGCGCAGCAGCGACAGCGCGGCCTGAGTTTCGCCGAGGGCACGGGCGGCATGGCCGCTGTCGGCCTGCAGCCCGGCCAGGTCGACCAGGTTCTCGACGATGCCGGCATCGTCGCGCGTGGAGCCCCGGCGCAGAGCCAGCGAGCGCAGGAACATCAGCCGCGCGGCATCGCCTTCGCCGACCGCGCGATGGCAGCGGCCAAGCTGGGTGTAGTAGCTCGCGGCGAGGGCGGCACCGCGTCGCTGTTCCTGGCCGGCAGTGGATTTCTGCGGTTGCATCGCGGTGATGCAGGTGCCGGGCTGGCCGATCAACTGCTGCACGCGACCGATGTCGATGGCGGCCTGCAATTGCAGGTTCGCCGGTACGTTGTCGAGTGGCGCGACCAGTTGCGCCTGGCGCTGCAGCAGCGCCAGCGCCTGGTCGTAATCGCCCAGCCCCAGCCGCAGCCGCGCGATCAGGCCGAGCAGCTCGGCATGCGCGAGCGGTTGCCGCGCCAGTTCGCGCTCGCCGCGCTGCACGCCCGAGTCGAGCAGGGTGCGCACGTCCAGTGGCGTACCGGTGGGCGCACTGCCGGCGTTCTCGAACAGGCCGACGATGAAGTCCTGCATCGCCTGCGCGCGCGCGGACTCGTTGACGGCTTCCCTGGCCTGCCAGCTGATGATGCCCAGCGCCGAGACCAGCACCGCCGACACCAGCACGGCGGTCGACAAGGCCCAGCGCTGGCGCGCCAGGAACTTGCGCGCGCGATAGGCCAGGCTCTGCGGACGCGCGAGCACCGGCTTGCCGTCGAGATGGCGGTGCAGGTCGAGCGCGAGCGCTTCGACCGAGGGATAGCGTTGCTCGGGGCGCTTGGCCAGCGTCCGCAACGTGATGTTGTCGAGGTCGCCGGCAAGCGCGCGCAGGCGACGCTTGAGCATCGCGCCTTCCAGCGCGGGCGTATCGGCACCGTTACGCTGGATCGCGATCGACGGGCGCACCGGATCGCTGTTGAGGATCGCGTCTTCCCATTGCGCATCGCTGGGACGCTTGAGTTGGTAAGGCTTGCGGTCGGTCAGCAGTTCGTACAGCACGACGCCGAGCGAGTACACGTCGGTCATCGTCGTGACCGGCTCGCCGAGGATCTGCTCGGGCGCGGCGTAGTGCAGCGTGAACGTGCGCAGTCCGGTACGGGTGTTGTCGGGCGCCTGCTCGCCGCTGTCGAGCAGTTTGGCGATGCCGAAATCGAGCAGCCGGACTTCGTCGAGCGGCGTGACCAGGATGTTCGACGGTTTCAGGTCGCGGTGCACGATCAGGTTGGTGTGCGCGTGGCTGACCGCGTCGCAGATCTGCAGGAACAGCCGCAGCCGGTCCTCGATGCTCGGCGTATGCGCGCGACACCAGTCGGTGATCGGCTCGCCTTCGACGTACTCCAGCGCCAGGTAGGGCTGCTGGTCGCTGCTGATGCCGGCATCGAGCAGGCGCGCGATATGCGGATGTTCGAGTCGTGCCAGGATCTGCCGCTCGCGCGTGAAGCGCAGCCGCAGGTTGGGATCGGCCAGGCCCGGGCGCAGCAGTTTCAGCGCGACGCGCTTCTGGTACAGGCCGTCGGCGCGGCGCGCCAGCCAGACCTGTCCCATGCCGCCTTCGCCGAGCAGGCGTTCGAGTTCGTAAGGGCCGACCGACATGCCCGACTGCACGCCGTTGTGCACGGCCATCAGCGGTTCGGACAGGAAGTCGTCGCCTTCGGCTTCCATCGCCAGCAGCGATTCGAGATCGTCGGCCAGCGCGGGGTCGTCGAGGCGGATCGTCGCCAGCCGCATCGCGCGCGCATCGGGCTCCAGCTCGAGCAGCGCATCGAGCAGCGGGGACAGGGTCTGCCAGCGCAGCGGATCCATCGCGTTATGCCGGGGTGCGCGACACGAGGGTCGCGGATGTCGTCGCGCGTGTGCTCAGGCTCACGCGCGTGCCGGTACTCGTGCCGGCGGCATCCGGCGTGTGCATCGCGATGCGCATCGCCACGTGGAGGGGCGCGCGGCGTCCGGCGTCCATCGCTGCCGGCTCAGTCGGTTTTCAGCGAAGCCAGCAGGTACATCCGCGCCTTCTGCCAGTCGCGGCGGATGCTGCGTTCGGAGCGGTCCATCAGCGTCGCGATTTCCGCTTCCGACAGGCCACCGAAGTAACGTAGCTCCACGACCTGTGCCAGTCGGGCGTCGACGCTGGCCAGCCGCGTCAGCGCGGTGTCCAGGCCCAGCATTTCCTCGTCCAGCGGCAGGCCACCTTCGACATCGTGCGGCAGGTCGGTGACACGGTGCAGGTCGCCGCCGCGCTTCTGCGCGAGACGCTGGCGGGCGTAGTCGACGACGACGCTGCGCATCGCCGATGCGGCATACGCGAAGAAGTGCGCGCGGTCGTCGAACTTGGTTTCGCGGCGGCCGATCAGCTTCAGGTAGGCCTCGTGCACCAGCGCCGTCGCATCGAGCGTGTGGCCGTGCTGGCCAGCGAGCTGGCGGCGGGCCATCGAATGCAGTTCCTGGTACAGCGTGCCCAGCACCTGGTCGAGCGCGCCACGGTCGCCGCCACGGGCGGCGTCCAGCCATTGCGTGATGTCGGCGGTATCGGACATGTCGGTTCCCCGTGCGAGCCCCGGACTATACCGCGAAGTGCGCGCGCGATCCTGTATCGCGGCCCCGTGGCGGGGGGCCACAGGTCATTACGGATCGGCCGGAATGACCGGCAGGGCCAGCCTCAGCGCTGGCAGTGGCCGCACCAGACTGTCGCCCGCTGCGCGATCGTGGCCTGCTTCATCGGCCGCCGGCAACGCGGGCAGGGTTCGCCGCCGCGTCCATAGGCCGAGAGTTCCTGTTCGAAATAGCCGGGCTGGCTGTCGGGACTGAGGAAGTCGCGCAACGTGGTGCCGCCGCGGCTGATCGCGTATTGCAGGATGCGTTTGATTTCATCGGCAAGCACTTGATAGCGTTCACGCGAAATCTTGCCGGCCGGACGCAGTGGTGAAATGCCGGCGGCGAACAGGGCCTCGGCGACGTAGATGTTGCCGACGCCGACCACCACCGCCTGATCCATGACGAAGGCCTTGACCGCTGCTTTGCGTCCACGACTCAGTGCGAACAGCCAGTCGCCGTCGAAGGCGTCCGACAGGGGTTCCGGGCCGAGCGACTGCAGCAGCGGATGCGTCTCGCCGGTCGGCTGCCACAGCAGGCTGCCGAAGCGCCGGGGATCGGTGAAGCGCAGCACCTGGGTGCGCCCGAAGACCAGGTCGACGTGATCATGCGTGCCCACCGGCGTCGTGGGCGGCAGCACGCGCAGGCAGCCGGACATGCCCAGGTGCAGCAGCGCGCTGCCGGCGTCGGTATCGAGCAGCAGATATTTGGCACGGCGGCGGATGCCGTTGACGCGTTGACCGGGCAGCAAGGCCGAGACTTCGGGCGGGATCGGCCAGCGCAGGTCGGGGCGGCGCAGTGTGACCGCGGTGATCCGCCGGCCCTCGAGATGCGGTGCCAGTCCGGCGCGGGTGGTTTCGACCTCGGGCAGTTCAGGCATCGACGGCGTTCCTGATGGCTGCGCCCGGGCCGGCCATTGGCGTGGTGGTGTCGGCGGGGGTGGCGACGTCGATGGGGATGGGGCGCGGGCTGACATCGACGAACACCTGGCCGGCATTGCCGTCGGGTGCGTGCAGGCGCAGCGGGGCGCCGAACGTACGCGACAGCCAGTCCGCGGTCAGCAATTCGGTGCGTGGCCCATCGGCGACGACCTGTCCGTCGCGCAGCAGGACCAGATGCTCGATCTCGGGAATCATTTCCTCGAGGTGGTGGGTCACCAGCAGCAGCGCAACCCCTTCGCGCGCGAGTTCGCGCAGCGTGTTCAGCAGGTGCTGGCGCGCAACCGGATCGAGACCGGTGGTCGGCTCGTCCAGCAGCAGGGCTGGCGGACGGTGGACCAGGGCGCGGGCGATCATCACCCGGCGCGCCTCGCCGGTCGACAGCGTGCGGTACAGGCGGCCGCGCAGGTGGCTGGCCTGCGCGCGTGCCAGTGCCAGCGCGGCCTGGGCACGCATGGCCTCGGTGATGGTCTCCGGATCGGGCGCGGCCAGCCGCGACTGGAACGCGCCGAGCACCGCATCCTCGACCTCCAGCGCGGGCACGCTGGCAAGCTCGTCGTGCAGGCTGCCGGTGACGATGCCGAGCCGGGCGCGGATCTCGCGCACGTCCCACAGGTGTTCGCCGAACAGGCGCACCGCCGGTCGGCCATCGTCGTGCGCCATCGGGTAGAGCTGGCGCGTGATCAGTTGGATGAAGGTCGACTTGCCGCAGCCATTGGGGCCGAGGATCGCGGTATGCCGACCGACCGGCACCTGCAGGCTGACGTTTCGCAGCGCCTGGCGATCGCCGCGGCGGACGCTGGCGTCGTCGAGTTCGATCAGCGGCGCAGGGACGGGCGTGGCGACGGAGGCGGGCATCGGAACAGGGGCGTCGGGCATGGGGCGAACGTGAACAGGAGGAGGCGTGTGGGCCCGCTGCGGGGCCGGACGGGCACCCCTAGGCGGCTTGTGGGTGGATTGCCGTGGCGCGGTGGCCGGCAACTGAATGCCGTACGCCCTCGCAGGGTGGCAATCGGCCGGGGATGACTCCATGATGTAGGAATTCACCCCGCTTTGACACGTGCCATGCCTTCCACGTTCCTCGACTTTCTCGCCGGTGGCCTGCTGCAGTTCGGATTCTGGGGGCTGGCGCTGTACCTGCTGGTCGCCACCCAGTTGACGATCTTCGCCGTCACCCTGTACCTGCATCGCAGCCAGGCGCATCGCGGCGTGGACTTCCACCCGGCGATCGCGCATTTCTTCCGGTTCTGGACGTGGCTGACCACGTCGATGATCACCAAGGAGTGGGTGGCGATCCATCGCAAGCACCACGCCAAGTGCGAGACTGAGGAAGATCCGCACAGCCCGATGCACAAGGGCATCAAGACCGTGTTCTGGCGCGGCGTGGAGCTGTACCGCGAAGCCCGCGGCATGCGCGCCGACATCGAGCAGTACGGCAAGGGCGCACCCAGCGACTGGATCGAACGCAAGCTCTATACCCCGTACGCGACGCTGGGCCCGACGATGCTGCTGTTCATCAGCTTCGGCCTGTTCGGTTTCGCCGGCATCGCGATCTGGGCGATCCAGATGGCGTGGATCCCGTTCTGGGCGGCTGGCGTCGTCAATGGCCTCGGCCACTGGTGGGGCTACCGCAATTTCGAGACCACCGACACCGCGACCAACCTGACGCCGTGGGGCGTCTGGATCGGCGGCGAGGAGCTGCACAACAACCACCATGCCTTCCCGAGTTCGGCCAAGTTCGCCCTGCGCCGCTGGGAGTTCGATATCGGCTGGGCCGTCATCAAGGGCCTGGAGAAGGTGCGTCTGGCCAAGGTGCTGCGGGTCGCGCCGTCGCTGGACGTGCGTCCCAACATCCAGGCGCCCGACACCGACACGATGAAGGCGCTGCTGACGCATCGCTTCCAGGCGATGACCGATTACCAGCGCAACGTGCTGACGCCGGCGCTGCGCGAGGAGGCCCGCATCGCCGGTGCCAAGCTGCGCTCGCTGCTGCCACGCAAGCTGCGCAAGGGGCTGGTCGATGATGGCCGCTGGTTGCAGCCCGAGGCACGCGAACAGCTGCAGCAATGGATCTCGCAGCGCCCGCGGATCCACACGCTGGTCGAGTACCGCGCGCGTCTGGCGGCCCTGCTTGAAGCCCGCAGCCAGAATGCCTCCGAGACCCTGCACAACCTGCAGGTCTGGTGCCGCGAGGCCGAAGCCACCGGTATCCGCGCGTTGCAGGATTACTCGGCGCGACTCAAGGGTTACACGCTGCAATCGGCGCGCGCCTGACCTGACCTGCGATGCATCCGCAGCTCCGGCCATGCTGATGTCGGCATCGCGTCCCGCCAAGCCCATCCAGCACTGGATGGGCTTTTTCATCTGTGTCGTCAGCGTGCTATCGGCGGCGCCACCACTCGCGGCGCAGGTCGCGCAGACCGGCGACTACCTGGCGCGGATGGACAGCGACCGCGATGGCCGCGTCTCGCTCGACGAATACCTGGTCTGGATGGGGTATGCCTTCACGCAGATGGATCGCAATGGCGACGACGTGCTGCAGATGGAGGAACTGCCGGCCGGGCGCGGGCGTTCGGTGACGCGTACCGAGCATCGCCAGCGCCTGGCCGAGCGCTTCGCCCTGCAGGACGCAAACCGCGACGGTTACCTGGATGCGAAGGAGCTGTCGGCGCCACCGCGCTGACGAAACCGGTGTTCGGGTTGCAGGCGTTATGAGATCTGTTCCAGATGCGCCAGCGGTACCCAGCCGGACTCCGAGGTCGATTGCTTCTCGGCCCAGAGCCAGCCGTTCAGGCAGCGGCTGCCGGTGACGATATCGCCGGCGTCGACGCTGAGCTCGCGCGCGGTGTAGTCCTCAAGCGCAAGCCCCGGGGCCAGGCTCGCCTTTTCCCCGCGGCGGACATCGGCCGGGACGTCTGGTGCCGGAACACTCGATGCTGACCCTGGTTCTCGTGCCACCGGACCGATGATCTGGCCGGGCACCCAGCCGCCGGATTGTCCCGGCGTCTGGCAGAAAAACCAGTCGTCCCAGCCTTCGGGACCGTCGTAGCGTTCACCGACCGCGAGCAAGGCGCCGGCAGAGAATGTGATCGGTTCGGGGTACTGGCTGACGTAGGACACGGTGACGCGGTAGTGGTGGATGGTCATGGCGTGTTCCGGTCGCGGGTGTCGATCGCAGGCGCGATACGGCCGCACTGTACGCGCCGTGAGGGTGCAGGCGAAAGCCCATGCCGCGGTCGCGGCATCGTCCACCGGCGCCCCTCACGACGAAGGCGCAGCCATGGGATGCGCCTTCGAAGGTGACGACGTGCGCGGATCGGATCCGTTGCGTCATGCTGGTCGCTCTCGCCATCGCGTCATCGGGCCAGCATGTGCTGCTGGCCCGATGTGCGGACGAAGGTCAGGCGGTCTCAGAAATCCATCTGCACATTCAGTGCCAGCGTCCTCGGCGCGCCGATGGCGAAGTTGAAGTAGCCACCCTGCCAGTAGTTGCGATCGAACAGGTTCAGGACCTGTGCGCGGAAGGTCACCGGCCGCTCCGCGATGGTCGTCCGGTAGCTGCCGCCGGCGTTGAACACGGTGTAGCCGGCGGCTTTGACTGTGCGCAGGGTATCGACGCCCGCCACCTTGATCGTGAAGTTGCTGACCGTGGTCTCGCCGTAGTACTTGGCGTCGGCATGCACGGACAGGCCCTCGGCCCACGGTACTTCGTAACTGATGTTGGCCGAGGCCATGTGCTTGGCCACACCTTCGACTTCCGCCCCTATGCGTGGTTCGTTCGGCGCCATGTCCAGATAGGTGCCGTCGATGTACTGCAACGAGCCACCGACCCGCAGACTGTCGCCGAGCATGGCGGTGCCGGCCACTTCAAGACCATCGTAACGATGGATGCCGTCCTGTACGTAGAGGGTCTTGATCTCGCCGATGTTGCGGCCATAGCCTGCGCCGCGATCGATGCGGAACGCGGCGGCCGACGCATTCCACGATGCGCTCTCGTACTTGAACCCCAGCTCGTACTGCTTGCTCAGCAGCGGATCGAGCCGCTCGCCTTCGTTGAAGTAGGTATTGCTCACCGTGCTGCCCTGCTGCAGGGACTCGACGTAGCTGGCATAGATCGTTGTGCCCTCGTTCGGCTTGAACATCAGCGCCGCGGTCGGCGTGGTGGCGGTCTTCTTGTACCAGTCGTACGAATGAATGACATAGATACCTTCCGGGTCGAGGCGACGACGCGTACCGCCCACTGAGTACATCTGCGAGTAGTCGGTGTAGCGCAGGCCGGCCAGGAACGACCACTTCTCGCCGAAGTTCAGGGTGTCGCTGATGAAGGCCGCGCGCTGGGTCGTCACGCTGGCCAGGCCATCGGTGGGTTCGCCCGGGAACGGGCTCCAGACCAGCCGCTCGGGCGCGTAGATGTTGCTCTGGTTAAGGCGCACGCTGCCTGGGAAGTAGTTGGTGCGGCCGATATTGCCTGTGCGCCGCTGCCAGGACACGCCGACCACCGGCTGGTGTTCGATGAAGCCGGTACGGAATTTGCCCTGCAGCAGTGCCTGACCGAAGTCGGCCGAGAAGATATTCAAGCCGTCGAAGGTTTCGTTCTGGTAGTCGCCTTCGCGATTCAGGAAGTACATGTACTCCTGCGACAGGCGGAACGTACTGCGCGAGGTGCTGGCATTGAGGTGCAGGTTCCAGTCCGGCTTGATCTCCCAATACATGCCAGCGGTCAGGTAGTGGAACTTGTTGGAGATGTGCGACTGGTCGGAGGCCGGATTGGTCTTGCCGCTCAATGCGGGTGGCAGCTTGTCGCCCACGTAGGGGCTGTACGTGAGGCCACCCAGCGTGACGCCATCGACGGTCATGACGGTGTAGTACGGACTGGGTCGCGAGGTGTCGTTCAGCTGGCCCAACACGTCCACTGTCCATGCCAGGTTGTCGGTGATGCGGCCGTTGAGGGTCAGCGCAAGCGCCTTGCGATCGACGTCGCTGTCGGAATAGGTGGTGCCGTGCTCGCGCGAGACGTTCAGGCGGTAGCCCAGGCGTCCATCGCTGGCGAGCGGGCCGCTGAGGTCGACATGCTGGCTGAACAGGCTGTCGGAACGGAAGCCGACGTCGACGTTGAACAGTTCATACGGGGTCGGCTGCTTGGTGCGGTAGTTGACGATGCCGCCGGGTGCGCTGAATCCGTACATGAAGCCCGAGGAACCCTTGAGCAGTTGCACGCTGTCCATGTCTTCGATGGGCAGGTTGACGCCGAACAGGAAGCCTCCGGGCACGCCGTTGATCTTGATGCTTTCGTCGAAGTCGATTGGTAGGCCACGCACGATCAGGCGCGAGGCCCAGCCGTTGTAGTCGCTGCCGGCCGCGCGCGAGACACCGGCGTCATGGGCAAAGACCGAGACCAGCGAGTAGGCCTGACGTTCCTGGATATCCTCGGCGTTCACCGTGGACAGGGAGAACGGTGTGTCGAGATCCTTGCGTCCACCCAGTGCGCCGCCGGTGGTGCGGCGTGGTGGGCCCTTGGCTTCGACGACGACGCCGGTCAGGTCGGTGACGTCTTTCTTGTCGGTGGCGGCGGCAGCGTCCTGCTCGGCCTCTTGTGCCTGTCCGGCGTGCGCCATCGAGGCCATGGCGAGGAGGACGGCAGCGGTACAGGTGTTGAGCGCCAAATGGCGCGCAGGCTTAAGACGCATGACAGGAATCCCTCATGTGGTGATGTGAGCTGGCGATGCATGGTGGCCCCACCCACCATGGAGAGCATTTGGCGTTTAGCCAGTGCAGGTCGATAGTTGCACAGCCAAAAACGGCAAGGTATAGGCGTAAATACCTGATCGTCTCCCGGTGGACATTGGCCCGGGCACGATCGATGCCGAGGGATGGATGTGAATACGCTGGAAGAGGTTTCTTCCCGGGTGCTTGAGAAGCGTGCTCGGGAGAAAGGTCGGTCTGGGGGATCGCTGGGGGTGGATCTCTGATGCTGGTCATGGGCTTCGGATCCGCAGCGGCGGGTGGGGCTGCGACTGCTCTTCCCTCGGTCAGGGCATCCTGCCCTGACCGAGGGCGCACGCCATCCATGGCGTGCTTGGCGCAGCCTCCACCCGCGACCACTGCCGCGAGCGTCAGGATCGCGGCTTCGTGTCAGCAAAAAAAAGCGCCGGCCTTTCGGCCGGCGCTTGCGCATGACGTGGGGTGTTGTGCGCGGGATTACTTGGTGATGTCGACGTCCTTGGTTTCCTTCAGGAAGAAGGTGCCGATGATCAGGGTCATGACCGCGATCGCGATCGGATACCAGAGGCCGTAGTACAGGTTGCCGGTGCCGGCCACCAGCGCGAACGAAATCGCCGGCAGGAAGCCGCCGAACCAGCCATTGCCGATGTGATACGGCAGCGACATCGAGGTGTAGCGAATACGCGTCGGGAACAACTCGACCAGATAGGCAGCGATCGGACCGTAGACCATCGTCACGTACAGCACCAGGATCCACAGCAGCAGGATCGTCATGGGTACGTTGATGCGCGACGTATCCGCCTTCTCCGGGTAACCGGCCGTGGCCAACGCGCTCTTGAGCTCCGCACCGAACGCCGCCTGCTTCGCCTTCAGCTCGTCTGCGGGCAGGCCGGTCGCCTCGAACGACGTCGTCGACGTCTCGCCGACACGCAGCACCGCCAGCGAACCGACCGGTGCCGCTTCCACGCTATACGGCACGCCGGCGCGGGTGAGGGCCGCGGTCGCGACGTCGCAGGAACTGGTGAACTTGCGAACGCCCGCCGGATCGAACTGGAAGCTGCAGGTCTTGGGATCGGCGACCACGACGGCCGGCGACGCATTGCGTGCTTCCTCGATGCCCGGGTTGGCGTAGTGCGTGATGCCCTTGAAGATCGGGAAGTAGGTCAGCGATGCCAGCAGGCAGCCGGCCATGATGATCTTCTTGCGGCCGATCTTGTCCGACAACCAGCCGAACACCAGGAAGAACGGCGTACCCAGCAGCAAGGCCGCGGCGATCAGCAGGTACGACCACGTCGGGTCGACCTTGATCATGCTCTGCAGGAAGAACAGCGCGTAGAACTGACCCGCGTACCAGACCACGGCCTGGCCGGCGGTCGCGCCGAACAGCACCAGCAGCATCAACTTGAAGTTGCCGCCCTTCAGCGAATCGCGGAACGGCTGCTTGGAGCCCTTGCCCTCGGCCTTCATCTGCTGGAACAGCGGCGATTCGCTGAGCTGCAGGCGGATCCACACCGAGATGCCCAGCAGCACGATCGAACCCAGGAACGGGATGCGCCAGCCCCAGGCTTCGAAGGCCTCGTTGCCCAGCGTCAGGCGGCAGATCAGGATCACCGCCAGCGACAGGAACAGGCCGAGCGTGGCCGTGGTCTGGATGAATGCCGTGTACAGACCGCGCTTGTTGGCCGGTGCGTGCTCGGCCACATAGGTCGCCGCGCCGCCGTACTCGCCGCCCATCGCCAGGCCCTGCGCCAGTCTCAGCACGATCAGGATGACGGGTGCGGCAAAGCCGATCGACGCGTAGTTGGGCAGCACGCCGACCAGGAAAGTCGAGATGCCCATGATCAGGATCGTGATCAGGAACGTGTACTTGCGGCCGATGCGGTCGCCCAGGCTGCCGAAGAACGCGGCACCGAAGGGACGCACGAAGAAGCCCGCCGCGAACGCCAGCAGGGCGAAGATCATGCCCGTGGTTTCATTGACGCCACTGAAGAACTGCTTGGCGATGATGACGGCAAGCGAGCCGTACAGATAGAAGTCGTACCACTCGAAGACGGTACCCAGGCTGGACGCGAAGATGACCTTTTTATGGCCCTTCGTCAGGTCCTGCTTGGGGGCATTGGCAGTTGTCGTGGACATGTTGGCTTCCCCTCCGAAGCGTTCGTGTAGGTGTGCGGACACGGCGGTGCGCCGTGAAACCGGTCAGACGTGCGGCATGTACGGCAGTTGTTGGGAGATCGGTGACGGTGAAGGCGGTGGCGCGACAGGCCGGCACTCCGGCCGGTTGCCGCAGCGCAGGGCCTTGCGGCCCTGCGTGCAGGACATCAGAAGCTGTAGCGGGCCATCGTATGCAGGCGCATCAGCTCGCCGTTGGCGCCGGACTCGAGCGTGCGCTCGCCCCAGATCGCCTCGATGCCGAAGTCGAGCTTGGGCGCCGGCGACCAGATCAGGTTGGCGTGCATCGACTGCACCTTCTGGGTCACGCCGAAACCGGTCCATGCGGTGTCGTTGTCCCATTGCGAGCGGGCGTAGAACAGGTTGCCGCGCAGGCCCGGGCTGAAGACATGGCGCAGGCCGACATAGGCCGCCCAGCCACCCAGCGCGTCGAGGTTGCCGGCGGCGTCGGCGATCGCATCCTGCTGCACGGTGGCCAGGCCGATGTAACGGCCGATGCCGTCGCCGGCGGTCGCCTGGTAGCGGATGTCGGTGCTGTCGCCCAGCTTGACCAGGCCGCTGACGCTGGCACCGTAGCCGGTATCGGTGCTGCTCTGGCCGGGAACGGGTTCATACTTGAGCTGGCGCGCGACGCCGGCCACGCTGAAGTGGCCCCAGCTGCCCTTGTGGGTGTAGCGCGCGGTGACGTCGGGCAGGGCGCTGTTGTCGCCGGCGATGACGCGCGCGGCGCCGCCGAACGGCTGCACCGTCGTCTCCGGGCTTTCCAGGCTGACCGTCCAGGCGCCGCTGGTGTAGCGGATCTGCGGCTGGCGCACGAACACCACGGCATCGGTCGGGCCGACGAAGTCGACCGAGTCGATCAGCGCATTGGTGTCCATCAGGTTCGACCAGGTCTGGCCGACCAGCCAGTTGTTGTAGGTCAGATAGGCATGGCGCAGCGTCGTGCCGTAGGTGTTGGTGGCCGCGGTGTTGCCGAGCGTGCCGCCGAAGAAGTCCATCTCGAAGCGGGCGCCCAGCTTGTCGCCGGAATCGAGCACGGTGCTGGCGTCGAACCAGATCCGCGAGAATTTCGCGTGCGCATCGACGTAGGTGTCCGGGGCATCGCCGCCGACCGGGATCGCGCCGGGTACGTAGAAGTCGCGGCCGGCCGTGCCCTTGGCGATGTCGCCGTCGGTGGTCTTGGTCGCGAAGCCGTCGATGCGGATGTTGCCGCCGACGGTGAACTTGGTGCCGGGGTTCGCGCCGGGGGTGATCGTGCTGGCCTGGATGGGTTGGGTGCCGGCCGGCAATGCCGCCGGGGCCGCCGCCTGCGCGGTGCGCACCTGGTCGAGCTGGGCCTGGGTGGTGCTGATCGCGCCCTGTTGCTGCTGCTGCGACGACAGCAGCGCCTGCACCTGCTGCTCGAGCTGCAGGACGCGAGCCTCAAGCTCCTTTTCCTTGGCGGTCTGGGCCAGCGCCATGCCCGGCGCCAACAGTGCGAACAGGACGGCGGTCGCCAGCGGGCGACGCCTGCTGCGTTGCATGGTGTTGTGTTGCGTGGACATAAGATCCCCTCCCAGGGTCATGACGATTGAGACGGACCGTACAGACGGACCATCGCAGCCTGCGCTGCCGGTGCCGCCCCCGCCAATTCGCCATTGGTCGAATGCCGACGGGCGGTCACCACACCCGATCGCGCCTTTTCATACGAAGGTCTAACCCTTGTTGGATGGACTTGCGGCACACTGGAGGAGAGGGGAGATGCCGCTACGGGAGGAGCCCACATGTCCGACACCACACAACTGATCTACCCGGTCCCACCAGCCTTCGCCGCGAAGGCCGGGATCGGCCGCGACGACTACGAACGCCTGTACCAGCAGTCCATCCAGGATCCCGATGGCTTCTGGGGCAAGGTCGCTGGCCGCCTGGACTGGTACCGCACGCCCACCCAGATCCGCGACGTCAGCTACGACCTCAAGGACTTCCGCATCCGCTGGTATGCCGATGGCGAGCTCAACGCCAGCGTCAACTGCCTGGACCGCCACCTGGCCACGCGCGCCGACAAGACCGCGCTGATCTGGGAGCCCGACAGCCCGGACGCCGAGGCCCGTTACGTCAGCTACCGCGAGCTGCATGAGCGCGTCAACAAGCTGGCCAACGCGCTGCGCAGCCTGGGCGTGGAGAAGGGCGACCGGATCACGATCTACCTGCCGATGATCATCGAGGCCGCGGTGGCGATGCTGGCCTGCGCCCGCATCGGCGCGATCCATTCGGTGGTGTTCGGCGGCTTTTCCGCCAACTCCATCGCCGATCGCGTCGGCGACTGCGGCAGCAAGCTGATCATCACTGCCGATGAAGGCCTGCGCGGCGGCAAGAAAGTGCCGCTGAAGGCCAACGTCGATGCTGCGCTGAAGCTGCCCGGCACCCAGACCGTCGAAACCGTGCTGGTCGTGCGCCATACCGGCGGCGCGGTCGACATGCAGATGCCGCGCGACCGCTGGTACGACGCCGTCGTCGACAGCCAGCCCGCGTTCTGCGAGCCCGAGCGGCTCAATGCCGAGGATCCGCTGTTCATCCTCTACACCTCCGGCAGCACTGGCAAGCCCAAGGGCGTGCTGCATACCACCGGCGGCTACCTGACCTACGCCAGTTATACCCATGAGGCTGTGTTCGACCTCAAGGAAGACGACGTCTACTGGTGCACCGCCGACGTCGGCTGGGTCACCGGGCACAGTTACATCGTCTACGGTCCGCTGGCCAACGGCGCGACCGCGCTGATGTTCGAGGGCGTGCCGAACTACCCGGACGTGTCGCGCTTCTGGAACGTCATCGACAAGCACAAGGTGACGATCTTCTACACCGCGCCGACCGCGATCCGCGCGCTGATGCGCGAAGGCGAAGAGCCGGTCAAGCGTACCTCGCGCAAGTCGCTGCGTCTGCTGGGCACGGTCGGCGAGCCGATCAACCCCGAGGCCTGGCGCTGGTACCACGATGTCGTCGGCGACGCGCGCCTGCCGATCGTCGACACCTGGTGGCAGACCGAGACCGGCGGCATCCTGATCTCGCCGCTGCCGGGCGCGATCGACACCAAGCCCGGGTCGGCGACCAAGCCGTTCTTCGGCGTGCAGCCGGCACTGGTCGATGCCAATGGCGAGCTGCTCGAAGGCGAGGCCGAGGGCAACCTGGTGCTGCTCGATTCCTGGCCGGGCCAGATGCGCAGCGTCTATGGCGACCATGCGCGTTTCATCGACACCTACTTCAAGACCTATCCGGGCACGTACTTCACCGGCGACGGCTGCCGCCGCGATACCGACGGCTACTACTGGATCACCGGTCGCGTCGACGACGTCATCAACGTCAGCGGCCACCGCATCGGCACCGCCGAGGTCGAGAGCGCACTGGTCTCGCACCCCAAGGTCGCCGAGGCCGCGGTGGTCGGGTTCCCGCACGACATCAAGGGCCAGGGCATCTACGCCTACGTCACCCTGATGGATGGCGAGGCCTACACCGACGAACTGCGCAAGGCACTGGTCGCGCACGTGCGCAAGGAGATCGGCCCGACCGCATCGCCGGACCACATCCAATGGGCGCCGGGCCTGCCGAAGACGCGCTCGGGCAAGATCATGCGCCGCATCCTGCGCAAGATCGCCGAGAATGCCCCTGACCAGTTGGGCGACACCAGCACGCTGGCCGATCCATCGGTCGTCGATGCGCTGGTCAAGGAGCGGTTGACGCGCTAGGCGCAGGACAGGCCAGCCCTCCGGCGGTTGAAAGCCGGGAGCCGGGCGTCGGGAACCGTGGAAACGGTGTCCCGCTCCCCCGGCTCCCACCGTTCCTGCAGACCGGTGTTGCGGTTGCGGTGGATGTTTTTCCGTTTCGTTTTTCTGCTCTTGCGATTCCAGACTTTCGATTATTGTCTCAACGATTTCCGGCCCCTCAATGACCACCCTGCTGATTGCCGACGACCACCCGCTGTTCCGCGAAGCCCTGCGCGGCGCGGCGTTGCGGGTGTTGCCGGACGCGGTGGTGCACGAGGCCGACAGTGCGGCGGCGTTGTTCGCGATGGTCGAGGAGCATTCCGAGGCGGACCTGCTGCTGCTCGATCTCAACATGCCGGGCGTGCAGGGCTTCAGTGCGCTGGTCCACCTGCGTGCGCAGCATCCGCAGTTGCCGATCGTCATGGTGTCGGCGCGCGAGGAGCCGCTGATCATGCGTCGCGCGCTGGATCATGGCGCGATGGGCTTCGTCCCCAAGTCGGTCGATGCCACGATCATCGGCGCGGCGTTGCAGAAGGTGCTCGATGGCGACCGCTGGATTCCCGATGGCATTGCCGATGTGTCGGCGGTGTCGCCGGAAGAGCACCAGGTCGCCGCCCGCGTGCGTGAACTGACGCCGCAACAGTTCCGTGTCCTGCAGATGCTGGGCGCCGGCATGCTCAACAAGCAGATCGGCTACGAGCTCGGCGTGTCCGAAGCGACGATCAAGGCGCATATGAGCGCGATCCTGCGCAAGCTCGGCGCGACCAATCGTACCCAGGCCGTGTTGATTGCCGGCAAGCTGGCCGTGGACCCCGAAAGCGTCGCCGCGATCGCAGGCGACGACGGCGAGGGCTGAGCGCGACGCCTTTCGGCGGCAGAGCCGTCGGTGACTGCGGTTCGCACGGCATGGCATCGTGACCGCGTGATTCCATTGCGATGCAGCGATGCGAGTGGGTGGGTGTTCACTCACGGGATCACCTTGCGGGATCTCGTCGGGATCACCGCGTCGGCGGCAATCCTTCGAGGCTCAGGCCACCGGTGCGGTCGACGCGCGTCCGCTGCCCGCGCGCTGTGCCAGCAGGAATGCGCGCAACGAGGCAGGTTTGACCGGTTTGGTCAGTACGCGATAGCCACGCGCCCGCGCTGCGCGCTTGAGTTCGTCGCTGCCGTCGGCGGTCAGCAACGCACCCGGCAGCTTCGGCACGATGCCGCGCAGCAGGTCCAGCGTGTCGAGACCGTCGAGGCGGTCGTGCAGGTGGTAGTCGACCAGCAGGACATCGGGCTGCGCCGACATCTGCTCCAGCGCCGCATCCACCGTGGTCGCCAGCAGCGGCTGCACCTGCCAGCGCGACAGCAGCGCCTCCATGCCGGCCAGGATGTCGGGATCATTGTCGACGCAGAGCACGCGCAGGCCGGCCAGCGATGGATCATGATCGGCGATCGACGCCGGCCTTGGCAGTGCCGGCACGGTCGCAAGCAGGCTGCGCGGCACGATGATCGAGAACATGCTGCCGCGGCCGACCTCGCTGCGCCCGTCCAGCGCATGCTCGAGCAGGCGCGAGATGCGCTGGCAGATCGACAGGCCAAGCCCGAGCCCGCGACCATCCCAGTCGAAGGGCTGCTCGTAGCGGTGGAACTCGTCGTAGATCTGGCGCATGTGGTGTTCCGGGATGCCCGGACCGGTATCCCAGACCTGCAGGGCGACCATCTCGCCGCGACGGCGCGCGGCCAGGACCACGCGACCGCTGCGGGTATAGCGCAGCGCATTGGCCAGGAAGTTCTGCAGGACGCGGCGCAACAGGCGACGGTCGCTGCGCACGGGCAGCATGCGCGCATGCACGCGGATCTCGATCTTGCGCGCCGCCGCCATCGGCGCGTACTGGCTGGCCAGCTCGCGCAGCAGCTCGCCGACGTCGAAGTCGGTCAACTCCGGACGTAAGGCGCCTGCATCCAGGCGCGATACGTCGAGCAGGCCGTCGAGCAGCTCTTCTGCGGCGCGCAGCGAGGTGTCGATGCGTTCGGCCAGGTGCAGCTGCTGGCCGATCTCGGTGCTGTCGCGCAACGCGGACGTGAACAGTCGCGCCGCGTTCAAGGGTTGCAGCACGTCGTGGCTGACCGCGGTCAGGAAGCGCGAGCGCGACTCCTGTGCGAGTTCGGCCTCACGCGTGCGTTCGACCACGCGCTGCTCCAGGTTTTCGTTGACCTCGCGCAGTTCGCGTTCGACACGCTTGTAGTCGGTGACGTCGCTGTAGCTGGTGACATAGCCGCCGCCGGGCAGGGGCTGCCCGCGCAGCTCCAGCACCTGTCCATTGCTGCGCACGCGTTCGGACACGTGCGCCGAGCCGGCGCGCATGTAGCCGACGCGCTTCTCGATCTTGTCCTCGATGTCGTCCTGTCCTAGGTCGCCCAGTTCGCCGCGTTCGGCGTTGAAGCGGATCAGGTCGGCGACCGGGCGGCCGACGTAGAGCATGCCGTCGGGATAGTTGAACAGGCGCTGGTAGCGGCGGTTCCAGGCGACCAGGCACATGTCGCGGTCGACCACGCTGACGCCCTGGTCGATGTTTTCCAATGTCGACGACAGGATCTCGCGGTTGAAGCGAAGCTCCTGCCCGGCCTCGTCGAGCAGGGCGACGACCTCGGCCACTTCCATGCCTGAGCCGCGCAGCGCGCTGGTCAACACCAGTCGCGCCGAGGCCGCACCGATCGCGGCCGCCAACAGGCGTTCGGTGAACTGCACCCAGTTGCGGTCGGCGCGCGCAGTGGGCAGCAGCTCGCGCTTGAGCACCACGGCCTGTTCGTCGAACGCGCGTTGCGCGGTGCGCTCGCCGACGATGCGGCCGGCCAGCGTCAACAGGTCGCCGACCTGGACGTTGCCGTGCCAGGTATCGGATGACAGCGCATTGCGCTCGGCATAGGGATCGAGGAAGGGCGCCGCGCGGATGCGTTCGTCCAGCGTCGGCCGCCAGCGTGCGGAGACCAGCAGCAGCGCGCCGACGTTCATCAGCAGCGACCAGAACGTGCCATGCGTCAGTGGATCCCAACCGCCCAGCCCGAACAGTTGTCGCGGCCGCAGCCAGGCGATGCCGAGCGGGCCGTCGATGAGCCAGTTGCGGTCGATCCAGCCGGCATCGGTCAGCGTCGGCAGCAGCAACGTGTAGATCCAGACGCTGAAGCCGATAATCAGGCCGGCCTCCGCGCCCTGGCGACTCGCCCCGCGCCAGTACAGGCCGCCGAACAGCGCAGGCGCGAACTGCGCGACCGCCGCGAATGCCATCAGTCCGTATGCGGCCAGCGCGGTATCGCTGCCGCTGAGGCGGTAGTAGCCATAGGCCAGACCAGCGATCGCGATGATCGCGATGCGGCGGATCCACAGCACCGTCGAGGCGACGTTGCCACCGTGCCGCTGCGCCCAGCCGCGCCGCAGCAGCGGCGGCATCACCAGGTCGTTGCTGACCATCGTCGCCAGTGCCACGGTCGAGACGATGACCATGCCGGTCGCCGCCGAGAAGCCGCCGACATAGGCCAGCAGGGCCAGCATGTTGCTGTGCTCGGCCAACGGCAGCGCCAGCACGAAGCTGTCGGACGCAACGCCGCTGTCGCGCCCGAACAGGGCGACGCCGGCGCTGGCGATCGGCAGCACCATCAGGCTGATCAGCACCAGATAGATGCCGAACAGCCAGCGCGCACGCCGGATGTCGGCGACGTTGCCACATTCGACGACCGCGACATGGAACTGGCGCGGCAGGCAGATGATCGCCGCGAACGCCAGCAGCGTCTGCCCGACGAAGCCGACCGGTGGCGCGTTCTGGAACAGCGCCTGGGTGGCGTCGACGATCGGCAGCTCATGCTTGTTGAGCCAGCCGTAGGCGAACAGGCCGACCGCGATCAGCGCGACCAGCTTGACCAGCGATTCCAGCGCGACGGCCAGCATCATGCCGGGGCGATGCTCGGTGGCGTCGACCTGGCGGGTTCCGAACAGGATCGCGAACAGCGACATCAGCGCGGCGACGTAGATCGCCGGGTCGCCGATCGTGCTATTGGCCATGTCCTGGCCGCCGAGCACGCCGAGGCTGATCGTGACCGCCTTGAACTGCAGGGCGAGGTAGGGCACGGCGGCGACGATGGCGATGACCGCGACCAGCGCGGCCAGCCGTTGCGAGCGCCCATAGCGCGAGGCGATGAAGTCGGCGATCGAGACGGTGTTCTGCGACTGCGCGATCATCGCCAGCCGCTCCAGGATCCGCCAGCCGAACAGCAGCATCAGCAGCGGACCCAGGTAGATCGGCAGGTAGCCCACGCCGTAGCGCACGGCAGAACCGACGGCGCCGTAGAAGGTCCACGACGAGCAGTACACCGCCAGCGCCAGGCTGTAGACGACGGGGCGCAGCCATGGCCGCTGCGGATACAGCGGATAGCGGTCGCCCAGCCATGCCACCGCGAACAGCACCGCAGCATAGCCCACCGACACCAGCAGCAAGACCCAGCCTGGCAGCACGCGTGTTGTCCTTCGCTCGGGAAGCCGAGAGTGTACGCGGCCCGCCGCCGGCGTTCGCGCCCGCGTCAGACGGTTGTGGTGGCCTGGGCTGACCGATCACTAGCGCTCGCGGCCGCTCGCCGCGGCGCCGCTACAGGAACGAATCGGCCAGCCGCGCGATGCCTTCGAGGCTGCGTCGCCAGGCCGGGCGGCGGCGCAGGGTGTCGGCGCTGACGGTATCGGCCTCGGCCAGGTAGGCGTCCTCGATGGCACGCAGCTGGGCAACCACCGCGCGGTCGTAGCAGACCAGGCCGATTTCGGCGTTCAGCGCGAACGAGCGGATGTCGAGGTTGATCGAGCCGACCAGGGCGATGTCCTCGTCGATGCTCAGGTGCTTGGCATGCAGGAAATGCGGCCGGTACAGGGCGATGCGCACGCCGCTGTCGACCAGCTCGGCATAGTAGGACGACTGCGCCCATGCGGTCAGGCGCTGGTTGTTGCTGGCCGACAGGATCAGTTGCACGTCCACGCCCGACAGCGCGGCGATGCGCAGTGCGCTCAACGTGGCGTCGTCGGGAATGAAGTACGGCGTCACCAGCACGACACGGCGGCGCGCGAGGTGGATCAGGGCGTTGACGGTATCGCGCGCGTTCTCGAACGGGTAGGCCGGGCCGCTGGGCAGCAGTTGGGTCGCGACATCGGCATCGGGCAGCGCCAGCGTCGGGATCACGTCGAGGCGCTCGCCGGTCTCGATGTACCAGTCGCTGGCGAACACGGCTTCCAGGTGTGCCAGCACCGGCCCTTGCACGCGCGCGACGAGCTCGCGGTTCGGGAATTCGCGGATGAAGCCGGCATCGGCGAGGTTCTGCGAGCCGACGTAGGCTGCGCGGTTGTCGATCACGGCGATCTTGCGATGGTTGCGCAGGTCCATGCGGCCGCTGCGGCGCCAGCGCAGTCCGCCGGGGAGCATGGCATGCACCTGCACGCCGGCCTGGCGCAGGCGGCACGCGTAATGGCGCAATCCACGTTTGGCGCCGACGGCATCGAGCAGCACGCGACAGGTCGCGCCGCGTGCGGCGGCGCGCTCCAGTGCCTCGACCACGGCCTCGCCGACGGCATCGTCGAACATCAGGTAATACAGCAGGTGCACGCGCTCGCTGGCGGCATCGATGTCGGCCAGCAGGGCCTGCAGCGAGCCGTCGTAGTCATCGAGCAGTTGCACGGCATTGCCGTGCGTGGGCATGAAGTCGCCCAGTCGTTCGAGCAGGGGGACCATCTCGGCGTCGGCGCCATGGGGGCCCGGTGTCCAGCGCAGGTCGGCCAGCAGGGCTTGTTCGTCACGGATCACCTGCGAGGCCAGTCGTTGTCGCTGGATGCGCTCGCGCGACAGCCATGGGTGGCCGAAGAACAGGTACAGGGGCAGGCCCGCCAGGGGGACGAAGCCGACCAGCAGCAGCCAGCTGCGTGCGGCCGCTGGACGCGTGCGGCTGGGGATCCACAGCAGTGCGCCGATCCGGATCACCCAGTCGATGACGAGGATCCACACGCTGGCGTTGAGCTCGGACCAGGTCATGCCCGGATTGTGCGGGGATCGTGCGCGCTGCGCGAGTCCGGTCGGGGTTTGATTGGCGGCGAAGGGGGCTCGTGGGGATCGCTGATCTGGTTGGATTGCCGACAGTGGTTCACTGGCTTCTGCTGCTCTTCTGATGACGTGCGAGAAAGGGCTCGAAGCTGGATCGCCGGTGTCGGACTTGCAGCGGCGTGCCGGGCTGCGGTTGCTCTTCCCTCGGTCAGGGCGTCCTGCCCTGACTCGGGCGCACGCCATCCATGGCGTGCTTGGCGCAGTCTCCGCCCGACCCGCCACTGCCGCGAGCGTCGGGATTGCGGCGTCGACAGGTCTAGCGCGCCCTCGCCGTCGAAGACATCGGCTCATCCAAAATCAGTGCGTCGCCTCGGCCGGGGATTGCGGAGAGCGGGCCGTGGATGGCCCGCGGCGGCGAGTCAGCCATGGGTGAGCAGGGGCTGCTTGCGCGGCACTGCCGCGCAGCCCATGCGAACGCCCGGCGTGCTTCGCCGGGCCGCACAGCGGCACGGGCTGACCGAGCCGAGGAGTAAGCCCTGGGCGGGGCGATGCAGCTTCCGAAGCCGACCAAGCCAAGCCGTTGCCCTCAACTCCGAGAAAACAGAGCTGAAAAGCAGAGCCGCTGAGCCCGGAATTGCAGCAGCGTGTCGGGCTGCGATTGCTCTTCCCTCGGTCAGGGCATCCTGCCCTGACTCGGGCGCACGCCATCCATGGCGTGCTTGGCGCAACCTGCGCCCGACCCGCCACTGCCGCGAGCGTCAGGATTGCGGTGTCGGCAGGGTATCGACGCATGCATCCCATCGAAGACCTCGGCCCCTCCGACGCCAGTGCGTCGCCTCGGCCGGGGATTGCGGAGAGCGGGCCATGGATGGCCCGCGGCGGCGAGTCAGCCAAGGATGGCTGACCGAGCCGGGCAGCAAGCCCTGGACGTGGCGATGCAGCTTCCGAGGCCGACGAACACGAGCCGTTGCCTTTAACTTCGAGAAAAACAGAGCCCAAGAGCAGAAAAGCAGATTCGCTGAGCCCGGACTTGCAGCGGCGGGTCGGGCTGCGGTTGCTCTTCCCTCGGTCAGGGCGTCCTGCCCTGACTCGGGCGCACGCCATCCATGGCGTGCTTGGCGCAGCCTCCACCCGACCCACCACTGCCGCGAGCGTCAGGATGGCGGCGTCGACAGGTCTAGCGCGAGCGCCGCCGAAGACATCGGCTCATCCAACATCAGCCGCCCGCGCCTCCCCTCCGATGTGACATAGGCATGCGAACGGTCACCCTGTCCCCCGGAGAACGCCCAAAGAAAAACCCGCCTTGCGGCGGGTTCTTCAGGGAAACAGATCGATGGTCCGCGCAGGCGCGGATTACTTGATCTTGCCTTCCTTGTAGACCACGTGCTTACGGACGACGGGATCGTACTTCTTGATCTCCATCTTGCCGGGGGTGTTCTTCTTGTTCTTGTCCGTGGTGTAGAAATGCCCGGTGTTAGCCGAGGAAATCAGACGGATCTTGTCGCGCTTGCCTGCCATGATGCTTTACTCCTCAGACCTTTTCGCCACGGGCACGGAGCTCGGCGAGCACGGCATCGATGCCGTTCTTGTCGATGGTGCGCAGGGCCTTGGTGGAAACACGCAGCTTGATCCAGCGGTTTTCGCTGGCAACCCAGAACCGGCGCTCATGCAGGTTCGGAAGGAAGCGGCGGCGGGTCTTGTTCATGGCGTGCGACACGTTGTTGCCGGTCGTCGTACGCTTGCCGGTGACTTGGCATACTCGGGACATTACGCACCTCGAATGTGTTTGATATCGCCCTTAGCCAGGGAGATGGCGGCCCCGGCCCAGTGATGCGGATGCATCGCGGACCACGCAGACGGGTCAGGTTTCACGCTGCACGGGGTGGCGGATTGCGCTTCCGGTCCACGCCCGCGACCCGGAAACAGCGGGGGTCGGGCACAGCGAGCCGGGCATTATGCCTGTCGCCGCCCCGTCGGGCAAGGCGGGAGCGGGTTGCGGGCGGCTCGCGGGCCGGGAGAACGCCCGCTCAGGCCATGGCGAGCGCGTCCAGATGCCCGGCCAGTCCGCCCCCTGCGGTCGCGGCGTTGACGTGGTCGAAGTAGTCGTACCAGCCGCTGGCGGCGATGCCGGCCAGCAGCGCATCGCGTCCGGCAGCGTCGTTGAAACGCCAGATCCCGACGAAACGGTGTCCGCTGGCCAGCGCCGTTGCCGGGTCGACCTCGCCCAGCGCCAGCACCTCGATGCCGGCATCGGCCAGGGCCGCCATCCCAGCACCGATGGCCGCGAGGAAGGCGTCGCGCGCGCTGCGCGGCAGCGCCAGCCATGCGGCGTTGGGAGTGTACAGCTCGACCAGGTAGTGGGACATCAGGGCGTCTCGGGTGTGGAAAGAAGGCGTTCGCCGCGTCGGCAGATCCGCTCCGTCGTCGCGGCGGGCGAGGCTTGGCGCCATTGCCGGCAACGGTCGCGGACCCAGCCCGGCGCATCCTTGGCGGCATCGTTGAGCCAGTTGCCGACCGAGTCCTGCACGTACGGCGAAGGGTCCGCACGCAGCGGCTCCAGGATCGGCAGCGCCCGTTGCGGGGCCTGTTTCAGTGCGGGCAGGTGCGCGCACCAGACGCCGCGTGGGCGAAGCGCCTCGCTCGCGAAACGGCGGATGCGCTCCGATGGCGACGCCGTCCAGTCGGCCAGCCCCGCGATCGCCGTGTCCAGGTCCGCTGCCAGCGCTGGGCGGACCGCCAGCCAGGCCCACTCGCGGACGCCGAAATGCGGGTCGTCGGCCAATGGCTGGATCGCCGCCAACCGCGCGCGCGTCGACAGCCCCGGCTGCGCACCGATGATGAAACAGGCCCAGCCGCGCACGGTGTCTGAAGCGTGGTGGCGGCAGACCTCGGCATGCGCCGGGCCGTATTGCGCCAGCAACACCTCCGCTATCGTCCGCATGCGCCGCAGGATGCCGACCGCGCCGGACACCTTTGCACGCGCCAGCGCTTCGGCCGGCAGGCCGGGATGCGTGGCACACAGCAGGGCCGTTTGATCGATCGCCAATCCTTCGGCCAGCGTCGCGGTCGACAACGTGCCGGCCTGCAGCGCGGCGAGCACATCGGCAGGGATATCGGCGGCCCGCGATGCCCCCTTGCGTGGGCGGTGCGGGGCGGGGGTGGCCTCGCGTGGCCTGCCGTGCCGGCGCTTGGCCGTAGGGGGAGCGTCGCGCGTCATCGGGTGGGCGTGCGCGCAGCCAGTCCACCGGCGACCTTGCCGAGCAGGCCGGCCAGCGTGCTGCGTTCGCGCGCGTTGAGGCCGGAGAACAGTCCTGCAATCCAGCGGCCGTGGGCTTCGAACAATGCGCCCGCCAGCGCCTTGCCGTGCCGGGTCAACTGCACCCGCAGCGCACGGCGGTCATCAGGGTCGGCCTGCCGTTCGACCAGGCCCTCGCGTTCCAGGCCATCGAGCAGGCCGGTCACCGTGGCCCGGGTGACCCCGGCGCGGCTGGCCAGGGCGTGCGCGGCCAGTCCGTCCTCGGCCGCGTCGAGCAGGAACAGCAGCACGAAACGGCCTTCCGACAGGCCATGCGGCGCCAGCAGGGCGGCGCAATCGCGATCGATGGCCGATGCCAACGACAGGGTCTGGAAACACAGCGCGATGCCGTCGAGGTCCGGCAACTGGCGGCGCTGGGCTTCATCCAGCAGGGCGAGGTACTTCTGTTCGAGGGGTTGCATGATGTCGCCATATTATATGGCGGCTAATCATATAGCCAGCGCGCATGACGGAACCGCGCAGCGGATCGCAAGGGCTCGCCGTTGCTTGAACACGCCGCCGCTTGCTCGCCGCTACTTGAAGTAGCTGCGCAGCATCCCCGACAGCGCCTCACTCTCGGCCTGTCGCGCCTGCGCGTCCGGCTCCTGCACCAGGTGCGCCTGGAGGTGGTCGTCCAGCAGTTCGACCATCAGCGACTGCGCCGCGCCCTTGATCGCCGCGGTCTGGGTCAGTACCGCCAGGCATTCGGGGTCGTCGAGCAGGGCCTTCTCGAGTGCTTCGACCTGGCCCTTGAGCCTGCGTACGCGCGTCAGCAGGCGCGTACGGTTGCCGGAAACATGCGACATCTGACTGTTCTCTATACCCCTGGGGGGTATAGCATAACGCGCTCCGCCCCCCTCGATGCCGCCGCCATGTCATTGCAGGCCGCTGCCGCCGACCGCCAGCACACGCACGCCTTCGACGAAGGCAATCCCCTGGCTGAGCGCAACACCCGCCGCGCCGTGCTGCTGACCGCCGCGATGATGGTGGTCGAGATCAGTGGCGGCTGGTACTTCAATTCGATGGCCTTGCTGGCCGATGGCTGGCACATGAGTTCGCATGCGCTGGCCTTGGGGCTGTCGGTCTTCGCCTATCGCTTCGCGCGCCGGCACGCGCATGACCGGCGCTTCGCGTTCGGCACCTGGAAGGTCGAAGTGCTGGGTGGCTACACCAGTGCGATCCTGCTGCTCGGCGTCGCCGCGATCATGGCCTATCAGTCGATCGAGCGGTTGATGAACCCGTTGCCGATCCATTACGAGCAGGCGGTCGCGATCGCTGTCGTCGGCCTCGCGGTGAACCTGGTCTGCGCATGGTGGCTCAAGGACAGCCATGCCCATCACGCCCACCACGGGCATTCGCATCATGACCATGGACGTCAGGATCACGCGCATGAGCGTCGGATGCAGCCCGCGCAAGGACAGCATGCCGACCACGACCACGACCACGACCACGACCACGACCGCGAGCATGCGCACCTCCATCAGCACGCACACGGGCACACACACCACGCCGACCTCAACCTGCGCGCGGCCTACCTGCATGTGGTCGCCGACGCCGCGACGTCGGTGCTCGCAATCGTCGCGCTGGTCGCCGGCTGGCGCTGGGGCGTGCAATGGATGGATCCGGCGATGGGCCTGCTCGGTTCGGCGCTGATCGTCATCTGGGCCTGGGGCCTGCTGCGCGACAGTGGCCGCGTGCTGCTGGATGCCGAGATGGACGCGCCGGTCGTGGACGAGATCCGCGACGTCATCGCCCACGATGTGCGCGACGCCCTCATCACCGACCTGCATGTCTGGCGCGTCGGCAAGGGCAAGTACGCCTGTGTGCTCGCCGTGGTGAGCGACGGTGAGGTTTCGGCGGACCAGATCCGCAATGCGCTCGCCGTGCATGAGGAACTGGTGCATGTCACCGTCGAGGTGCAGCCGCTGATGCGGGCCCGCCCCGCGCGCTGAGCGCGTGAGCGCCTGGGCGAGTGTGCCGAGTGTGGCGTCCGGCATCGAAGCCTGTCCCGGATATCATGCCGCGGCATGTCCGATATCCGAAGACGTGTTGCCGATGCGCGACGACGCGCGGATGCGCGCGTCCTAGAATAAGCGGGTTGCCAGGAGCCCTCCGCAATGTCCGACTCTGCTATCGCTGCCTCATCGTATTTCGAACGCGTCGACCACCATCGCTTCCGGCCGACCGTGCATGTCGGCGGCGGCTGGAACCCGGACGAGCAACACATCGCACCGGCGTTCGGCTTGCTCGCGCATGCCGTCGAAGCCGACCGCGATGCGCGTCGCGACGATGGCCTGCGCCTGGGACGTGTGTCCTACGACATCCTCGGCATCATCCCGATGGATGTCGTCGACATCGAGATCAACGTCCTGAGAGCGGGCCGCACCATCGAACTCGTCGAGGCGCGCATGCAGCATGGCGGACGCACTGCGGTGATCCTGCGCGCGTGGCTGATGGCGGGCAGCGACACCACGGCCATCGCCGGTACCGGACTGTCGTCGATCGCGCCGCCGGAACAGATGGCGCCCTGGGATGTCGGCAGCCGTTGGCCCGGCGGCTTCGTGCGCTCCGTCGACGTGCGCCGTGACGAGCCCGAACCCGGCAGTGCCCGCTACTGGGTCCGCACTGCGCACGCACTGATCGCCGGCGAGACTGCCAGCGCGACCGCCCGCATGCTGGGCCTGGTCGATGTCGCCAACGGCATCACGCCGCGCGCTGAACCTGGCGACGTCGCATTTCCCAACCTCGACCTGACCGCGCACCTGTTCCAGGCGCCGCGCAGCGAATGGATCGGCTTCGATACCCGCGTCAGTTTTGGCAGCGATGGCATCGGCCTGACGCACAGCGTGCTGCACGATGTCGCCGGCCCGATCGGCGCAGTGTCGCAATGCCTGACGGTGCGGCCGAAGTAGGCAGGCTGCGGTGCGCCTGGCGCCGCCGGCGGGGCACAAGGCGCCGCAGCGACCGAAGTCCCGTCGGTCTTCGTGTCGACCTCACCGACAGGCGCGGCCAGGCTCTCGCTCATACCAAGCGCGACTCCGGTTGACCGCATGCACCACGGACAGCATGACGGGGACTTCGATCAACACGCCGACGACGGTTGCCAGCGCGGCGCCCGAGTGCACGCCGAACAGGCTGACCGCCGTGGCCACCGCCAGTTCGAAGAAGTTGCTGGCGCCGATCAGCGCCGAAGGGCCGGCGACGCGATGGGCGACGCCCAGCCGGCGGTTGAGCAGATAGGCCAGCCCGGAATTGAAGTACACCTGGATCAGGATCGGGACCGCGAGGATTGCGATGACCAGTGGCTGCTCGATGATCTGCCGGCCCTGGAATCCGAACAGCAGGATCAGGGTGGCGAGCAATGCTGCCAACGAGATCGGGCCCCACTGATCGATGGCCGCTTGCAGCCGCGCGCCGCCGCCGCGCGCCAGCAGCCATCGCCGCAACGTGAGGGCGACGGCGACAGGTACGAGGATGTACAGGGCAACCGACAGCGCCAGGGTATCCCAAGGCACACGGATCGATGAGAGCCCGAGCAACAGTGCGACCAGCGGTGCGAACGCCACGACCATGATCGCGTTGTTGAGGGCGACCTGGCTCAGTGTGAAGTTGGCATCGCCCCGGCACAGCTGGCTCCACACGAACACCATCGCCGTGCAGGGTGCGGCGGCAAGCAGGATCAGCCCTGCCATGTAGGCATCGACCTGCGCGGCCGGCAGGGCGTCGGCAAACACATGCCGCAGGAAGACCCAGCCCAGCAAGGCCATCGAGAACGGCTTGACCGCCCAGTTGATGAAGAGCGTGACGCCGATGCCGCGCCAGTGTTGTCCGACCTGGCGCATGGCGCTGAAGTCGACCTTCAGCAGCATCGGGATGATCATCAACCAGATCAGCCCTGCCACCGGCAAATTGACCTTCGCGATCTCGGCGCTGCCCAATGCGGCGAATGCGTCGGGAAACAGATGGCCCAGCAGCGTGCCGGCCACGATGCACAGCAGCACCCAGACCGTCAGCCAGCGTTCGAACAATCCCATGCGTGGCGTTGCATCAGGCATGGACAGGCACGTCGTCGCCCGGCTGCACGAAGCCGATGCGATCGAGGGCTTCCTTGAGCGCGGCCCGGTCATCCCAGGTGTCGGCCGGCAAGGCCAGCAACGCCAGCAGGCGGGCCTTGATGATGCGGTGCGCCTGTTGGAACGCCTCGCGCCGCTCGCGATCGTCTCCGTCGACGGCCGCGGGGTCCGGCAGACCCCAATGGGCGCGCACGAAGTCGCCGAACACGACCGGGCACGACTCCGCAGCGGCGGCATCGCAGACGGTGATGACCAGGTCCATCGGCGCGGCGTCTTCGGCCGCGAACGCATCCCAGGACTTGCTGCGCAGGCCGGCGGTGGACATGCCCTCGGCGGCCAGTTGCGCCAATGCGTAGGGGTTCACGACGCCGGCAGGCTGGCTGCCGGCACTGAACACCTCGAAGCGGCGGCCGGCCCAAGCGCGCAGCGTGGCTTCGGCCAGGACGCTGCGGGCGGAATTGCCGGTACACAGGAAAAGAACGCGGCGTGTCATGGCGGTCATCTCGCAGGAGGATTCATTCGCGTCGTGCAATCAACAGGGTGGGCCGCCGCCAGGCGGGCAGGCCTCATCGCCCGATCCGGCGCAGCAGTTGTGGGTGAGGTAGGCGATCAGGTCGTTCATCGCCGCGTAGTTCGCGCGGTAGCAGACGTTGCGGCCCAGGTTCTCGCTGTCGATCAGGCCGGCATGCACCAGTTCCTTGAGATGGAACGACAGCGTGGCATTGGGGACCGACAAGGCCGCGGCGATGTCGCCGGCCATGCGGCCCTCAGGCCCGGCTTCGACCAGCAGCCGGAAGGCGGCCAGGCGTGTGGCGTGGCCGAGGGCGGTCAGTGAGGCTATTGCATGTTTTGTTTCCATTTTTCTAGAATAGTCGAATGAATATGACAGAACAAGGCTCGCCCCCGGATCTTCCCCATGTCGATGCACGCCAGCTTCCCGCGCCCCGCCTAGACCTGCTGGGGACTGCCGATGCCCATCCTCCGCGCATCCTGCTGCTGTATGGCTCGCTGCGTCCGGAGTCCTACAGCCGCAAGCTGGCGCTGGAAGCCGAACGCATCCTGCGCCATCTCGGCGCAGAGACCCGCGTGTTCGACCCGCACGGGTTGCCGATGGTCGATGACGTCGGCAAGGCGCACCCGGAGGTGCAGCGACTGCGCGCGTGGTCGCAATGGTCCGAGGGCCAGGTCTGGGTGACGCCGGAGCGGCACGGCACGATCACCGGCGTGTTCAAGAACCAGATCGACTGGCTTCCGCTGGAAGAAGGCAGCGTACGTCCAACCCAGGGCAGGACGCTGGCGGTGATGCAGGTCAGCGGAGGCTCGCAGTCGTTCAATGCGGTCAACACCCTGCGGATCCTAGGCCGCTGGATGCGCATGGTCACGATCCCGAACCAGTCGTCGGTGGCCAAGGCCTGGCAGGAATTCGGCGACGACGGACGCATGCGGCCGTCGGCGTACTACGATCGTGCCGTCGACGTCATGGAGGAACTGGTGAAGTTCACCCTGATGACGCGAGGGCGGAGCGACTATCTGGTCGATCGCTATAGCGAACGGAAAGGCGCGGACGACGCGCGTCGACTGGCGGCAGCCGCGAATGTCGTGGAGCCGCTGGAGAGGTAGGGCATCTTCAGTCGGTTCCTGCCAGTGACCGGCCGCTGCGCATTCACTGCGACCAATCCAGCCAATCGCCGGGTGAAATCGCCTGCACCGGGAACGATCGACCACGCGCCGCCTTGCGCAGCTCGCCCAGCGGATCGGCGACTTCCACATACGCCTCGATGCCGCTGATGCCGTAGTGGATGGGGACCAGCATGCGCGCACCGAGAATCGTGGCGGCGGCCACGGCCTGGTCGGGTGTCATGACGCCGGGCAGGCCACTGACGGGTTGGCGCCAGCCGAAGCGCGCGCCATTGATGGGCAGGAAGACCGCATCGAATGGACCGAACTGACGCCCGATGCGCCACCAATGCCCATGCCACAGGGTGTCGCCGCCGTGGAAAATGCGTCGGCCTCCCGCGGTAACGACCCACGACACCTGCGTATCGCCATAGCCATCGGAGGCGGGGACCGGCGTGGCGGTGAAATCGCCCAGCAATTGCGGCTCCCAGAGCGCGCTGGGTCTGGCGCGCACGCCGACCGGCAGCGGGAGCTGGATGCCTGCGGGATACGCCTGCACGCCGCCACGCTGGAGCGCGTCGCCGGTCGCCTGTGCATCGAAATGGTCCGGATGCGCATGCGTGATGAGCACGCTGGTGTCGCCCACGCTGTCGCGCACCGGCACCAGGGGGTCGGCGAGCGCTGTGCCCCAGGCATTCGTATCCACCAGCGGGTCGATGAACAAGGTCGACTGCGGAAGCTGCAGGCGAATACCCGCCCACGCCAGGCGCTGGATGCGCAGCGCCGGTGCCGGGCCGGTTGCCTGCAATGCGCCGCAAGGCAGCAGCGCGGCCGTCGCGGCGCCGGCCGAGCAGGCCAGGAATCGCCTGCGCCCGGCGTTGCCGCACACCCTGCTCCGATCGCGGCTCATGCGACGTGTCCCCGGGATGCCATCGCTGCATCGAGCGCAAAAATCGCCTGCGCGCCGATCACGTCCAGGTTGTTCCCATGCCATTCGCGTTCGAACGCGCTCGGCTCCACCTGTGGCGCGATGCAATCCTCGATGCGGATAGCGGCGATCCGCTGCTCGATCTCCGCAGAAGGTGCCTGCGTCCGGATGTGCACGACGGCCTCCCGCAACCGGGCCAGGTAGTGCAAGGCGTTGTCGAGCACCTGGGCGTCGAATGCACCCACGTGCCCGCCGACGACCCTGCTTCTCCCGAATTGCCGGATGCGTCCGATCGCTGCCTGCTGCAGCGCCGGATCCGATTTCGACAGATAGACGATGTTGCCGACGATGTTGTCGCCCGCGCAGACCAGGTCGGCGCTGGGGACATCCACGCTCAGGTGGTCCATCGTCTTGCCAGGGTTGTGCAGCAACCGCAACGCGTGCCGCCCCCAGCGCAGGGCCATGTTGTCGAACACGATGTCCGGTTCGCGGTAGAACGCGTCGACGGGTCGGTTCTGCGACAGGAAGGCATGGCGATAGTGCCGATGCGCCATGACCAGGGCGCGGGGAAATGCCGTCAGACCGGCGATATGATCGCTCATGAAGTGCGTGGTCGCCATCAACCGTACGGTCTTGCCCATCTCGCCGCAAAGCACATCACGCAGCCATGCCGCGTCCTCCACGCTGCCGAGGGCGTCCACCAGCAGCACGTCATCGCCATCGATGAAGGCGGTGGCAACGGATTGGACGTCGTTGCCGACGAACATCAGTAGATCTGGAGCCAGTTCTTCGACACGCACAGGGGAGACCTCCGAGGACAGGGCGGCATGGTCGCGAAGACGGCGTGCCCCGGCAAACGAGTTATTTCGTTGTTCGCTTTAGAAAAACTAAAGCGATACGATCCCAGCGACCCGGATCAGTCAAGACGCCCGTGAAGCCCCGTCATCCCGCCCCGCTCAATGCCCTGCGCACGTTCGAGAGCGCGGCCCGACACCTCAGTTTCAACCTCGCGGCGCAGCAGCTTTTCGTCACGCCGGCAGCGGTCAGCCACCAGGTCAAGCAACTGGAGGCGTACCTGGGCGTGCCGCTGTTTCGCCGGACGCATCGTGCGGTGGAACTGACCCGCGAAGGCGATGCGCTGGCGGCCACGCTGGCGGACCTGTTCGGACAACTGGACCTGGCGCTCGACCGCGCGATGTCGCGCGAGATGGCGGAGCTCCGCGTCACGACCATGGAGTCGTTCGCCGCCAAATGGCTGGCACCGCGGCTGCATCGGTTCCAGCGTGCATGGCCCGGCATCCGGGTGCGCATCGATACCGGAAACGGCCACGCCGATTTCGCGCGGGATGGTGTCGACGTCGGTATCCGCTATGGCCCGGGAGGCTACGCCGGCGTGCATGCCACGCCGCTGATGGCAGCGCAGGCCTTTCCCGTGTGCTCGCCTTCGCTGCTGGCGCAGGCGTCGGCGCCGCTCGCACGTCCTGGCGATCTCCGGCAGCACACGCTGCTGCACGACGAGACTGCGCTGGGCCGACACGGTGTGCCAGGCTGGTCGGACTGGTTGGAAGCCGTCGGCGTCACCGATGTGGACGCGCAGCAAGGGCCGGTGTTTGCCAGCATCTATCTGGCGCAGGAAGCGGCCATCGCCGGGCATGGCGTTGCACTGGGGATTGGTCCGCTGGTGGAAGACGATCTTCGCGCAGGTCGCCTGGTCAGGCCCTTCGACCATGCGCTGGAGAACGCGTACGGGTTCTGGCTGATCCTCCCGGACAAGACAGCACCGGGCCCCGCCATCGAAGCATTCTGCCGATGGCTGCAGGAGGAATGCGCGGGCGAAGCGGTATCCGGGGCTTGAGGGACCGGCACGGTTTTCGACCTGCAGCCCTCCTGTTCGACGCGCAGCCCTGAAGGCTGCAGGGCCGTCGAAACGATGAACTGGGCAAGAGCGGGTGATCGGCGCATGCTCCAGCAGGGCATGTTCCAGCAGGGCATGCGCCAGAAGAGCCGGCCTCAAAAAAGCACGATCAACGAGCGCATGACCGACGAGCGCATGACTGACGGCAGCATGGACCCACCGATGGCGAGCCGTGGCGCATCCCCTCGCGACGGCATCGCGCGCGGCCTCGGCTGGGCCATCGTCTGGCTTGCACTCGGCGTGATCAGCTTCGAGTTCCTGCTGATGATCCATGGGAAGTACGCGCATCTGGGGTCGTCCGCCTACGCGATGTTCGCGAACCGCCACGGTTGGCTGTGGACCCATCTTGCCGGTGGGGGCCTGACCCTTGCGCTGGGACCGCTGCAGTTCCTGACCCGGTGGTCGCGGACCCGGCTGCGATGGCACCGCTGGGCGGGTAGGCTCTACATCGGTGGCATCCTGGTCGCGTGCGTGGGCGCTACCGGCCTGATCGCGACCTCGCCGGCGCCCTTCGCCATTCGGTCGGCTTTCTCAATGACGGCGCTGGCCTGGCTGACGACCGCACTGATGGCGATGATCGCCATCAGGCGCCGGCAAGTGTGGCTGCATCGGCGCTGGATGATCCGCAACTATCTGGTGACCCTGTCGCCGATCACGTTCCGGATCCTGCTGCAGGCGCATCTGCAACTGGGCCCGCCGTCGCCGGAGGCGATCGCATTCATGTTGTGGCTGAGCTGGCTGCTGCCGCTGCTCGGATATGCCGGGATCGCTCGCCTGTTGGCGCTGGTCCGCACCGCGCGGACGCAGGACATCGAGGCCAGGCCCACGTAGAGCGTCGGCCCCCCGTCACTGACACTCGCGGACCCGCAGGCTAAGCTTGCCGGACCCTTCCGGATACGGCTTTCATGTCCACCGATCTGCCCAGCGACGCCGACGTCAAGACCGTTTCCGCCATCACGGCGATCCCGAAGATCCTCGAAGCCCTGGCCAGCTTCACCGGCATGCGTTTCGCTGCCGTGGCGCGGGTTACGGAGACGCGATGGACTGCCTGCGCGGTGCTCGATGAGATCAACTTCGGCCTGGTGCCGGGAGGCGAACTCGAACTGTCGACGACGATCTGCGACGAGATCCGTGGGCATCACGCCCCGGTCGTCTTTCCGGACGCCCTCGCCGACGAGCGCTTTCGCGACCACCACACGCCGAGGCTCTATGGCCTGAGAAGTTACCTGTCGGTGCCGATCTTCCGCGCGGATGGCTCGTTCTTCGGAACATTGTGCGCCATCGACCCGGAGCCGCAGACGTTCGACGTGGCGGCGGCGATGCGTACCGCGCAGTTGTTCGCGGAACTGATCGGCATCCAGCTCAGCGTCGAGCACGAGGCCGGCGTCAATCGCGCGGCGCTGCTGGCGGCGCTGGGCGCAGCGACGGCCCGGCAGGTGTCGATCGTTGGTGTTCGCGAGCAGTTGAACACGCATCTGCAGGACATCAGCGTGGAAACCTACCTGCTCAAACAGGTCGACGGCCTCAGCGATGAAGCGAGGCAGCACGTGCGCGCGATTGAAAGCAGTGCCTTCGCGATGACCTCGGTGGTGGGCGGACTGTCGGACCGCGGCGGCCGCATCAGTGGTGTGCTCAGGAAGACACGGCTGTCCGGCGGTACGCTGGCCGATGCCCTGGCGGCTGCGATCTCACGCGCCGGGACGTCGAAATCGGGACGCATGCTGTTGTCATCCGTGGACATCTCCTGCGACGTGCATTGCGATGCCGCTGCCGTCAGCGAAGCCTGCGAGATCCTGGTACGCGTGGCACTGGAAGCCGGCGCGGCTGACCGGCCGGTCGAAGTGGAAGCCCGTAGCGCCGCGGACGAACTGACGTTCCGCGTGCTGTTCCACAGTGTCGACGGCGCGCGCATCGCCGAGGACGCGTTGTTTGTCGCCGAACTGATTGCGCAGGAACACGGCGGCAACCTGCGGCAGGAGCGCATCGGCCAGGCGACCCGCCTGACCCTGGCGGTGCCGTGCGCGGTGGAAGCCGATGAGGTGGCTGCTGAAGTGGCTGATCCATAGGACGGCAGGTGCGCCATCGCGCACTCGTGCTGGTGCATGAGGTATGTGGCGTGTGACTTCTGGCCGCCGGTGCTTCCGGTCGGTTGGCCTGAAGCAGGCCTGCATGGGTTGGCCGCGAATCGACCGTCGGAGGTGACGGTCTGGTCGTCAAGCCTTTGTGCTACCACGGAAGAGGTGTTTTCCCGCAACTTCCCGAAGGGTGCTGCCGATGTTCTGCAGTGTGGCGGAACGCACGGCCGCATGCTGCCAGAACAATGGCAAGTCCAGCGAGCGCTGGGGGCCGACGATGACGATTTTGCCGGACTGCAGCGCAGGCGCGATCTGCGATTCCGGTGCCAGGCACCAGCCCAGGCCGCGCTCGGCCGCCTCGATGAAACCCGTCGAAGTTGGCAGGTAGTGGATCGGCGGCATCAGCTTCGCGCGGGTAATTCGCCGCACGAATCGCCATTGAAGATCGTCTTTCCGGTTGAAGACGATCATCGGTGCCCTGGCCAGCGTGGCTGCCGTCAGTCCATCGGCGAAGTGGCGGGCCACGAAGTCGTGCGACGCGATCGGGTAGTAGCGCATCGCACCCAGCGCATGGACGTTGCAGCCCTGCAGCGCCTTGCTGTCGGAGGTGATTGCGCCCAGCACGATACCCTCGCGCAGTAGTGCCAGTGTGTGGTCCTGATCGTCGACACGAACGTCGAACAGATACCCGTGGCGCTGGTGCAGCAGCGCCGCCGCTTCCAGAAACCAGGTCTGCAGCGAGTCGTCGTTGACGGCAATGGCGACCGTTCGCGGTTGCTTCGCCGCGTCTTTTTCCGGCAGGAACTCGGCGATGGCCTCGGCTTCCAGCGCCTGCATCGGGCGGACGCGGCGCAGCAAACGTTGGCCTGCCGGCGTCGGTCGGCAGGGCGACTCGCGGACGACCAGGACCTGACCCAGGCGATCTTCCAATGCCTTGATCCGTTGCGAGACCGCCGAAGGCGTGACCGAAAGCCTGCGCGCAGCAGCGTCGAAGCTGCCTTCTTCGATGACGGACGAGAATGCCGACAGTTGTGGATGCAGCAGGTCCATGGACGGGCCTCATTAGATTGTCTAATTCATGAACAGAATAATTAGATTGGCTAAGGATGCAATGGACAGCACGATGACGCTCCCGCTGCCAGGACGTTCCCGATGTTTTTCATTGCTTCAGCTGCTGGCTTCGTCGCCGGCGCCGGTCTCATCATTGCCATTGGCGCCCAGAATGCCTTCGTTCTGCGGCAGGGGCTCAAGCGCCAGCATGTTCCCCTCGTCGTCGCGATCTGCGCGTTCGGGGACATTGCCCTGATCCTGCTCGGCGTCGCTGGCATCGGGGTGCTGGTCCAGCAGTGGCCTGAGCTTCTGCAGATACTGCGCTTCGGCGGCGCTGCGTTCCTCGCCTGTTATGGCCTGCTCGCCGCGCGACGGGCATGGCGAGGGTCCGCAGCCTTGTCGCCGGAAGGAAGCGAGCCTGCGGACTGGCGCCGGGTGTTACTGACCTGTCTGGCCTTTACCTTCCTCAATCCCCATGTCTATCTCGACACGATGGTTCTGCTCGGGAGTCTATCCACCCGCTATCCCGATGCACAGCGCTGGGCGTTCGCCTTTGGTGCTTGCCTGGCCAGCGTGACCTGGTTCTCCACGCTCGGATTTGGTGCCCGGCTGTTGCAGCCCGTGTTTCGCAAGCCGAAGGCCTGGCGTGTCCTCGATGGTGCGATCGCCATCTTCATGCTGGTCCTGTGCCTGATGTTGCTGCTGCGTCCCCTGCATTGAGCAGCGTCGCCGTTGCCGCCCTCATGACCGAAAAGGAAAACCATGTACACACCCGCGATGTTCGAAGAATCAAGACCCGACGCCTTGCATCTCTTCGTGCAGCAACATTCACTGGGGATGTTGATCACGCATACAGCCGATGGCCTTGGCGTTGATCATCTGCCGTTCCTGCTGGATGACACGCATGCAGGTGCTCGTCTGTTGGCCCATGTTGCCCGCGCGAACCCGGTCTGGCAGCGGTGCAGCGATGGCGACGACGTTCTTGTGGTCTTCAATGGCGCGCAGGGCTACATCTCGCCCGGCTGGTATCCGAGCAAGATGGAAACCCATCGCCACGTGCCGACCTGGAACTATGAAACTGTGCACGCACGCGGGCGTATCCACGTGCGCGACGACGCGACCTTTGTCCGTGGCGTGGTCGCACGACTGACCCGCATGCATGAGGCGAAAGAGCCGACGCCATGGAAAATGGGTGATGCGCCGACGGACTATCTGGCGGAGGAACTGGCGCAGATCGTCGGCATCGACATCGAGCTGACGAGCCTGGAAGGCAAGCGCAAGCTCAGCCAGAACCGGACGTCACGTGATTTTTCAGGTGTTGTCGATGCCCTGGAGGCTCGGGGATGCCATACGCTCGCATCTGCGATGAAGGCCGGCAGGGAGGAGTGCCCGCCTGCCTAGTACGCGTGTGGTGACGTTGGTTGCAGTGACCGCCGCCAGCGGCCTGCAAAGGCGGTTCCCTGCTACTTGCGCCGCTTGCGTGGCTTGCTGCGCGGGCGCGGCAGGCCGCTGTCGGTCTGCGGTACATCCTTGGCGGTGAGCACGCCGCTGTCGTTCAATTGCTCCAGCCACGACATGGCGTCGACGTAGGACAGGAACTGCTGCAGGTAGTCGGGCGAGAGTGCGTGCATCAGGGTCAGCGAGCGATGCACGAGGCGGCTCGAGTTCAGCGGGCCGGCATTGGTGGGCGATCGCGCCAGCGAGCGTTCGACCTGGCTGTCGCTGCGGACGCGGCTCCAGAGCTTGCGGAAGTCCTCGAGGGCGGGCAGCTCGGGATACGCAGGCGATGCTCCGCCCACGGGCGTTGCGTTGGGGGCGCCGAGATTGCCCATGGTGTTGTCAGCGCGGCCGGCATTGCGGGCCTGGGCACGTGCGTTGAAACCATCGAGCAGGCCGCGCAGGGTGTCGTCGGTGCGCACGCCTGCCGCGCCGTGGTCGCGCGCAGGCGATGCGGCGCTGGCCGCCTGTTCGACATGGTCGGCATAGGCCTGCACCAGCGTCGCCAGGCGGGCGTCCAGCGTGCGCCGGATGTCGCCGTGATGGGCCGCCGCGCGTCGCTGCAGGGCGGCGATGCGCTGGAACGCGATCGGGTCGACGCGGTCGGCACCCTGCGTGCGCCAGCGTGCCAGCATCGCGTCCGCCATGTCCGTCATGTCTCCTACGTCCGCGACGGCCATCTTCGCGTCAGCGTGCATCGGCAGCAGCGGGCGCAGGTTGCAGGCGCGGCACCGGCGCCATCTCGACGCGACGGTTGCTGGCGCGGCCGGCCTCGTCGGCGTTCGAGCCGACCGGTTGTTCGGCACCGAACGCGGCGGCGAACACCGACGCCGACGGCACGCCTTCGGCGATCAGTGCGCGGGTGACGGTCAGGGCGCGTTGCGCGGACAGCTCCCAGTTGTCGGCGAACTGGCGGTTGCTGTCGCGCACCTGGCGGTCGTCGGTGAAGCCGCTGACCATCAGCGCTTCGTCGCGGGCGTGCAGGTATTCCTTCAAGGGACCGGCCAGGGTCTTCAGCACGTCGCGGCCCTCGGGCTGCAACTGGTCGGAGTTCAATGCAAACAACACGCTGCCGCGGATGCCGATGCGGCCGTCGACGAGAGTGATGCGACCGGCGGCCAGCGGACCGGCGAGCGCCTGCTCCAGCGTCTGCCGGCGCTCGGTCTCGATGCGACGCTGCGCGATCTCTTCCTGCAGCTTGATCTCCAGTTGCAGCTGTACGGCGATCACGCCGACCAGGATCAGCACGAACGCGCCCAGCAGCACCGACATCAGGTCGCCGAACGCGGCCCAGACCGGGACCGAGGCATCGCCGTCGCCATCGACCTCGAGTTGCAGGTCGGCGCTCATGCGGCTTCGGGTGCCGTGGCGGCGCGCGTGCCGGACAGCTGCTGCATGTCTTCGACGATCTGCTTCTGCGCCAGCATGCTGAGTTCGATGACCTCGCGCGCCTGGGCGACGTAGTACGCCAGTTGCTCGTCGCTGCGCGTCAACGAGGCCTGCAAGGCATCCTCGATGCCCTGCAGGCGGCCGGCGAGCTTGTCGTTGGCGTCGCCGAAGACCTGCACGGCGGCGCCGAAGGCTTCGCCGAGGCTGGCGACTTCGACGGCGCCGACGCTGACCTGGTCGGCGACCGTGCCGAGCTTGCCGGTCTCGGCCTCGATATGGTCGGTGAAGCGGGTGCCGACGCGGTCGAGCAGGTCGGCCGAGGTCGCGACCAGGGCGTCGATCGCGGCGCGCTGTTCGGTCGAGGCGTGGTTGACCGCCGACAGCAGCGTCTCCAGCGTGCCCATCAGCTGCGTGCGTTCCTGCAGCATCGCGGTGTCGCGGACCATGCTGTCGGACAGGGTCTGGCGCAGTTCCGCGATGACGTCGGCAGCGGCCTTCGGCGCTTCCGAGGCAGTGTCGACCAACCGCGAGATCTCGGCGATGGTCTGGCCGGCATGCGCCTGCGTGCGTGCGCCGATGTCGTCGGCGGTGCGTGCGAGCGTCTCGCAGATTTCCTGCTGCTGGCGCGTGTTGTGCGCGCCGGCCTCGGTCCATTCCTCGCGCAGCGCGGTGCCCATCGCGGCCAGGCTGTCAGTCCAGGCGGCCAATCGCTGCTGGTCCTGCGCGGCGAGCGCGGCCTGCAACTGCGCCTGCGACTGTTCGACGCCCTGCAGCAGCGAGGCCGAGTGCTGCGCGAAGGTTCCGGCGGCGGCGGCGAGTGCCTCCTGTTGGCGCGCGGCAGTGGCGGTGTTGGCGTCCTGCTGCTGCGCCAGCGCGTCGCTCCACGCCGTGGCGACATGGTCTGCGGTGGCATCCAGGCGCGACGACACGCCGTCGATGAGGCTCGACGCGCGCTGCTCGAACGTGCCGGTGAACGCCTGCAGCGATGCGCGCAGGTCGTCGGCGAGGGCCTGGTTGGCCTGCTGTTGTCCGCTGACGGCCTGCTGCCAGATATCGGAGACCGTCGTGGTCGTCGCGCTGAAGCCGGTCGACAGTTCCCGCAACTGCTTGTCCACGGCCTCGGCGACGGTCTGCTGCAGCACGGTGGTCTGCGTGGCGATCGCGTGCATGGTGCCGTCGATGACCGGCTGCAGGGCCTGGCTGGCGGCGCGCGCGCTGTCGACCACGCTGGCCTGCAGCGATTTCTCCACCGACGTGGCCAACTGCGTGTAGATCGCTTCAGTACGCGCATGGAAGGCGTCCTGTTGCGCGCCCTGGCGCTCGCTGGCCGCAAGCTGCTGCTGTTCGAGCGTGGCCATCATCGCCTGCAGGCGGTCGATCAGCGTCGGCATCAGTTCGGTCTGGCGCTGCAGCAGCTTGAAGGACTCGTCGCGCTGGTGCGCCTGCGAATGCACGCGCAGCGTGGTCGCGATGCTGGCATCGAGCGCCTGCACGACGCGCAGACGCTCGCGCTTGGCCAGCGCCGACAGCAGGCCCAGCATCGCCGAGGTCGCGACGCCGGCGATCGACGTGCCGAACGCGAAACCCAAGCCCTTGACCGGCGCGGCCAGCGAATCGCGGATGGCCTGCAGGTCGGTCGCGGTTTCCAGCGCCATGCCGGTGCCGCGCAGCATCGCCATCATGCCCAGCAGGGTGCCGAGCATGCCCAGCAGCACCAGCAGGCCGACCAGGTACGGCGTCAGCGCGGGGCCGGGCAGGGCGACGCGCTGGCCATCGATGCGCTGGCGCGTGGCATTGCGCAGCGAGGGATCGAGCTGGGCCAGCCAGCCCTCGAGGCTGGCGGGCGCCGTCGTCAGTCCGGCGACGCCATCGGCCAGCGTGGCGGTAGCCTGGCGATAGCGCAGCAGTTCGAGTCCGCCTGCGATGTAGCCGGCGGCGATCAGCAGCGTGACCGCCAGCGCCAGGGTGTGGGTGCCGATGTAGCCGGCACCGATCCAGCACACGGCGACCAGGCCGAGGAAGAACACAACAAGATCAAGCAGATGTCTGAACATGACGTCCCTGGGAGTGGGTGCGAAGCGCTGCGAGCAGGGCTTCGATCGGTAGAAAACGGACATCCAGCTCGGCGTGCAGCACGCCTTGCATGTCGCGGTGGAAGCTGTCGAGCCAGGCCGTGGACACTGCCGGCACGGCAGCGTCTTCGGAGGGCAGGTCGTGGGGGGGTGTGTCGTGGGTGGGGGCGGCTTCGGACGCGCCGTCATCAGACCTGCTGTCGCCAGGGCTGCCGTCATCGGGCTTGCCGTGATCAGGCCCGCCATCTGCGGCGCTGTCGCCGTCCGGTGCCTGCGCGGCGACCTCAGGTACGCGCGCTTGCGCGGCCGCTCGCTGGCGTTCGAAATGCTCGCCGAGCAGGGTCGGCACCGCCGCCAGCAGCGCGTGTTCGCGCGGGCTCAGCACCAGCTCCATCAGCGCATCCACATCGGCGAGCCGGGCCATGTCCGCCGACAGCGGCGGCAGCATGTCGCGCAGGCGTCCGCGCAACTGCCCGGTCGCGATCTGCATCGAGCGCTGCATCGCCAGGTAATGCTGGCGGAACGGTGCGAAGTCGATGTCGTCGGCCGCGACGCTGCCCGTGGCCGTTGGCCCCGCGGCGATCGCCTCGGCTAGCGACTGGCGCGTGCGCACGCAGGCCAGTTCCTCGATGTCATCGAAGCCCGGCCCACCGAAGGCGGGCGCCGAAGGCGCGTCGTCGAGCACCCGGGACAGCGCGACGGCACGGGTCCAGTCGATCCATTGGCTCAGGCGGTCCGCCAGCGACGGATGGGAGGGCGGGACGTCGGCCTCCGTCAGTCGCGCGAGCAGGCGGATGAACGTCGGACCACGGACAAGGGCCCGGTGGGGAGCTTCCAAGATGCGAATGGCCCAAAAACGACCATTTTACAGGGGAACCGGATCCGCCGCGGCCCGCTGTTCAGCTTGCCGCGGGCAGGCCCAGCCAGCCGGCGCCGGGGCCGGCCATAGGCCGTCCGGCGGCCGGTCGGGACGCCGGGCTTGCGGTCCGCCGCAGCACCCGGCATGGCCGCAAAGGGGACAAGGAGCCCGCCTGGTGCGGACCTCGCCGACCGAGACATCCCCTCCCGACGCTGGACATCGCGTTCACGCCGCTGGGCCTTAGATGACGGGCACGCCGGCACCGGCCGGTCCCGGAGAACTGCCATGGCCCGACCCATCTGGAGCGGCTCGCTGTCGTTCGGCCTGCTCAACATCCCGGTCTCGCTGATGTCCGGCGAGCGCAGGACCGACATCAGTTTCCGGATGCTGGACTCGCGCGACCGCAAGCCGATCCGTTTCGAGCGCGTCAACGCCGAGACCGGCGAGGAGGTGCCGTGGAAGGACATCGTCAAGGCCTTCGAATACGACAAGGGCAGCTACGTCGTCATCGAGAAGGAAGACATTGCCGCGGCGGCGCCGGAGACGCACGAGTCGGTCGACGTCGAGGCCTTCGTCGACGCGTCCAGCATCAATCTGCGCTACTTCGAGAAACCCTACGTGCTGCTGCCCGGCAAGAAGGCCGAGAAGGGCTATGTGCTGCTGCGCGATACGCTGAAGAAGAAGGGCAAGGTCGGCATCGCCCGCGTGGTCATCCGCACCCGCGAGTACATCTGCGTGGTGATGCCCGAGGACGATGCGCTGGTGCTGATCCTGCTGCGCTACCCGCAGGAGGTCATCGACCTGGACGAATACAAGCTGCCCTCGGGCAAGGCCACCGACTACCGGATCGCGCCGAAGGAGTTCGAGATGGCCGAGAAGCTGATCGATTCGATGACGTCGGAATGGAAGCCCGTCGACTACCACGACGAGTTCCGCGAGCGGCTGTCGGCGATCATCAAGAAGCGCATCAAGTCGGCGGGCGCGACGACGCGTTTCGAAGAGCCCGAGCATCATGAGTCGGCCGCGACCAATGTCGTCGACTTCATGTCGCTGCTCGAGCAGAGCCTGAAGACCAACAAGCGCACGCCGGCGAAGTCCGGCGCACCCAGGGCCACGGCCAAGCCCACCAAGGTCGCCACGAAGAAGACCGGCAAAGCAGCCAAGACGACCAGGACGACGAAGGCCGCCAAGGCAACGAAGGCACCGGCGCGGAAGAAAGCGTCGTGACGCTGACGGGCCTGCCTTCGATGTGTCTGCTCCATCTATGTCTGCTCTTGACGTGCCTGCTGCCGATGGTCATGGGCATGACGCGCAGGGCCACAGACCCGCGCGCAGCAAGCTGACGCGACAGCGCATCGATGAGCCTGCTCGACTACCGCCGCAAGCGCAGCTTCGCGCGTACGCGCGAGCCCGAGCCGGGCAAGCGCGTGCCGCGCGGCAAGCGCGCGATTTTCGTCGTGCAGCTGCATCACGCCAGCCGCAGGCATTACGACTTCCGCCTGCAGGTCGGCGACGCGCTCAAGAGCTGGGCCGTGCCGAAAGGCCCCAGTTACGATCCGGCGGTCAAGCGCATGGCGGTCGAAGTCGAAGACCATCCGCTGGACTACGCCGGTTTCGAAGGCGAGATCCCCAAGGGCGAGTATGGCGGCGGCCACGTCGCGCGCTTCGATGAAGGGGTCTGGTCCAGCGATGGCGACGTCGAGGCGCAACTGGCCAAGGGGCACCTGCGTTTCGAGCTGTTCGGCCGCAAGCTCAAGGGCGGCTGGCATCTGGTGCGTTCGGCCAAGACGGCCAGGCAGCCGCAATGGCTGCTGTTCAAGGACAAGGATGCCTATGCCGGCGATCTCGAAGCCGACGACCTGCTGGCCGACGTGTCCGCAGCACCGGCCGAGGACATCCAGCGGGCAGGCGCGGGCAAGCCGGCGAAGAAGCGTCGCGCGACCGTCGTCGCCAAGCGTGCGCGTCGCAAGGATTGGACCAGGGCGGCACTGGCGCTGCCCGGTGCGAAGCGCGCCGTCGCGCCGACGCGACCCTTCGCGCCGCAGCTGGCGACCCTGGTCGAGACCACGCCGCAGGGCACGCCGTGGATCCACGAGATCAAATGGGATGGCTACCGCATCCTGGCCCTCGTTAACGACGGCCAGGTGCGGCTGTGGTCGCGCAATGCGATCGACTGGACCGATCGCTTGCCGGATGTGCGTGCATCGATCGAAGCGCTGGGCCTGGTGTCGGCGGCGTTGGACGGCGAGCTGATCGCAGGCGATGGCCGCCGCCAGGATTTCAACCTGCTGCAGGCCACCTTGTCCGGCGAGCGACAGGCCACGCTGGCCTACGTGCTATTCGATGTGCTGCACCTGCAGGGCGTCGATGTTGGCTGCGCGCCGCTGCTGGCGCGCAAGCAGCTGCTGCAGGCCTTGCTGGAAGGCGCCCCCGGGCACCTGGCCTTCAGTTCGCATATCGACGGCGATGGCGAGGCCGCGTACCGGCTGGCCGGCGAACGCGGCTTTGAAGGCATCGTGTCCAAGCGTGGTGACCGCGCGTACCACGGCGGACGCGGCGACGACTGGCGCAAGACCAAGCAGGCGGCCAGCGACGAATTCGCGGTCGTCGGCTATACCGCGCCCAAGGGCAGCCGGACCGGCTTCGGTTCGCTGCTGCTCGCCCGGCCTGACGGAGCGGGTGGCTGGCGTTACGCCGGGCGTGTCGGCAGCGGCTTCTCCGCCGCGCTGATGCGCGAACTGGTCGAGATGCTGGGCGACGCGTCCGGCAAGCGCGGCAGCCGCACGCCGAGCGTGCAGGTCGACACCCTCGACACCGATCTGCGCGGAGCGACCTGGTTCGCGCCGCGCATCGTCGTGGAGGCGTTCTATCGCGGCATCGGCCGGCAGGGATTGCTGCGCCAGCCATCGCTGAAGGCGGTGCGTCGCGACAAGCGTGTCGACGACCTGCTGGCGGATGCGGACACCGTGGCACCACCGACGAAGGGGAGCGCGATGAAAGCTTCGACGTCCACGCGGGTCGCCAGGACCACCAGGACCGCAAAAACCGCGAAGGCCACCAAGACCACCAAGACCATAAAATCCGCGAAGACCGCGAAGACCGCGAAGCGCTCTGGCGCAACGACCGAGGAGGCATTGCCCACGCTCTCCAGCCCGACCCGGATCGTCTTCCCCGACATCCGGGCCAGCAAGCAGGATGTCTGGGACTACTATCGCGCCGTGGCGCCGCAGCTGTTGCCGGAGATCGTCGGGCGGCCGCTGTCGATCATCCGCTGCCCGGCCGGTGCGGAGCGGCCCTGCTTCTTCCAGAAGCACCACACGGCGGGTCTGGAGCGCGTCGCGAGGGTGCGCCTGAAGGAAGACTCGGGCGCGTCCGGCGACTATCTGGTCGTCGAGGATCTGGCCGGCCTGATGGCGCTGGTGCAGTCCAACGCGCTGGAGTTCCATCCCTGGGGTGCGCATGCGCGCGAGCCCGACCGTGCCGACCGCGTGGTCTTCGATCTGGATCCGGGCCCGGGCGTACCGTTCGCTGAGGTCAAGCGCGCGGCCGTCGACATCCGCAAACTGCTGGAACGCCTGGCGCTGACCTCGTTCCTGCGCGTCTCCGGCGGCAAGGGCCTGCACGTGGTCGTGCCCTTGCAACCGGGCTGCGACTGGTCGCTGACCAGGCGTTTCGCACACGGTTTTGCCGATGCGCTGGCGCGCTCGGAACCCGATCGCTTCGTCGCCAGCGCAAGCAAGCGCCTGCGCCACGGGCGCATCTTCGTCGACTACCTGCGCAACGGCCGCGGTGCCACGGCGGTGGCCTGCTACTCGCTGCGTGCGCGTCCCGGTGCACCGGTGGCGATGCCGCTGGCCTGGCGCGACCTGCCCAAACTGGCCCGCGCCGACGCGTTCACGATCCAGGACGTTCCCGGCCTGCTGCGCCGTCGTCGCAAGGATCCGTGGGACGGCATCGACCAGGTCAGGCAGACCCTCGCACGCTGGGCGCGGCAGGAGTAAGTTGCGCTGACGGCCCGGCACCACCGCCGACGCCGCGCGCCCGCAGTGCCGCCATCCCGCATCGAGGACACGCGCATGCAACTGGGAGATTTTTCCGTCAGCCTCGCCGTCAAGGACATCGCACGTTCGCGCGCGTTCTACGAAACGCTCGGCTTCACTCGCTGGGGTGGCGACCAGGCGCAGCACTGGCTGATCATGAAGAACGGCAGCACCGTCATCGGCCTGTTCCAGGGCATGTTCGAGCGCAACCTGCTGACCTTCAACCCCGGTTGGGATGGCGATGCCACGCCATTGCCGTCATTCACCGACATCCGCGCGCTGCAGCGCGAACTCAAGGCGCGCGGCGTGGTCCTGCTCAGCGAAGCCGACGAATCCGGATCGGGCCCGGCGAGCCTGGTCATCGAGGACCCCGATGGCAACCAGATCCTGCTGGATCAGCATGTCTGAGGTGCTGGCGGCGGGTTTGCCATCCCTGCCGTGCTCCGCGACGTGCCCACTCGCGGTACTTGCGACTGCTCGTGCGCACCGCGCGCGGTATCTTGTATCCGCACGCGCGAGCGTCCAGCGCTTCACGAGCCGCCGCTTCGTGAGCCCCTGCTTCGCGAGCGCATGATCGCGAGCCCCTGCTCGCGAATCACCGACACCACGCCCACCCCGGACCATCGGATCACCGACATGCCCGACACCCCCGTCAAAGGACCCGCCTCGTATTTTCCGTCGATCGAGAAGACCTACGGCCAGCCCGTGCAGCACTGGTTGTCCTTGCTCGATACCGTCAAGGACCGCAAGCACATGGAGCAGGTCGCGTTCCTGAAGTCCGAGCACAAGATCGGGCATGGCCATGCCAATGCGCTGGTCGCCCATCACCGCGCGCAGCACGGCGGCTGATCGTCATGGTCGACCCCGGTCGACGTCGTTTGCCACGTCATCCGTGCCGTGCGTGCCACCCATGCCCGCGAGGTGTCCCATGCCAGGGCCTGCGCCGTTCCTGACGTTCGCACGCGTGGCCCTTGCGCTGCTGGTGCTGGCGGCGATCGGCTGGCAGTTGCGGCTGCACCTGGCCGCCTCGTACAGCGCGCTGAACTTCTTCAGCTATTTCACCAATCTGTCCAACCTGTTCGCGGCCGGCGTGCTGCTGGTCGCGGCGCGGTCGCGCGGCAGCCGGACGGGCGAGGTGGCGCGGCATGACCTGGTGCGCTATCTCGCGACCGTCAACATGCTGGTCGTCGGCGTGGTGTTCGCGTTGCTGCTGCGCAATGTCGATCTCGGCGCGCTGCGCCCCTGGATCAATACGCTGCTGCACGACGTGATGCCGGTGGCGATGCTCGTGGACTGGTGGCGGGTGCCGCCGCGGACCACGCTGGGTGGGCGGCATGTCGCGATCGCGCTGCTGTTTCCGGCGGCGTACCTGGTCTACGTCCTGGTCCGGGGGGCCGTCACCGGCTGGTATCCGTATCCCTTCCTGGATCCCGCGAAGGTCGGCGGGTATGGGGCGGTCGCCCTGTATGCCGTGGGGATTGCCGTTGCCTTCGTACTGGCGGCCTGGGCGCTGCTCGCGATCGGCAACCGGCGCTCGGCGTCGCGGCTGCACGCCGCCACGGACTGAGCCGGCGCCGCCGCCGGTCCCGGACGTTCGACCGCGCGATCGTGCCGTTCGTCCCTGCAGGGTGTCGTCGCAGGCAGTGGGCGGCCACGTTGACGCTTTTGGCCCGCGCCCGCGAGGCTCCGCCCCGATGTCTGCCTTTCCTGACGGCTGCCCGATGTCTTTGCCTGCAGGCGTGCCCCGGTGATCCGCGCGCCGGACGCAGGCGATCCGCGGATACCCGCGTCGTTGCTGCTGCTGCGCGGCAGCGTCGCGCTGATCTTCATGGCCCATGCGGTGGTCCGGCTGGTCAACGGCAGCGTGCCGCGTTTCGCGGCGTTCCTCGAGCTGCAGGGCTTTGTGCATGGCGTGGCGTGGGTGCTGTCGATCTCGGCCTGCGAGATCGTCTGTGGAGGACTGCTGGTGCTGGGTCTGGCGATCCGCTGGGCCTGCGCTGCATTGGCCTGCATCGTGGTCACCGGCATCGTGCTGATCCATGCGCGCCTGGGCTGGTTCGTTGGCGAGCATGGCACCGGCGGCATGGAGTTCAGCGTGCTGCTGTGCGCGGCGCTGCTGGTCATCGCCAGCGATACCGGAGGCCGTGCTAACGTCGGCGCACGGCCGGACACGGGGCAGGCGCAGCGATGACGCAAGGCCGACGTGGCACGACCTTCTCTGACCAGCGCCTGCCATGACCCTGTTCAAACGCATCCCGTCGGTGTTCTGGATCGTCCTGCTGTGGTGGACGGCGTATGCGCTGATCTTCGCCACCCAGGTGATGCTGATGGAAGAGCAGCAGGGTCGTCCGATCGCGTGGCAGCAGGCCTTGAAGTTCAGCTTCGGCGGCTGGATGACCTGGGTGCCGCTGAGCCTGGGGCTGTACTGGCTGGTCAGACGGCATGCCATCGAGCGCGGCCACGTGTTGCGTGCGCTGGTCGTGCTGAACCTGGCGGCGCTGGCCGTCGTGCTGCTGCGCGCGGTCTATGTCTATGCCAGCAATCCGGTGTTCGCATGGTATGGCGACGATCCGTTGCCGTCCTTCGGCAGCGTGCTGACCACGGCCTTCATCAACAATTTCATGCTGGCCTGGCTGGTCATCGGCATCGCGCATGCGATGGTCTTCTACCAGCGCAGCCATGAGCGCGGCCAGAAGGTCGCGGAACTGGAATCCAACCTGACCCGGACGCGGCTCGACGCGCTGCGCTCGCAGCTCAATCCGCATTTCCTGTTCAATGCGCTGAATTCGGTGGCCGAGATGGTCCATCGCGATGCCGATCTGGCCGACCGCATGCTGGTGGCGCTGGCCGCGATGCTGCGCGACAGCCTGTCGTCGGAACAGGACCAGCTGCGGCCGCTGCGCGACGAGCTTGCGCTGGTCGAGCACTACCTGATGATCGAGAAGATCCGCCTCGGCGATCGGCTGCAGCTGGGCTGGGATGTCGCGCCCGGGAGCCTGGACGCGCAGGTGCCGGCGCTGATCCTGCAGCCGCTGGTCGAGAACGCGATCGTGCATGGCATCGCGCGCCGCCGCGCGCCCGGTCTGTTGCAGGTGCGCGCGGGCGTGGACGGGGGGCAGCTGTGGCTGGAGGTGCACAACAGCGCCGCACCCGACGACAGCGTGTCGCCGGGTACCGGCATCGGGCTGCAGAGCACGCGCAGCCGGCTGCAGTTGCTGTACGGCGATCGTGCCGGGTTGCTGCGCGAGCGGACGGTCGACGGCGATCATCGGGTCCGGCTGGTGGTGCCGCAAGGCATGGCGTTGCGTCCGTCTGCCGCTGCGGACACGCGCGCGCCGTCGGGACGGTCGCGATGAACGAACTGCGCGTCGCGATCGTCGACGACGAACCCCTGGCGCGCGCACGCCTGCGCCGCCTGCTGGAGAAGGTTGGCGGACACGGCCTCCGGATCGTCGCCGAATGCGTCGACGCCGACGAACTGCTGGCGACGGCGGCGGGTACCGCCATCGACGTGCTGTTCCTGGACATCGAGATGCCGGGCGGCAGCGGCTTCGCCGCGCTCGAGCGCTGGCAGGGGCCGCGACCGCAGGTGGTGTTCGTCACCGCCTACGCGCAGCATGGTGCACGTGCGTTCGACGCGCGTGCCACCGACTACCTGATGAAGCCGGTCTCGGCGGAGCGGCTGCGCGATACGCTCGAGCGACTGCGCAGTGCGGCACCGCAGGCCGCTGCCGTGGTCGCGTCGCCGACGGGACAGCGGCTGCCGTTGGCGATCGGACAGCGCACGTTCCTGGTGCCGACCGCACAGATCGACCTGGTGCTGGCGCAGGGCAATTACCTGGAGGTGCATGCCGCAGGTGCGACGTACACCATCCGCAGCACGCTCGCCGATTTCGAATCCAGGCTCGAACCCGCGCAGTTCGCCCGGTTACATCGTTCGGCGATCGTGCGCCTCGCCGCGATCCAGCAGGTCAAGCCGGTGGGCTCGGGGCGTTTCCGGATCAGCCTGCACGACGGCCGCCAGCTGCATTCCGGCCGGCATTTCCGCGACCGGGTCCATGCGCTGCTGGGGATCACCGGCGACGACGACGTTTGAAGGATGCGTTGCGGTCGCGTCGGTGCGCAGCCAGTCGCCTGGACGGGGCGCACCGTGTGCGGTCCGACGACAGCGTCGTGGCGTTGGTCCCAGCTGCACGGTCGACTGGCCCTGCGAGCGGTGTGATGGCCTCCCATCACCCGCACATGGAGTCACGCATGACCGCTCACTCGCCCGCCTTCCTCCCATCCGCTGACTTCGCAACGCCCGCCAAGACTGTCGTGATGACGGCCGCGCTGTTCGCGTTGCTGACGGGCTGCGCATCGTTCGCCGTCAGCGAGGACGCCCTGGTCCAGCGCACCGGCTTCGCGCTCGGCCTGGAGCCGGGCCAGTACACGATCTCCAACCGCATGGACGAGGGCACCACCACGCGCTACCAGGTCAAGACCACGGCGGGACGCCAGTACAACTGCTCGCTGGGTGGATCGGTGTCGGTCCTCGGCAAGACCGTCACCGATGCGATTTGCACGGAAACCGGCAAGGACGGCGCGCAGCTGCAGGGCAGCCAGGGCGGCGGCAACTGCAATGCGCTGCTGAAGGCCGCCAACAAGTGCTGAGCGGGTCGTGAGCTTGCCAGGCGCTCGCGCCGGGCATGCCTTGTCCTGGCAGTGCCCCCGCCTTCAAGGCCAGCGGCACGCCGTTGAACACGATGCCGAAGGGCTGATGAGGGATCGCGCGATGCGAAGCGCGTCGCCCGCAGGGCCGACCGCCGAAGCGGTCGGCCTCGCCGGCTCAGCCCACAGGCAGCGCCTTCGCCTGCGCGTCGCGACGATGCATCCAGCGGTACAGCACCGGCAGCACCAGCAGGGTCAGCAGGGTCGACGAGAGGATGCCGCCGATGACCACGGTCGCGAGCGGGCGCTGCACTTCCGAGCCGGCACCGACGTTGAACGCCATCGGCACGAAGCCGAGCGAGGCGACCAGCGCGGTCATCAGCACCGGGCGCAGGCGGCCAAGGGCGCCGTCGACGATGGCGCGGTCCAGCGACAGACCGTCCTCGCGCAGCTTGCGGATGAAGGCGATCATCACCAGTCCGTTCAAGACCGCGACACCGGACAAGGCGATGAAGCCGACGCCGGCCGAGATCGACAACGGGATCCCGCGCAGCGCCAGCGCCAGCACGCCACCGGTCAGTGCCAGCGGCACGCCGCTGAACACGATGATCGCATCGCGCGTCGAGCCGAACGCCATGAACAGCAGCGCGAAGATGATCAGCAGCGTCACCGGCACCACCAGCGCGAGCCGCTGGCTGGCAGAGATCAACTGCTCGAACGTGCCGCCGTAGTCGATCCAGTAACCGGCCGGCAGTTTGACGTCGCGGGCCATGCGTGACTGCACGTCCTCGATGAAGCCGCCGAGGTCGCGGCCGCGGACGTTCGCGGTGACCACGATGCGGCGCTTGCCGTTCTCGCGGTTGACCTGGTTGGGCGCCATGCGGGTGTCGATGCTGGCCAGCTCACGCAATGGCACGGTACGCGGGGCACCGGCACGCCAGGCCAGGCTGTGGCTGGACTCGTCTGGGCTCAGGCTGGCCTCAGCCGGCAGTGGCACCGGCAGGTCCGCCAGCGCGGCGGTGTCGGTGCGCAGGGCTTCGGGCAGGCGCACGACGATGTCGAAGCGGCGGTCGCCTTCGAACAACTGTCCCGCCACCTCGCCACCGACCGCAGCGGCGACCACCTGCTGCACGTCGCCCGGATTGAGGCCGTAACGCGCCAGCGCGCTGCGGTCCGGGTTGATCTCCAGCAGCGGCAGGCCATCGAGCGCCTCGATGCGGACATCGGCGGCGCCGTCCACCGACTGCAGCACGGTTTCGACCTGGTCGGCCACCTTGCCCAGCTGGTCGAGGTCGTCGCCGTAGATCTTCACCGCGACGTCGCTGCGCACGCCGGAGATCAGCTCGTTGAAGCGCATCTGGATCGGCTGGGTGAACTCGTAGTTGTTGCCGGGCAACTGCTCCACGGCCTCCTCGATCTCCGACACCAGCGTGGCCTTGAGCTTGCGCGGGTCGGGCCACTGCGCGCGTGGCTTCAGGATCAGGAAGGTATCGGCGACCGACGGCGGCATCGGATCGCTGGCGATCTCGGCGGTGCCGATCTTCGAGAATACGCGCTCGACTTCCGGGAACTGCATGACGCGCTTTTCCAGCGTGACCTGCATCGACACCGACTGTTCGAGCCCGGTGCCGGGAATGCGCATCGCGTGCATCGCGATATCGCCTTCATCGAGGCCGGGCACGAACTCGGTGCCCATGCGCGTGGCGAGGAAGCCGCAAGCCAGCACCAGCACGGCGGCGCCGCCGACCAGCCAACGGCCATGGGCGAGCGCCCATTGCAGCGTCGGCGCGTAACGGTTGCGCGCGGCCCGCACGATGCGGTTGTCGTGCTCGGCGACGCGGCCGCGCAGCAGCAGGGCGATGGCCGCCGGCACGAAGGTCAGCGACAGCAGCATCGCGCCGGTCAGCGCCAGCACCACGGTGATCGCCATCGGATGGAACATCTTTCCCTCGACGCCCGACAGCGCGAAGATCGGCAGGTAGACCGCCGCGATGATGCCGACGCCGAACAGACTGGGCCGGATCACTTCGGCGGTCGCCGAGGCGGCCAGGTCGTCGTGCTCCTCGCGGTCGAGCAGGCGGCCGAGGCGATGCTGGGCTTCGCCGAAGCGGCGCAGGCAATTCTCGACGATGATCACCGCGCCATCGACGATCAGGCCGAAGTCGAGCGCGCCCATGCTCATCAGGTTGCCCGACACGCCGCCCTTGACCATGCCGATGATGGTGAACAGCATGGCCAGCGGAATCACCAGCGCGGTCAGCAGTGCCGCGCGCAGGTTGCCCAGCAGCAGGAACAGCACGACGATGACCAGCAACGCACCTTCGATCAGGTTCTTGGCGACGGTGCGGATCGTGCGGTCGACCAGCGCGGTTCGGTCGTAGACCGGCACCGCATGCACGCCGGCGGGCAGGCTGGCATTGGCGGTCTGCAGTCGCGCCGCCGCGGCCTGCGAGACCTCGCGGCTGTTCTCGCCGAACAGCATGAACACCGTGCCGAGCACGACCTCGACGCCGTTCTGCGTGGCCGCGCCGGTGCGCAGCTCGCGGCCTTCGCCGACGGTGGCGACATCGTGGACATGGATCGGCACGCCTTCGCGGCGGTCGAGCACGATGTTGCCGATCTGGTCGGCATCGGCGATCTGCCCGGGCACGCGCACCAGCAGCTGGCGGCCGTTGCGCTCGATGTAGCCGGCACCGACGTTGCGGTTGTTGCGCGCGACCGCGGTGACCACGTCTTCGAACGTGAAGTCCAGGGCGACCAGCAACGCGGGGTCGGGCGTGATGTGCAACTCGCGCGCGAACCCGCCGATGGTGTTGACCTCGGTGACGCCGGGCACGTTGCGCAGCTGCGGACGCACGACCCAGTCCTGCAGCGTGCGCAGGTCGGTCGCGGTGTAGGGGTTGCCATCGGGCTTGCGCGCGTCCGGCTTGGCCTCGACGGTGTACATGAAGATCTCGCCGAGCCCGGTCGAGACCGGACCCAGCTGCGGCTCCAGTCCGTCGGGCAGTTGCGATTTCACCTGCTGCAAGCGCTCTGCGACCTGTTGCCGCGCGAAGTACAGGTCGGTGCCGTCCTGGAACACCACGGTGATCTGCGACAATCCGTAGCGCGAGATCGAGCGCGTGTAGTCCAGGCGCGGCAGGCCGGCCAATGCAGTTTCGATCGGGAAAGTCACGCGCTGCTCGGCTTCCAGTGGCGAGAAGCCCGGCGATTCGGTGTTGATCTGCACCTGCACGTTGGTGATGTCGGGCGTGGCGTCGATCGGCAGCTGGCGGAAACTCCAGACGCCGATGGCGACCAGCGCCGCGGCCAGGATCATCATCAGCCAGCGATGGCGGATGGCGGAACGGATAATGGATTCAAGCATGACGCATCCTCCCGGATGGTCGCCTGGCGCACGCGGTGCGGGTGCGCGTGGGGCTGGTGCTTGCGGCACGCAGGTCGATGGCTCGGGCGTCAGTGTTCATGCGTGGCCCCCGACTTGGCGATGTCGGCCTTGACCGTGTAGCTCTGCTCGACGACGACCAACTCGCCGGCCTTGAGACCGGACAGCACTTCGACCTTGCGCGCATCGCGACGGCCGAGCGCGACCTTGCGTGCGCTGTAGACATCGCCTTCGCGCACGTAGACCACGTCCTTGCCTTCGTCTTCCTGCAATGCGGTCAGCGGCACCATCAGGCCGACCTCGTCCAGCGACACCGTCACCATCGCGCGGACCGCCGAACCCGGGCGCCACTGGCCGTCGCTGTTGTCGAGTGTGGCGCGGGCGACGGTGCTCTGGCTGGCGGTCGCGGTGCCGGGCAGGATGCGGTCGATCTTCGTCTCGGCCATCGTGCCGTCGCCGAGGCGGCGGATCGTCACCGGCGAGCCGGGCGCGAGGTGCTCGGCATCGCGGCCGAACACATGCAGGTCCACCCACAGCCGCGACAGGTCGGCGATCTCGTACAGCGCCGCGCCTTCGCTGATCGATTGCCCGACCGAGGCGTCGCGCGCGAGCACGGTGCCGGCGATCGGGGCCGACACGGAGTAGGTGGACAGGCTGAGGTTGCTTTCGATCGTCGCCAGCGCCTGGCCGGCGCGGACCTGGTCGCCGACGTTGACATGCAGGTGGCGCACCAGGCCCGGGAAGCGCACGGTCACGCGCGCGTTGCCGTTCTCCAGCGTGGTCAGCAGGCCCTGCACTTCGTGCTGGTCGGCGATGGAGCCGGCGCCGACGGCGGCGGACACGATGCCTGCCTGCTGCGCGATGCCGGCGGGGATGGTGGTGCTTTCGCCGTGGTCCTCTTCGGCCTCGGCGGCCTTGCCGTCATGGGTGTCGGCAGGCGCGTCGTGGTCCTCGCCCTCGGCATGGTCGTGGTCGTCCACGGGCGCGGCAGTGCCGGCGGGTGCGGCGTTGTCGCTTGCGGTCTTGTCACCGCAGGCGGCCAGGGCGAAGGCGACGCTCGCGGCCAGCAGCACGGCGCGTATCAGGGCAGGGGTCATGGGGTGGCTCCATCGAGCGGTTCGGAGGCATCGGCCGCGGGGCCGACGATCAGGGTGTGGCCGGTCAGGCGCTGGATCTCGATCAGCGCGGTCTGGGCTTCCAGTGCGGCATCGAGCTGCTGGCGCAGTGCGGCGGTGCGTTCGTCCTGCAGTTGCCACCATTCGAGATAGCTGACCGCACCGGCGCGCCAGGCGCGCTCGGTGGCGGTCTCGGCGCGCGCCAGCCGCGGCAGCACGTCGCGCTGCAGGCGCTGCACTTCGTCCTGCGCGACCAGGTAGCGGCCATGTGCGTCGGCCAGCGTGGCCAGCAGCGACAGCGCGCCAGACTCGCGTTCCAGCGACAGCATGTCCATCTCCGCCTGCGCGGCCTGGATGCCGGGCTGCGCGCGCGCGCGCTGTCCCAGCGGGACCGAGAAGCCGCCCAGCAGCGACACGTCGCCGTTCTCGCGGCCATAGCGCGCACCGACCTGCCAGGAGACATCGGGCGTGGCCTGCGTGCGTGCAAGCTGCAGGCGAGACTCGGCGATGCGCTGGCGGTCGTTGAACTGCAGCAGTTCGGGGGTGCGTTCCAGGCCCGCACGCAGCGCCGAGAAGGCCTCGATGCGCGGCAACTGCAAGGGATCGGTCGCCGGGATCTGGAACGCGGGTTCGACGTCGCCCCACAACACGGCCAGGCTGCGTCGCGCGCTGTCGAACTGCTGGGCCGCGCGCGCAGCCTGCAGTTCGGCCTGTGCCAGCGAGGCCTGCGCCGACAGGATCACCGATTCCGGCGAGGCGCCTGCCTGGAAGCGCTGGCGGGCCGCAGCGACCATGCGCTGGCGTTGCCCGATCTCGCGGGTCGCGATCGTCGACTGCTGGCGCGCGAACACCAGCGCCAGGTAGCGGCGCGCGGTCTCGGCCAGCAGGTCGACGCGGGCGCGCTCGCGGTCCAGCGACAGCGCATCGATGCGACGCTGCACCAGGGCACGGCGCGCATCGAGCTTGCCGCCGCGCTCGTAGACCGAGGCCAGCGTCAGCGTGGCCTCGATCGCACGCGTGCGCTGTGCGGAATCGTTGAGGACCAGCCCTTCGATTTCGGCACCGATCACGCGCTCCGGGCGCAGGCTGGCTTCGGCCTGCTCGGCGTCGAGCACGCGGCGCTGGCCATTGAACAGGCGCAGGTCGGGATGGCTGTCGGAGACGCGTTGGAAGGCGTCGTCGAGGGTCAGTTCGGACACGCGGCGGGACGCGTCGTCCAGAGTGGGTACAACAGCAGTGTCATCGGCGCGAACGCCTGTGGGCGACTGCGCCGATGCCGTCAGGCATGGCGCAATCGCAAGTGCGGCAAACGCCGCGACTCGCAACAACATGGGGAATCTCCAATCGGAAACGTGACGGGAATCGGCCGCCGCAACGCGTGCGTGCCGGATCGGGTCAGGCGGCGATCGGAGGCCTGAAGAGGTCTTCCGGTGCGGAGGGTGCAACGCCGGCATCGTGGTCGATGCCCGGCGTGGCCGTCATCGGCAGCAGCGTCGCCAGCATCAGCGCCGGTACGATCGCCGAGGTGTGGCCGCAGCAGGCACTGGCATGCATCGCGGCATGCAGCAGGGTGCCGGCATCGCCGGCGTCGTCCTGGTCGCCCGCATTCCCGGCGCTGCCGGTGTCATGCGCGTGGGCCAGGGCTTCGCCGTGCACGATCGCATGCGTCTGTCCGGCCAGCGTCAGCACCGGCGCGGCGATGAAGCCCAGCAGCATCAGGCCCAGCAGCGCGAGGCGGGCCAATGACAGCGAGGACGGGCGGGCGGCAGACATGGCGCGCAGGCTAGCGCCTGTGGCGCGCGTTACACAATTCCAAAGCGTGCGCGCCGGCCGGCCACGCGATGCGGGGCGACGGGACGCATGCATCGCGTGCATCGTCACCGCAGCCTGCTCATTGGGCCGCCAGCACACGTTCGACGAGCGCGGTGAACAGGCCGACGCCCAGCGGCAGCGCGTCGTCGTTGAAGTCATAGCAGGGATGGTGCAACGGGCGCTCGCCGTCGGGCCCGGGGTCCGCGCGGCCCTGACCCAGCCACAGATAGGCGCCGGGGCGCTGCTGCAGCATGAACGCGAAGTCCTCCGACGTGAACGCGGGATCGGGCGCGACGCGCGCATCGAGTCCGGCATCGGCGGCCGCCGCGAGGGCGATCGTGACTTCCTGGCCGCTGTTGATCGTCGCCGGGTAGTAGCGCAGGTAATCGACGGCCACTTGCGTGCCGGTTGACAGGCCGATGCCTTCGGCCATCGCCCGCAGCGAGGCCTCGATGCGGTCCTGCACCTCGGGATCGAAGCTGCGCACGGTGCCGACGACGGTGACGCGGTCGGGCAGGACGTTGTGCGCATGTCCGCCTTCGATCCTGGTCACCGACAGCACGGCCGATTTCACCGGATCGATGTTGCGCGAGATGATCGTGTTGAGCTGCAGCACCAGCTGGCTGGCGGCGAGGATCGCATCGGGCGTGCTGTGCGGCATGGCGGCATGCCCGCCGCGACCGGCCACGGTGATCTCGAAGCGGTCGGCGGCGGCCATGATCGGCCCGGGCCGGCTCTGCAGTGTGCCCAGCGGCAGCCCGGGCCAGTTGTGCACGGCGTAGACCGCATCGCAGGGAAAGCGCGCGAACAGGCCGTCGCGGATCATCGCGTCGGCACCGCCCTGGCCTTCCTCGGCGGGCTGGAAGATGAAATGCACGCTGCCATCGAAGCGACGGCTGCGGGTCAACTGGCGCGCCGCGCCGATCAGCATCGCGGTATGGCCGTCGTGCCCGCAACCGTGGTGCACGCCGGGGTTCACGCTGGCATGTGGCAGCCCACTGCGTTCGACGATCGGCAGTGCATCCATGTCCGCGCGCAGGCCGATGCTGCGCGGGCCGTCGCCATTGCGCAGCGTCGCGACCACGCCGGTGCCGCCGATGCCGGTAGCGACCTCGAGGCCGAGCGCGCGCATCGCATCGGCGACCAGTGCCGCGGTGCGGTGTTCGGCAAAGCCGAGTTCGGGGTGCGCATGCAGGTCCCTGCGCAGGTCGCGCAGGTCCGGCAGCAGGTCGGCAAACGGGTCGGTCACGGTGGGTGGTCGCGGTCGGGTGGGGAAAGGCTGGGCGCAGGCGCGGCGGTGCAGGTCAGGGCGGTGGCGCGTGGCTGGTGTCGGCGAGCGGGCGCTGGCCGGTCGCCAGTCCCACAGGCAGGCCGCCCGCCTGACGGGCAGCATACTGGCCCGGGGTCATGCCGCAGGCCTGCTTGAAGTGGCGCGAGAAATGGCTCTGGTCGTAGAAGCCGCAGGCGTCGGCGGCGTCGGCCGCGGACATGCCCTGGCGCAGCAGTTCGCAGGCGTGGTCGATGCGCAACTGGCTGATGTAGCGGTGCGGAGGCACGCCCATCTGCTGGCGGAACACGATCGCGAACCGCCACATGCTGAGGCCGGCCAGGTCGGCCAGCATCTGCAGGGTGATGCGTTCCCCAAGGTGCGAACGGGCATAGTCCAGCGCGCGGTTCAGCGCGAGGGTACTGCGGTGTTCGTCGGGGTGGACGGTCTCCATGACCTGAGCGTAAGCGCAAGCGCGTCGCGCGCGATGCTGTCGGCGCCGGCCCCGGCGGTAGATCATGGCGTTGTCGGCGGCCGGTCGGCAGATGATCCTGCCGGGCAGGTCAGACGGTGGGCGCGGCGGGGCAGATGCCGGGGCGGTGGCGGTCGCTGGCGTTGCCGGTTGCGGCGCATGGCCGGGTGCGGCGCGCGCAGCCAGGGAGAGGCCGATGCCGGGCTTGGTCGGCCGCGCGTTGCGCCATCACAGGTTGGGCGTGAACAGCTTCTCGATCGGCAGGTGCGCCTTGATGAAGGGCGACTTGATGACGATGAAGCTGAAGTACTTCTCGATGCCGATGTTGCGCTCGAGCAGTCCCTCGATCAGCGTCTGGTAATGGTTGACGCCGCGCACCATGAACTTCAGCAGGTAGTCGTAGCCGCCGCTGACCAGGTGGCACTCGATCACTTCGTCGACCTGGCGGATCGCCTTCTCGAAGCGGCTGAAGTCGTCGATATGGTGGTCCGACAGCGTGACCTCGGTGAACACCGTCAGGGTATCGCCCAGCTTGGCCAGGTCGATCTGCGCCGAATAGCTGGTGATGTAGCCGGCCTGTTCCAGCCGCTTGACGCGCACCAGGCACGGGCTCGGCGACAGGCTGACGGCGTTCGACAGCTCGACGTTGGTGATCCGCCCGTTCTTCTGCAGGTGGCTCAGGATCCGCAGGTCGATACGGTCAAGCTTGAACGAAGTGGTCACGGTGGTCGCCTGTGGACTGGGTCGTTCCGATTCTGTTGAAGCAGAAAAAACTGGTCAACAGGTTTCGCATCAATCTGCGAGCGCTGCCTTGACCTCATCGAGTGCGAGCACTTCGTCCAGTGTGCGGCGCAGGCGTTCGCCCAGCATGTCACATTCGTCGAGGGTGATGCACAGCGCCGGCGCAAAGCCGAGGATCTGGTCGTTGAACGAACGGATTACCAGCTTGTTGGCGTAGGCGATGCGGCTGATCTTGTCGGCAAGGCCCAGCGCGGGATCGAAGCCGCGCTTGCTGGCCTTGTCGCTGACCAGCTCGACCGCGCCGAGCAGGCCGAGGTAGCGCACGTCGCCGACCAGCGGATGTGCGGCGACGCTGTCCAGTGCCTGGCCGAAGCGGCTGGCGACCGATTGCGCATGCTGAAGCATGCCGCCTTCCTGGTAGATCCGGATGACTTCGAGGGCCACTGCGGCGGCGACCGGGTGGCCGGAGTAGGTCGCACCATGGCCGATCAGGGCGCCACTGGGGGCACCGTCGGCAATGCCTGAATAGACCTTCTCCGACAGCAGCGTCGCGCCCATCGGGATGTAGCCCGAGGTCAGGCCCTTGGCCAGCGTCATCAGGTCGGGATCCACACCCTCGTGATCGCAGGCGAACATCGGACCGGTGCGGCCGAAGCCGGTGATGACCTCATCGACGACGAACAGGATGTCGAGTTCGCGCGCGGCGTCGCGCATCGCCTTCAGCCACCCGCGTGGCGGGATGATGACGCCGCCCGAGCCGAGGATCGGTTCGCAGAAGAAGGCCGCCACCTGGTCGGCGCCGAGTTCGGCGACCTTGTCGCGCAGCGACTGCACCGAGGCGTCGATGACCGCCTGCGGATGGCCATCGCCGCTGCGATAGGGGTTGGGGGCGGGCAGGTAGTGCTGGGTCTTCAACGGCAGGTCGAAGCCGCGGTGGAACGCCGGCAGCGCGGTCAGGCCGGCGCCGGTGGACGAGGAGCCGTGGTAGCCGCGTTCGAGCGAGATGAAGTGCTTCTTGGTCGGGCGGCCGACATTGTTCCAGTACTGCACGATCAACCGGAACGCGGCGTCGACGGCTTCGGATCCGCCGCCGCTGAAATAGACGTGGCGCAGCGACGGCGGCGAGATCTCGACCAGTTTGTCGGCGAGCCGGATCGTGGGCTCGCTGCCGAACGAGAAGTAGCCGGTGGCGTACGGCAGCTTGTGCATCTGGCGGGTCGCGGCCTCGACCACGCTGCGCTGGCCATAGCCGACGTTGACGCACCACAGACCGGCGAATGCATCGAGCAGTTCGTTGCCATCGCTGTCGCGCAGCGTGCAGCCTTCGCCGGACTCGAGCACGGTGACGCCGCGCTGCTCGTGCGCCCGCCATGCCGACACCGGATGGATCAGGTGCTGGCGGTCGAGCTCGCGCAGCGACGGCTCGGCCGCATCGTGTGCGGTGGCGCTGGCTGTTTCGGCGTCCGGCGCGTGGGCGCCCGAGAGGGCTGACGTCGCATGCTGCATGGCGGTGGAACCTTGTCGGGGGTGATCAAAGGTTATGTCCACCGGCGTGGCGGTAGATGCCGTGCCCATGCGCCTGCGAAGGCGCTCCTGCCGTTGTTCCGCAACCGCTTGGAACAACATGCCGTGCAGGGAGCGGGGCCAGGCCCCGGACCCTGCACGGCACTACCCCAAGGCCTGTGTGGCCAGGGCAAACAGGTGTGCGCCACCGTCTTTGGCGGCCACGGGGCCGCGCGCCATCGCGGTGACGGTGCCGACGCGCTGCAACTGCAGCGCTTCGACCCAGGCGACGAGGCCCGACGAAAATTCGAGATCGATGCGGACGAAGCGGCCTGCGGCGAGGCTTGCGAAATGTCCGATCAGGGCCTTGGCGCCGGTGGCATCGGAGGCGATGACCGGCCCGATGACGAGGCCGCGGCCGAAGCGCCGCAGCACCGCGTAACCGCTGAGTTCGCCGCCATGGTCGAGCACCATCACCGACTCGGCGGTGTCCAGGCACATCCGCAGCAGGCTTGGCCGCGACCAGCCACGGGCCCGCGTATCGAAGGCGAACAGGGCCTCGTCGTCGCTGCGGTCGTAGGGGCGCAGGCGCCAGCCATCGCCGAGCGCGATCAGGGGCGCGGGACTGGCGATGCCCTGGTGCTGGCGGATCTCGCCGGTGCGCACGAAGCCGAGGCGCTCGTACAGGCCGCGCCCTTCTTCGGTTGCATGCAGCGACACCGTGTAGCCGTCGAGGTCGTCGAGCAGCTGCGAGGTCAGCGCGCTGCCGACCCGGCGGCCGCGCATGTGTTCGGAGACGATGATCAGGCCGACGGTCGCGTGGGTCGCGTCCCAGCGCCAGCGCAGTGCGCTGCCGACCACCTGTCCATCGCATTCGGCGACGATGCCCTCGCCGAGGGCGAGCGCGTTCTCCCAATCGACCGGCCGGTGCGGCCAATGCTGATCCAGCGACAGGCCCCAGGCCTGGTCGAGGTCGCGCGCTTCCATCGGGCGGTAGTGGACGCCATCCTCGGCGTTGGCCGGTAACCGGCTGTGTGTACTCATTCTTGCCTTTCCGAACAGACGGGCATGCATGCGGACAATCGCATTCGTTGCGGCAAGCCTATAGGACAATCTTGCTGCGGCACCGAGGATCCCGAAAAGCGGCAGGTTCCACCGCCCGAGGGCGCGCGATCGACATTTGCTGCGTGTGATGGCGTCCGCAATCGACACAAATCCCGTGTCGGTGGGCTGCCGGCCGGCCGACATCCGCCTGGCGCGGGCGACCCTGCGGCGGCGGGCGTCGCTGCGCCGGCCAATGCGCGGTCGACAGCGGGCGGACGCATGCCATGGCAGGTGGTGTCGGCGCAGACCCTGCTGTCGACGCCTGCCAAAAGAGCATGCGCATGCCGCGCGACGTGTGCGAACGGGGCTTGCATTGCGAGGGGATCATGCTTCAATTGGTTGGCACCACCGCCGCATCGGATGCGGTGATCGCAGTGCCGGCATGACAGGGCCGGACAAGCGCATCGCCCGAAGCGACCACACTGGAATCCACACAAGGCCCATGCCGTGACTGTGTCCTCCGCCACCGCGACGTTCGCGCTCCGAGCCGGCATGCTGATGCTGCTGGTGCTGGGCATCGTCGTGCGGCCGGCACTGGGACTGGCCGGCGAGCTGCATGCGATGGAGCACGCCGCGGGCATGGCGGGCGGCGGGCACGGACATTCGCACGCTGCCGCGCAACAGGGGCATGCCGTTGCGCATGCCAGTGGCACGCATGCCGCTGACGTGCATCACGCCGATGTCGGTCACGCGCATGCCGACGCGCCGCTGGCAGGCGCGAACGACGCCACGCATGACCACGGCGATCATCATCAACATGGGCATGGCGGCGACCGTCATGATTCCGACGCGCTTGCCGATGGCGCGGGCGATGCGCGTCATGCCGATCACGGCGATCACGGCCACGGCGATGCCCACGATCACGGCGATGACGATGCCGACCATACCCGCGGCAGCCATGGCCTGCTGCACCAGGCCGACGTCGGCTGTTCTGCCGGCCTTCTGATCGCCTACGGCCTCCCCGAAGCGTTCGGCTTCGCGGTGATGTTGCCGTCGAGTGCCTGGGTGTCTGCGCCTCCGCAGCGCTCCACGTCGCCGTTCCGTCCTCCGATCGCCTGACGACACGTTCCGGCTGCCCCTGAGGCGGCCCACCACGCTGTTCGTCCATCGATCGGAGAGATTCCGTGAATCCGTTCCGCTTGCCGGATCCGGCTTGTGCCGGACCCCGCGACGTTGCCCCGTGGCGCGCCTGCGTTGCCACGGCCACGTCGATCGCCAGCACGCGCGTCGTGCCCGCCTGCGCTTTCGCCCCGTCCGGGCACGGCCTCGCATGCCCGGATGCGATGTCGTTACCCCGGCGACTCCGTCGCCTCGGCGCATGGCGGCAGAGGATGCTGCGCCAGCCGTTGAAAACGGCAGCCGCGCCATGCGCGGCGCGTCGAATCACGGTCCCGGCCGCCGGGGCGCGTGCTTCAATCGGGCCGACCTCCATCGCGCCCGCGTCCGCCGGGCCGGGGCGCGGCGCGAGCATGCGCGCGCCGTCCGCGATGGCCGCAGGGCGGGCCGGTTGCCCGCCGCCTGATAGACCTACTCTCAAGGGTGACCGGATGAAACTGCAGTCGTATTGGACCGACACGGTGGCGAACTACGTGCCGCAGACGGAGGCCTGGCCGGAACGCGTCGATGTCGCCGTCGTCGGTGCCGGTTTCACCGGCCTGTCCGCGGCAGTGGCGCTGGCCCGGCGCGGTGCCCGCGTCGCCGTGCTCGAAGCCGGGCCGCGGATTGCGTTCGAGGCCTCGGGTCGCAATGGCGGCCACGTCAACAACGGGCTGGCGGTCGACTACGCGGAACTGGCCGCTCGCGTCGGCGTGGCGCAGGCGCGTGCGTGGTATCGCGCCTACGACGATGCCGTCGACAGCGTCGAGCGCGTGGTCCGCGAAGAGGCGATCGACTGCGACTTCGCCCGCAACGGCAAGCTCAAGCTGGCGACGCGGCCCGCGCATTACGATGCGCTGGCGCGTGGTGCCGAGCGCCTGGTCGAGGATGGCGTCGACACCGACATCGAACTGCTGGATGCCGCACGCGTCCGTCATGAAGAAATCGCCAGCGAGCGTTTTGCCGGTGGTCTGGTCTACAAGCGAAGCGCGCAGATGCACATGGGGCGCTTCGCCAACGGTATGGCCGCAGCAGTGGAGCGGTTGGGCGGCGCGATCTTCGTCGATGCCGAGGTCCGGCGTATCGACCGTGCCGTCGATGGCAGGCCCGCGCGGCTGCACACTGCACGCGGGCCGCTGCAGGCCGACCAGGTGCTGCTGGCCAACGGTGCCGGCCGCCATGGCAGCTATCGCCAGTTCGGCTGGCTGCGTCGGCGCATGGTGCCGGTGGGCAGTTTCATCCTCGCGACCGCGCCGTTGGGTCGCGAACGCGCGCAGCGCCTGATGGCCAAGCGGCGCACGTACACCACGGTCGCCAACATCCATCACTACTTCCGCCTGAGTCCCGACGATCGCCTGATCCTCGGCGGTCGCGCGCATTTCGGTGTGTCGTCGCTGACGTCGGATGCGCGCAGCGTGCCGATCCTGCGCGAGGGCATGCTCGGGATCTTCCCCGAGCTCGACGATGTCGCGATCGACTACTGCTGGGGCGGCGTCGTCGACATGACCCAGGACCGCCTGCCGCATGCCGGCGAACGCGATGGCCTCTGGTACAGCACCGGCTACAGCGGGCATGGCACGCAGATGTCGGTGCACATGGGCCAGGTCATGGCGCGCGTGATGGCTGGCGAAGCCGATGCCAATCCGTGGCGTGGCCGTTCCTGGCCCGCCATTCCCGGTCACTTCGGTCCGCCGTGGTTCCTGCCACTGGTCGGCCTCTACTATCGAACCAAGGACCGCTTCTCATGAGTGGAGCTGTTGATCGTCCCGGGCCGCGTGCCCTGGGATTGCTGGTGGCGGCATGGATGATGTGCAGTGCGCCGCTGGCGCATGCGGCCAGTGCCGCCGATACCCCCGGACTTGCGCGCGCGGTCGATGCGGCCTGGACGCGCGCGAGCCAGGCGCGCCAGGCCGAAGGCGAGTCGGTCCGCGCAGAGGCCGCGCGTCGCGTTGCGGGCAGCCTGGCAGCCGATGGTCCGTCGCTGTCGTTCTCGCGCAACGAGGGCGAATGGTATGGCGGCGCCAATGCCGGCACCGCGACCGAAACCGAGGTCGGCGTGTCGTGGCCGTTGTGGATGCCGGGCCAGCGCCGCGCTGCGATCGGTGCCGCGCGTGCCGACATCGGCTGGGCCGAGGCCAACCTGCAACTGGCGCGACTGGAGATCGCCGGACAGGTCCGCGAGGCGGCATGGAATGCGGCGACGCGGCAGGCGGAACTTGCGTTGGTCGAGGCGCGCGTGGAGTTCCTGAAAAAGCTGGCCCACGATGTCGGCCGAAAGGTCGAGGCCGGCGAGCTTGCGCGCAGCGATGCCCTGGCCGCACAGGCCGACCTGCTGGCCGCGGAAGCTGAGCTGGCCGATGCGCGGCGCGAGCTGCATGTGAGCCATGCGCAGTGGCGCGTGCTGACCGGGCTGGAGGCGTTTCCCGACGGCAGCGAGATCGAGAACGAAGCGCATGCCGACGTCGAGTCGCTGATCGCCAGTGCCGGTACGACGCCAGCGTTGGCGGCGGCCGAGTTCGCGGTCGAACGCGCCAGCGAGCAGGTCTCCGTGGTGCGCCGCTCGCTGGGCGGCACACCGGCACTGGGCATCGGCGCCAAGGAGGAAGCCGCCGGACCCGGCGCCGCGTCCGAACGCAGCCTGGTGCTGTCGTTGACGGTGCCGCTGGGCCTGGGTGCGCGCAAGGCCACGGCACGCGCGCAGGCGCAGACCGCGCTGGACGTCGCGCAGTCCGAGTTGTCGCTGGCGCGCAGTCGCCATCGCGAAGCCATCGAGACCGCGCGTCTCGCCATCGCCCTGGCCGACCAGCAACTCGACAGCGAGCGTCGTCGCTCCAGCCTGTTGAACGAACGCACGCGGCTGATGCAGCAGGCGTTCTCGGCCGGCGAGATCGATCTTGCCGACCTGCTGCTGGCGACCCGTTACTCGACCGAGGCCGATGCCGACCTCGCCCGCCGCCATGCCGAACACGGCCTGGCGCATGCCCGTCTTCTGCAAGTCATTGGAATCCTGCCATGAAGCCTGTCCTTCCTCCGATGTTCCCGCTGCCAGGAGTGTCGATCCGTTCGCGCCGGGTCGCCCATATGTTTTCTGTCGGCGCGATGCTCATCGTCGCGATGCTCGTCGCCCTGCTGGTCGCCGGCGGTGCGCAGGCCGCGCCCGGCGCGCATGGCCCCAATGGCGAACATCTCGACGGTCCCGCCGCGGGTGCGGCTGCCGCCAGCGATGGCCGCCCGCGCATGGAGTCGTTCACCGAACTGTTCGAACTGGTCGCGCACCTCGAGCACGATGCGCTGACCGCGATGATCAACGTCTACGAGACCAACGTGCCGGTCGATGGCGCCGAGGTCGAGCTCGAAAGCAATGGCGTGGTCGCCAAGGCCACGTTCGATCCGCAGACCGGCGTCTATCGCTTCGCCGATCCCAAGTTGATCGCGATGCTGTCCGAGCCGGGCAAGCATCCGCTCGCGTTCACGATCACCACCGCCGACGATTTCGACATCGTCGCCAGTGCAATGGACGTCAGCGACGCCCATGCGCCGTCCGGCGCCGCGCCGTCGCGCGTGTGGTGGCTTGCCCTGACCGCAGTGCTGCTCGCTGCGCTCGCCTTCTTCTTCCTGCGTCGCCGCAAGCCGGCCCGACGCCATGCCGGAGCGCACGCATGAACCGTCTGTCCCGCTTCCTCGTTCCCGTGTCCCTGGGTGCCGCTGTCGTGGTGATCGCAGGTTCGATCGGCCTGCACGCCGCGCCCGGTGCGCATGGTCCCAACGGCGAGCACCTCGATGGGCCCGTCGCCACCGGTGGCGTCGCCGGACTGTCGCGACTGGCCGATGGCAGCGTCAACGTGCCGATGTCGGCGCAGCGCCGGATGGCGATCCGCACCCGCTTCTCGGTCGAAACCGATGCCGCGGCCAGCGTCGAATTGATGGGCAGGATCGTCAACGATCCCAACGCCGGCGGCCTGGTGCAGCCGATGAGCAGTGGCCGCATCGAAGCCGGTCCCGATGGCCTGCCGACGATCGGGCAGTCGGTGCGACGCGGCCAGGTGCTGGGCTACGTGCGCTACAACGCCGACCCGTATGCGCGCGCCAACCAGCAGGCGCAGCTGGCGCAGATGCGCAGCAACCTCGAGCTTGCGCGCCAGCGCGTGGCGCGGCTGGAGTCGCTGGCCGATACCGTGCCGCGCAAGGAGATCGATGCCGCGCGCGCGGAACTCAACAGCCTGACCGCGGGCACGCGCAGTGTCGGCGCCGGCCTCGACGGACGCGAGCCGCTGCTGGCGCCGGTGGCCGGCGTCATCGCCCAGGCCAACGTCATCAGCGGACAGGTCGTCGATGCCCGCGACATCCTGTTCCAGATCATCAACCCGACCCAGTTGCAGGTCGAGGCGACGACCGCCGATCCAACGCTGGCCGCGCAGATCGAAGGCGCCAGCCTGACCGAGGCCGGCACCGCGACGCTGACGCTGATCGGTGCCGCCAGCAGCCTGCGCGACGGGCTGATCCCGCTGCGCTTCAAGGTCTCGCTCGGTGAAGGCGCCGAAGGCGGACTGCCGCTGGTGGTCGGGCAACCGGTGACGGTGGTCGCGCGCATGCGCGACACCAGCAAGGGCGTGGTGCTGCCGCGCGAGGCGCTGGTGCGCAACGCCGCCAACGAACCCATCGTGTGGATCAAGTCCGGGGCCGAGCGCTACCTGCCGCAGCCGGTGCAGGCGCGGACGCTGGACGCACGCAGCGTGGTCGTCACCGAGGGACTGGGTGAAGACAACCGCGTAGTCGTGCAGGGCGCCGCCTTGATCGCCCAGATCCGCTGACGCCAGGAGGCCAGACGTCATGTTCGATTGGATCGTCAGTTTCAGTCTCCGCAACCGCCTGATGGTGCTTGCCTTCGCCGCCCTGCTGCTGGTGTACGGCAGCATCGTCGCCATGCGCACGCCGGTGGACGTGTTCCCGTCGCTCGACAAACCGGTGGTCACGGTACTGACCGAGGCTGGCGGCATGGCGCCGGAGGAAGTCGAGCAGACCATCACCTTCCTGATCGAGACCAGCCTCAACGGCATGCCCGGCGTGACCCGTGTGCGCTCGACCTCGGGCGTGGGCCTGTCGATCGTCTACGCCGAGTTCGACTGGGGCACCGATGTCTACCGCAACCGGCAGATGGTCGGCGAGCGCCTGGCGCTGGTCCGCGAAGAGCTGCCCGACGGCATCGCGCCGGTCATGGGCCCGGTGTCGTCGATCATGGGCGAGATCACGCTGATCGCGTTCCCGATTGCGACCGACGAGGCCGGCAACGCCATGCGCGTGCGCGAGTACGTCGACTATGTCGTGCGTCCGCGCCTGCTGTCGGTGCCCGGCGTCTCGCAGGTGATCCCGATCGGCGGCGACGTGCGCACGCTGCGGGTCGAGCCCGATACCGGGCGGATGGCCCAGGTCGGGGTGTCGCTGACCGAAGTCGAGGCCGCGCTGAAGGGCTTCGCCAGCAATGCCGGCGGCGGCTTCATCGATCTCAACAGCCGCGAGTATCTGATCCGCCACATCGGCCGCAGCCTGCAGATCGATGACCTGCAGCGCGTACCGGTCAGCTTCCGCGACGGCAACCCGATCTACCTGTCGCAGGTGGCATCGGTGCGCTACGCGCCGGCCAACAAGCGCGGCGACGGCAGTTACGGTGGTGCGCCGGCGGTCATCGCCAGCGTGCAGAAGCAGCCTGGCGCCGATACGGTCGCGGTGATGAAGGGCGTCGACCAGGCGCTGGAAGAGTTGTCGCGTTCGTTGCCCAACGGCGTCGGCCAGCCCAGCGTGCTGTTCCGCCAGGCCGATTTCATCGAGGCCTCGACTGGCAACGTCGCCGAGGCGCTGCGCGATGGCGCGATCATCGTCGCGATCATCCTGTTCGCCTTCCTGCTGTCGGCGCGCACGACCATGATCTCGCTGCTGGCGATCCCGCTGTCGCTGGCGGTATCGGCGCTGGTGTTCCGCTGGTTGGGCCTGTCGATCAATGTCATGACGATGGGAGGCCTGGCGATCGCGATCGGCGAGCTGGTCGACGATGCCGTCGTCGACATCGAGAATATCCAGCGCAGGCTCAAGCAGAACCGCGAGGCCGGCAATCCGCTGCCGGTGCTGCAGGTGGTGCGCCAGGCCAGCCTGGAGGTGCGCTCGGGCATCGTCTACGCCACCGCGGTGGTGGTGCTGGTGTTCGTGCCGCTGTTCGCGCTGCCGGGCATCGAAGGCCGCCTGTTCGCGCCGCTGGGCGTGGCCTATATCGTGTCGATCCTGGCCTCGCTACTGGTGTCGATCACGGTGACGCCGGTGCTGGCCAGCTACCTGCTGCCGAAGATGAAGCGCCTGACCCATGGCGACGGCCCGCTGGTGCGTTGGCTCAAGCACTACGACGCGCGCCTGCTGGCGTGGTCGTTCCCGCGTGCACGCAAGCTGCTGCTGGGCAGTGTGGTGGTCGTGGTGATGGCGGTCGCGACGATCCCGCTGTTCCCGCGGTCGTTCCTGCCGCCGTTCAACGAAGGTTCGCTGGTGCTGGGCATGCTGCTCAGTCCCGGGACCTCGCTGGAAGAGGCCAACCGTATCGGCACCGCCGCGGAAGAGCTGATCCTGCAGGTGCCGGAAGTGACCCAGGTCGGGCGCCGCACCGGTCGCGCCGAGCTCGACGAGCATGCCGAAGGCGTGCACGCGTCCGAGATCGACGTCGACCTGAAGGCCTCCGATCGCAGCCGCGAGGAGGTGCTTGCCGACCTGCGCGCGAAGCTGGCGGTGCTGCCGGCACAGACCGCGATCGGTGCGCCGATCGCGCATCGCCTCGACCATCTGCTGTCGGGCGTGCGTGCACAGGTGGCGGTCAAGATCTTCGGCGACGACCTCGACACGCTGCGTGGCCTCGGCGAGCAGATGCGCACGCGGCTGCAGAACGTGCCCGGGCTGGTCGACCTGACCGTCGAGAAGCAAGTGCTGATCCCGCAGATCACCGTGCGCATCGACCAGCGCAAGGCCGCGCAGGCAGGCCTCGCGCCCGGCGAGGCGGTGCGCCTGCTGCAGGTGCTGACCGATGGCGCGCATGGTGCCGACATCGTCGATGGCCAGCGTCGTTACGAACTGGTCGTGCGCCTGCCAGACGACGCGCGTGGCCCGCAGGACCTGATGCGGACGCTGATCGATACGCCGATCGGCCGGATCCCGGTGTCGTCGATTGCGGAAGTCTCGGAAACCGACGGCCCCAACCAGATCGGTCGCGAGAATGGCCGCCGTCGCATCGTGGTCTACGCCAACACCGACGGCTCGGACATGAGCCGGGTCATCGCCGACGTGCGCAAGGCGATCGCCGAGGCCGAGGTGCCGACCGGCAACTTCATCACGCTCGAAGGCCAGTTCCAGGCGCAGGAGCAGGCGACCCGGTTGATCTCGGGGCTGGCGGTGGTGTCGCTGCTGCTGATCTTCCTGCTGCTGTACAGCCGCTACCGGTCGATGGTGCTGACCGGCATCATCATGGCCAACATCCCGCTGGCGCTGATCGGCAGCGTGATCGCGATGTGGATCGCCGGGGTCGAGCTGTCGGTCGCGTCGATGGTGGGCTTCATCACGCTGGCCGGCATCGCCACGCGCAACGGCATCCTCAAGATCAGCCACTACATCAACCTGTGCAAGTTCGAGGGCGAGACCTTCGGCACGCAGATGATCGTGCGCGGTTCGCTGGAGCGCCTGACACCGGTACTGATGACCGCGCTGACGGCGGCACTGGCACTGACGCCGTTGGTGCTGTCGGCCAACGCGCCCGGAAAGGAACTGCTGCATCCGGTCGCGGTGGTGATCTTCGGTGGCCTGATCAGCTCGACCCTGCTCGATACCATGCTGACACCGATGATGTACTGGCTGTTCGGTCGCAAGCCGACCGAACGCCTGCTGCAGGAGGACACGGCGCAGGCGACGCCGTTGCTCGATGGCGCGCAACCGCAGGATGCGTTCTGAGCGCGGAACGTATCGCAACGACAACAGCACAGGCCAGCACGGCACCGCCTCAAGCGTGCCGTACCCAGTACCCCGTACACGTCCCAGGAGAGAACACAATGCGTATTGCTTCCTTCAAATCCCTGTTTGCCACGCTGGTCATCGGCATCGGCCTCCAGTTCGGCGTCGCCGCGTCGGCACTCGCCCATGGCGAAGCCGAGCCGCGCTTTGGCGGCATCGTCAAGGCGGCGCAGGAAATCTCGTTCGAACTCGTCGCCGCGGCACCGGGTGGCGCGCAGATCTACATGGACGACCATGGCGAGCTGATGCCGACGACCGGCATCACCGGCAAGCTGACGATCGTCAGCAAATCCGGCCGCAAGGAAGTCACGCTGGCCGCGGACGGCAAGAAGCTGGTGGCCGCCGGTGCGACGCCGGTGTCCGGCGACCGCGTCGTCGTGGTCGTCGTGCTGCCGTCGCAGCAGACGATCTCGGTCCGCTACGCGATCCCGTGACACGGCACGCCGGCGCAGGCCGCTCCAGGGCTGCCTGCGCCTTGAGGCCGCCGCGCCGGCAACGCTCAGGGTCGCCTGCGCCGCCTGCCGCCCGCGCACGTTATCGTGTGCGGGCGGCGGCGTTTCCGGCCCCGCGCATCCTGCGGCAGTCGATCCCAGCGCTGTCGCGCGGGCCGGCACGGTCGGACCGGCCGCATGGCGTTCATCGAACGGCCGCACGACGTCGGCCTGGAAACCCCTGCTGCAGCGCAGGCGCCGCCAGGGGACTTGCCGGATCCGGCAGTGCGATGTGCTGGATCGGGCCATCCACGCAGTAGGAATGCTCTGGCGAAGGATCGCGCATGGCGGGGTCGTGTCGTTTTGGCGACAACGCCATGTTTCGTACAAGACGGCATCAAAAGCCAGCGCGGATGCTTGGGTTGCGCCGGACATCCGGGTCGCTTCCAGCCCCCCTGTGCCACCCTTTGCAACAGGAACCGCCATGCCTCGCCGCTCCCCTATCCGCATTCTGATCCCCTCCTGCCTGGCGGTCTGCACGCAGATCGCCATCGCCCAGGACGTCGCGCAGGCCCCCGTGCCGCCCGCGTCCACCTCCAACGACACCGCGAAGACCCTCGACACCGTGCAGGTCCGCGACCAGCGCCAGCCCTACCGCAACCTCAGCGTCACTGGCGCCACCAAGACCGACGCGTTGATCCGCGACCTGCCGCAGAGCATCCAGATCCTCGGCGCCGACCTGCTGCGCGATGCCGGCGTGACCGACCTGGCCAGCGCGCTCGACCTGTCCAGCTCGATCTCGCGCCAGAGCAACCTCGGCGGCATGTGGGACAGCTACGCCATGCGTGGCTTCACCGGCGATCCCAACTTCGGCTCCGACTACATGGTCAACGGCTTCAATGCCAGCCGTGGCTACAGCGGCGTGCGCGACAACGCCAACGTCCAGTCGGTCGAGTTGCTGAAGGGACCGTCGTCGGCGCTGTACGGCCGCGGCGAGCCTGGAGGCGCGGTCAACATCTCGACCAAGAAGCCTTTGTTCAAGCCGGCCTATTCGGCCGAGCTGTCGGCCGGTAGCTGGAGCACCTATCGCGGCGCGGTCGACCTGACCGGTCCGATCAGCGAGACCGTGGCCTATCGCCTCAACGCCTCGCACCAGCAGGGCGACAGCTTCCGCGACACCATCGAGTTCGACCGCTACCTGGTGACGCCGTCGGTGCTGTGGATGATCACGCCCGACACCACCCTGTCGTACGAGATCGAAGCCCTGCGCCAGCGCCAGCCGTTTGATCGCGGCGTGGTCGCGGTCAATGGCGTGCTGGGCGTCGTCGACCGCTCGACGTTCTACGGCGAGCCCAACGACGGCAAGCACGAGACCAAGTCGACCTCGCACCAGATCTTCCTGACGCATTACTTCAACGACAACTGGTCGCTGCAGACCGGTTTCAACTACCGCGACAGCTCGTTGAAGGGCGTCAGCAGCGAGGTCCGCCCATACGGTGCGCTGGTCAACAACGGCCAGACCCTGCGCCGCCGCATCCGTACCCGCGACAACCATGCGCTCGACCGCAGCGGCCGTTTCGAAGTCCTCGGCAAGGTCCAGACCGGCGCGATCACGCACAACCTGCTGTTCGGCCTGGACGGCTACAAGTTCAACGACTGGCGCCTGCAGTACGCGGCCGATCCGGCCGGCATCACCTACGGCATCGACCTGCTGAACCCCGTCTACGGTGCGCCCAAGCCGGCGTTCAATACGATCCCGTCGATCAACACCCTGGAGCGTCAGGATTCGTGGTCGTACTACTTCCAGGACCAGCTCGAACTCAGCGAGCGCTGGAAGGCCCTGTTCGGCGTGCGCCGCGACGAGTACGAGCAGCAGGTGACCTCGCTGAACAACGGCCGCGTGACCCGACAGGAACTCAGTGCCACCAGCCCGCGCATCGGCGTGGTGTTCCAGCCGGTGCCGGCCCTGTCGCTGTATGCGACGACTGCGCGCAGCTTCCGTCCCAACAGCGGCATCAGCCGCGACTTCGCTTCGTTTGATCCCGAGAAGGGCAAGTCGTACGAGATCGGCGCCAAGCTCGACAGCTTCGACGGTCGCCTGAACACCACGCTGGCGGTGTTCCAGATCGAGAAGACCAACGTGCTGACGCCCGATCCGGTCGATCCGCAGAACTTCAACATGGCCGTGGGCGAGGTCGAGAGCAAGGGTGTCGAACTCGACATCAACGGTCAGATCATGCCTGGCCTGCGGGTGGCGGCGTCGTTCGCCTACACCGATGCCCAGGTCACCCAGGACAACGCGGCGCTGACCGGCCTGAGCTTGGTCGGTCGCCAGTTGGCCAACGTGCCCAAGGAGGCCGGCAACGTGCTGCTGATCAAGGAGTTCCCGCTGGCCGGGCGCGCCGCGACCATCGGCGGCGGCATCCAGTACGTCGGCAAGCGCGAAGGTTCGGTGGCGCCGTTCACGCCGGTCGACCTGTTCTCTCTGAAGTCGTACACGACCTACTCGCTGGTCGGCTCCTGGCAGGCGACGCCCAAGCTGCGCCTGTCGCTGGATGTCGAGAACCTGTTCGACAAGGAGTTCTACGTCAATTCCTACAGCGCGTACTGGGTCTACCCCGGCACCGAGCGTCGTTACACGGTCAGCGCGCGGTTCTCGTTCTGAGCCCCATGCGCCGCACGCCTCACGCCCCTGTCCGTCGATCCACCCGATGTCTGGAGATAGCGATGTCCTTCAAGCGTTCCCTGATCCGTTCCGTGTTTCCCGTGCTGCTGCTCGCTTCCGCCGGTGCCGCCCAGGCCCACCAGTTCTGGTACGAAGGCAAGGGCGAGCAGTTGACCTTCCGCTATGGCGAGCTGCACCTGAACCTGCATGAGGTCTCCCCCGGCGGCCTCGATCGCATGGTCAAACTGGAGACGACCTGGTACTCGCCCAAGGGCGAGACGCCGGTCGCGTTGACCAAGCGTGCCGACAGGCTCGACCTCGATCCGGCAGTGCGACCGGCTGCGACCGACTCGCTGGTGTCGGTGGACCTGGAATACCCGATGCACGACATCTCGCGCGACGGCAAGACCCTGCACAACTTCTGGGTCCCGGCCACGCGCTGGGTCGGGGACTTCAGCGCACGCGAGCCGGTGCTGACGCTCGACATCGTGCCGACCGGCAAGCGCCATGGCGATGCGGTCGAGTTCCAGGTGACCTACCTGGGCGAGCCACTCGCGGGCGAGGAACTCAAGGTCTCGGTGCCGTCGGGCTGGGTGCGTCCGGTGATCAGCGACATCGAAGGCAAGTTCCACGTCGCGTTGCCGTGGTCGGGCGACTACAGCGTCAACCTCTATTTCGTCGACGAGGTCGAGGGCGTGCGCAAGCTGGACGGACGGCCGGACGAGGCCTACCAGAGCGAAGGCTACAACACCACGTTGTCGTTCCACGTCGACCAGGGCCTCGCGCCGCTGCCGGTGGCCGACAAGACCTTGCCGGCTTCGGTGCTGCTCGAGCAGGGCATTGCCCCGCCCAAGCACCGCTAAGAACCTGTTCAACGTCTTGCTGCGCTTGCCATCTGGCGCGCGTGCGGTGCTCGAAATGCTCATGTACCTCTACGTACATTGCGCTTTCTGCGCTCCACCACGCGCCACCTGGCTGCGCTCGCGACAGACCTAGAACAGGTTCTGAGGCCGACACCGGCGGCCAGCTTCCTCCCCCCTTGCTGGCCGCCGGACCCTATACGCTTTACCCGCTCCAAACGCTCCAAACGCTCCAAACGCTCCAAACGCTCCAAACGCTCCAAACGCTCCAAACGCTCCAAACGCTCCAAACGCTCCAAACGCTCCACCGCCGTCTGCTGCAACCGCTCCTGCTGCACCGGCTTCCGATCCACTGGCTTCATGACGAGGTAACGCATGTCCACCCGCCTCCATCCGGGCGTCGTCCCGGGCGCTTCCGCCGCCACGCCGGTCGCCGCTGCGTCCGCGGTCGCCGCACACGGCAAGCGCATCACCTCGATCGACGCGCTGCGCGGGCTGGTCATGTGCGTGATGATGATGGACCACGTCCGCGAGACCCTGTACCTGCACCTGCAGGTCAGCGATCCGATGGCGATCGCCGACACGCCGGCCCGGGTGTTCTTCTCGCGCCTTGCCGCGCATTTCTGTGCGCCGGTCTTCGTGTTCCTGACCGGCCTGGGGGCGTGGCTGTACGCCAATCCGCCGTCGGGAACGCCGCGTTCGGCGCGCGACTTCCTGCTCAAGCGCGGCGCGATGCTGGTGTTCCTGGAGGTGACGCTGATCAGCTTCCTGTGGGTGGGGCAATTGCCCAACGTGATCTACCTGCAGGTGATGTGGGCGATCGGCTTCTCGATGATCGTGCTGGCGTTCGCATCGGCGCTGCCGCGCCTGCTGTTGCTGGCGGTCGGGCTGGTGATCGTCTGCGGGCACAATGCGCTGGCCGGCATCGATCTGCCACGCGAGCATCCGCTGTACGAACTGTGGACGCTGTTCCTGCATCGCGGCTGGCTGTTCGAGGACACGATGCCGCAGATCCGCGTGACCTATCCGGCCCTGCCCTGGGTCGGCGTGATCCTGCTCGGCTGGGCCGCCGGGCCGATGTTCTCGCGCAACTTCGATGGCGCGCGCCGGCGCAAGCTGCTGGTCCTGCTCGGCATCGCCAGCTGGATCGCGTTGCTGGTGCTGCGCGGCTTCAACCTCTACGGCGAGAATGCCGACTGGGCACCGCAAGCGACGACGCTGCTGACGGTGATGGATTTCCTGAACTTCACCAAGTACCCGCCGTCGCTGGACTTCCTGTTGATGACGCTGGGCGGCGGTTGCTTCGTGCTGGCCCTGATGGATCGCGCCGACAACGTCTTCACCCGCTTCATGGCGACCTTCGGCGGCGCGCCGATGTTCTATTACATCCTGCACCTGGCGGTGCTGATCTTCGGCTACAAGCTGCTGCTGGCGGTATTCGGGCCCAACCAGGGCACGCGCTTCGGCGTGGCGCCGGACCAGTTCTGGGTGGTCTGGGTCGCTACCGTCGGCATGTGGTTCCTGCTGTACTACCCGACCAAATGGTTCGGTGATTACAAGCGCAGGACCACGATTGGCTGGGTCAAGTATTTCTAGTACAGGCGTGCCCGCGCTGATCCACGGTGTTTCCCGGCGAGGCGTGTCACCACGCGCCTCGTCGGAGCTTGTCTGTCCCGATCGAATCCCGGAGTCCGCATGTCGCCCCCGCTGCTGAGTATCGCCACCGCCGATGTCCTGCCCGAAACCGCCGATACCGTGGTGATCGGTGCGGGCATCGTTGGCGTCAGCGCGGCGTACTGGCTGGCACGCGCCGGCCAGCGCGTGGTGCTGCTGGAGAAGGGGCGGGTCGGCGCGGAGCAGTCCAGCCGCAACTGGGGCTGGTGCCGGCAGCAGAACCGCGATGCGCGCGAGCTGCCGCTGTCGACCCGGAGCCTGGCGTTGTGGGAGGACATGACCGCCGACATCGGTGAGGACATGGGCTTCTCGCGCTGCGGCCTGCTGTACCTGTCCAACGACGAGCGCGAGATCGAAGGCTGGGCGGCATGGGGCCGCTTCGCGCGGGGCGAGGGCATTGATACCCGCATGCTGTCCGCAGCAGAAGCCGCCGAGCGTGGCGCGGCGACCGGCAAGCCCTGGAAAGGTGGCGTGTGGTCGCCGACCGACGGCATCGCCGATCCGTCGCGCGCCGCGCCGGTCATCGCCCGTGGCGTGATCAAACACGGCGGCGCGGTGGTGCAGAACTGCGCCGCACGCGGCATCGAGACGCAGGCCGGCGCGGTATCGGGCGTGATCACCGAGCGTGGCGTGATCCGCACACGGCAGGTCGTGCTGGCCGGCGGCGCCTGGGCGTCGAGCTTCCTGCACCAGTCGGGCATCGTCTTCCCGCAGGCGACGATCCGCAGTTCGATCCTGTCGGTGGCGCCGGGTCCGCAGGGCCTGCCGCCGGCGCTGCACACCGCCGACGCGTCGGTGACCAGGCGTGGCGATGGCGGTTACACGCTCGCGATGTCCGGCTTCGGCAAGGTCGATCCGACGCCGGGCCTGATCCATGGCGCCCGGTACTTCCTGCCGATGTTCGCCAAACGCTGGCGGCTGGTGTCGCCGGGCGGGCTGCAGGCTTGGCGCGCCGGTTTCGACACCCGCGCGAAGTGGCGCATGGACCGGCCGACGCCGATGGAGTCGATGCGCATCCTCGACCCGAGGCCATCGCGTCCGGTGCTCGACCGGACGCTGGCGCGCGCGCGCGCGCTGTTGCCGCAGCTGCAACAGGCGCAGGTGCAGGTGCAGGCGGAATGGGCCGGCTACATCGACAGCACCCCCGATGGCGTGCCGGTCATCGACGGCAGCATCGGCGTCGACGGCCTGCTGCTGGCGGCGGGGCTGTCAGGACATGGCTTCGGTATCGGCCCGGGCGTCGGCCACCTGGTCGCCGACATGGTGCTCGGTCGTGCGCCCATCGCCGACACCGCGCAGTACCGGCTTGCCCGCTTCGACAGGGCGCAATGGGGCAAGGTCTCGGACTTCTGAGCTGCGGCCGATGGTCCTGCCGCGCCTGCCATGCGGACCCGCGTGCGGTGTCCGACATCCCTGCTCTCGCCGCGCGGACACCGTCCCCGCCGTGCTTCTGCCGGGCGCAAACAATCTGCTGAGCCGCTGGCGCCAAACCGCAGTTTCCCATGACGCCGGCGGCGACAACGCTACAACGCCTCACGGCGCGCATGCTTCAATCTCAACAGGCGCGCTCGACAGGCCCGCCTGACACGTCCACTCAACAGGTCCGTTCAACAGGTCCGGGACCGCGGCACTCTTCCCACCCTCCATCCCCTGCGATAGGCGCGCTGCGATGACTTTCAGGCCCAAGTACATTTCCTTCGACTGCTACGGCACCCTGATCAACTACGAGGCCGGCGAGATGGCCCGCGTGATCTTTGCCGACCGCATCACACCGGAGCGCATGCCGCAGTTCCTGGCCGACTTCACCGCCTACCGCTTCGACGAAGTGCTCGGCCCGTGGCAGCCGCTCGGCGACGTGATCAAGAACGCGCTGCGCCGGTTGAGCCGCAAGTGGAAGCTGCAGTACATCGATGCCGAGGCGCAGCGCATCTGCGACGCGGTCAAGACCTGGGGCCCGCATCCCGATGTCGTCGCCGGCCTGTCGAAGATCGCGCACGAGATCCCGCTGGTGATCCTGTCCAACGCCGACGACCACGACATCCTGAAGAACGTCGCGCTGCTGGAGGTTCCGTTCCATCGCGTCTACACCGCCGAGCAGGCGCAGGCCTACAAGCCGCGCTTGCAGGCGTTCGAATACATGATCGACAGCCTGGGCTGCGCGCCGGAAGAGATCCTGCACGTGTCTTCGAGCCTGCGCTACGACCTGATGTCCGCCGACGACATCGGCATCGTCAACAAGGTGTTCATCAATCGCGGGCATGGCCCCGGCAATCCGGCGTATCGCTACACCGAGATCCAGGATGCCGGTGGACTCGCCGCCGTGGTCGGCCTGTAACCGGACCCGACGGACATGAGCGCACGCGAGGATCTGCGCGGCCTCCTGGACACTGCGGACAGCAGCCGCGTCCTCGATGCGCTCGCACGTGGCGCCAGCCGCCGCGACGTCCTCAAGCTGTTGATGGGAGCCGGCATGGCGCTGGCCGGCTCGACCGGCATCGTCACGCTGGCACAGGCCGCGGTCGCCGCGACGCCACGCCGCGGTGGACGCGTGCGCGTGGCCAGCGCGACGTCGTCGATCGCCGATACGCTCGATCCGGCTAAGCTCTCCAACCAGACCGACTATGCGCGCTCGCGCATGCTTTACAGCTGCCTGACCACGTTCGACGGCAGCCTGGCCCCGCGGCCGGCGCTGGCCGAACATTTCGTCACCACCGATGCGCGCCGCTGGCGCTTCACGCTGCGCCGCGGCGTGACCTTCCACGATGGCCGCGCGCTGCACGCCGACGACGTGGTGTTCTCGCTGATGCGGCACAAGGACCCCAGCACGGTGTCCAAGGCCAAGATCTTCGCCGACCAGATCGCCAGCGTGCGCGCGGTGTCGGCGGACGTGGTCGAGATCGTGCTGCACGAACCCAATGCGGACCTGCCGGTGATGTTGGGCATGTTCTGGTTCGCGATCGTCCGGGCCGGGACCCGCGACTTCAACGCCGGCATCGGCACCGGTCCGTTCCGGCTCAAGGAATTCAAGCGCGGCCTGCGTTCGATCATGGTCCGCAATCCAGACTACTGGCGCGAAGGCCGACCCTACGTCGACGAGATCGTGTTCGCGGGCCTGGGCGACGAAGGCGCGCGCGTCAACGCGCTGCTGTCAGGCGACCTCGACCTCGTGGCCGCGGTCGACCCGCGTTCGGTCGCGCGCATCCAGGCATCGCCGGGCTTCACCGTATTCACCCAGCCTTCGGGCCAGTACAGCAACCTGGCGATGCGCCAAGACATGGCGCCGGGCAGCAACCGCGACTTCGCGATGGCGATCAAGCTGCTGTTCGACCGCCAGCGGATCGTCGACTCGGTCGCGCTGGGCCATGCGGTCATCGCCAACGACCAGCCGATCCATCCGACCAACCGCTTCTGGTTCAGCGGCCTGCCGCAGCGCGAGCAGGACCTGGACCGTGCGCGCCACCATTTCGCGCGCAGTGGGATCGGCGCAACAGCCATCCCGGTCGTGGCCTCTCCGGCGGCGAGCTACAGCGTGGAGATGACGCTGGCGCTGCAGCAGTCGGCGCGGCGCATCGGCATGAACCTGCAACTGCAACGCATGCCGCCCGATGGCTACTGGTCCAACCACTGGGGCAAGAGTGCGGTCGGCTGGGGCAACGTCAATCCACGCCCCAATGCCGATGCGGTGCTGACCCAGTTCTTCAAGTCCGATGCCAGCAACAACGACGCGCGCTGGAAGGATCCGCGGTTCGACCAGCTGCTGCTGGCGGCGCGCTCGGAAGTCGACGAGGCGCGCAGGAAACGGATGTACGCCGACATGCAGGTCATGATCCACGAGCAGGGCGGCGTCGCGATCCCGCTGTTCATCTCGTCGCTGGATGCGCACAGCACGCGCCTGAAGGGCCTGTCGCCGATCCCGGTCGGCGGCCTGATGGGCTACGACTTCGCCGAGCACGTCTGGTGGGACGCGTGAGCCCGCTGCTGCGGATGCTGCTGCAGCGGCTGGGCCTGGCCGTGGTCTCGCTGCTGCTGGTGTCGATCGTGGTGTTCGCGATCACCGCCGTACTGCCCGGCGATGCCGCCGAGGAACTGCTGGGCCAGGATGCGACCCCGGAAACGCTGGCCGCCCTGCGCCTGCAGATGGGCCTGGACCAGGCACTGCCGACGCGTTACCTGCACTGGCTGGGCGGGCTGCTGTCGGGCAATCCCGGGCGCTCGCTGGTCAGCGATGCCTCGGTGATGGAGCTGATCGGCAACCGCCTGCCGAACTCGCTGATGCTGGCCGCCGTCACCGCGTCGATCGCAGTGCCGCTGGCCTTGCTGCTGGGCACGCTGGCGGCGATGTTCCGTGGCGGCTGGCTCGACCGCGCGCTCAACAGCGGCGCGGTCGCGATGGTCTCGGTGCCGGAGTTCCTGATCGCGACGATCGCGGTGCTGGTGCTGTCTGTGCAACTGGGCTGGTTGCCGGCGCTGTCGTACGCCAGCGATATCGACTCGCTGGCCGACGCCGCGCGGGTGTTCGTGATGCCGGTGTTGACGCTGTGCTGCGTGACCGTCGCCCAGATGATGCGGATGACGCGCGCCGCGCTGGTCGACCAGTTGGAAGCGCCGTATGTCGAGATGGCGCGGCTCAAGGGCGTCGCCCCGGTCCGGCTGGTGCTGCGGCATGCCGCGCCGAACGCGATCGGCCCGATCGCCAACGCGGTCGCGCTGAGCACCTCGTACCTGCTGGGCGGCGTCATCATCGTCGAGACCATCTTCCATTACCCGGGCGTGGCCAAGCTGATGGTCGACGGCGTGGTCCAGCGCGACATCCCGCTGGTGCAGACCTGCACGATGATCTTCTGCGCCGGCTACCTGGTGCTGGTGACCATCGCCGACATGATCGGCATCCTCGCCAATCCCCGCCTGAGGCACGCCCGATGAGCGCGACGCCGCCGGTGACAACGACCACGCCGACATCGGCCGCTGCCGCGTCAGTCGCGCCTTCGCTCGCGCCGCCGCCCGCATCGCGACGCCGGCTCGCGCTGGGGCCGGCCGGCACGCTCGGACTGCTGGTGGTGCTGGCCTGGCTGCTGGTCGCGGCGCTGGCGCCGTGGCTGGTGCCGGCGGGCACGCAGGACATCGGCGCGTTGCCGGTGTTCGCCGCGCCCGACGGCACGCACTGGCTGGGCGCCGATTACCTCGGCCGCGACATGCTCGGCCGGGTCGCGCTGGGTGCGCGCTACACCGTTGGCGTCGCCCTGGTGTCGGTGCTGCTGGCCAGTTCGATCGGCACCGTGCTGGCGCTGTGCGCGGCGGTCAGCGGCGGCTGGATCGATGCGGTGCTGAGCCGCGGCATGGACACGCTGATCTCGATCCCCAGCAAGCTGTTCGCGCTGATCATGGTCGCCGCATTCGGTTCCTCGGTGCCGCTGCTGGTGGTCACCGCGGCGGTCATCTACGTGCCGGGTGCGTTCCGCATCGCGCGTGCGCTGGCGATCAACATCGTGGCGCTGGACTACGTCATCGTCGCGCGCACGCGTGGCGAGACGCGCTGGCACCTGATGCTGCACGAGGTGCTGCCCAACATCATCGGCCCGATGCTGGTCGACCTCGGCCTGCGCTTCGTCTATGTCCTGCTGCTGCTGGCCAGCCTGAGCTTCCTTGGCCTGGGCGTGCAGCCGCCGGCCGCGGACTGGGGCACGCTGGTGCGCGAGAACCTGGGCGCGCTGTGGCAGGGCGGCATGGCGGTGGTCGCGCCGGCGCTGGCGATCGGCAGCCTGACGATGGCCGTCAACCTGCTGGTCGACAGCCTGCCGGGCCGGGCCGCACGCAAGGAGGTGCCGTGATGGGCGCGCGCATCGAGGTCCGCGACCTGAAGATCGTCGCCGGCGCCGCCACCCTGGTGCAGGACATCGGCTTCACCGTCGCGCCCGGGCAAGTGTTGGCGTTGATCGGCGAGTCCGGCTCGGGCAAGACCACGATCGCGCTGTCGCTGATGGGCTATGCGCGTCGCGGCTGCCAGATCGCCAGCGGCACGATCCGCATCGGCGATGTCGACGTGCTGGCGTTGCCGGAATCGGGCAAGCGCGCGTTGCGCGGACGCCAGGTCGCGTACATCGCGCAGAGTGCGGCGGCCGCGTTCAATCCTTCGCGCAGGATCCTCGACCAGGTCATCGAGCCGGCCCTGCTGCATGGCGTGATGGCGCGCGATGCCGCCGAGCGCAAGGCGATCGGGCTGTTCCGCGAACTCGCGCTGCCCGATCCCGACCACATCGGCCAGCGCTATCCGCACGAAGTGTCCGGCGGGCAGTTGCAGCGGGTCATGGCGGCGATGGCGCTGATCGCCGATCCCGATGTCGTGATCTTCGACGAGCCCACGACCGCGCTCGACGTCACCACCCAGATCGAAGTGCTGGCGGCGTTCCGGCGCGCGGTGCGCGAGCGCAACGTCACCGCGATCTATGTCAGCCACGACCTCGCCGTGGTCGCGCAGATGGCCGACCATATCCTGGTGCTGCAGCAGGGCCGCGAGCGCGAATACGCGTCCACCGCGAACCTGCTGGAAGCGCCGCAGCACGACTACACGCGCAGCCTGCTGGCGGCGGCCCGTCCCGGCGAGCGCGCGCCCGAGGCCGCGATCGATCGCGCCGCGGCGCCGCTGCTGGAAGTGCAGGGCCTGTCGGCCGGCTACGGGCGCGGCAAGGACGGGCAACCCAAGCACCTGGTCCTGCAGGACATCGGCTTCAGCCTGTTCCGTGGCCAGGCGATCGGCGTCATCGGCGAGTCGGGTTCGGGCAAATCGACGCTGGCGCGCTGCATCGCCGGCCTGATCGCACCGTCGTCGGGCAGCCTGCGCTTCGATGGCCAGCTGTTGCCGGGCGGCATCGAGGCGCGCGACCGCGAGACCCTGCGCCGCGTGCAGATCGTGTTCCAGTCGGCCGACACCGCGCTGAACCCGGCGCAGAGCATCCGCCAGATCCTCGAACGGCCGCTGGCGTTCTTCCATGGCATGGACGCCGCCGCCCGCACGCGTCGCGTCGCCGAGCTGCTGGACCTGGTGCGGTTGCCGGCATCGGTGGCCTCGCGCGTGCCGGCCGGCCTGTCGGGCGGGCAGAAGCAACGCGTCAACCTGGCGCGCGCGCTGGCGGCCGAGCCCGAGCTGATCCTCTGCGACGAAGTCACGTCCGCGCTCGACCCGGTGGTCGCCGCGGCGATCCTCGACCTGATCGCCGACCTGCGTCGCGAGGTCAACGCGTCCTACCTGTTCATCAGCCACGACCTGCACAGCGTGCGCGCGGTCTGCGATGAGATCATCGTGATGCGCCACGGCCGCCAGCTGGCCCAGGTCGCGCGCGCCGACTATGCACGCGGCCCGCATCATCCGTATTACGAACAACTTGCCCGCTCGGTCCCCGAGCTGCGGCGCGGCTGGCTCGACGACGTGCTGGCCGCACCCGGGCGCACCCCCGAAGCTGCAGGAACCTCGTCCGCATGAGCGCCTCCCCCTTCCACATCGCTTCCATGAGCCTCGCTCCCGTGAGCCTCGCCACCATGAGTCGCCCCGCATGAGCCGTCACCGCATCGCAGTCATCCCCGGAGACGGGATCGGCAAGGAAGTCATGCCCGAAGGCCTGCGCGTGCTCGAAGCCGCGGCGCAGCGCTTCGGCCTCGACCTGGAGTGCGTGCATTTCGACTGGGCGCACTGCGAGTATTACCAGGCGCACGGGCAGATGATGCCCGACGACTGGAAGCAGCAGCTCGAAGGTGTCGAGGCCCTGTATTTCGGCGCCGTCGGCTGGCCCGAGACCGTGCCCGACCATGTCTCGCTGTGGGGCTCGATCCTGAAGTTCCGGCGCGAGTTCGACCAGTACATCAACCTGCGCCCGGTGCGGCTGTTCGAGGGCGTGCCGTGCCCGCTGGCGAACCGCAAGCCCGGCGACATCGACTACCTGGTCGTGCGCGAGAACACCGAAGGCGAGTACACCGCGCTGGGCGGCATCATGTTCGAGGGCACCGATCGCGAGATCGTGATCCAGGAATCGGTGTACTCGCGCTACGGCACCGACCGTGTGCTGCGCTACGCGTTCGAGCTGGCCAATACCCGCAAGCGCCGCCACCTGACGGTCGCGACCAAGAGCAACGGCATCGCGATCAGCATGCCGTGGTGGGATTCGCGCGCCGAGGCGATCGCGGTCGACTATCCGGACGTGCAGGTCGACAAGCAGCACATCGACATCCTGACGGCGCGTTTCGTGCTGCAGCCAGGGCGTTTCGATGTCGTGGTCGCGACCAACCTGTTCGGCGACATCCTGTCCGACCTCGGCCCGGCGACGACCGGCACGATCGGGCTGGCGCCATCGGCCAACCTCAATCCCGAGCGCAGGTTCCCGTCGCTGTTCGAACCGGTACACGGCTCGGCGCCGGACATCTATGGACGCAACATCGCCAACCCGCTCGCGATGATCTGGTCGGGCGCGCTGCTGCTGGATTTCCTGGGCGGCGGCGAAGGCCCGGCGCGAGCGGCGCACGATGCCATCGTCTCCGCGATCGAAGAGGTGCTGCGCACCGGCCCGCTGACGCCCGACCTCGGCGGCACGGCATCGACCACCGACCTCGGCGTGGCCGTGGCCGCGCTGGTCGCCAAGGGCTGATCCCCTGCAGCCCGGGGCGTCACCCGCGCCCCGGTCGCTTTCGATGCATTGCAGTCGGCCCCGCACGCAGCACTACGCACCACCGCAGTCCGCCCCACAGCCATTCGATCCGCAGCAGTCAGTTCATCCCTTCCCGAACGGCGACACGACCATGCCCCTGACCCTTGAACGCAGCGACCTGCTGCTGTCGCGCCAGTACATCGCCGGGCAATGGTGCGATGGTGCCGATGGCCAGCGTTTCGATGTCATCGATCCGGCTACCGGGCGCGTGTTCGCCAACGTGCCCGATGGCGGTGCCGGCGATGGCCGCGCCGCCGTCGATGCCGCCGAGCAGGCGCTGCCGGCCTGGCGCGCGTTGCCGGGCAAGCAACGCGCGCGCATCCTCGCGCGCTGGAACACGCTGCTGCTGGAACACCAGCAGGACCTGGGTCGGCTGATCTCGCGCGAGCAGGGCAAGCCGCTGGCCGAGGCGGTCGGCGAAGTGGTCTATGCCGCCAGCTACGTCGAGTGGTTCGCCGCCGAGGCCACGCGCGCCTACGGCGACGTGATCTCCGCACCGGTGGTCGGCCGGCGCATGCTGGCGCTGAAGGAGCCGGTCGGGATCGTGGCCGCGATCACGCCGTGGAACTTCCCGGCCGCGATGATCGCGCGCAAGATCGCGCCGGCGCTGGCCGCCGGCTGCACTGTCGTCGCCAAGCCTGCCGAAGACACCCCGCTGACCTCGCTGGCGCTGGTGCGCCTGGCCGAAGAAGCCGGCGTCCCGCCGGGCGTACTGAACCTGGTGACGGCGTCGCGCGCACGCGCAGCCGAAGTCGTCGACCAATGGCTCGCCGATCCGCGCGTGCGCAAGCTGACGTTCACCGGCTCCACGCCGGTCGGCCAGCACCTTGCGCGCGGCAGTGCGCAGACACTGAAGAAGCTGTCGCTGGAACTGGGCGGCAATGCGCCCTTCATCGTCTTCGACGACGCCGACCTGGACGCCGCCGTCGACGGACTGATGGCCGCCAAGTTCCGCAATGGCGGGCAGACCTGCGTTTGCCCGAACCGCGTCTACGTGCAGGCCGGCGTGCACGATGCCTTCGTCGCCAAGCTGGCGGCGCGGGTGTCCGCGCTGCGGGTCGGGCCTGCGACGGCCAGCGACTCGCAGATCGGTCCGATGATCAATGCGCGCGCGGTCGACAAGATCGAGCGCCACGTGCGCGACGCGCTGTCCAAGGGGGCGTCGTTGGTGACCGGCGGCACGCGTCGCGGCGATCTGGGCGACAACTACTTCCAGCCGACGGTGCTGGTCGATGTCACCGCGGACATGGACTGCAGCCAGGAAGAAACCTTCGGCCCGGTCGTGCCGGTGACGCGGTTCGACGACGAGACCGCGGTGATCGCCGCCGCCAACGGCACGCCGTACGGCCTGGCCTCGTATTTCTACACCGCCGACGTGCGCCGGGTCTGGCGCGTGGCCGAAGCGCTGGAGTCGGGCATCGTCGGCATCAACGAAGGCGCGATCGCGGCCGAGATCGCACCGTTCGGCGGCATCAAGGCCTCCGGCTACGGGCGCGAGGGCTCGCGCTACGGCCTCGAGGAATACATGCACATCAAGTACGTCTGCCAGGGCGGCCTGGACTGAGCGCCCCGCGCACCGTCCCACGTCTCATCATCGCTGCCGCCGCCGTTTCCACGCCAGGACATCGCGCCATGTCATTCCGGATCGAACACGACCTGCTCGGCGACCGCGAGGTGCCGGCTGATGCCTACTGGGGCGTGCACAGTCTGCGCGCCAGCGAGAACTTCCCGATCACCGGCATCGCCATCGGCCACTATCCGGCGCTGGTGAATGCCCTGGCGCTGGTCAAGCAGGCAGCGGCGATCGCCAACGGCTCGCTGGGCCTGCTCGATCCGCCGCGTGTGGACGCGATCGTCGCGGCCTGCGTGCGCATCCGCGAAGGCGCGCTGCACAACCAGTTCGTCGTCGACGTGATCCAGGGCGGCGCCGGCACCTCGACCAACATGAATGCCAACGAGGTCGTCGCCAACCTTGCGCTGGAACTGCTGGGGCATCGCAAGGGCGACTACGCCCGGCTGCATCCCAACGAGCACGTCAACCTGGGCCAGAGCACCAACGATGTCTATCCCACCGCGCTGAAGCTGGCGGCGTGGTCGGCGACGCACGAACTGCTGGACGCGATGGCGGCGCTGCGCGCGGCATTCGCGAGCAAGGCGCTGGAGTTCGTCGACGTGTTGAAGATCGGCCGGACCCAGCTGCAGGATGCGGTGCCGATGACGCTGGGACAGGAGTTCTCGACCTACGTGGTGATGCTGGAAGAGGACGAGCAGCGCCTGCTGGAGGCGGCGCAGTTCCTGCGCGAGATCAACCTGGGCGCGACCGCGATCGGCACCGGTATCAATGCCCATCGCGATTACGCCGAGCGCGTGCGCGCCACGCTGTCGGAGCTGACCGGCGTCGCCCTGGTCACCGCGCCGGACCTGATCGAGTCGACCCAGGACTGCGGCGTGTTCGTGCACCTGTCGGGCGTGCTCAAGCGCATCGCGGTGAAGCTGACCAAGATCTGCAACGACCTGCGCCTGCTGTCGTCGGGCCCGCGCGCGGGACTGGGCGAGATCAACCTGCCGCCGCGCCAGTCGGGCTCGTCGATCATGCCCGGCAAGGTCAATCCAGTGATTCCCGAAGTGGTCAACCAGATCGCCTTCGAGGTCATCGGCAATGACGTCACCGTGACCCTGGCCGCGCAGGCCGGGCAACTGCAATTGAATGCCTTCGAGCCGATCATCGCGCACAGCCTGTTCAAGAGCTTCGCGCACCTGCGTCATGGCTGCCTGACCCTGGCGACGCATTGCGTGGCCGGCATCACCGCCAATCGAGAGCGCTTGCGCGACCAGGTCGAGCATTCGGTCGGGCTGGCGACCGCGCTCAATCCACACCTGGGCTACGTCACCGCGACCTCGATCGCGATGGAGGCGCAGGCCACCGGTGAGGGCGTGCGCGAGATCGTGCTGCGGCGCGGACTGCTGACTGCCGACGCGCTCGACGCGATCCTGCAACCCGGCCTGCTGACACGCCCGCTGCAGGACTGACGGCCGGTCGCCAACGAGGGCTGCAGAGCTTCAGTCGGCGAGCACTGCGATGGCATCGATCTCCACCAGGAAGCCGTAGTGCAGTTCCGGCACCGGCACCACCGTGCGCGCGGGCTTTGCGTCGGGCAACATCTGCGCATAGATCGCGTTGAAGGCCGGCCAGTGTTCGACGCCGACGATGTACACCGTGACCCGGGCCAGCCGCGCCGGCGTGGCGCCCGCGGCCTGCAGGATCGCCAGCAGGTTCGCGATCGCCTGGCGTGCCTGCGTCTCGAAGCCCTGGTCGGGCAGCGGCGCGCCATCGGGGCGCAGCGGCAGTTGTCCGGAGATGTAGACCTGCTGCCCGGCGATGATGGCCTGGGCGTAGTGACCGGCAGGCGTCGGCGCGGCCTCGGTCTGCACAGGAACGAGCGGTGTTGCGAGGGTCATCACCAACCTCCGAAGCGTGGCCAATAGGCAGTGACGCCGGGATCGGCGCCCTGTACGACGTGGTAACCCGCATGCTGCGACGCGGTGGCGCAGGCATGGTTGGGCAGGATGCGAACGCGATCACCGATCGCCAGCGAGGGCAGCACCTCGTCGCTGCCCGGACGCACGGTGATGATGCCGTGCTCCTGGTTGGCGTCGGCGACGATCAGGTCCGGATACGGCTCGCCGTCCAGGTCGCAGACGACGCCATAGCCCTGGTCGATGGTCTGGCGCGCGGTGCCGCGATCGCGCGACATCGCCATCCAGCCGGCATCGACGATGATCCAGCCCTTGTCGTGCTGGTGGCCGATGACGGTGCCGAGCACCGAGATCGCGATGTCGTCGATCGCGCAGACACCGATGCCGGTCATGACCAGGTCGAAGAACACGAACACGCCGGCACGGATCTCGGTGACGCCGTCCAAGTCAACGGCGTGATGCGCTGTCGGGGTCGAGCCGAGGCTGACGACCGGGCAGGGCAGTCCGGCATCGCGCAGCAGCGTGGCCGCGGCGACCACCGCGTCGCGCTCCTGCTGCGCGCAGCGTTGCAGCGCTTCCGCCCCACGCGCGCTGTAGCTCTCGCCGGCATGGGTCAGCACGCCGCGCAGTTCGGCGCCCTGCTGCAGGGCATGGCCGATCGCCAGCAGGTCATCGGTCTGCGTCGGCAGCACGCCGGAGCGGTGGCCGTCGCAATCGATCTCGATCAGCGCCGGAATCGGCGTGCCGGCCTCACGGCTGGCGCGCGCGACGGCTTCGGCCTGCTCGACGCTGTCGAGCAGCACCACCAGGTCGATGCCATCTGCCCGCAACGCCTGCACGCGCGGCAGCTTGTCGGGGGTGATGCCGACCGCATAGATGATGTCGCGCACGCCGGCGGCGGAGAACTGCGCGGCTTCCTTCAACGTCGACACCGCGACCGGGCCGTCGTTGGCGTCGATCATCCGGCGCGCGACCTCGACCGACTTGGCGGTCTTCAGATGGGGCCGCAGGGTCACGCCCTGGCCGTCCAGTCGCGTCCGCAGCCGCGCGATGTTGCGCGTCATGCGCGTCTCGTCCAGCACCAGGCACGGCGTGTCCAGCGTGGACAGGGTGACGGCGGGCGTTGGCGCGGGCGCGGACACCTGCGCGGGCTGACGGTCGGCGACGGACGCCGCGCCGGCGATCCCGCCCTGCACGCCGGGGAGGGCGGGGCGGAGGGCTTCGAGCGAGGTGTGACGGGTGGGCGTCGTTGTGGTCACGACGGACTCCGGAGGGACGGGATGGCGCGCAGTGTGTGCGCCAATCAATAACTCCACAATTTACATGAACTGCATATAGCGTTAAGTTTTGACTTAATGATTACTTCCGACGACCTGGCCTTCTTCGCCGTGCTGGCGGATTCGCGTTCGCTGGCCGATGCCGCGCGCAAGCTCGACGTCACGCCACCGGCGGTATCGCAGCGGCTGCGGGCGCTGGAGGCGCAGATCGGCGTCCGGCTGATCGACCGCAATGCGCGCCGCGCGATGCTGACCGACGAGGGCAGCCTGGTCGCCGAACACGGGCGTCGCGTCGCGGACGCGATCGAGGCGCTGAACGAGGCGTTGGCCGAACGTACCGGCCAGGTCAGCGGCCACCTGCGCGTGGTCGCGCCGCATGGCTTCGGGCGCCTGCATGTCGCGCCGGTGGTACAGGCCTTCGCGTCGGCGCATGCCGGCGTAGCGGTGACGCTGGAACTGTCCGATCACCCGGGCGCGCGGCTGATCGAAAGCTGCGACCTGGCGATCCATATCGGCCCGCAAGGCCCGCCCAGCGAAATCGTCACCACGCTGGCGCCGAACCGGCGGATGCTGTGCGCCAGCCCGGCCTATCTTGAACGCGCCGAAGCGATCACCACGCCCGACGACCTGCTGCGGCATCGTTGTCTGGTGGTGCGCGAGAACGACGAGGACGTCACGCTGTGGCGGCTGCAGCAGGCCGGGCACGAACCGGCGACGATCCGCATCCAGCCGGCGATGTCCAGCAACGACGGCGCCGTCGTGCTCGACTGGACGCTGGCCGGCATGGGTATCGCCATGCGCTCGGAATGGAGCGTCGCCGACGATCTCGCCGCCGGTCGCCTGCGTGTCGTGCTACCGGCGTGGGCGCCGCCATCGGCCGACGTGGTGGCGATGCTCGGTGCGCGCCGGCATGGTCGCAGCGCGCGCACCACGGCCTTCCTGGCCATGCTGCGCCAGGCGCTCGACCCGGCGCCATGGCGGCAGCCGGCGCGAGCACGCGGATCACTGCCTGCCCAGTAGCCCTCCAGCTCAGTGGCCGCCCGCTCAGTAGCCGACGATCGCCTTGGTTTCCAGGTACTCGCCGAGACCGTGGACGCCGTACTCGCGGCCGTTGCCCGACTGCTTGTAGCCGCCGAACGGCGCATGGCCATTCCACGGCGGATAGTTGATGTGGACCTGGCCGGCGCGGATCCGTCCGGCCACGCGACGCGCGCGCGCCGGATCGCCTGATTGCAGGTGCGCGCCCAGGCCATAGACGGTGTCGTTGGCGATCGCGATGGCTTCCTCTTCGTCGCGGTACGGCATGATCACCAGCACCGGCCCGAAGATCTCCTCGCGCGCGACGCGCATGTCGGGCGTCACGTTGGAAAAGATCGTCGGCCGCGCGAAGAAGCCGTGCTCCAGTCCGTCCGGTCGGCCGGGACCGCCACACAGCAAGGTGGCGCCGTCCTCGATGCCTGCCGCGATCATCGTCTGCACGCGGTCGAACTGCGCGGCATTGGCGATCGGGCCCATCGTCGTGCGTTCGTCGTTCGGGTCGCCGACCAGGATGCCGGCGACCGCGGCGGCGGCCAGCGCCTCGACTTCGGCCAGCCGCGATGCGGGGACCAGCATCCGCGTCGGCGCGCTGCAGGACTGGCCGACATTGCGCATGCCGGCGAGCACGCCCTTGGCGACGCCCTGTTCGAAATCGGCATCGTCCAGGAACAGGTTCGGGGATTTGCCGCCCAGCTCCTGGACCACGCGCTTGACGCTGACCGCGGCGGCCTGCGCGACCAGCACGCCGGCACGCGTCGAGCCGGTGATCGAGATCATGTCGACATCGGGATGCGCGGCCAGCGCCGCGCCGACGACCTCACCGGTGCCGCCGACCAGGTTGAACACGCCGGCCGGGACGCCGGCATCGTGCATGACCTGCGCGAACAGCTGCGCGCTGTAGGGCGACAGTTCGCTGGGCTTGAGCACGACCGTGCAGCCGGCCGCGATCGCCGGCGCGACCTTGGCGGTGATCTGGTACAGCGGCCAGTTCCACGGCGTGATCAGTGCGCAGACGCCGATGGGTTCCTTGGCGGTGGCCAGGCCACCTTCCTGCGACAGGAACGCGAAATCGCGCAGCACTTCCCTCTGCACGCGCACGTGCGCGATCGCGAACGGTACCTGCGAGGCACGCGCGAAACCGATCGCGGCCCCCATCTCGGTGACCAGGGCCTGCGCGAACAGTTCGGCGCGCGCTTCCAGCAGCACGAGGATCCTGTCCAGCAGCGCGAGCCGCTCGTCGACGCTGCTCTGCGAAAACGTCACGAACGCGCGTCGCGCGGCGGCCACGGCCAGGTCGACATCCTCGCGCGAGCCGGCGGCGACATGGCCGACCACGCGTTCGGAGAACGGCTCGACGACGGCGATGCGGGGCGCGTCGGGGCGCTCCTGCCAACGGCCGTCGATATAGAACCGGAAATCGTTGTTCACTGTCATCACCACGCCTCTTCTGGCCACGCCCTGGACATTCGGCGGACGAGGTACCGGGAGACCGGTCGCACTCGCGCACCGCGACGCAGGTGCGGACGCGGTCCGACCCCTGCGTCGATCATGGAACCATGGCGGCGCAGGCAGGAGATCCCGTAATCGCGCCTGCGATGCGTCGAGGCTGCCGTTGCGACCGGGCCTCGCTGGCGCGACATGCCGTGGCCCGCGTGGCCCAGCGGTCAGGTCCAGCGCGCGGGGCTCAACGGGTGAGGTTCAGCGGACGCCTCTCAGCTGGCGGGCTCGCTCCAGACCGCGAACTCGTTGCCGCTGGGCTCGGCAAAATGGAAGCGGCGGCCGCCGGGGAAGGCGAACACCGGCTTCAGGATCCGGCCGCCGGCCTGCTCGACGTCGGCCAGTGTCTGTTCGAGGCGCTCGCTGTAGAACACCAGCAGCGCACCGCCGCGGTCGGTGGTCGAGGCCAGCGGCGCGCGGAAGAAGCCGCCATCAAGCCCGGCCTCGCCACGGGCGAACGCGATGTAGTCCGGGCCGTAATCGACGAACGTCCAGCCGAATGCGCGCGCGAAGAACGCGCGGGTTGCGTCGAGGTCGGCGGCGGCGAATTCGACGTAGTCCAGTGTTCCGTGCGCGGGCATGCGGGTGTCCTTGTCGTGTGGGGCGATGCGGCACGACGCGCTCAGGGGCGCGGACGCCGGGCGTTCAGGGGCTGCGCAAGCGCAGCCGCTCGAGCACGCCGTCCAGCGTGTCCAGGCTGGTGTAGTGGATCACCAGCTTGCCCTTGTTGTTGCGGCCATGGGCGATGCTGACCTTGGTGCCCAGGGTTTCGGCGAGTTCGTTTTCCAGCGTGACGATGTCCGCCGGCGGTCGCGCCTTGTTGGCGCCTGACTTCTTCGAACTGGTCGGCACCTTGCCGGCGGCGAACTGCTGCGCACGGTGCTCGACTTCGCGCACCGACCAGCCGTTCTCGGCGGCATCGGAGGCGAGCTTGCTGGCCAGTTCCGGCGACAGCGTCAGCAGCGCGCGCGCATGGCCCATCTCGAGCCGCTTGGCTTCGACCAGCGCGCGGATCGCCGGCGGCAGCTCCAGCAGGCGCAGCAGGTTGGACACGGCGGCGCGCGAACGGCCGACCGCTTCGGCAGCCTGTGCGTGGGTCAGGTCGAATTCGTCGATGAGCCGCTGCAGCGCCTGCGCTTCTTCCAGCGGGTTCAGGTCTTCGCGCTGGATGTTCTCGATCAGCGCCATCGCGACGACGGTGCGGTCGTCGACCTTGCGGATGACGACCGGGATCTCGCTGAGGCCGGCTTCCTTGGACGCGCGCCAGCGGCGTTCGCCGGCGATGATCTCGTAGGTGCGGTCGGGCAGCTGGCGGACGACGATCGGCTGGATCACGCCCTGCGCCTTGATCGACTCGGCCAGCTCGGTCAGCTTGTCGGGATCCCAGTGCTTGCGTGGCTGGTACTTGCCTGCGCGCATCGCGTCGACGGGCAAGGTCCGCAGCGTGTCCTCGGGCGTGGCTTCGAGCTTCGGTGCCTCGGCGGCGGCCTTCGGGCCGAGCAGGGCTTCAAGCCCGCGTCCGAGGCCACGCTTCTTGGCGGGCGCGCCCTTGCCGCTGCCGGGTGCGCTCATGCCGGGTTCTCCATCGTTGCCTTGTCCTCGTGTTGTTCGCGCTCGCGCTGGTGACGCATGACTTCGCCGGCCAGCCCCAGGTACGCGACGGCGCCGCGCGATGCCTTGTCGTAGCCGACGATGCTCTGGCCATGGCTCGGCGCCTCGGCCAGGCGTACGTTGCGCGGCACGATGGTGCGGAACACCTTGTCGCCGAAATGCTCGACCAGCTCGGCCGAGACCGCGTTGGCCAGGTTGTTGCGGACATCGAACATCGTGCGAAGCACGCCTTCGATCTCCAGGTCGGGGTTGAGTTGTGCCTTCAGCGCATCGATGGTCTGCATCAGCGAGCTCAGGCCTTCCAGCGCGTAGTACTCGCACTGCATCGGCACCAGCACCGAGTCGGCCGCGGTCAGCGCGTTCAGCGTCAGCAACGACAGCGCCGGCGGGCAGTCGATGATGATGAAGTCGTAGCGCGCGCGCAGCGGATCGAGCGCGCGCTTGAGGCGCTGCTCGCGTCCCTCGGCGTCCATCAGCTCGATCTCGGCCGCGGTCAGGTCGGTGTTGCCGGGGATCAGGTCGAAGCCTTCGACCGTTTCCATGATCGCGTCCTCGGCCAGCACCTCGCCCATCATCACGTCGCAGGTCGAGGCCAGCAGGTCGCGCTTGTCCACGCCGCTGCCCATCGTGGCGTTGCCCTGCGCGTCCAGGTCGATCAGCAGCACGCGCTTGGGCGCGGCCGCGAGTCCCGCCGCCAGGTTGACCGCGGTGGTCGTCTTTCCGACGCCGCCTTTCTGGTTGGCGATGGCGATGATGCGGGCCATGGGTCCGTGTGCCTCGGTCGCTGCGGGAGTGATGCGGGGATGTTGCAGGGGGTGGAGCGCGGGGTGGAGCGTTGGATCGTACCGGCTGCGGAGGCCGACCTGGCCGGCTCCGGACGAGGGATTATGCCCCGAGCCGGACGCCGCGCGACCGGATGGTGAGCAAATCGCCAGACCGATCAGGCTGCGGCGCGGCCGATGACCACCAGGTGACGGTCGGCGCCCAGGCCGGGCACGGCCAGCGCGTGCAGGGCCTCGAGGCGCCAGCCGGCCGGGAGGGCGGCGATCTCGTCGTCCGGGCGGACGCCCTTCATCGCCAGCAGGCGGCCGCCGGGGCCGGGCAGGTGTCCGCCGACGGCGATGATGTCGCCCAGCGTGGCCAGCGCGCGCGCGGTGATCGCGTCGAACGCGCCCGGGCGGTCCAGCGCCTCGGCGCGCGATTCGGCGACGCTGGCATTGGCCAGCTTCAGCGTGCGCACCGCCTCGCGCAGGAAGCGCGCCTTCTTGCCGTTGGATTCCACCAGGGTCACCTGCAGGCCGGGGAAAGCGATCGCCAGCGGGATGCCGGGCAGGCCGGGGCCGGTGCCGAGATCGGCCAGCGTCGCCAGGCCGGCGACGTGCGGCGCCATCGCCAGCGAGTCCAGCAGGTGCCGGGCGACCATCGTCTGCGGGTCGCGGATCGCGGTCAGGTTGTAGGTGCGGTTCCAGCGGTCGAGCAGGGCCAGGTAGACGAGCAACGGATCGGCGAGCGTGGTCGCCAAGTCGAGCGCGGCCAGGCCGGCGGTCAGTTCGTCGCGGACGCTAGCGGGGAGGGAGTCGGTCATGTCGCCATTGTAGGAGCGCGGGGAGCTTGTGCAGGAACAGCTGGAATTTCGTGGGAGCGGTCATGGCCGCAATGAGGCTTTCAAGGGAATGCGGGATCGCGGCCATGGCCGCTCCCTCAGGTCATGCCCTTTGCCGCGCGCGCCAGGCCAGCGTGGCCAGGTAGCCCGGCATCGGTGCGAACGCATGCAGCGACCAGTCGACTGGCCGGCCCAGCTCGGGGTCGCAGTCGGTCAGCGACCAGCCCTGGTCGTCGAGGATGAAGGCCAGCCGGTGCAGGCCGAACGACAGGCCGCGGCCATGCGCCTTCAGCACCGCTTCCTTGGCGCACCACAGCCGCACGAACGCGGTCTCGCAGTCGTCGGGGGCCAGTCGCGCCAGGATCGCGGTCTCGCTGGGGGCGAAGAAACGCGTCGCCAGCGGCATCGCGTTGTGGCGCGGGCGCAGCCATTCGATGTCGACGCCGACATCCACGCCGGTGCCCAGTGCCACCAGCAGGGCTTCGCCGCTGTGGCTCCAGTTGGTGTCGACGTCCCGATGCGCTGCCGCCAGGTGCGGGCGTCCATGCACGTCCCGCCACAGGCCGAGCGCGGCTTCGGGCTGCTGCAACGCCTGCGCCAGCCACGGCCGTACCAGTGGCTCGGCGGCGACACCGCGCTGGTAGTCGCGCCAGGCGCAGCGGATCGGGCCGACCTGGAGGCCGCCGTCGAAGCCGGCCTGTGCTCCAGGCAGGGGCGCGGCGGCGGGCGGGGTGTGGGCTGGGGCAACCATGGGCGGGCAGCGTAAGCTAAAAGGCCACGGACACAGAACACCGCGGCAGCGACCGCGTTCCGCACCCATGTCGGCCCATCTCCGCCCCAACTCCCCGCCGTCCCCGTCGATGCCGCTGTTGCAGGGCGCCGCCGACAGCCCGATCGCATTCGCCGACGGCCGCTGGATCACGCGTGAGCGCTTCGCCGACGAGGTGCGCGGCGTCGCCGCGTCGCTGCCGGCCATCGGCCATGTCGTCAACCTGTGCGAGGACCGCTACCGTTTCCTGGTGGCGCTGTGCGCGGCCGCGATCCGCGGCCAGGTCACGCTGCTGCCGCCGTCGCGGACGCGCACAGCGATCGACGACGTCCGCGCCCGTCATCCGGCCAGCTACTGCATCGGCGATGTCGACGACTGCGGCTGCGAATCCGGCCCGATGGGTTGCCTGCCGCATTACCAGCGGCTGCCGGACGTGCTGCCGCGATTGCCCGGCGCCGCACTGGAAGTGGCCCGCGACGCGCTGGCGGTGATCGGTTTCACCTCGGGCAGCACCGGCACGCCCACGCCCAATCCCAAACGCTGGGGCATGTTCGACACCAGCACCGCGCAGAACGTGCGGGCGCTGTCGGGGTTGTGGCCTGCGCAGGCGCGGCCGGCGATCGTCGCCACGGTGCCGCCGCAGCACATGTTCGGCATGGAGCTGTCCGTGCTGTGGCCGATGCTGTCGCAGGCCTGCGTGCATGGCGGGCGTCCGTTCTTCCCCGGCGACATCGTGCAGGCGTTGTCGGACATGCCCGAGCCGCGCGTACTGGTGACCACGCCGGTGCACCTGCGCGCGCTGGTCGAATCGGCGGTCGCGCTGCCGCCGATGGCGGCCGTGGTCACCGCGACCGCGCCGCTGCCGCAGGCGCAGGCACAGGCCGCCGAGGCCGCGTTCGGCTGCCCGGTGCGCGAGGTCTTCGGTTCTACCGAGACCTGCATCATCGCCTCGCGGCGCACGGTGTCGGAAACGGCCTGGACGCTGTTCCCGGGCGTCAGCCTGCAGCCGCGTCCCGAAGGCACTCTGGTGCAGGGCGCGCACCTGCCCGAGGCGGTCGAACTGGCCGACCTGATCGCCTTCACCGGTCCCGATCGCTTTGAATTGCGTGGGCGCCAGGCCGACCTGCTGGAGATCGCCGGCAAACGGGTGTCGCTGGGCGAGCTGACGCGCCGGCTGCTGGACGTGCCCGGCGTCCGCGACGGCGTGGTGGTGCAACTGGACGAGACCGATGCCCGAGGCGTGCGCCGGATCGCGGCGCTGGCGGTCTGCGACGGCGTCGACGAGGCCGCGATCCTGCGGGCGCTGCGCGCGAGCATCGACCCGGTGTTCCTGCCGCGGCGGGTGCGCTGCGTGGCCAGCCTGCCGCGCAACGAGACCGGCAAGCTGCCGCGCAGCACCGTGCTGGCGCTGCTGAAGGGCGAGGACGGCTGAGAATCTGTTCAAACTTTGAACCGGGTCTGGGGCGCTGGCCAGCCGGATGCTGGCTGCAGATGGACGGAAACCCTGACACCGCCATCACGGTGGCGCTGTCAGTCTGCGATGACCACGTCGCGTGCGATCGAAGCATTCGCTTCTTCGTGCAATTTTCTCGTCCAACCTGGGAGTTCATGCATGGGCATCATCATCTGGTTGATCGTCGGCGGCGTCGTGGGATGGCTCGCAAGCCTGGTCATGCGTACCGACGCGCAGCAGGGCATCCTGCTCAACATCGTGGTCGGCATCATCGGTGCGTTTATCGGCGGCTGGCTGATCGGACCGCTGGTCGGCGCAGGCTCCATCAACGATGGCTTCAGTATCATGAGCTTCGTGGTGTCGCTGATCGGCGCGATCGTGCTGCTGGCGATCATCAACCTGTTCCGCCGCGGCAAGGTACGCTGAGCGATCCGGTCGAGCGCAGATGTCGCGCTCGGATCGGTCGGCCTCAAGTCCGTCCAACGAAGGCCCGGCATTGCCGGGCCTTTTTGTTGTGCCCATTGAGAGGATCTTGCTCTGATTGCGAACCCTGTCCGCAGCTGGTGCTGTCGCGCAGGCTGCGCTAGCGTGGGCAAGGCGGCGGACGCGCGCCGCAGCAGGGAAGGACGCGGCATGCAAGCGATCAGCCTGTTCTCGCTCGAACGTCATGCCGGTGCCTATGACACCTGGCCGGCGACGACACGCCTGTATCGCGATGGCGCCGCGACCACGACCGGGTTCCCGGCTACGTCATCGAAGCGCAATACGCCTGCGCGCAGGGATTCGTACTGGTGCTGTCGCAGGACTGCCCGTTCGAGGAGTCCAGCCATGTCATCCTGCTCGACGCCGCGCTGCAGCTCCGTGCCACGCGCGCGCTGCAGCGGCCGTACCAGTCGTTCCTGCTGCACCGGCATTGGCCGATCGCCGACGACGCGATCGCGTTGCACTATCGCGACGACCTGGTGCTCGTGCTGCAGGTCGTCGCCAGGCGACTGGGCCGCGGCCATCGATTGCGGCTGCGCAATGTCCGCGACCTGGCGCAGGTGCCGGGCGCGGAGGCGTCGGTCGCAGGCCTGTCCGCGAACGCGGTGCAGGCACCCTTGACGGACGCGGATTGACGGCAGGCAGGCTGCACGTAGCAGGCTTTGGCGCGCCGAGGACCGCCGCGCGACTCAGCTGACGGAGTCTTCGCCGTGCAGCGTCATCAACGATTCCATCAGGTCGTCATCGGCGCTGGCGCAGACGCCCAGCACGGTGGCTTCCTCGCAACCGGTGTCGACGATGTAGGCGTGGCCCATCTGGCTGTCGATATAGATGCCCTGCCCGGTATCGAGCGTGACCGGATCGTAGAACTCGGTATGTACCTGGATGCGGCCTTCGAGCACGTGCACGTATTCCTCGCCCGGGTGGCGGACCAGCTCGCCGAACTCCGCCGGCGTCTTGGCGCGGATGCGGGTGATCAACGGGATCATCCGCTTGCGGCGCAGCTCGGTGCACAGGTAGTAGTAGTCGTAGTTGGCGGTGGTGACGCGCAGCGAGTGCTCGATGGTGCCGATGCTGCGGCGCGCGGTGATGGCCTTGGTGCTGACCGCCTCGGGTTCGGCGAACAGCTCCGACATCCGGATGTTCAGGCGCTGGCTGAGCTGCAGCAGCTTGTCGTAGGTCAGGGTCAGGCGGTCGTGCTCGACCTTGGACAAGGTCGAGAGCGGGATCTGGGTGTGCTCGCTCATTTCCTTGAGCGTCCAGCCGTTGCGGCTGCGGAGGCCGCGGAGCAGGGTTCCGAGTGTCGGTGACTTCGAACTCATCGAAAGGGGGCCTTCGTCAATCCTTGGAAGAGAGTGAGCACGATACTACCCGGCGGGGACAATTGTCCTGATCAGGATTGCAGCGGTCGCCCGGAGGGGGCGGCCCCGCCACGCCGGGCCGGCCGGATGGTCCGAAGCGCCGCCCGCAAGTGCATGTGGGATCAGGGCGCTGCCCGGTTCGACGACCGCCGTCCGGCGGGCGCCCGGCGGGTTGCGGTGCAGCATTGACAATTCTCTGATTAGGACTACTGTGTCCGAAACAGGATCTATACCATCACCGATCCTGCCGTTGTCGGGTCTGCGGACCGGTCGAAAAGGGAGTGTTGCATGCGTCTGTGGTCCTGGGTGGTCGTGTTGGTGTGTGGCATGCCGGTATGCGGCATGTTGTCGTCCACTATCGTGCAGGCGCAGCAGCCGGTCGCCGCGGAAGCCGCCGCGACGCCGGTGCCCGCCACCGCACCGGCCCCCGTCCGCAACCCGCAGGTCAATTCGGCCGATGTCGGCAACTGGCTGGACGGCTACATGCCCTACGCGCTGGCCCGCGGCGATGTCGCCGGTGCCGTGGTCACCGTGGTCAAGGACGGCGAGATCATCGTCAAGCGCGGCTACGGCTACGCTGATGTCGAAAAGCGTATTCCGGTCGACCCCGACGTCACGCTGTTCCGCCCGGCGTCGGTGTCCAAGCTGTTCACCTGGACGGCGGTGATGCAGCAGGTCGAGCAGGGCAAGCTCGATCTCGATGCCGACATCAACACCTATCTCGATTTCAAGGTGCCGCGCAGCGGCAAGCCGATCACGCTGCGCCACCTGATGACGCACACCGCCGGCTTCGAAGCCAACATGCGGCGGATGTGGATGACCGAGGACGATGCCGCCGCCGGCCACGCCGCGCTCGGGCCGGCGCTGAAGGAATGGGTGCCGGGGCAGATCTTCGAGCCGGGCACCGTGCCGTCGTACTCCAATTACGGCACCAGCCTGGCCGGTTACATCGTCGAGCGCGTCAGCGGCCAGTCGTTCGACGACTACGTCGAGCAGCACATCTTCGCGCCGCTGGGCATGCAGCACGCCAGCTTCCGCCAGCCGCTGCCGCCGGCGCTGCGCGCGCACGTCGCCGAGGGCTACCGGGTCGCGTCGGGCAAACCGCACCGTTTCGAAGTCACGTCGTCGGCGCCGGCCGGTGCGTTGTCGGCCAGCGGCAGCGACATGGCGCGCTTCATGATCGCGCACCTGACCACGGCGTCCGGGGTCGATTCGCCGCTGTTGAAGGCCGCGACCGCTGCCGAGATGTACACGCCGCAGAAGCGCTTCGCGCCGCCGCTGAACACGATGCTGCTGGGCTTCTACGAGATCAACCAGAACCAGCAGCGCATCATCGGCCATGCCGGCGACACGATGATGTTCCACTCGCAGCTGTTCCTGTATGCCGACCAGGGCATCGGCGTGTTCGTCTCGGTCAACAGCGCCGGCCTCAACGGCGTGACCGGGCCGATCCGCAGCCAGTTGATCGAGCGCTTCACCGACCGTTACTTCCCGCATGCGCAGGTCGATCCGCCGGTGGACCTGGACGCTGCGAAAGCGCAGGCCAAGGCCTTGGCCGCCGGCGTGTTCACCACGTCACGGCGCAGCGAGACCGGCGTCGGCCGCCTCAGCGTGGTGCTGTCGCAGATGCGCTTGACCGACAACGGCGACGGCACCATCACCTTCGCCAAGGCCAAGGACATCAGCGGCCAGCCGGCGAAGTTCGTGCCGATCGCGCCGTGGGTCTGGCGTGCCGTCGGCGGCAAGCAGAGGCTCGCCGCCGTGGTCGAGGACGGACGCGTCACCGCGTTCGCCCTCGACGGTTCGTCGCCGTTCGTGATCTACCAGCGCGTCGAGGGCTACCGTTCGGCGCTGTGGCTGAAGCCGCTGCTGATCGTGGCTTTGATCGTGCTCGGCGCGACCGCACTGGCTTGGCCGATCGCCGCCCTGGTGCGTCGCCGCTATCGTCGCAGCCGCGACTGGCCGGCCACCGCACTGAAGGCGCACCGCGCCGCACGCGTCGGCATCTGGCTGATGCTGCTGGCCTGGATCGGCTGGTTCTGGCTGATGTCCTGGGCCACCGCGGATTACGTCCGCCTGGACGCGCGCATGGACAAATGGATCGTGCTGCTGGGCCTGCTGTCGGTGCTGGCCATTGTCGGCGGGCTGGCCGCCACGCTGTGGAACCTGCTGCAGGTGAGGCGTGCGGGCCGCTCGCTGTGGGCACGGATCTGGGCGTTGCTGCTGGTGCTGGCGATGCTGCTGCTGAGCTACGCCGCGGTCCTGCAGGGCTTCGTCGATTTCGCACTGAAGTACTGAATCAACACCTCTGCCTGAGTCAGCCCGGCAGGCAAGCGTCCGGGTCGAAGGAGCACTGTCCATGAAGATGAAACTGCAGATCGAACCGCTGGAAATGCTGGCGCCGTTCCGTATCAGCGGCTATGTATTCACCGAGTCCCCGGTGTTGCTGGTCACGCTGGAAGACCAGGGCCATCGCGGTCGCGGTGAGGCCAGCGGCGTCTACTACCTCGACGATCGTCCGGCGCAGATGCTGGAGACCCTGGAAGCCTTGCGTGGCGAGATTGAGGCGGGCATCGACCGCAGCGCGCTGCAGTCGCTGTTGCCGCCCGGCGGCGCGCGCAATGCGCTCGACTGCGCGCTGTGGGAACTCGAAGCCAGCCGCGCCGGCGTGCCCGCGTGGAAGCTCGCGGGCCTGGCGCAGACGCGCCCGCTGCTGACCACGTGGACGCTGGGCGCCGAAGATCCGGCAACGCTGCAGGCGACCGCGACCGGCCGCTACAAGCCCGCGCGCGCGCTGAAGCTGAAGCTGACCGGTGAACTGGAAGACGATTGCGAGCGCGTGCGCGCGGTGCGCGCGGTGCGCCCGGATGTCTGGATCGGCGTCGATGCCAACCAGGGGTACAGCGTCGATGTTCTCGACAAGCTGATCCCGGTGTTGCTCGACAACGATGTCAAGCTGCTCGAGCAGCCGCTGCGGCGCGGACGCGAGGCCGATCTCGACGGTTTCCCGCGCGCGCTGCCGTTCGCTGCCGATGAAAGCGTGCAGGGTCTGTCGGAGATGGATGCGCTGGCCGGCCGCTTCGACGTGGTCAACATCAAGCTCGACAAGTGCGGTGGCCTGACCGAGGGGCTGGCGATGGTCGAGAAGGCGCGCGCACTGGACATGAAGGTCATGGTCGGCAACATGATCGGCAGCGCCTGGGCAATGGCGCCGGCCTATATCGTGGGCCAGCATTGCGACGTCGTCGATCTCGACGGGCCGCTGGCGCTGAAGCGGGACCGCGAACCCGGCGTGCGCTACGACAACGGCGACATCCATTGCGACGACAACGTCTGGGGTTCGCGCTGATGGCCGCGCCGCGCATGCGCGCATGGCGTGGCACCCGCGTCGGCATGGCCGCGCTGCTCGCGACCCTGCTCTGCACCGCCCCGGCGATCGCACGCCAGGCGCCCGCGGCAGCGGTCGCGCCGGCCCCGGCTGCTGCCGTCGCCAGCACTGATCCTGCCCCGGCCGGCCTGGCCGCACCGGCGTCGCCCGCGCTGGATCGCGCCAGCGTCGATGCCTGGCTCGATGGCCTGGTGCCCTACCTGATGGCCGAAGGCGATCTCGCCGGCGCCGTCGTCACGATCGTCGCCGACGGCAAGGTGCTGACCGAGCGCGGCTTCGGCCTGGCCGATGTCGACGCACGCAAGCCGGTCGATGCCCAGACCACGCTGTTCCGTCCGGGCTCGGTGTCCAAGCTGTTCGTCTGGACCTCGGTGATGCAACTGGTGGAGCAGGGCAAGCTCGACCTCGACGCCGACATCAACACTTATCTCGACTTCAAGGTGCCGCGCAGCGGCGAGACGATCACGCTGCGCCACGTCATGACCCATACCGCCGGGCTCGAGGAACGGCTGCGGCACCTGATCGTGCTCGGCCCGGACCATGCCAGCACCGCGGCCAACTTCATCAAGGACTGGGTGCCCGACCAGATCTTCGCGCCCGGCACGCGCCCGGCCTATTCCAACTACGCCACCGGCATCGCGGCCTACATCGTCGAGCGCGTCTCCGGCCAGCCGTTCGAGGACTACGTCGAGCAGCACATCTTCACCCCGCTGGACATGCGCAGCGCCAGCTTCCGCCAGCAGTTGCCGGACACGCTGCTGGCCGATGCAGCGAAGGGCTATCGCCTCGGTTCGGGCAAGACCTACCCGGCCGAGAAGGTCACCTCGCCCGGCGTCGGCGGCCTGTACGTGTCGGGCGCGGCGATGTCGCGTTTCATGCTCGCGCACCTGAACCTCGGCGAGCTCGACGGCCAGCGCATCCTGTCGGCGCAGACCGCGCGCGCGATGCACACTGCGCAGGCGGCCGTGCTGCCTGCGCTGGCGCCGATGGCGCTGGGCTGGATGACCTCCGAGGTCGGCGGCTATCCGGTGATCTCGCACGGCGGCACCTCGCTGTTCTTCTACTCGTGGCTGTACCTGCTGCCGGAGCAGCGTATCGGCCTGTTCGTCTCGACCAACAGCGCCGGCCGCAATGCCGCGGGTGCCGCGTTGCGCGGGCAGGTGTTCGAGCGCTTCGTCGAGACCTTCCTGCCGCCGCGCGCATTGCCGACGGCGACCGCTACGGTCGATGCCGACACCGCTGCCGAACATGCCGCCGCACTGGCGGGCATCGACTGGCGCAGCACGCGACGCTCGCAGACCTCGTTCCTGAAGGTGCTCGACCTGCTGTCGCCGACCCGCGTGCACGCGCACGACGACGGCACGATCTCGGTCGACGGCCTCAAGGACGTCAATGGCGTGCTGCTGCGCTGGCGCGAGGTCGCGCCGTGGCAGTGGCAGCAGGTCAACGGACGCAACCGTCTGGCCGCGAAGGTCGAGGACGGACGCCTGGCGTATTTCAGTGCCGACCCGATGGGCTCGGTGATGGGCTATGAGCCGATCCCTGGATCGCGTTCGCCGCGTTGGCTGCAACCGGCGTTCGTCGTCGCCTTGCTGCTGCTGGTGACCACGATCGTGCTGCGCGTCGGTGGCGTGCTGACGCGTCGTTACTACGGCGTCGTCGCCCTCGAGGCCGGACGTGGATTGCGCTGGCTGCAGAACCTTGCCTTGCTGTTGCTTGTCGGCGGTTTCATCGCCTGGCTGGTCTACCTGCAATCGCGCGACGGCCCCAGCGTATTGCTCGATCCCTCGTTGCCCGGCCTGGTGCTGATGCACGTGGTGTCGTGGCTGGCGCTGGCCGGTGTGGCGCTGCTGGCATTTGCCGCGGTCCGGCAGCCGCTGGGCTGGCCGCGCGCAACGCGGATCTGGTCGTGGTTGCTGGTGCTGGCCGGCGCCGTGATCGGCTGGGTCGTACTGGTGCACGGACTGGCGACGTCCGGCCTGCAGTACTGAGAGCCGGTTCTGACGCGCCACTGAGTCACGCGACCACGTGCCCAGCCCTGCCGCAAGGCAGGCAGGGTGGCGCACGTCCCAATCCCCTGCCGATGCTGCCGTTCCCCCGCAGCGGCATCTTCCTGAGGACATCCCAGGCGGCCATCGGCCGCAACGGGACCTCGATGTTGTGTTTTCCACCTGATCAGTTCTGGGAGTGAGTTTGCATGCGCAAGACAATGAAGCGGTCGATCCTAGCGACGATGTGTGCACTGTGCTGCGCGGGCCTGGCAGGTGCGGCATCGGCGCAGGATGCCGCCAGCGACGCCAACGCGGACGTCCGCGCGAAGGCGCCCGATGCGGTCGAGCTCGATCGCGTGGTGGCGACCGCGCAGAAGCGCAGCGAGAACATCATGGAAGTGCCGGCCGGCGTGAGCGTGATAAGCGAGGCCCGACTGGAGTCGCTCAATGCCGCACGCCTGACCGACTACGCCGCCTACATCCCGGGCTTCCAGGTCGACAGTGGTGGTGCGCCGGGCCAGACCACGATGGCGCTACGCGGCGTGGCCCCGCTCGGCGGCGGCGCGATCATCGGCACCTACATCGACGACACGCCGATCGGTCCGAGCAGCAACAAGCAGCGTGCGACCACCTATGCGCTCGACCTGCTGCCGTATGACATCGAAAGCGTCGAAGTGCTGCGCGGCCCCCAAGGCACGCTGTACGGCGCCGGCGCAATGGGCGGCCTGTTCAAGTACATCACCAAGTCCGGCGACCCGGACGCCTTCGAGTTCCGTGCCGGCATGGACGTCAATTCAGTCAGCGAAGCCGGCGACGTCGGTACCGGCGTGCGCGCCGCGTTCAACCTGCCGCTGGTCGAAGGCCGCGTCGGCCTGCGCGCCAGCTTCGCGCGGCAGACCACGCCGGGCTATGTCGACCAGCCCGCGCTTGCAGGCAAGGACGGCAAGGACAGCAACGGTTACGAGCAGCTGGCGTCGCGACTGGCGCTGACCTGGCGCATCACCGACAACATCGACCTGCGCCTGCAGGGGCTGTGGCAGATCGTCGATGCCGACAACGCGACCCAGGTCGGCTTCGACTTCAACACGCTCGAGCCCTTGGCCGGTCCGCTCGACGGTCTGATGCGGCGCGCGACCCCGTATCGCATGGAAACCGATTACTACTCGGCCATCCTCGACTGGGACCTGGGCTGGGGCGACTTCGTGTCGGCCAGCAGCTACTCGGAAACGCGCATGGACGAGACGGCGGATTCCACGCTCGTCTACGGGCCCTATTGGGGTGGCCAAGGGCAGTTCGACATTGCCCTGGGGACCGAGAAATGGACCCAGGAGTTCCGGGTCAATTCCAAGCAGAGCGATCGCTTCGAGTGGCTGGTCGGTACCTTCCTGACCGGCGAGAAGCACAGCAACCACCAGACCGTGTATGCCTATGACATGACCGGCAACCTGTTGCCGATCAATCCAGGCATCGCGACCCTGCCGGGAAGCTACGACGAGCAGGCGCTGTTCGCCGATGCGACCTACAAGTTCGGACCGCGTTTCGATGTCTCCGCCGGCGTTCGCTATGCGCGCAACCAACAGGATTTCGAACAGCACAGCTATGGCCTGCTGTACGGCGCCAATCGCATCGACGTGGCATCGTCGTCCGACGAGAACGTCACCACATGGAAGCTCGCCTCGCGCTGGCATCTGAACGACAACGCGATGGTGTATGCGCGCTACGCAACCGGCTATCGACCCGGCGGCCCCAACACCTCGACCACCGGCATCGTGCCGATGACCTTGTCGGACACGCTGGACAATATCGAGGTCGGTTTCAAGTCTCACTTCTGGGATCGCCGCGCGATGATCGATTTCGCGCTGTTCCGCATCGACTGGGAAGACATCCAGGTCCGCGTCACCGAGAACGGCATCAGCCGCATGGGCAATGCCGGCAGTGCCAAGAGCGAGGGCGTCGAGCTGGCCTTCATGGTTCGACCTGCCGAGCGCCTGACGCTGGGCGTCAACGCGGCCTACATCGATTCGACCATTGGTGACGTTCCGGCATCGAGTGGTCTCACGTCGGGCAATCGCATGCCGCTGACACCCGAATGGAGCGGCTCGTTGACGGCCGACTACGACTTCGACATCACCGAGCAGTGGCGTGGCCGGATCGGTGGTGGCTATCGCTACACCGGCGACCGCGTCGGTTTGCAGGGCTTTGTCATCGACAGCTATGACGCGATCGACCTGCATGCCGAGATCACCAACATGACCTGGACCGTGCGCCTGTACGCGCGCAATGCCACCGACGAGCGCTCGTACGTGTCGATGGCGCCGGTCCGGGACTACCTCAACCGCAATGTTGCCGTGACCGGCGTGCCGCTGCAGCCGCGCACCGTCGGCCTGTCGATCGACTACCGCTTCTGATGCGAGCGGCCTTGCAGCGGGCGGCAGGCGTCCGCCGCAAGGTCAGCCCGCGCTCGTCCTGCTTCGCAATCGCGTCCTCCTCCTCCCCTCCGAACGTCCCCACATCTCCAGGAAGGCCTCTGCCATGGTCTCGACGACCCTCCCCAAGCTCGCACCGCTACCGCACCCCTACCTGCTGTTCCTTGGCGATACCACCGAAGCGGGCTATGCGAAGACCGCGATCGGCCTGCGCGACTGGGCGCCGGAGCTGTGCGTCGGCGAGTGGGCCTTGCCGAGCTGCACCGTCAGCACCGGCCTGCCGCGGATGACCCCGGCGCAGGCGCGTGAGGCCGGCGCCCGTTCACTGGTCATCGGCGTCGCCAACGGCGGCGGCGTGGTCGTGCCGGCCTGGTTGCCGTCGCTGGTCGAAGCGCTGGCGCAAGGGCTGGACCTGGTCAGCGGCATGCACCAGATGCTGCGCGACATCCCCGAACTCGCCGAGGCCGCGCAACAGCATGGGCGACAGCTGATCAATGTGCGCGTGCCGCCGCCGGGGATCCCGGTCGCCAATGGCCGCAAGCGTTCCGGCAAGCGCGTGCTGACGGTCGGCACCGATTGCGCGCTGGGCAAGAAGTACACCGCGTTGGCGCTTGCACGCGGCCTGCGCGCCCGCGGCGTCGATGCCGACTTCCGCGCGACCGGGCAGACCGGCATCCTGATCGCCGGCAGCGGCGTGCCGATGGATGCGGTCGTCGCCGACTTCTCCGCGGGCGCCGCCGAACTGCTGAGCCCGTCGGCCGCCGACGACCATTGGGATGTCGTCGAAGGCCAGGGCTCGCTGTTCCATCCGGCCTACGCGGGCGTGACGCTGGGCCTGCTGCATGGCAGCCAGCCCGACGTGTTCGTGGTCTGCGACCAGCCGGGTCGCAAGCACATGCTTGGCTATCCCGATTACCCGCTGCCATCGGTCGAGGACGTCATCGCGCTGACCGTGCAGTTGGGCCGGCGGACCAATCCCGCGATCCGCTGCGTCGGCATCAGCCTCAATACCCACGGCATGACCCAGGAGGCGGCACTGGCCGCCTGCGCGGACGTGTCGGCACGGGTCGGATTGCCGGCCGGCGATCCGATGCGCGACAACAGTGGTTTCGACAGGGTCGTGGAGGCCTGCATCGCATGAAGATGATGAAGAAGCACGCAGTGACGGGATTGGGATTGGCGCTGGTGCTGGCGATGTGCCCGCAGGCACAGGCCGACAGCAAGCGCATCGAAGCCGAGGTGGCGCGCCTGGCGTCGACGATCGATGGCGACGTCGGCATCGCCGCGTGGCGGCTCGACGGCAGCGGCGACAAGGTGCTGCACAATGCCGATCGCGCCTTCCCGATGGCCAGCACCTACAAGGTCGCGATCGTGGCCGCGGTGCTGGCGCGGGTCGATGCCGGCGAACTGAAGCTGTCGACGATGGTGCCTGTCCCGCCGTCGATGTATGTCAACTCCGAAGTCATCGCCGACCGTTTCATCCATGAAGGCGTCAGTCTGTCGATCCACAACCTGATCGAGGTGACGCTGACCCAGAGCGACAACACCGCGACCGATGTGCTGATGGCGCAGGCCGGTGGTCCGGCTGCGGTGACGGCCTGGTTGCGTGGCCAGGGCATCGAAGGCCAGCGCGTCGATCGCGATACCAATCGCCTGCTGCGCGATTTCTACGGTGTCGGCCCGGGGCCGATGGCCGAGGTCGTCAAGGCAGCGCTGGCTGCCGATCCTTCGCTGGCCAAGCGGGGCGAGAGTGCCCACCCACCCTTCGACAACGATCCGAAGGACACCTCGACGCCGCGCGCGATGGCGACGCTGCTGACCCGGCTGTTCCGTGGCGAGGCGCTCAGTGCCGAGAGCACCAAGGTGATCTCCGAAGTCATGGAGCGCTGCCGCACCTGCGATGCGCGCCTGCGTGGCCGCATGCCACCGGGCACCAAGGTCGCCGACAAGAGCGGCACGGTCGGTGGTACCGTCAACGACGTCGGCGTGGTGACCCTGCCCGACGGCAGCCAGTTCGCGATCGCGGCCTTCGTGATGCGCAGCAATGTGCCGCGCAGCGAACGCGAGCGCGTCATCGCCGAGATCGCGCGCACGGTGCGCGATTACTACCTGCTGCAGGGACCGACCCCCGCGCGCTGATCGCGGGCCGGGGTTTGCCCGTGTTGCGCCCGAGCATCCGGCGCAGGCGCAACACGGCAGGTCCGCGCCGTGCAAAGCCGCCGTCTTACCTCACCCGTGCCGTCCTGCCGGGCAGGCCGACACGGCGCCAAGCCGCATGACGACTGGCCTGGACGCCCTTCGGAGCCTGCTGCAGCGCAGGATTGACAATTCTCTGATTAGGACTAGTGTGTCCGAAACAGGCTTGATTTCGTCTGAAATCATTGCGCCCGGATTCCGTCGCCAGCACCAGTCAAGAAGGGAGCGTTGCATGCGTCCGTCATTGTGGGTGGTCACGTTGTTGTGTGGATTTCTGTCGCCTGCGCTGGTTCTCGCGCAGGTTCCGCCGACGCCGCTGGATCCGGCGCCTGATGCCAAGCCGGCCACGGCAGCCGCGCCCGTCCCGGTGCAGCCAGACGCCAGCCCCCGGCTGACCCAGGCCGATGCCGAGGCCTGGCTGGATGGCTTCATGCCGTACGCGCTCGCGCGTGGCGATGTCGCGGGGGCCGTGGTGACCGTGGTCAAGGACGGCAAGCTGCTGGCCGCGCGCGGTTACGGTTACGCCGATGTCGCAGCACGCAAGCCGGTCGACCCGCAGACAACGATGTTCCGTCCGGGTTCGGTGTCCAAGCTGCTGACCTGGACCGCGGTGATGCAGTTGGTGGAGCAGGGCAAGCTCGACCTCGACACCGACGTCAACACCTACCTCGACTTCAAGGTGCCCAGCAAGGGCGAGCCGATCACGCTGCGCCACGTGATGACGCACAGCACCGGGCTCGAGGAGCGCATCAAGTATCTGATGAGCAACGATACCGCCGGTCCCGGACCGCTGGGCGAGTACCTCAAGTCGTGGGTGCCGGCGCAGATCTTCAAACCGGGCACCACGCCGGCGTATTCGAACTACGCCACCAGCCTGGCCGGCTACATCGTGTCGCGGGTGTCGGGGCTGTCGTTTGACGACTACATCGACCAGCACATCCTGCAGCCGCTGGACATGCGCCATGCCAGCTTCCGCCAGCCGCTGCCGGCGGCGTTGCAGCCGTTCATGTCGCAGGGCTATGCACTGGGATCGGGCGAGCCCAAGCCCTACGAAATGGTGCTCTCCGCGCCGGCCGGCAGCCTGGCGGCCTCGGGTGCGGACATGGCCAAGTTCATGCTCGCGCATCTGCAGACCGCGGGCGGACAGCCCTCCGCACTGCTGCGTCCGGAGACGGCCGCGCGCATGTACGAACGCCAGACCGTGCACACGCCGCCGCTCAATACGATGGCGCTGGGCTTCTACGAGAGCAACATCAACGGTCGCCGCGTGATCTCGCATGGCGGCGACACCCAATGGTTCCACTCCGACCTGCACCTGTTCACCGGCGAAGGGGTCGGCCTGTTCATCTCGGTCAACAGCGCCGGCAAGGAGGGCGTCAGCGGGCCGCTGCGCAGCCAGTTGTTCACGCAGTTCGCCAACCGCTACTTCCCGGCCACGGACGCCTCGCCGGCCGCCGCCGGCATCGATGCCGAGACCGCCGCCGAACACGCGCGCCTGATGGCGTCGCAGAAGTACGAAAGCACGCGCCGTCCGGGGTCGAGCAGCTTCGTCAACCTGCTCGGCTTCAGCCAGACCAGCTTCGACATCCACGAAGATGGCACGATCAGCTCGAGCAGCCTCAACGCCGCGAACGGCCAGCCGATCCGCTGGCGCGAAGTGGCGCCGTTCGTCTGGCAGGACGTCGCCAGTGACGAGCGCCTGGCCGCGGTGGTCGATGCCGACGGCAGGATCCAGCACTGGAGTATCGGTGCCTACGCCGCGATCATGCAGTTCGAGCCGGTGCCGGCATCGCGCTCGGCATCTTGGCTGACGCCGCTGCTGCTGGTGTCGCTGCTGTCGCTGGCGTTGAGCGCGCTGTTCTGGCCGATTGCCGCGATCGTGCGTCGCAAGTATGGACAGCGCCTGGAATGGCCGCAACGCGACCTGCGCGTGCGTCGTTACGCACGCTTGGCCGCAACCCTGATCGTGGTGGCCTGGATCGGCTGGATCAGCCTGCTGATGTTCGTGATGGGCGACCTCAGTCGCTTCACCGACGGCATCGACAAGTGGGTGCTGCTGTTGAGCGCGCTCGGTGTGCTGACCGCGACCCTGGGCACCGCCGCGATCGCCTGGCATGCCTGGCTGTCGTGGACCGCGCGCAAGGGCTGGCTGAGCCGGTTGTGGAGCGCCTGGCTGGTGATCGCCGCGCTGGTCTGCGTCTATGCGGCGGTGGTGTTCGGCCTGCTGTCCTTCGCGAACCAGTACTGATTCTCTCCGCCGGGAGGACCCAGGTCCTCCCGGCTTTTTTTTGTCCCCCTTCAACGCACTGCACGTTTTTCCTCCCCCGCACCCCACTGATCCGGAGTACACGCCCGTGGCCCATGCCATGCGACCGACGCTGTCCCTCGCCCATCCACGGCCCCTGTCGTCGTCGTGTTGCCGCGCGCTTTCCTCCCTGCGCACGCCCCTGCGCGTGCAGGACCTGCGGGGCCTGCCGCGTTGAGCGCTGACGCCAGCGCGACAGCGACGCGCAGCTGGTTCGGGCAACCGCCCGGACTGACGATCCTGTTCCTGACCGAGATGTGGGAGAAGTTCTCCTACTACGGCATGCGTGCGCTGCTGGTCTATTACATGACCAAACAGCTGCTGTTCGGCCAGCAGCAGGCATCGATGATCTACGGCATCTATACCGCGCTGGCCTACCTGACGCCGGTGTTCGGCGGACTGCTCGCAGACCGTTGGCTGGGCAAGCGGCGCGCCGTGATCATCGGTGGTGTGGTGATGGCCATCGGCCACTTCCTGATGGCGTTCGACTCGTTGCTGTATCCGGCGCTGCTGGCGATCGTGCTCGGCAACGGCCTGTTCCTGCCGACGTTGCCCGGCCAGGTCGGCGACCTCTACGCACGCAACGATCCGCGCCGCGGTTCGGCGTTCAACATCTACTACGTCGGCATCAACCTCGGCGCCTTCCTCGCGCCGCTGGTCTGCGGCACGCTCGGCGAGCTCTACGGTTGGCACGTCGGCTTCGCGGCCGCGGGCGTCGGCATGCTGCTCGGCCTGGTGATCTACATCGCCGGCCGTCGCCACCTGCCGCCGGACCCGCCGCGCGCGCAACGCGACCTGGTGCCGATGTCGGCACTGTGGCAGCCGGCGCATCGCCCGCTGCTGCAGATGCTGGCGACGATCGCGGCGATCGTCGTGGTGTTCCGGCTGGCCTACGAACAGGTCGGCAACACTATCGCGCTATGGCTCGATGCCGGTGTCGATCGTGCGATCAGCGCCGACTTCACGATCCCGATGACCTGGTTCTTCTCGCTCAATCCCTTGCTGGTGTTCCTGTTGACGCCGTGGCTGGTGGCGTCGTGGACGCGACAGGCGCGCGCGGGCCGCGAGCCTGCCGCGCTGACCAAGATGGCGATCGGTGCGGCCATTGTCGGCGGCGCCTACGTGCTGGTCGCCTGTCTCGGCGGTGACGCGCAATCGCAGGTCGGCTGGGGCTGGGCGATGCTGTTCTTCCTGCTGTTCACGCTCGGCGAGCTGTTCATCCTGCCGGTCGGCCTGGGCCTGTTCGCGCGGCTCGCGCCGGTGGGCTTCGGCGCGACGATCATCGCGTTGTGGTTCCTGGCGTCGTTTGGCGGAAACCTGCTGGCCGGCGCGGCCGGCACGTTGTGGAGCCTCGTCGACGTGCATGGCTTCTTCGCGTTGATGGCGGCCGTCTGCGCGCTGGTGGCGCTGATGCTGTACCTGCTCGAACGCAAGGCGCGACCGCTGCTCGGCGTGCCTGCGGCGACCGTTCCCGATGCCAACCAGGAGACCACGTCATGAGCACGCCTGTCCGCAAACATGCGCACGGCAGACCGCCGATCACGCCGCGTTCGGCGATGCGCTGGACCGCAACCCTGTTGGCGGTGCTGTGCGCGGGCGCGATCCAGGCGGCCGCGCACGATACGCCTGCGCCGGGCGCGGCTCCGGCGCCGACACCCGCCGCCGCTGCAGACAGCGGCGTGCGCTATGTGCAGGCCGGCTGGCTGCTCGCCGATCCCACCGATGGCAAGGTGCTGCGCGAGCAGACCGTGGTCATCGACGGCGGACGCGTGCGCGAGATCCTCGATGGCTTCCATGGCGAGCCGGGCCGCGTGATCGACCTGCGCACGCGCTTCGTGCTGCCGGGCCTGATCGACAGCCACGTGCACCTGAGCGGCGAGAACAATCCGCAGGCGCAGCTGCAGGCGGTGCAGAAAACCTCGTCGGACATCGTCATCGACGCCGCCGTCAACGCACGCAGGACCTTGCGCGCGGGCTTTACCACCGTCGCCGACCTCGGTGGCGACCCGGATGCGATCCTCGCCCTGCGCGATGCGATCGCGCAGGGTCGCTTCGCCGGCCCGCGCATCATCGCGGCCGGTGGCGTCGGTGCGCATGGCAGCCACGTCGATATCCACGGCTACCGCCCCGACATCATCAAGCTGTTCGCCTATCCGGGCCTGTGCTCGGGCGCCGACGATTGCCGGCGCGCGGTGCGCCAGACCGTGCAGCGCGGCGCCGACGTGATCAAGATCGCCTCGACCGGCGGCGTGATGTCCAATACCGCATCGGGCGTGGGCAAGCAGTTGTTCGACGACGAGCTCAAGGCGATCGTGGACACCGCACACAGCCTCGGCCGGCGCGTGGTCTGCCATGCGCACTCCGCCGACGGCATCCTCGCCGCGCTCAACGCCGGTGTCGACAGCATCGAACACGGCACCTACCTCGACGACGCCTCGATCGCCGCGTTCAAGCGGGGCGGCGCCTACCTGGTGCCGACGCTGTTGGCCGGCGATACCGTCGCGCGCCAGGCCAGGGACGCCGACTGGATGCCTGCAGCCGTGCGGGCGAAGGCCGCGGCGGTCGGGCCGCAGATGATGGCGATGGCGCGGCGGGCGCATGCCGCCGGCCTGCGCGTGGCCTTCGGGACCGACAGCGGCGTGTCCGCGCATGGCGACAACGCACGCGAGTTCGCGTTGATGGTCACGGCCGGCTTCACACCGCTGGATGCGATCCGCTCGGCAACGGTCTGGGGCGCCGCGCACAACCGCCTGCAGGACCAGATCGGAGCGCTGCGTCCCGGCATGGCCGCGGACCTGATCGCGGTCGACGGCAACCCGCTCGCCGATGTGCGTGTGCTCGAACACGTTGAATGGGTCATGCACGCGGGCCGGGTGGCTGCCAGCGAAGATGTCCGGTAAAGGCGTCAACAATCCTGAATACAGGCTTTCTGTTGACAATTCTCTAACGGGGATAAATATTCCCTTCTCAGGATCGAATGGACTGGCCTCATGACTGACCGTTTCCCACACTCTCCTGCACGTCGCCGCCTGATCGGCGGAGCCGCCGCCCTCGCCGTCGGTGCCGTTGCCTTCCCGATGATCGCCACCGGCCGTCATCGCATCCTGCCCGCCCTCGACACGCTGTACTCGACCCGTGCGATCGACCTGGTCCGCGAGTCGCTGGTGCTCGACATGCTGGCGCCGCTGAAGATCGACTTCCGTCCGGAGTACTTCGCCAGCCGCATCAGCGAAGAGGACGCCGCCGACATCCGCGCCAGCGGCATCACCGGTTTCCATCATGCGATCGGCATCGGCGGCCCCGATGTCTACGCCGACACGCTGGCCTACATGGCGGCATGGAACGGTTTCGTCGGCCGTAACAGCCATGTGTTCACGCTGGTCGACCAGGCCGAGGATCTCGATCGCGCCAAGGCCGACGGCAAGGCCGCGGTAATCATCGGCGTGCAGAACGCCGACCACTTCCGCACGCCGGCCGACGTCAACATGTTCTACCAGCTGGGCATGCGCTGCGCGCAGCTGACCTACAACTCGCAGAACTTCATCGGCTCGGGCAGTACCGATCGCGTCGATGGCGGCGTCAGCGATTACGGTGTGCAGATCATCGAGGCCATGAACACGTCGGGCATGCTGATCGACGTCTCCCATTGCGGCGACCAGACCACGCTCGATGCGATCGAACTGTCGCCGCGCCCGATCGCGATCACGCATTCCAACTGCCGCGCGCTGAACACCCATCCGCGCGTCAAGACCGACGAAGCGATCCGAAAGCTCGCCTCCAAGGGCGGCGTCATGGGCATCACCGGCGTGCGCATGTTCGTGCGCGACCGCGAGCCGACGACGATCGAACACCTGGTCGACCATATCGACCACGTCGTCAAGCTGGTCGGCATCGAGCACGTCGGCATCGGTTCGGATGCCGATCTCAACGGCTACGACGACATGCCCGCAGACCAGAACAAGATGCTGCGTGGCGGCTACAAATCCAGCTATGCGTTCCGCGACAAGCTCGATACCGATGGCTTCGACCATCCCCGCAAGACCTACGACCTGGCCGAAGTCCTGATCAAGCGCGGATACACCGACGCCCACATCAAGCTCGTGCTCGGCGGCAATTTCAGGCGCCTGCTCCGAGAGACCTGGAAGCCCGTCGTCCTTCCCACCTGATCCACTGTTGGAGTCCAGCCATGCGCAAGATGATGAAGCGGTCGGTTCTCGCGTCGATGTGTGCGTTGTGTTGTGCAGGAATCGCGTCCACCGCGATGGCGCAGGAAGCGGCCAAGGAGACTCCCGCCCGGGCCAGCGAGACCGTCGAACTCGAGCGTGTCGTCGCCACCGCCCAGAAGCGCACGGAAAGCATCATGGAGGTGCCGATGGGCATCAGCGTGATCTCCGAGGAAAAGCTGGAATCGCTCAACGCCGGTCGCCTGACCGACTACGCCGCCTATGTGCCGGGCTTCCAGGTCGACAGCGGCGGCGCGCCCGGCGTGACGTCGATGTCGTTGCGCGGCATGGCGCCGCTGGGTGGCGGTGCGATCATCGGCACGTATATCGACGACTCGCCGATCAATCCCAGCAGCAACAAGAACCGCGCCACCGGCTACGCGCTGGACCTGTTGCCCTACGATATCCAGAGCGTCGAAATCCTTCGCGGTCCGCAGGGCACGCTGTACGGTGCCAGCTCGATGGGCGGCCTGTTCAAGTACATCACGCGCGCGGCCGACACCGAGAACTTCGAGTTCCGTGCCGGCATGGACGTCAGCTCGGTCAGTGATGCCGATGAACTCGGCACGGGTGTGCGCGCCGCAGCCAATATCCCGCTGACGGAAGGCAAGCTGGGCATGCGCGTCAGCTTCGCCCGACAGACCACGCCGGGCTACATCGACGAGAAGATCCTCGGGAAGGAAGACGCCAACGGTTACGACCAGCTGGCCGCTCGCCTGGCGTTCACCCTGAACATCAACGAGAACGCCACCCTGCGCGTGCAGGGTCTGTGGCAGACCATCGACGCCGACAGCATCGCCCAGGTGGGCCTGGATCCGGCAACGCAGAAGCCCGAACTCGGCCCGCTCGACGGCAATGCCTACTTGATGCAGCCGTATCGCAACGAGGTGGATTTCTATTCCGCCATCCTCGACTGGAACCTGGGCTTTGCCGACCTGCTGTCGTCGACCAGCTACTCGGCGACGCGCATGGCGATCACCACGGATGCGTCGCCGACCTATGGCGTGGCATGGCCGCTGTTCGGCTATCCCGCGGGCCTGGCCAACTTCGATCTGTACCTGGGTACCCGCAAGTGGACGCAAGAGTTCCGCCTGACCTCCAAGACCAGCGAACGCCTGGACTGGCTGGTAGGCGCCTATTTCACCGATGAGGTCAATACCAATCGCCAGAGCGTGATGGCCTGGGACAACGACTTCAACGTGCTGCCGTTCAATCCGGCCGTGATCGCGTTGCCGGGCGCGTACAAGGAAGCCGCGGTCTTCGCCGACGCTACCTGGAAGTTCTCGCCGAAGTTCGACGTTTCGGTCGGCGCACGATACGCGCGCAACGAGCAGGAATTCACGCAGATCACGACCGGGCTTCTGGTGGGCGAGGCCAACACGCCCGGCGAATCGGCCGAGAACGTCTCGACCTGGAAGCTGGCCTCGCGCTGGCATCTGAATGACGATTCGATGCTCTATGCACGCATCGCGACCGGCTATCGACCCGGTGGCCCCAACCTCGCGCTGCCGGGCGTGCCGCCGATGACCAAGTCCGACACCACGCACAACCTGGAGTTGGGTTTCAAGTCGCAGTTCTGGGACCGTCGCGGCATGATCGACCTGGCGCTGTTCAAGACGAGCTGGGACGGAATCCAGGTGGGTGCCATCACCGGAACGGGCTTGACCTACATCACCAACGCGCCCGGGGAATCGAAAAGCCAAGGTGTCGAACTGTCCATGCTGTTGCGTCCGCTGGCGGGCCTGACCTGGGGCGTCAATGCCGCGTACATCGATTCCACTATCAGCAAGGGCGTGCCGGCAAGCAGTGGCTTGACGCCGGGCGGCCAGATGCCGCTGACCCCGAAGCGCAGCTGGTCGACCACGCTGGATTACGACTTCAGTGTCACCGACCAGTGGAGCGGAAAGGTGGGTGGCGGTTATCGCTACACCGGCGACCGGATCGGCTCGTTCGGCGGCTTCCCGATCGATGCCTACAAGGCGGTCGACCTGCATGCCGAGCTCAGGAACCAGAACCTGACCTTCCGCCTGTACGTGCGCAACGCGACCAACGAGCAGGAATACATGTCGATCGGCGTGCTGCGCAATGCATTGAACGGCAACATCGAGCAGGCCCGCGGCACGCCGCTGGTACCGCGCACGATCGGCATGTCGGTCGACTATCGCTTCTGATCCTGCGTCACGCCCCGCTGGACGCATCGCGTCCAGCGGGATCCCCTCGCACGCGCCCGTACGACGAGAAGCCTCCTGCATGCGTTCTCCCGAAGCCGTCATCGCCGCCGTCATGTTGCCGCAGCCCTACCTGCTGTTCCTGGGCGACATCACCGAACCCGGTTACGCCAAGACTGCGGTCGGGCTGCGCGACTGGGCCGGCGACGCCTGCGTCGGCGAGTACAGCCTGCCCGGTTGCAAGGCCAGCACCGGCTTGCCGATGCTGGATCCCGTGCAGGCGCGCGTACAGGGCGCGCGTTCGCTGGTCATCGGTGTCGCGACACCGGGCGGCACGATTCCCGCGCACTGGCTGCCGGTCCTGGTCGCCGCGATGGAGGCCGGGCTCGACCTCGTCAGCGGCATGCACATGCGGCTCGCAGACACGCCGGAACTGCGCGACGCCGCGCAGCGGCTGGGCCGTGGCCTGCACGACGTGCGCACGCCGCCACGCGACATCCCGGTCGCCAATGGCCGCAAGCGCCGGGGCAAACGCCTGCTGACGCTCGGCACCGACTGCGCACTCGGCAAGAAATACACCGCGCTGGCCCTGGCGCGCGCGCTGCGCGCGCGGGGCGTGCCCTCCGACTTCCGTGCGACCGGCCAGACCGGCATCCTGATTTCGGGTAGCGGCATCCCGATGGACGCGGTGGTTGCCGACTTCTCGGCTGGCGCGGCGGAGCGTTTGAGCCCCGCAGCCGCCGACGACCATTGGGATGTCATCGAGGGGCAGGGCTCGCTGCTGCATCCGGCGTATGCCGGGGTGACGCTGGGCCTGCTGCACGGCAGCCAGCCCGATGTGTTCGTGGTCTGCCACCAGCCCGGACGCGCGCACATGCTCGGCTTTCCCGACTACCCGGTGCCGACGATCGAGGAGATCATCGCGCTGGCCGTGCAGTTGGGGCGGCGTACCAATCCCGGCATCCGCTGCGCGGGCGTGAGCCTCGATACCCATCTGATGGACACGCAGGAGGCATGGGCGGCCTGCGCTGACATCCAGGCGCGGCTGGGCTTGCCGGCGGCCGATCCGATGCGCAGTGACGACGGCTTCGACGCCTTGTTCGGCACGCTGGTCGATGCCTGCCTGGCATGAGGGCGACGATTCCCCTGCGAAGGAATTCGGCATGGTGACGCTGCCTGATGACGGCAGGTTCTTCATCGCCATATTGGCCATGCGCAGCATGGCGGCCGTTGCGGACTGCGTCATCGCGGAGCGCGCGGAGATTGCGGGAATCGCGCACAGCGTGCGTGACGCCCACCTGTTCCAGCCGGCCGCGGCCTCGCCGTGATGCCATCCATGGTCGCCGCCCGGACCCCGGTCCTGGCGGAGGCCGGACCGCGCGCAAGCGCAACACGTGACTTCGGGAGAAACACCGCTCATGCGTCGATTGATGTCGTACTCCATCGCACTGGCCCTGGCCGGTTCCGCATCGCTGCAGGCGCATGCCGCCGACACCGCGCCCTATGACCTGCTGATCCGTAATGGCGTGGTCTACGACGGCAGCGGCGCGGCCCCCAGGCAGGTGGATGTCGCCGTACGCGGCGACCGTATCGCCGCCTTGTTGCCCGCCGGCAGCCAGGCCAATGCGACCCGTACCGTCGATGCAGCCGGGCAGGCGGTCGCACCCGGCTTCATCAATGCTCTGAGCTGGGCCACCGAGTCGCTGATCGTCGACGGCCGCAGCATGAGCGACACCAAGCAAGGCGTAACGCTGCAGATCTTCGGCGAAGGCTGGTCGATGGGGCCGTTGAACGAAAAGATGAAGGCCGACGTACTGGGCAAACAGTCCGACCTGCGCTATCCGGTCGACTGGACGTCGCTGGGCGATTACCTGGAATTCCTCGCGCGTCGCGGCGTCACTCCGAACGTCGCCTCGTTCGTCGGCGCGGCCACGGTGCGTATCCATGAGCTGGGCTACGACGACGTGCAGCCCGATGCCGCGCAGCTTGCGCGCATGCAGGACCTGGTGCGTGCCGCGATGCGCGAAGGCGCGCTGGGCGTTGGCGCCTCGCTGATCTATCCGCCGGCGTTCTACGCCAAACCAGCGGAACTGGTCGCGCTGTCGCAGGCCGCGGCCGAGTCCGGCGGCGGCTATGTCGCGCACATGCGCAGCGAAGCCAATGAATTCCTGCCGGCGCTCGAAGAGACCATCGCGATCGCGCGCGCGACCGGCCAGCGCGCCGAGGTCTATCACCTGAAGGCTGCCGGCGAGGCCAATTGGCCGAAGATGGCGCAGGCGATCGCGCGCATCGAGGCGGCACGTGCCGAAGGCCTGCAGGTCAGCGCCAACATGTACACCTATACCGCCGGCGGTACCGGCCTCAGCGCGAGCATCCCGCCGTGGGTACAGGACGGCGGCCACGCGGCGATGATCAAGCGCCTGAAGGATCCGCAGACGCGCGCGCGCATCATCGCCGAGATGAACGATCCCGATGCCGATTGGGAAAACCTGCGACTGCTCGCGGGCTCGGCCGATCGCCTGGTGCTGATCGGACTCAACACCGACGCATTGAAGCCCCTGATCGGCAAGACGCTGGCCGAGGTCGCGCAGCAGCGTGGCACGCCGGTCGAGGACACCTTGCTCGATCTGATCGTCGAGGACGATTCGCGCGTCGAAGCCGCGTATTTCCTGATGAGCGAGGACAACGTCGAGCTCGGCCTGCGCCAGCCCTGGGTCAGCCTGGGCTCGGATGCCGAGTCCTCGGCGCCGGAAGGCGTGTTCCTGAAATCGAGCGCGCACCCGCGCGCCTATGGCAACTTCGCGCGTTTCCTCGGGCATTACGTCCGTGACCGCAAGCTGATGCCGCTGGAGGAAGCGATCCATCGCCTGACCCGGTTGCCGGCCGAGAACTGGAAGCTGGCCGATCGCGGTTGCCTGGATGTCGGCTGCCATGCCGACATCGTGATCTTCGATCCGGCGACGATCCGCGACCACGCCACGTTCGCCGAGCCGCTGCAATACGCGACCGGCATGCGCGATGTCTTCGTCAACGGCGTGCAGGTACTGCGCGATGGCGAGCACACCGGCGCCACGCCCGGACGCGTCGTGCGCGGTCCGGGCTGGTCGGCTACCGACGCGGCGCCATGACGGCGGGGTCGGGCAGGTTCCAGCGGCTCATCCTGCCGGGGCTGGCATTCAAGTCCGTCGTCATTGGCGGCGGCTATGCGACGGGTCGCGAGCTGGCGGAGTTCTTCCTTCCGTCCGGTCCCTGGGGCGGCATCGCCGGCATGCTGCTGACGATGGTGGTGTGGAGCGTGGTCTGCGCAGTGACCTTCCTGCTTGCGCGTGCCATTGGCGCGCGCGACTACCGCGCCTTCTTCAAGCACCTGCTGGGCCGGGGCTGGGTGCTGTTCGAGGCAGCCTACCTCGGGCTGGTGGTCGTGGTGCTGGCGGTGTTCGGCGCGGCCACCGGCGAACTGTGCCGGACGATGTTCGGCTGGCCGCCGCTGCTGGGCACGGTGCTGCTGGTCGCGCTGATCGCGGCGGTCGTGCTGGCCGGCAACGATGCCGTCGAGCGCCTGTTCAAGTACATGTCGATCTTCCTGTACCTGGTCTACGCGATCGCGGCGATCCTGATGCTGACCCATTTCGGCGACCGCATGGTCGCGCAGTTCGATGCCGCGCAAGGGCTCGGCGAAGGCTGGGCGCTCAATGGTCTGACCTATGCCGGCTACAACATCATCGGCGGCATCGCGATCCTGCCGGTGCTGCGGCACATGCTGTCGCGGCGCGACGCCGTGGTCGCCGGCCTGCTGGCCGGACCGCTGGCGATCCTGCCGGCGATCGTGTTCTTCATCTGCATGGTCGCGTACGCGCCGGGCATCGGCGACGAGCCGCTGCCGTCGGACTTCCTGCTCGGGCAGGTCGGCATGCCGTGGTTCCACCTGGTGTTCCGGATCATGATCCTGACCGCATTGATCGAGACCGGGGTGGCGATGGTCAGTTCGATCGACGCGCGCGCCAGTGCCGCATGGAAGGAGCGCACCGGTGCGCCACCGGCCTCGCGTGCACGGCTCGCGCTGATCGTCGGCGTGTTGCTGCTGACCGTGTTTCTGGCCGATGCGATCGGACTGGTCGCGCTGATCGCCAGTGGTTACCGCCTGCTGGCCTACGCGCTGCTGGCGACCTATGTCCTGCCCTTGCTGACCTACGGCCTGTGGTGGTTGTGGCGCCATCGCCACGTTGCCGATGTCGGCATCCCCGCCGCCGTCGCCGAGCCGAGAGGAGTGTCCTGATGCTGTGGAATGCCGTGCGATCCATCTGCAAGTCCCGGAACAGGACGAAGGCACCGGCGCCCGCCAGGCCGCATCCGCATCGGCGCACCCACGGGGGGGGCGGGACAGGCGCGGCCACGCTGGCATTCGCACTGTCGCTGGGCCTGGCCTGCGGCGCCGCGTCTGCCGCGCCACCGGAAGACCTCGACGCGCGCGTCGAACAGCTGCTGGCGCAGTACGGCGTGCCCGGCATGGCGGTGAGCATCGTCGAGCAGGGCCGCACCGTGCATGCCGCAGGCTATGGCGTGCGTCGGCTGGGGTCTCCCGAGCGGGTCGATGCCGACACGATCTTCCAGACCGGCTCGACCGGCAAGGCGATCACCACGGCGGCACTGGCCGTGCTGGTCGACGAAGGGCGGATCGACTGGGACGATCGCGTCATCGACCACCTGACCGATTTCCAGATGTACGACGCCTGGGTCACGCGCGAGATCACCATCCGCGACCTGCTGGTGCATCGCAGTGGCCTCGGACTGGGCGCGGGCGACCTGTTGTTCGTGCCGCGCTCGTCGCTGAGCCGGGCCGAGACCGTGCGCCGCGTGCGCCATCTGCGCCCGGAGACCAGCTTCCGCAGCGGCTACGCCTACGACAACCTGCTGTATGTGGTGGCCGGGCAACTAATCGAAGCGGTCACCGGCCAGTCCTGGGAAGTGTTCGTGCGCGAGCGTGTGCTGGCGCCGGCCGGCATGCGCAGCTCCACGACCGAAGACGCCGCGCGGCTGGCCTCGCCGAACCGCGCGCATCCGCATGCGCGCCTCGACGGTGGCCTGCGCGGCATCGGCACCCAGGAATTGCTCGACGAGGCCAAGGGACTCGGCAGCAATGCCGCGCCTGCCGGCGGCATCTCGTCGAGCGCGCACGACATGGCGCGTTGGCTGACGATCCAGCTCGCGCACGGCGCGCTGCCCGAAGGCGGGCGCCTGTTCAGCGAAGACGCCTCGCGCGAGATGTGGACGCCGCAGGTGCTGATGCCGATCTCGCAGGCCCCCGGCGAACTTGCCGACACCACGCCGCAGTTCTCGGCCTACGCACTGGGCTGGAGTGTGCGTGACTATCGCGGCGTCAAGATCATCGAACACGGCGGCGCGGTGTTCGGCGTGCAGACGATGGTCGTGCTGGTCCCGGGGCGCGACGTCGGCTTTGCGTTGCAGATGAATGCCGAGGACGGCATCGTGCTGCGCGGCCTGACCTACGAACTGCTCGACCATTACCTCGACGCGCCCAAGCGCGACTGGGTGGCGGCGTACGCGCGCTTCAAGTCCGCGCGCGATACCGCGGCCCTGGCACAGGTGGGCACGGGCGCGCAGGACAGCAGGGTCCGCTCGAAGCCTTCATTGCCGCTGGCAGGTTATGCCGGCGACTATGCCGATGCCTGGTACGGCCCGATCGGCCTGCGCCAGGAACGCGGCGCGCTGCGCATCGACTTCCGCCAGACCCCGGACATGGCCGGCACGCTGGAACACTGGCAGTACGACACCTTCAAGGTGCGCTGGGACGATCGCACGATCGAGCCGGCCTTCGTCAGCTTCGCGCTGGATGCCGAAGGCAAGGTCGAGCGCATCACGATGAAGGCGGTATCGCCGCTGGCCGATTTCAGCTACGACTACCACGACCTGCTGTTCAAGCCTGTTCCTGTCGAGCCTGTTCCTGTCAGTCCTGCTCCGGCCGACAAGCGATCGCGCTAGCGGTCGACGCCACGCCGCCGGATCGCATCACGCGATCGACGGCGCAACGGTCGTGGGGTGGGACAAAGCGATCAGGTCGCCAGCTGCACCCAGGCCGGCGCATGGTCGCTGGGGCGTTCCCAGGTCCGCGGCTCGCGATCGATGCCCGATGCGATGGCGCGCGCCTTCAGCGCGTCCGACACCAGCGTCAGGTCGATGCGCAGGCCGAGGTCGCGACGGAAACCGGCCTGGCGATAGTCCCACCAGCTGAAGATGCCGGCGTCGTCGTGGTGCAGGCGGAAGGCATCGTGCAGGCCGAGCGCGTACAGGCGCTGCAAGGCATCGCGCTCGGCGACCGAGGTCAGGATGTGCCCGTCGTTCCAGACCGCCGGATCGTGCACGTCGCGATCGTCGGGTGCGATGTTGAAATCGCCCAGCACCACCAGTTGTGGATGCGCCTGGATCTCGGCGGCCAGCCAGGCCTGCACCGCATCCAGCCAGCGTAGCTTGTAGGCGTACTTGTCGGTGCCCACGTCCTGGCCGTTGACCACGTACAGGTTGACGATGCGCACGCCATCGATGGTCGCCGCGATGACGCGCTTCTGCTCGTCCTCGAAGCCGGGGATGCCGATCTGCACCTGTTCGATCGTGCGATCGCGCGCCAGGATCGCCACGCCGTTGTAGGTCTTCTGGCCGGAGAACACGCTGCGATAGCCCAGCCCCGCCAGCGCCGTATCCGGAAAGCGCGGATCGTCGAGCTTGGTCTCCTGGATGCCCACGACATCGGGTTGCGCATCGCGCAGCCACTGTTCGAGGTGCGGCAGGCGCACGTTGAGGGAGTTGACGTTCCAGCTGGCAATTTTCATATGGGGTTGTACTTGTATGAACATCAATGGCTTACAAATAGTACTCGCATTGATCCAGCTGGCAGCGGTCCGATTGGCGACCCGAGCGCAGAGGCCCTGGCAGCCAACGGCCTGCTATCCCGTTGGTGGATCGCGAACGCATTGTCCTTGGGCTTGAGCGGAAAAGGGTGGGGCGCCGATGCGTGTCGGGCGTGTCGGGAAATGCCAGCGCCAGGCGCGGCGACGCAGGTCGGCCTGCGCGCCGGACGTGGCCTTGGGCCGGTGGTCACCGGTGCGCTGCCTGCGATCCCCCTCCCGTTGGCATGCGCACGATGCCTTTCAACGACGCCATCAGCGCCAGGCGCTCCGGCGTAACGTATTGCTCCGCTTCGGCCAGTCGGTGAGCAAGATCATGGGCGTGCGGGGTCGGGACGCCTGCTTCGATCAAGCCTTCTGCATCGCGTATCCCGTCGCCTGCACACAGCACGGTGACCCGCGCGCCGTCCTGGCGCCGGAGCAGGGCGCGACCGCCGGTCGCGTCCTGTGTCCAATCCACTACGGCATGATCGCCGGTCACCACTACGGGTGCCGCATCGAGCGGGGCGTCGGGACGATCCCACGTTGCATGCATGAGTTCCAGGATCGTTTCCCTGTCCTGGTCCTGCGTTGTCGGCGCAGGAGAGGAACAGGCTGCAAGCAGGCAGGTCAACAGCGCGATAGGCCAGGCAAGTGCTTTCATGATGGATGTCCCCTGGCAGTCGATCAGAACTGGAACCGCACGCCGACGTACACGGAGCGAGGCGCGCCCGGCTGCAGCAGTGCATCGCCGACGCTGGCCCGGTCGCGCACACTCATCGCCCCCACGTAGGCCTTGTCGAGCAGGTTCCGCACTTCTCCGAACACCTGCCAACCCTCCTGTTCGAAGCCTGCGCGCAAACCCAGCAAGCGGTAAGAATCGATCCTGTAGGTATTGCTGAAGTCGGCATAGCGCGCGCCGATCAGGTCGAAGGTCGGACCGGCGAAGAATCCGCCCTGATGGCGATACATCACTTCCCCGCGCACCGCATAGTCGGGTGCGGCCGGCAAGGCATTGCCGCCATAGACGGCGTGGTTGTCGAAGGTGAAGTCGCTGTAGGTCGCGCTGACCAAGGGTTCGATGCGATGCGTGCCGCCTGCAATGGGGAAGCTGGCCCCGAGCAGGGCTTCCACGCCCGCATGGGTGGTGCGATCCACGTTGGTGGACAGGCTGGTGCCGGGCGCGAGTGGATCGTCGATGGACAGGATCTCGTCGCGGATCTGCGCGTAGTAGACCGAGACGTCCCAATGCCAGCGTGCGGCATCAGGTGGCGTGGCCGTACCTCCGCGCACGCCTACCTCATAAACCGTGCCGTGCATGGCCTCGAGCGTTGCGTCGTTCCCGCGGATGTCGTCCTGCAGCTCGAACGTGGTCGGCGCCTCGTACAGCCGGCTGACACTGGCGAAGGCTTCGCTGTCGGGGCTCAACGCGCGGATCGCACCGACCCGCGGGTTGAAGGCGCTGTAGTCGGCCTTGGGGTTGCGCAATATGCCGCTGGCAAGATCGATATTGCGGACATCGCGACCGGTGAGCACGCCCTGCGCGCCGTAGACCAGCGTCCAGTCGGGCGTGAGCTTCCAGCGGTCCACCAGGAAGACTTCCACGCTGTCGGAGCGATTGTCGAGGGTGCCCGTCTGCCCATTGCGTTGACCGCCATCGTTGCGGAAGTTGCCACCCGTTTCATGCGTGTTGGCCAGGTTGAGGCCGGCGAGGATGTCGTGGTCGCCGCGCCTGAGGTTGTATCGCAGCATGCCGCCCACGGTGCGCTGGTCGGTGTTCTTCAGCAGGCTGAAGACCTCGACAGGCAATGCAGGGCCGGGGCCGTCGAAATCGACCAGTACCTTGTCGACGATGGGGTGGTAGAGCGCCTGGTCTTCGTACGACAGGCCGAACGCCAGTCGGCTGTCGGCATCGATGTTCCACGTGCCCTTGGCCGCCAGGCGGCTGGTCCTGACGTTCAACTGGAAGTTGCCGGTGATTGCCGACGGGTTCGCTTGTCGTGGATTGGCCTCGAACTGCGCCCTGGTCAGCGCGCCGGCGAGTTGCTCGTCGTTGTCCACATGGGTTGCGAAGACGCGCAGGTCGAGATCGTCGGAGACCTGCCAACCCGCATTGGCGTAGAGTCCGAACCGGTCCTGGCGGCTGTGCGCGCGGTAGCCGTCGCGGCCCCTGCCTTCCAGCGTGACCTGGCCATCCAGGTCGCCGGATACGCCGCCAGCGGTCAATCTGCCGCTGATCATGCCGAAGCTCCCGCCGGTGATCGAGACCTGCGATCCCGCGCTGTTGCGGGCGGTGGGCGACGTGAAGTCGATCGCGCCGCCCAGCGTGCTCGCGCCGTAGGTGAGCGCATTGGCACCGCGCGCCACGACCGCGTAGCGGGCCGCCAACGGATCCAGGAAACGATTGTGGTTGTTGCCGTCGGCCGTGCTGACCGGCAGGCCGTCCTGGAACAGGCGGATGCCGTTGCTGTCGTAGTCGGTGGCGTCCAGGTTGGAGCCGCGACTGGAGATGAAGATGGCATCGCCACCGGTGCCGCTCTCGGTCCACAGGCCGGGCACGTACCGTAGCGAGTCGGACATGTTGTTGACGGCGCGCGTGTGGAAGGACTCGCCGTCCACGACGGTGACGCCGCCTGGCGTCAGCGCCCGCTCGGTGGTGACGGCATCCGGGCGGAAGCCGCGTACTTCAATACGGTCCAGGGTGCCGGGAGGTGCCTGTGCGGCGCTGTCGGCAGCCGCATCATGGGCATGGCCGGACAGGGGAAGCAGGGCTGCTGCAATGGCGACGAACAGCTGTGACGCACGCGATGGCGTGCGGGAATGAATCGGCATGATGGCTCCAGATGGATCAGGACGCAGCGTGTTGGCTGCGTGGGGAGTCGATGGTTTGCGTGACCGGTGTGCGCACCCATGCCCGGAAAGGCACGGGGTCCCAGGCAAGGCGCCTGGTGTTGGCCGGTGTCAGGAATTGGCCGCGAATGCCAATGAAAAAGCCTTGCTGGAACAGGCCGCAGTCCTGCCTGCCGTTGCGTCCCTGGCAGGGCTCGCCGCGGCCGCCATCGATCCTGCCGCGCGGCATGGCCACGTGCACAGGATCGACGCCGCGCAACGCACGGTCATCGCAAACGGAATGTTCGACCAGGCAGGTCGCGACCGATCAGGTCAGCCCGATCAGATCAGGCCGATCAGATCAGGCCGATCAGATCAGGCCGATCAGATCAGGCCGCGAGCGGTGGTCCGCGGGATCCAAGACCACAGGGGCACCTGCCCGCTGCGCGCGAAGGGCGCCGTGCGAAGACGGGCAGGGCCGCCATCGGCACCAGCGACCAGGCCAGCCATAGCATCGCGACCAAGGTGGTCGCGAGGAGCGGGCAGTAGGCGCAGTCCGGCATGTCGCCGTGTTTTGCCGGGGCGGGCTCCGGCGTGTCGAGCAACGCGAACGGATCGACCATGCTGACCAGCGTCTCGCCGCCCATCGTGCACATCTCCATCAGGATCGTGCGGGGACCGGCATCGTGTGAGCTGGCGAGCCGGCCGATGGAGGGCAGGAACGCAAGCAGCAGCATGGCCGTCAGCGACAGCCATGCGAATGCGCGTCTCGATCGACTGCCTCTGGACATCCCGGCAGTCTAACCGGGCGTGGCGGGAAGAAAGCGGGAGATCCGGTGCCGGTGCCTGCGACCGTTTGTCGCATCCAACACAACGGCTTCTCCGGAAGACCTGCGACCGGGCATGCATGATTGAAGCGTGGCCACGCCTGTCGTTGGGCAGCGTGCCGCGCTCTTTCCAGGCTGTCAGCAATGGAGACTTCAAGCCGTGTACGCATCCGTGTCCGTCACGGCCGCATAGGCGAACGCCAGCGCGGCCATCGCCGTCGCATGCAGTTGGGGAGCGGGAATCGCGACGCCATTGAACGTGAGCGCCATCGTCGCGCAAGCATCGTGCACCACGGTGACCGGTTAGCCGAAGTCGGCGGCCGCACGGGTCGTCGCTTCCACGCACATATGACTCATCGCACCGATCACCACGAGCTGCTCGACATGCTGGTCGTCGAGCAACTGCTTCAGGCTCGTGTCACGGAACGCGTTGGGAGCGTGCTTGACGACAACAGGTTCCCCCTCGAGGGGGGCTACCGCAGGGATGATCTGCGCGCCGTCGGTTCCGGGCAAGAAGACCGGCGCGTCCGTGTGGCTTGCGTGCTGACGTGTCCGCCACATCGTCAGGGCCTGCTCGCCAGTGCTGGCAAGCGCTGCGCCGGATTCAGGTCGCGAACAGCTGTTCCATGTCCTGGAACGCCTTGAACTCAAGCGCGTTGCCGGAAGGATCGAGGAAGAACATCGTCGCCTGTTCGCCCGGCTGGCCGACGAAGCGGATGTAGGGTTCGATGATGAACTGTATGCCGGCGGTCGTGAGGCGATCGGCCAGGGCCTGCCATTGCGGCATCGTCAACACGACGCCGAAGTGCGGCACCGGCACGTCATGGCCGTCCACGGGATTGGCGAATGCGGCGTCGCGCGTACCAGTGCCGGGTTTGTAATGGGCGACGATCTGATGCCCATAGAGGTCGTAGTCGATCCAGGTGTCGCTGCTGCGGCCTTCCGGGCAGCCCATCACGCCTCCGTAGAATTCGCGGGCCTGGCCAAGGTCATGGACCGGGAAGGCGATATGGAACGGCGTCAACGTGGGCGTCGTTGTAGTCGTCATCATCTGGGTGATTCCTCCGTATGTGTTGAAGTGGACGCGGCTTCCTCCCGCTCGATGCGGTCCACCAGCGGCAGATAGCTGCGCCGCAGGTAGAGCAGCAGCACGGCCGCGCAGATCAGGCTGCCGACACCGACCAGTGTCATGCTGGACAGCAGGCCGGTTTCGCCAGTGAAGCGATGGTCCGACAGATAGCCGATCAGCCACACGCCTCCTCCTGTGATCAGGGCCCGGATCACCAGGGCGAAGGCGGTCATCTGTCCGCGCAATCGCCCCGGCGCAATGCGCTGCAGGACATAGAAGTTGTAGCTGGTAACGACGCAGACCAGCAGGCCCAGCACAGCGAATGCAGCGACCACGTGCAGGGCATCGTAGGCCAGCGCGAACGTTGCAGCAGGCAGGATCGCCAGCGATGCTGCCAGCACCATGATCGCGAGCTCCGGCATCCGCGAACCGCGCTGCTTGAAGCGCCTGAACAGGAAGTTGGCGACAAACGGCGCCAGCAGTGCGCCAGCGGCAGCGGCAAAGCCGATCTTTACTCCGATCTCGCCGGCATGCAGCGAGAAGTTGCGGGTCAACGCGGTTGGCAACCATTGCAGGGTGGCGTCCAGCCCGACCACGCAAAGCGCCAGCGCGATCGGGTACAACATGATCACGCGGCGGTTGCCCCAGGCATAGCGCGCGAAATTGGATTCCTGCGGTACGACGGTGCCAGCGTCGGTACGTCCCTGGCGGCTGGGCTCGGGCATCAGCATCAGCAGGGCGGCCACCAGCGGGACCGGGAGCGCGACCAGCACGAACGCCATTCTCCAGGGCTCGAACCCTGCCGGCAGGAAGGACAGCTGCGCGATGATCGCAGGCGATTGCTCGACCAGCGTTCCGCACAGCATGTACGCGACCATGATCGAAACGTTGGCGCCGCCGATCAGGAAAAGGTTTGCGGTCGGGCGGCGCGCGGGGCTGAACAGGTCGGCAAGCATCGAGATCGCAGCCGGATACAGGCAGGCCTCGGCGATGCCGAGGCCGATCCGGGTCATGAAGAAAGCTTCGTAGCTGCGCGACAGGCCGGTGGCGACCGTCATCACCGCCCAGGCAAGCATGCATACGACGAGGATGTTGCGACGGTTCCAGCGATCCACCGCCCAGCCGAATGGCATCGACATCACGGCCATGAACAAAGTCGCGCTGAAGCCCTGCACCAGCCCCATCTGGGCATCGGTCAGACTGAAGCTGGCCCGGATGGGATCGACGACGAAGACGATGACCTGGCGGTCGATGTAGCCCAACGTCATCGTCAGGATCAACAGCGCGAGGGTGATGCTGGCCGTGCGCAGGGACGGATAGCCGTCGGCGCGGTCGATCGTCGTGTCTGTCATCCGCGCGGCGTTCCCAGAGAGGAGGTCATCGAATCCATGCTAGACGAAAGCCAAGTGCGAATCCGGCAGGTTTTGACCGATATGAGCCGTGATTTCGCATTCGCGGCCAGACTGCGCAGATCCGACGCGAAGCCACGGTCGAGGTCGTGCATCGCGTCGAAATTGCAGCTTCCCGTCTTGCCATCACGGCTATGATCGGACCACTCGCCCGCGAACGATCTCTTCATCCTTATGCGCCACGTTGTTGATCCGCGCCGACGCGCAACCCTGTCCGCACTGCTCGCGTGCGCCGCTTCCCCACTGTTTCCCGTGACCGCGACGATGATGTCCCATACGCCTCCCGCAAGCCCCAGGACCCGTGATGCCCGACGCGATCGCGACTCGATCAAGGGCCTCCCGCATGCTGGCATCGCCGCGATGGGGGTCGGCGAGCTGGCTGACGCGTTTTCGCGAAAGTCGCTGTCACCGGTCGAGGTGTCACGCGCGTTGCTGGAGCGGATCGAGGCAGCGCAACCCCTGTTGAGGGCTTACAGTCACGTGGATCCGCAACGCACGCTGGAGGAGGCGCGGCATTCGGAGGCGCGCATGCTGCGTGGCGGGCGGCTGGGCATGCTTGATGGCGTACCTGTGTCGTTCAAGGCCTCGTATGGCGTGCGCGGCTGGCCGGCGACGTCGGGTACGATCGCGCTGGCCAACAGGCGCGCGGACCAGGATCATGCCCTGGTCGCGAGGCTCCGAGCGCTCGGCGGCGTCACGCTTGGATTGACCGGCATGCCGGACCTCGGCTTCTGTACCTGTTCGATCAGCTCGGACGCGGGGGTCATCCGTAATCCCTGGGACCTCAGCCGCACGACAGGTGGGTCCAGCGCAGGTGCTGGTGCCGCGGCAGCGGCAGGCCTGGGGCCGATGCACTTCGGGAGCGATGGCTACGGCTCGGTGCGGCTGCCAGCAGCATGGACAGGCACGATCGGTTTCATGCCTGGCTCGGGCAGTGGTCTGCTGGCCCGCGGCATCGACGACATCCAGCATGTCTACGCTGCGATGGGCCGCCATGTGCGTTGGCACAGCGAGCGCGGACGCTGGGCGGGGTACCTGCCGATGCCGGCGCAACATCCGTTCCCGGAACGCGGCCTCGCACCGCTGGCGTCGCTGGCGGGCCTGCGTGTCGCTTATCTTCCCCAGGCGTCGCCGGACAGCTTTCCACCCGAGGATGATGTGATGGCCGTGGTCGAAGCGGCGGTCAATGCCATCGCCGTGGGCGATGGCATCGAGATCGAACGCCTCGCACCGCTGCTTCCGCTGGGGTCGAAGGCGGCCAGTGGGGTCACCGTGTTCACCAAGGCGCGGCGCGACATCCTGGCCGATTTTCCGCCCGAACGCTTCGCACTGCTCGACGTTCTGCCGCGCGAGTTGACTGAGCGCGCCGCGACGGTAAGCGAAATGGAATTCGAGCAGGCGCAACGGCGCGCGCACGAGATCTGGGACGACTTCACCTTGACGCGTCCGCTGGACAGCTTCGACATCGTGCTGACACCCTCCGTGCGGATCCGACCGTTCCAGGCCGATCAGCGCTATCCCGACGGCTACGATCCGTACCTGGTTCCGCATGGGCTTGATGACGGCACCGCGACGGTCATCGAACTGGGCATCTTCAACATGCTTGGCGGCTGGTCCTGTTTCAATCTGCCCTGTGGATTCACCCGCGATGGCTTGCCGGTCGGCCTGCAGGTAGCGGTCCGGCCGTCCGCCGATGCGGTCGCCCTGTCGATGCAGGCGACAGCGCATCTACAGCGCGTGCTCGGCATGCAACCCGCCACCATGCCGTTCGATTGAGTGGATGCGCGCGCCCGCGCAATCAGACCACGATCAGTTCGCGTGGAAAATCCGTCAGTGACTCACCACCGCCGGCGCGGACCCGCACGGTCTCGCTGAAGATCACGGGGACCTCGTGCTCCCAGGTTCCGATGACGATGTGGATGGTTTCATCCTCTGCCAGCAAGGTCGTGTCCTCGGCCTGCAGGCTCAGTCCGCCTTCACCCCAGTCGATGCCGATCGCGTAGCCGAAGCGCGAGCGCTTAATGACGCCGCGCGCATCCAGGACTTCCATGCCCGCGCGATGGATCGCGCTGCAGGGCGCGCCGGTACGCGCCGCTGCCAGGGCCACCTGGTACGCGGCGACAACCGAGTCCCAGGTCTCGCGCAGCCCTGGCGAAGGTGGGCCAAGGCTGACGGTGCGCGCGAGCGCGCCACAGTAGCGGTGGCGATATGCGCCCAGTTCCAGGTTGACATGGCTGCCAGTGGCGATGGGATCGGTGGTCCAGCGTGCATGGCCTTCGAACAGTCGCGGCCCTGCGGAGATCACCAGCGGGATCGGCAGCGGCGGTGAGGCGGGGAGTCCTGGCAGGCCTTCGGCCTGACGGGCGAGGATCACGCTGGCCAGTTCCGACTCCAGCGTTGGCCCCTGTGCCAGGCGCTCGATGCCTTCACGCAGCGCGCTCGCCGCAATATGGCCGGCCTCGCGCATCCATTGCAGTTCCTGAGCCGTCTTGCGCCGGCGCGGGGCGCGCAGCACTGCGGTCGCATCGACCAGGGCTCCGATGCCCTTGGCATGGGCGAGGGCGGAAGATGCCGCGGCGGTGAAGCTGGATGCGCCCAGATCAGCGCCCACGTCACGGCCATCGGCAAGTTCACCGATGCGCCGTGCGACGAAAGGCCATGCACCACCGGCGATGGCACTGTCGTCGAAGGCCTCCACGTTCTCGCGACGCAGGTAAGCAGTTGACCATGCCGACACGGCATCCATCTGGCGAGTGATCAGTCGGGGTTCGTCGTCCTCCAGCCGGACGACCATCGCCTTGATGGATCCGGGTGCATTGGCGTTGTAGCCAAGATAGAAGTAGTGCACGGCATCCGACACGCTGGCGACGATCTCAAGCTTGGCAGCGCGCATCGCCTGCTTGAGGTTCTCGAGGCGCTGGCGGTATTCGTTGGGAGTGACATGGCTCATGGCGGGATCCTGTGGCGCGCAAGGTCAGGTGGGGAGGCGGCGATGCATGCGCTGGCCGACATGCACGGCCTGCGCGAGACCGTTGCCGTCGAATTCGGAGAACACCACCGGCTGCGGAGCGCTCGCGCTACCGTCACGGCGAAGTGCCAGGCTGTGATCGAGCGCCCAAAGGCGTCCGCTCGTTGGCTTGATCATGCCCGAAGGATCGTTGCGCGGCCCCGAGCGCAGCACCAGCCCGTCGGCATCCTGGTCGATGTCGATGAAACGCGCGCGGCACGCGTAGCGTCCGAGCAGCGGCGCAATCGACACATTCGGGACGGCTGCCGGTGGCGATTGGAACAGGCCAGGTTCGTCCGGAAGCAATCGGCGCAGCAGTGCAGAGAACAGCGTCCGTGCGCCCGGGCCGGTCGCAGCGGCCGCGATGACGATGCCGCGGTCGGGCACGAGCCGCAGCATTGCTGCCTGGCCGGGTGTTGCGCCGTCGTGGCCTGGCAGCAAACGTTCCGGGGGCCCGAACAGCTCCCAGCCAAGGCCGCGCGCCCCGCACTCCCAGTCACCGGGCGGCGGCAAGGCGTGCACGGATTGCATCGCGCGGAGCTGCGACGTCGGAAGCAGTCGCGGATCCGATGACAGGTGCAGTCTGGCCAATCGCACGACATCGTGGATCCTGCCGCTGGTTCGCGCTCCGGCGGGTGCATGGGCATAGGGAGGCAGGTGCCGGGCGATCGGTACCAGTCTTCCGTCGTCCATGATGTGGCCATCGGCGCGATTCCTTCGTTGCTCGCCACGTCGCTCGATGCGCAGGCTGTGGTCGCCGAGCAGGGTGCCGATGCGCGCATCGAACACTTCGTCGAATGGGCGCATGCAGGCGCGTTCGATCAGCCAGCCGATGATTGCGTAGCCAGCGTTGCAGTACGACACCCCGGCCCCTGGGGCATGCAGCTGTTCGAGTCCGGCGCAGGCGCTTGCGTAGGACTCCAGCGCCAGAGGGCCATCGCCGGTGTCCTTGAAGAAGTCTCCGTCGATGCCGCTGGAGTGGGATAACAGTTGACGAAGGGTGATGGAGGTGCTGGCGTCAGCGTCGGCAACACGGAAATCGGGAACGCGCTCGCGGACGGGACGATCCAGGTCGAGGAGTCCTTCCTCAACCAACTGCAGCGCGATGGAAGCCACCAGTACCTTGGTCAAGGAGCCGATCTCGAACAGGGAGTCTGGACGCACAGGCGCAAGCGACGTGGTGTTCAGATAGCCATGCGTGGCGACATGCACGCTCGCGTCGGGGCCGCTGATCGCGACGATCGCACCCGCGACATCTGCGTGTGCAGCCGCCGCCGAGAGCGCGGCCTGAAGGTCCGAGGCCGACGCCATCGCGCTCACAGTGTTGTCCGGGGCACGCGCGGCCAGTAATCGAGCGGGCGCTGCCTGTAGGGGATGCTGCCGAAGTCGGTGGTCAATGCGCCCGGGCCGGCCAAGCGCACGATCTCGCTGGCGATCGGCGCGAAGCCGTACTGGAAATGCTGGGTCGACTTGACGACGACGGCACGCAAGCCTTCCAGAGCAAGCCCAAGGCCGCTGAATGCGTCCGGGCCGAAGGTTTGCGTCCGTTGCGTCGTCAGCACCAGATGTACGCCATTCTGCGCTTCGAGCCAGACAGATCTGCCGAGCTCCCTGCTGGCGCCATCGTACCCGCGCTGCGAATGGTGGTCGGCCACGCCGCGAACGGTGACCGTGACATCCACGGGCGTGCCCGACGTGACGCCTGCTTTCCCACCGATGCGTACGGGCAGCTTCGCGCCGACGCCGGCTTCGGCGCAAAGCATGACCGCGACCGGGTCCCAGAACAGGCCCAGTGCGATGTCGTGGATGCCCAATGCCAGCACGCGCTCGAGCACATGGGTATTGTCGGACGGCGCGCCTCCGCCGGCGTTGTCAGCCATGTCGGCGAGCACGGTCAGGCCTTCGCTTTCGCTGATCCGGGCCAGGCCTGCGTCGACGGTCAGCGTTGCGAGCTGGGTCTGTTCGCGCAGTTCCCAGAACTCCGCCGCGACCTCTCTGGCGATCCGTTCTGCCAGCGCTGCATCGGAATCGGCGACGACGTGGACGCAAGCGCCGCTATCGCGGGTATCGCCCCATGGGAAACCATGGACGATGTTGATTGCGAGCACGCCATCGATACCGACACGTCCGGCGGTGCGGTCAACGAAGCTGCGCATCGGCTGTTCGGTCGTGGGCCAGGTACCGACCAGCCGACAATCCATGATCGCCGAAACCGGGTTGATCTCGCCGCGCAGCTTGCGAGCGCACAGTGCGTAGAGATCCTCGGCGCGCTCGGCGCCATCGGTATGCGGGTACTCGCGCATCAGGACCAGCGCATCCGAATACGCGGCCATGTCGTGGGTCATGTGGCAATGCGGGTCGAGCACTGCGCCGATGAATACATCTTGCCCCAGCGTTTCGCGCAGCCGCCGAAGAAGGTCGCCCTCGCAGTCGTCGTAGCCATCGGCCATCATTGCACCGTGCAGCATCAGCAGCACGCCGTCGAAGGGGCCTTGTTCCACTGCATCGCGCACGATCTCGTCGCGCAATGATTCGTAGACGCTGGCCAACGTCAGTCCAGCGGGTTGCGCGAACGCTGCGACGCTGGCGAACGCCTCGTCGCCATTTGCCTGCGCGATGTCCAGGACCTTGAGCACGCCGGCTGTGGCGGAACCGGCTTGCAGGCCGTCCCGGCCGCGCTGTATGCCTTGTTGCGAGAACGCGTGCCACCCGGTCGCGAACGGAGAGAAGCTGTTGGTCTCCGTCATCAGGGCGGCGGTCAAAAGTCTCATCTGCGCTTTTCGACTCACGATCGGGGTCGTCACAATGCCACGCGATGATCGCCGGAATCCTTCAAAGTCGTCGTATTGAGGCAGGATCCCGGCGCTCTGCGTGCCGTTGCGCATTCAAGCGTCGCTGATCTCGATCGGCAGCGAGAACCCGGCCTTGACCCGATCCATGACGACCAGCGTTTTGAAGCTCTTGATGTCGGGATTTTCATAGAAGAAGCGCGACGTGAACGCTTCATAGTCTTCCATGCTTTTTGCCGTGACGATCAGGGCGAAATCGACTTCTCCCGTGATGTACCAGCCACTCATGACTTCCGGGGTCTCGCGGATCGAGCGCTTGAAGCGATTGATGATGTCGGCGCGTTCGCGTTCCAGGCTGACCAGGACCAGCATGGTCAGTGGCCGCCCGACGACCTTTGGCGACACGATCGACACTTCCGCTTCGATGATGCCTTCCGAACGCAATCGCGCAACCCGACGCAGGCACGCTGTCGGCGACAGGAACGCGATCTCGCTGAGTTGTTCGGACGTTAGCCGGCTATTGGATTGCAACGCGGTCAACAGCCGCGCATCGGTTGCATCAATGGCCATGTCTCAGTAGTTCCAGTGAAAGAATACGGATGCGACTCGGCGGTATCCATTCCGGCCATCTTCGCGGTTCATATGCGGATACGTCGAAAAAATGCATAAAAACTGCGGTGTTGGGCTTGATAGTGCCTAGATTGCGCCTGATCGCCCATAGGTAAGTTCACCTATTTTTTCCGGATTTCGCCTCGACTGATCTGATCGGCTTCAGTGGAATTTCGCAGATGAGCAAACACCTGATCCTCGTGCAGTCCGATGGCTTTGCGACAATAGTGAGAATGCGAATTGATCCATCTTCTTGGGCAGCTTGCTCGCGCCCAACGGCGGGGAAGATGGCGTCGAAAGGAGTGCTCATGGACGGTGCTGTGCAAACCGTCATGACGCATGCGAGATCCGGAGGCGACCGAAGGCAATACGCGCTTTTCGACTGAAAAAATGCATGCCCCGTCTGGACGGGGCATGCGGAGGTCAGAAGAACAGGAAGGGGTTGTCCGGTCAGTAACGGAAGGCGATCTTCGCGTAGTACATCCGCGGATCCTGGTAGATGATGCCGCCATTGACACTGCCTGACGTGCCGCTGATGGAGTTGACGATCTTCTCGTCCAGGATGTTGATGCCGCTGAGCGACAGCTGGATGTTGTCGCTCAGGCGGTAGGATAGCGACAGGTCCATGCGGGTATAGGGATCGAACCGGTAGCTGCCGATGTTGTCGATCATGCGGCTGGAGAAGTACATCAGGCCACCACCGAAGGTCAGGCCCCGCAGCGGACCGTCCTTGATCTCGTAGTTGCTGTAGAGCTTGAACTGGCCGCGGGGAGAGTTGGCGCGTTGCTTGCCGACCTCGTTGGGGTTGGCCGACTCCGAGACCTCGACCTTGAGGTAGCTGTATGAGCCGAACAGGTTCCAGCCCGGCAGCGGCTCGCCCATCAGTTCGAGTTCGACGCCCTCGTGGATCTGTCCGCCAATGCCTCTTACGAAGCCTTCCGGATTCGGAGGTGGCAGGCCAACCGCGACGTTGGAGCGCTCGATGCGAAACACAGAGACCCCGTAGAACAGGCGATCGTCCGCAATGTTGCCCTTGGTGCCGAACTCCCACTGGACGCCTTCTTCGGGACCGAGCAGCCTGCCATCCTCGGTGCGAGCGGTCTGGAAAATCACGCCTTCCGAGTAGCTGCCATAGAGGTTGAGGTTGTCGGTGAGGTCATAGACCACGCCGAGCCGCGGGGTGATCGCATTGTCCTTCAGTGCGCGGTTGCGGACGCCCGTGAAGAGGTCGTCGTGATGGGTCTCGATTTGAGTCCATCGGGCGCCGGTCATGACCGTCAGGCGATCGGTGGGGTGCAGCAGCAACAGGCCGCCAACCGCCAGTTCACGCGAGTCTCCAATTTCACTGTAGAGATAGGTGGAGGCATCGGACAGCGGTGGCGGAGAGTTGAGATCAAAGTAGCGCTCCGGTGACTTTTGATCGAACACATTGAAACGCTGCTCCTCACTTTCGTAACAGCAGATCAGACGGGTCGGCGTACTGCTGTAGAAGCTGTTGAGCATGAGCGTGTGGCTACGCCCCAGAAAGTCGAACTCACCGGTCAGGGTCAGATCGGCGGCGGCCGTTTCCAGATAGTCATTGACGTAAAAGTCGTAGAAGGGCGCCGTGCCGTATAGCGGGGAGTTCGGATCGTTGTTGACCCGGCCAGAGATATACGATTCGCGGGCATTCACGTCGTTCTCTGCATACGACGCCATCGCCTTCAGGTTCCAGCGATCATTGAAGTGATGGGTCAGGCTGGCCATGAAGAAAGCGGTCGTCAGATCGACGCCATTCTTATTGTGTCCCTGAAAGAATGCACGGGGGACATCCGGCAGCTGGTTGTCGTCGGTCAGAGAAAAGCCGTAGTTGGTGACCAGGTGCGACTTGTTGTAGAACGCGGTCAGCTCGAGGAAGGTGTTTTCGCTGAGGTCCCAGTCGAGCGCGGTGTAGACGCTTGGCAGATCCCGGCCGACGTAGTCCGTCTGGCTGTTGCGATCCTCGTACGACACCACCGCGCGTCCACGTACGCTGCCATCCTCATTCAGCGGGCCGGTGACGTCGGTGTACGCCTTGTAGAAGTCGTAAGAGCCGATCGTGAACGCGGTTTCGGTCGATTGCTTGGCGCGCGGACGCTTCAGCGCGGTGTTGATCGTGGTGCCGTAGTCGGCCTGGCCGTAGATGATCGACGACGGTCCCCGGACGATCTCGACGCGGTCTACAGTATCGAAATCGATCAGGATGCCGTTGTTGGTGAACGGCATCGTGTTGATGCGGAATCCGCGCGAGTAAGTGACCGGAAAGCCGCGTGCCGTGACGTCGAAGATCGTCGAGACATCACGTTCGCCATTGCGTACGCCGGGCGCCAACGTGGCGACCTCGCCGACGTTCTGCGGCGTAATCATGTCCATCAACTCGCGTGAGACGATCGTGATCGACTGTGGCGTATCGACGACGTCCATCGGGATCTTGGTCCCTACGCCGGTATCGACCGGCTTGAAGGGCTGGCGCGAACCCACCACGGTCACCTGGTCCAGGTTGGTGACCGTTTTGGGAGTGTCGGAGTCCTGTCCCTGTGGATCGCCGCTGTCCTGCGCGGCGGCCTGCGTGCTGATAACGGCGATGGCCGCCAGTGCGAGGGCTGTGGTGACATGCTTCCGGTTACAAATGCGCCGCCGTTTCATCAAGACCGCCTCTGGGTTGAAGGAGTCACCAGCGTGGCATCGTCCCCCCCTGTCCCGTTCGGCGGAATTGGTTTCACATGGGCCTATTTGCGGCGCATTTGTTAAAAATTCGCAGTATCTGATCGTTTCGTTGGCCTTGTCGGGCGGCGCGGCGCCCCCCCCTATATCTCCAACGGCTGTCAAGGTCGTTCGCGATCAGCGATCACCTCGGGGTCAGGGATCGAGACCCGGAATTCCTTCAGCTTCTTGTCAGTCCAGGAAGCCGCGCACCGTTGCTGGCCTTCGAATCCTTCGCCTCGTACACCCGCCGCGTGTGCAATGAAGTCACTGGCGCCATTTTGATGACGGGATGGATCATGGAGCCTAGGACCGCCGTGCATCCATCAGGCGCGACAACACGTCCTCGCGGCAGGCGTCCAGGATTTCATCCGCCAGCGGCGCATCGTCCGGGCAGGATCGCGACAGCACCACGGCGCCGATCGCCTGTGCCATCAGCGCGATCCGACGCGCACGTGCCTTTGCCGCTGCCGCGCCCTGGCGACCCGGTACCGACAGCTGGGACTCGATGCCGGCCGCGAAGGCCGTCTTGACCGATTCCGGCTGGCGCGCGGCATCTGCGCATAGCGCGGCCATCGTGCAACCCTCGCCAGGCGTGTCCCGATGTTCCCGTGACAGGTAGTACGTCATGAAATCCACCAGATCGCCGCCTGCCGCGGCGTCCGCGGACTGGGCCAGACCGCAGCTTGCCGCCTCCGCCATCAGGTGGGTCTTGGACTCGAAGTGCTTGTAGAAGCCCCCGTGGGTGAACCCCGCGGCTGCCATCAGATCCGCGACACCCACGCCGTCGTAGCCGCGCTCCCTGAACAGCGTGGAAGCGGTCTCGACGATGTGCGCCCGGTTTGCCTGCGCCTGTGCCCTGGTGACCTTCATGACCTGGTGTCTCTTGATGTCCTGCAACGGAAGGCGCGCATGTTACCACGTATTGATTATATCCATCATCAAACTATTGACATCAAAGATTATGATCATCATCATTGTTTCCACAGGCCACGCAGACCTGCCAGGACGGACACGCGATGGCGTTGCCGTCGCTGGTCCTTTCACGATCAAGACCCCAGACACGACATGACCCACACCACGCTCTTCCAGCCCTATCCCCTCGGCCCGCTGACGCTTGCCAACCGCATCGTGATGGCACCGTTGACGCGCAACCGCGCCGGCGCCGGCCTGGTGCCCAGTCCGCTGGCCAGCACCTACTACGCCCAGCGCGCATCGGCTGGCCTGATCATCAGTGAGGCCACGCAGATCTCGGCGCAGGCGCAGGGCTATCAGGACACGCCCGGCCTGTACACGCAGGATCAGATCGATGGCTGGCGCAAGGTGACGCATGCCGTCCACGAGCGGGGCGGGCGCATCTTCGCGCAGCTGTGGCACGTCGGCCGCATCTCCCATGTCGATCTGCACGGCGGTGCCGCGCCGGTGGCCCCGTCGGCCATCCGCGCCCAGGCCAAGACCTTCGTCAACAACGGCTTTGCCGATGTCTCCGAACCCCGTGCGCTGGACCTCCACGAGCTGCCGGGCATCGTCGACGACTTCCGCCAGGCCGCCGCCAACGCGATCGCGGCCGGTTTCGACGGCGTGGAAATCCACGGCGCCAACGGCTACCTGCTCGAACAGTTCATCAAGGACGGTGCCAACGAGCGCACCGATGCCTATGGCGGATCCATCGAGAACCGTGCGCGCCTCCTGCTGGAGGTCACCGACGCCGTGGTCAGGCAGGTCGGTGCCGAGCGCACCGGTGTGCGCCTGTCGCCGGTGTCGCCGGCCGGGGCCATCTCCAGCAGCGATCCGCAGCCGCAGTACGACTACATCGTCGATCAGCTCGATGCGCTGGGCATCGTCTACCTGCATGTGGTGGAAGGCGCCACAGGCGGCCCACGCGAAGTGGCGGCGTTCGACTTCGATAGCCTGCGCCGGCGCTTCACGCGCACGTATCTGGCCAACAACGGCTACGACCTGGAACTTGCCAGCGCTCGCCTGAGCGAGGGCAAGGCAGACCTGTTCGCCTTCGGCCGTGCGTTCATCAGCAACCCCGACCTGGTCGAACGCCTGGAGACCGGCGCGGCGCTGACTGCGTTGAATCCCGCCACGCTGTACGGCGGCGGCGCCGAGGGCTACATCGACTACCCGAGCCTGGTCGACACGCACGCGCACTAACCCAGTCCCCGCGGCCGCGAGGCATGCGGCCTCCTCCTGCCGGCACGGAATACCACCGTCCCGGATCCGTCCCCTCCCATACACAGAAGCCCACCACCGTGACCCTCCTTCCTTCCGTCCTCATCACCGGCGCGTCCAGCGGCATCGGCGCCACCTATGCCGATCGCTTCGCGCGGCGCGGCCACGACCTCGTGCTGGTCGCACGCGACACCGCACGACTGGACACGCTTGCGACGCGTCTCCGACAGGACACCGGGGTCGCGATCGAGGTGCTGTCCGCCGATCTCACGCAGCCCGATCCATTGGCCATCGTCGAAGCGCGCCTGCGCGACGATGTCCGCATCGGCATCCTGGTCAACAACGCCGGCATCGCGCAGTCTGGCGGCTTCGTCGATCAGTCGGCCGGCAGCATCGATCGGCTGCTGACGTTGAATACGATCGCGCTGACGCGCCTGGCCGCCGCCGCCGCTCCGCGGATGGTCGCGGCCGGCGAAGGCGCGATCGTGAACATCGGTTCGGTGGTGGGTCTCGCACCGGAAATGGGCATGTCCGTCTACGGCGCGACCAAGGCGTTCGTGCTGTTCCTGTCGCAGGGGCTCAGCATTGAGCTCACCCCCAAGGGCGTGTACGTGCAAGCCGTGCTGCCTGCCGCCACGCGCACCGAGATCTGGGAGCGTGCCGGCATCGACATCAACTCGCTCCCGGAAGTGATGGACGTGGGCGAGCTGGTCGATGCCGCGCTGATCGGCTTCGATCGCCGCGAGACGGTCACCATTCCGCCGTTGCATGTGACCGCACGCTGGGGCACGTTGGACGGTGCGCGCCAGGCCCTGCTCAGCGACATCCGGCAGGCGCAGGCCGCGGAACGGTACCGCGCTGCCGTCTGAGCCGGCGGTACGGTCAGTCGCCTTCCACGGCCCGGGTCCTCACGGCAGCTGTCGGTGGCGTGCCGGTTCGTACCCAAGGTCCGGCCACCCACTTGGAGACGCACGTCCATGAAAGCCTTCCTCATCGACCGCTACAGCAAGACCGACCCCGGCCGCATCGGCGACATGCCCGAGCCCGAGTTGCGGGACGATGACGTCCTGATCCAGGTCCATGCCGCAGGCGTCAACCCGCTGGACGTCAAGATCAGGAGCGGCGCGTTCAAGCAGATACTTCCCTATCGCTTCCCGTTGATCCTGGGGCATGAAGTAGCGGGCACCGTCGTGCGCGTGGGGGCCCATGTCCACCGGTTCAAGCCGGGTGACGAGGTCTATGCGCGCCCCGACGATCATCGCATCGGTGGATTCGCCTCCTTCATTGCGGTCAAGGCCTCGTCGCTGGCGCTCAAGCCCCGGAACCTCAGCATGGTCGAGGCCGCCTCCGTTCCCCTGGTGGCGCTGACGTCCTGGCAGGTGCTGGTCGACACCGCCAAGTTGCAACCAGGACAGAAAGTGCTGATCCATGCCGGCTCCGGTGGCGTCGGCACGATGGCGATCCAACTGGCCAAGCACCTTGGCGCCTTCGTCGCGACGACCACCAGCACCGCTAATGTCGCACTGGTGAAGGCGCTGGGTGCAGACGTCGTCATCGACTACAAGCAGCAGGACTTCACCACGGTGCTGCGCGACTACGACGTAGTGCTCAACAGCCTGGGCAGCGATGAACTGGACAGATCCCTCCAGGTCCTCAAGCCCGGCGGGCATCTGGTTTCGATCTCCGGGCCGCCCACGCCGGCGTTCGCCGAGGCACAAGGGTTGGCGTGGCCGCTCAAGCAGGTGTTGCGCCTGTTGAGCGCCGGCATCCGCAGGAAGGCCAGGCAGAAGAACGTCGCGTACACCTTCGTGTTCATGCGTGCCGATGGCGAGCAGTTGCGCCAGATCGCCTCGCTCATCGAATCGGGTGCACTCCGCCCAGTGGTCGACACCGTCTTTCCATTTGTGGAGACCGACAAGGCGCTGGCCCTTGTGGAACGTGGGCGCGCCAAGGGCAAGGTCGTGGTGCAGATGATGTAGCGGCTGATGGGAAAGCCTTGCAGGACAGGCTAACGAGCACTGTCCCTCGCAGCCGGATGAGGCCGGGACGTGGAGCTCTCACGGATGTCTTTGGACGGATGCCTTCGGATGGATGCGGCGCGGGAGGGCGCGGCACGCCCATCCCCAGGGCGGCCGCGCTCCTTCACCCTGCCTTCCTTCGCCCACGCTATGGTGCATTGCACAAGGAGCGCTCATGTCCAGATCATCTACCGGCAAATTGTCAGGTCAATTGACCGCCTTGGGGACGGTTGCGCCCGAGGTCATTGCACGCCGCTTCGCACTGCTTGCGGTGGGCAATCACGCCTCGTCGGCACGCAACCAGCGGGAGATCACCCGCATGTCGTCAGAAAAGATCGAGGCCGCATGGCTCGCCTGGACTGCGATGAGCGTGGAAGCGGCGCACATGCAATGGACAGCGCTCTCCATGGTCTGGTCCATGTGGATGCCGAAAAGCGCCGCGTCCAGCTGGTCGTCATGGTATGAGCACGCAGGGACGCAACTCGCCACCGCCGGGCTCGCGCCTTACGTGCGGATGGTCAAGGCCAATCACACGAGGTTGTCGAGCAAGACGCGGTAGACGCACACGCCGGTCGAGGCATCATCGGCCGCGTCGCGCCGTGGATCGCGACGCCCAGCGACCGCAACATACGTTCAGCCGGAGAGCTGTGCGCGACGGCGGACGATCGTCGCTGCGGCATCGCGGACGGCTGCTGAGCTGATACGCCGCGGGGCTGGCGCCCGCGCGTATTCAAGCGTTTCCACGGATGATCCTCCTGCGGGGCTGCAACGATGATGCCGTTCAGCGCATCGTGCAGACGCTGGGAGTGGCCATGCGAGCAGATCCTGATCGGCGTTCACGGGCCCGCGCCGACGCGACGCCGGACGCTGCTGTCGACGCTTCGCCTGCGCAGCCGGGACGGCGGCAGTGGTTGCTGGGCACCGGCGCGCTGGCGATGCAGGCGGCGGTTGCCGCCGTGCTGCCTTCCGCCCAGGCGGCTGCAACGCTCGCGGTTGCAGACGACACATCCGTCCATGCGACCGCTCACGCCGCGTTTCCCGTCGTCGACACGACCACCGGCAAGATCCGTGGACTGGCCGATGGTCCAGTCCGGCAATTCCTTGGCGTGCCCTACGGCGCATCCACCGGCGGCGCGCATCGTTTCATGCCGCCGCGCCGGCCCGAGCCCTGGGCCAGCGTGCGCGACTGTTTCGGTTTCGGCGAACGTTGCCCGCAGCTGCCGCCCCCGGACATGGCGTTCAGTGCGCCGTATTTCCAGTTGATCCAGTGGGACCGGCATGTCGGTGGCATGGGCGAGGATTGCCTCAACCTCAACCTGTGGACGACCGGCGCCGACGATGGCGGCAAGCGCCCGGTGATCGTGGTGTTCCACGGGGGCAACTACGATCGTGGCTCGGTCAATGCACCGGCCTACGACGGCAAGAACCTCGCCCTGTCCGGCGATGTCGTCGTGGTCACCGTGAACCATCGCCTCGGCCCGCTGGGCTATCTGCATGTCGCCGAACTGGGTGCGCCCACCGCGTTCCGCGACGCCGGCATGGCCGGTGCGCACGACATGGTGGCGGCGCTGCAATGGGTGCGCGACAACATCGTCCGTTTCGGTGGCGATCCCGCGCGGGTGACGATCGTCGGGCAGTCCGGTGGCGGCGGCAAGGTCGCCACCCTGCTGTCGATGCCCGGTGCGGTCGGCCTGTTCCATCGTGCGGTGATCCAGAGCGGTGGCCGCCTCGGCATCGGCACCTCCGCCAAGGCGACCCAGGCCGCCGCGGCGCTGCTGCAGGCACTGCAGCTGGCTCCCGGCCAGTTGCAGCGGCTGCAGGCGCGGCCGTGGCAGGACGTGGTGCTGGCGCTCGGTGGCGCCGGTAATGGCCGGTTCGCGCCCTTCGTCGGCGAGGCAGGCCTGCCGCGCCATCCCTTCGATGCCACGGCGCCTGCGGCGAGTGCTGGCGTCCCGTTGATCATCTCGTCGACGCTCGAGGACGCGGCGATGTTCAGCGCCGACTTCGCGATGACGGACGCGCAGTTGCGGCAGTCGCTGGACGAAGATTTTCCGGACGACGCATCGCAGGCGCTGGCGATGTATCGCGATCTCGCGCCAGGCAAGTCGCCGTACCTGATCCGCGCGCAGATCGATTCGGACATCAACTACCGGCTGCCGGCGCTGACGCAGGCCGAGGCCCGTGCAGGCCAGGGCGCACCCGTCCACATGGCGTTGTGGCGTTGGCCATCGCCGGCCTACGACGGCCAGTACGGCGCCGTGCATTTCATCGACGTGCCCGCGATGTTCAACAACGCGCGCGATCCGATCGTGGGTGCCGGCGCGGGCGAAGGCGCGGCGATGTGCGCGCAACTGTCGACGGCGCTGGTCGCGTTCGCCGCGACCGGGCGTCCGGCGACGCCGTCGAGCGACTGGCCCCTGTTCGAGACCACCACGCGTGCGACCCGGATCTTCGATACCGGCGCGCGCGTGGAGCACGACCCGCGTGCGCAGATGCGTGCGTTCTGGTCCGAGGCGGCGACGCGACAGGACAGATAGGTCGCACGCGACCGGGGGCGCTGAGGCCTGCCTGGGGATGACGGCCATGCCACAACAGGCGGCCTGCGGTCGCATTCGCCCATCGAAGGCTTGTCCCCGGCCGGAATACTGGCATCATCGAGGCTAGCGTCAGTTGCCCTTACACGGTACCGAGCCTGGCAGCCAGGGAGTTTTTGTCCGGTATCCGGTCGATGACGCATCTCCCCATGAATGCCCCTGGCTTTTTTTCGAAACATGCTCCGATCTTCGAAGCCTGCGTCCGGCGCGGGCCATCGTGCGTGCACCTGAGGGCGCTGCTGGCCTGCGTGCTTGCACTGGCCTCGGGCGTGCACGCGCCGACGATGGCCGCGCAGCATGGGAACGCCATGCCCGTGGCGATCATCGACCTGCCGGCGCAACCGCTGGGGCGATCGATCAATGCCCTCGCACGGCAGGCCGGCGTGGCGATCTCGGTCGATGCGGACCTGGTCGCGGGGCACTCCGCGTCCGCGCTGAACGGCCGGCTGACATTGACGCAGGCCCTGGAGCGGCTGCTGCAGGGCACGGGGCTGGTAGCCGTCGAACAGGTCGGGGGTGGGTACGTGATCAGGGGATCGCCAGCGGCGACTGCGACGGCAGATGCGCAGGGCGACACGATTCCGACCCTGGCCGGCGTGGATGCCTCCATGTTCGCCGGGACCCATCAGCATGCCGAACTGCCTGGCAGCGCGCAGGTCGGCGGCAAGTCCGGGCAGTTGTTGCGGGAGATCCCCAAGTCGGTGTCGATCATGACCCGCGAGCGTATCGAGATGCAGCACCTGGGAACGCTGCAGGAGGTGCTGCTGCAGGCGACCGGCGTCAGCGCCGGTGCATTCTCGCCACTGGACACGTACTACTACGCGCGCGGCATGCGCCTGCAGACCTATCAGTTCGACGGTGGTGCACCGGCTTACGTGGGTGGCCTGGGCTTCAACTACACGCCCGATACCGCGACCCTGGATCGCGTCGAGCTACTTCGTGGCGTGGATGGTGTGTATTCCGGTGCCGGTGAGCCGGGCGGCGTCATCAACCTCGTGCGCAAGCGGCCGGGCCATGAACGGGCCGTCGATCTCGACCTGTCGGTCGGCGACTGGAACCACCGCCGGGCGACGCTGGATGTCTCCGCACCGCTTGCCCTGGAAGGCCGGCTGCGTGGCCGCGCGGTCGCGTCGCAGACCGATCGGCGCTACTGGCAGGACCGCTATGTCAGCGCCAAGCAGGTGGCCTATGGGGTGCTCGAATTCGACGCCGGCGAAACCACGCGTGTGACCCTGGGCGCGCTGCACGAGCGGCGCGAGGATGATGGATATTCGAGTTGGTCGGGGATCTCGCGCTACAGCGACGGCGGCGCGCTGGACCTGCCGCGCGGCTACAGCATCGCGCCCGACTGGTCCCGCTGGCACACGCGGACCAGCGAGTGGTTCGCCACGCTGGACCAGCACTACGGGCAGAGCGGCAACGTGCAGTTGAACCTAGCGCGGATCGCGCAGGACACCCGGATCAAGCAGGCGCTGGCTTGGGGCGCGGTGGACCGGGCCACCGGCACGGGCGCCATTTTCTACGGCACCGAGGTCCACAACGTCCCCGTGCAGCGCCTGGCGGATCTGTCAGCCAGCGGTGGCTTCGCGTGGTTCGGGCGCAGCCACCGCTACACGGTCGGTGCCGACGCTTCCACGCTCGATGGCGCAGGCCAGACACAATACGGGCTGGAGGGACTCGGCTATGCCGATGCGATGCCGCTGGATTACGCCAGTTTCGATCCGGCCTCGATCGCCGAACCCGCCTCGCATGTCGTTGGCCGCTATCCCACGCTGGAACAGTCGCAGCAGGGTTACTACGGCGCATTGAAGCTGCAGCTGTCCGACCCGCTGCGCCTGATCGTCAGCGGCCGGCTGGGCCGCTACCGCTACCGACAGGTCTATCGGACTGAGGCGGGCGACGCGAGCGTGCAGGCGTTCGACGACACCCGCTTCATTCCCAGCGCTGCACTGAGTTACGACCTGTCCGGACACTGGACGACCTACCTCAGCTACGGCGAGACCTTCAAGCCGCAATCGCATTTGCTGGAAGGGCCGCTGCCCGGCAGGTCGCTGGCCCCGATGCAGGGCGACAGTCTCGAGCTGGGGCTGAAGGGTGACGTGTTCGCCGGGATGACCGCAGCGCTGGCGGTCTATCGGCTGACACGCAACGGGCAGGGGAATCCGGATCCGCGGTATCCCGGCTTCGTCATCGACGACCAGAACGGTTCGGTCTGTTGCTATGTCGCCCAAGGTGAAGTGGAAGTGCTCGGGGTCGACGCCGAACTCTCCGGCGCCATTGCGCCGGGCTGGCTGCTGTTTGGCGGTTATACCTACATCACGGCCTCGACCGACGGCATCTCCAGCGTCGTCGCCACGCTGGGGCGCACGCCGCGACATCAGCTCAAGCTGTGGACCAGCTACCGGCTGCCGGGCGCGCTGTCGCGCTGGACGCTCAACGGTGGCGTCATCGCACAAAGCGACACCGCGTACGTGGTGCCGTACGGCGGGATGACCCTGTGGAATGCGGCGCTGCGCTTCGAGATCGACCCGCACTGGTCGCTGAGCCTGTCGGGCGACAACCTCACCGACAAGCGCTACTGGCAGTCGACCGGCACGCTGAACAACCAGAACGTCCGCGGGTCTCCACGCATGTGGCTGGCGACCCTGTCCGGTCGCTGGTAGCCGGTTGCTGTTCTTGGGTCGCCGGTCCCCGGGGCCGCAGCGAAAATAATTGTCCGGTCCGGCGCCGCTGGCGCATCCCCTGTCTGCAACCAATCATCCGATAGGGGACCCCCACCGTGTCAATGCAACAGATCCAAGGGCATGGCGCCCACACTCCCATCGCCGTGGCCTGTGCCATCGCGTTGGCTGCCGCCAGCATGCTTCCCGCGTTTGCACAGGACCAGACGCGTTCCGCGTCATCTCCGGAGGCCGTCGAGGACGCCGCCAGTGCGGAACGTATTTCGACCCTGGACAGCGTCAACGTGTTCGCGACGATGGAAGAAAGCGTGAGCATCGGCGGCAAGTCCGAGCAGACCCTGCGTGAGGTTCCCAAGTCGGTCACCATCATGACCGGTGAGCGCATCGAGGCGCAGAACCTGACATCGCTGCAGGAGGTGCTGATCCAGACCACGGGCGTCACCGTGGGGGCCTTCAATCCGCTGGAAACCTTCTACTACTCGCGTGGCATCCGCCTCGAGACTATCCAGTTCGACGGTGGCGCGCCGGCCTACACCGGTGGTGCCGGCTTCTACTACACGCCGGACACTGCGACGATCGAACGCGTCGAGATGCTGCGTGGCGTCGATGGCATGTACTCGGGTGCCGGTGAGCCGGGCGGCGTGATCAACCTGGTACGCAAGCGTCCCACGCGGACCAAGTCGCTGAAGATCGATCTGTCCGCCGGTACCTGGGACAACTATCGCGCGACCTTCGATGCCAGCGGCCCCCTGGCCCTGGACGGACGCCTGCGCGGACGTGCCGTGGTGTCGTGGATGGATCGCGGCTACCACCAGGACCGCTACACCACCGCCAAGAAGATCCTCTACGGCACCCTCGAGTTCGACGCCACCGATACGACGTTGCTGGCGCTGGGCGCATCCTACGAGAAGCGCGACGACGAGGGCTTCCCGGCCTGGGGCGGTCTTCCGCGTTATACCGATGGCACGCTGCTCGACCTGCCGCGCAGCTTCAGCACCGCGCCGCCGTGGGCGCACTGGAACTTTGAGACCAAGGAAGTCTTCGCCCGTGTCGAGCAGAAGTACGGTGACACCGGCACGCTGCGCCTCAACGTCAACCAGATCGAGCAGGAGAGCGACCTGTTCTATGCCACGATCTACGGCGCAGTTAATCCGACGACGCTGGCGGGTTCGCGGATCTATGGTTCGCGCGCGGACTACAAGCCGGTGCAGCGCATGGCCGACCTGTCGGCCAGCGGCAAATTCGACCTGTTCGGAAAGACCCACAGCTATACCGTCGGCACCGACTACAACGAGCTCGACAACAGCGGCCAACGTGGTTACGCGGTGCCGGGCTTCGAGTATGCCAATGCCGTAGGCATCAACTACTTCGACTACAACCCGTACTTCGCCGCGCCCGAGACCACGTTGACCTCGGATTACCCGGTCTACAAGCGCTCGCAACGCGGCCTCTATGCGACCGTCGGCATCCAGCTCGCGGAACCCCTGCGCCTGACCCTGGGCGGCCGCTACGGCCGCTTCAACTACGACCATCAGTTCCGAAACCTAGTGACGGGTACCAGCAGCTACCTGAACTACGAGGAAAAGGAATTCATCCCCAGCGCAGCATTGAGCTACACGCTGTCCGACCGCTGGACCATGTACGCAAGCTACGGCGAGACCTTCAAGGCGCAGGGAGATCTGCTCTACGGACCGCCGCCCGGCAGCAGTCCGCTGACGCCGATCGTCGGTGACAATCTCGAACTGGGCATCAAGGGCGACGTGTTCCGCGGCGTCACCGCCGCTGCCTCGATCTACCGGCTGACGCGCGATGGACAGGGCGTTGCCGATCCCGACTACGTGGCCGTCACCAACCCCGAGGACGGATCGAGATGTTGCTACATCCAGCGCGGCCAGATCACCGTCGAGGGCCTGGATCTTGAAATGTCAGGGATGATCGTTCCGGGTTGGCAGCTGTTCGGTGGCTATACCTATACCGAGACCAGCTACTCGGGCAATCCGAGCGGCGCGGCCACGCTGGGCCGCACGCCGGAACACCAGCTCAAACTGTGGAGTACCTATCGCCTGCCGGGCAAGTGGTCGCCGGTCACGTTCAATGTCGGCGTCGTCGCGCAGAGCGAGAGCTACTACGGCATCTATCGCTACGGCGGCATGGCGCTGTGGAATGCCTCGGTGCAGTACCAGCTCAACGACAGCTGGACGCTGTCGCTGTATGGCGACAACCTGACCGACCGGACGTACTGGCAGCCGACCGGTGATCTCAACCGGCAGAACATCGTCGGTACGCCGCGCAGCCTCACGCTGTCTCTACGAGGGCGCTTCTAACCGGCGGCCGTTCAGCCAGGGTCTTCGACGTGCGCGCCGCCGCTGGCGGCGCGCACGCAGACGGCTGCCCGCGCATCGGATCTTTGCGCGGCCCTTGGCCTGCATCGTCGTTCAAAACAGGGAGTTCTACCTATCCGCGGCAGGCGCGACGCCCCTATATGATCCAGAGGATGCACCGATCGCGGCGCATGCCGATGCTGATCGGCACGCAGCACGATGCCGAATCCGCTGGAGCCCTGATGTTCGAGCGCTACTACCAAGAGCTCTACCACTTCTTCCTGAGGTCCTTGTCCAACCGCGATCGCGCGGCAGACCTGGTGCAGGAGAGTTATGCGCGGGTGTTGTCGCTGGAGTATCGCGGTATCGAGATCCGTGAGCCTCGCGCGCTGCTGTATCAAACGGGCAAGCGCCTGGCCATCGAGAACGCGCGCCGGCACCAGGCGGAAGCGCGGATGATCGAAGCGCTGGAAGAGTCATGGCCTGGGGACGTGCCATCGCTGGAGCGCAACGCGATCGCGCGCCAGCAACTGGACCGGTTGCTGCTGCGGCTCAAGCGCATGCCGCGCAAGCGCCGCGAGGTGTTCATCCTGGTTCGCATGTACGGCTATACCCACGCCGAAGCCGGCGCGCATCTCGGGATCAGCGCGGTGGCGGTGGAAAAGCACGTGGTCCGTGCCGTGCTCGACCTGGCGGGGCTGGAAGGAGGAGACGCACCATGACGCAAGGACAAGCGCGCAACGAGGTCTCCATCGGCGGAGGCGCTGCGGCCCTGATCGAACAGGCCTTGACGCTGATCGCCCGGCAACGTGGCGGCGACGCGGCGACGGCACGCGAGGTCGGTGTCCAGGCCCGCGCCTGGCGCGACGCGGACCCGCAGCACGAAGCGGCATGGCACGCCGCCGACAGGCTGTGGCGGGCCAGCGATCCGGAGTACTGGGACATGCGCATGGCGCTTCCGCCGTCGTCCGAACGCCGCCGTCGTCAGCGCATCGTGGCCGGACTGGGCATCGCTGCCGCATTGGCGTCCGGCGCGCTGGTGTTGTGGTTGCAATGGCAGCAGCCGTTGAGCGAATCCTCGCTGGCGACCACGGTCGAGCCATCGCTGGACCATGCATTGCCCGACGGCACGCGGTTGTCGCTGGACGCGCGAAGCCGCACGCAGGTGGCCTACTACCGCGACTACAGGCAGGTGCGCCTGGAGCGTGGCGGCGCCTATCTCGACGTCAGGCCGGATCCGCAACGACCGTTCATCGTCGAGACGCCGGCCGGCAGGGTCCGCGTGCTCGGCACCGCCTTCGATGTGCGCCTCGACGGCGACGCCCTGCATGTCGCGGTGGCCCACGGGCGCGTCGAGGTGTGTCCCGGTGCCGGCCTCGACCTTGCGGCGGACGAGCCTTGTCCCACCGATCGCGCCATCGCGGTGCTGCCGGGGCAGAAGCTGGCCGTCGGCCAGGGCCGCGCCGTGCGTCTTGGACGCCTGCCGGCCGATGACGTTGGCGCCTGGCGCCAGGGCTGGCTGGTGTTCGACGATACCCCGCTGCCCGACGTCATCGCGAGGTGGAATGCCTACCTGCCGCAACCGCTGGAACTGGCGCCGACGCCGGCCCTGCAGGCATTGCGCCTGACCGGCAGTTTTCCGCTCGACGATCCGGCGGCCTTCGTCGATGCGTTGCCGCAGGCGTTGCCGGTGCAGTTGGTGCGTGATGGCAACGGCAGCGTCCGGGTGGAGGCCGTGCGTCGCTAGGCCGGTGCGCGTCGTCTCGCAGGGGCGCGCTCAGCGCACCAACATGCGCATGACGCGCTCGATCCGCGAATACGGCGGTTTCAGCAGGTCGCTGCCGGCGATGCGCGACTGCCACAGGATTGGCAGCGCCTTGCTCATCGCATCAAAGCCGGCGCGGCCGTGGTACGCGCCCATGCCGCTGGCGCCGATGCCGCCGAACGGCAGATGGTTGATGCCGAAATGCAGCAGGGTGTCGTTGACGGTGATGCCGCCGGCCAGCGTCCGTTGCAGGATCGCCTCGACCGTCGCGTGCTGGTGGCTGAAGGGATACAGGGCCAGCGGCCGGTCGTGCGCGTTGACGTAGGCGATGGCGTCGTCGATCGCGCGGTACGACTTGATCGGCAGGATCGGGCCGAAGATCTCTTCCTGCATCACGCTGGCGTCGTCGCCGGGATCGAGTACCAGCACCGGCGGGAAGAACCGCGTGCCGGCAGTCGCGGCGTGATCGCCGGGCGCAAGCTCGATCACCGTCAGGCCGCGTGCGCGCGCGTCGTCGACATGCGCCTGCAGGCGCTGCAACTGGCGGTCGTTGATGATGCAGGTGTAGTCGGCGCGATCGGCGAAGCCGGCATAGCGCGCCTGCACCTGCGCGCGCAGCGCGTCGACCAGCGCGTCGCGCCTGGCGGCGTCGACGAGGATGTAGTCGGGGGCAATGCAGGTCTGGCCGCCGTTGAACCACTTGCCGGTCGCCAGCCGTGCCGCCGCCTGCGCGATCGGATAGTCGGCGGCGATGATCGCCGGCGACTTGCCGCCCAGCTCCAGTGTCAGCGGCGTCAGCTGGGCGGCCGCGGCGGCCATGACCTTGCGGCCTACCGCGGTCGAGCCGGTGAACACCAGGTGGTCCAGCGGCAACGCGGCGACGGCCGCCGCGACCTCGGCGCCACCGCTGACCACGGCCACGCGGTCGTCCGGGAAGACCTCGGCCAGCAGCTCGCGCAGGAACGCAGTGGTGCGCGGCGTGTGCTCGGAGGGCTTGAGCAGCACGTGGTTGCCGGCGGCGATCGCGGTCGCCAGCGGGATCAGGGCCAGGTTGACCGGGTAGTTCCACGGTGAGATCACGCCGACCACACCCACCGGCACCGACCGCAGCTCGGCACGGGCCGGCCAGAACCGCCAGCCGACGCCGACCCGGCGCGGCGCCATCCAGCGGCGCAGGTGGCGGCGCAGGTGGTCGATCTCGTTGAGCACGGTCATGCCGTCGGCGATCAGCGACTCGTGGCGCGAGCGGTGGCCGAAGTCGGCGGCGATCGCCGCGGCCATGGCCTCCAGTCGCGAGGCCAGTGCCGCGCGCAGCCGGGTCAGGTCGTCGTGGCGCTGGGCACGGTCGGGCTTGGCCGCCTGCCAGGCATCGCGCAACCGGGCCAGCGTTGACGGAAGTCGGGCCAGCGTGCCGGCATCACCGGTGGCGGCGTCGGGTGGCGACGTGGGCGAGGGCGGCGCGGCGGGCTTGTCCATGGCGGCCACTATACCCAGCGCGCGCGGGCGACCGACCTGCAGGGGAATGACCCGCAGGCCTGCGCGGGGCGTTAAAATCGCAGGATGAGCACACTGATCCGCCCTTACCGCGACAAGCTGCCCCTGGTGGGCGAACGCGTCTACATCGATCCGTCCTCCACCGTGATCGGCGATGTCGAGCTGGCAGACGACGTGTCGATCTGGCCGATGACCGTCGTCCGCGGCGACGTCAACTACATCCGCATCGGCGCGCGCAGCAACCTGCAGGACGGCGTGGTGGTGCATGTCAGCCATGACGGACCGCATGCCAAGCTCGGCGGCTTCTCGACCGTGATCGGCGAGGACGTCACCGTGGGCCACAAGGCGGTCATCCACGCCTGCCGCATCGAGGACGCGTCGCTGATCGGCATGGGCGCGCTGGTGCTCGATGGCGCGGTCGTCAAGAAGCACGGCTTCGTCGGCGCTGGTGCGCTGATCGCGCCGGGCAAGGTCGTGGGCGAAGGTGAGCTGTGGCTCGGCAATCCCGGCCGCTTCGTGCGCAAGCTGACCGACGCGCAGATCGAAGGCCTGTATTACAGCGCCGCGCACTATGTGCGGCTGAAGGACGAGTACCTGGCCAGCGGCAAGTTCTGATCGCCTGGCCGGGCTGGCAACTTCAAGACGATCGTTTGCCATCCCGCCGCGGGCGCCATGCCCGCATCCACGCGTTACAGTGGCGCCATGAAGGGGGCCGGCGCGATGTTGAGCCATCAGTGGGATCCAAGCGGGAAGCAGCGACGAGGGATCGGGGCGGCATCCGGCTGTGGCTGCGCTGCAGCGCAGGCGGCCGCATCGTCGGCGTCGGCACGTCCTCGCCCCGAAGGTGCGCGCGCCTGCGACCATCGCCCCGACGGCCGTCGCCCATGATCGCAGCGATCGTTGCCGGCATCGGACCGGCCGCCTGATGCTCGATACCGTTCGCGAGGTCCATACCCCCGAAGGCGTGGCGTTGCGGCTGCCTGCGGCCGGACCCTTCCCGCGGGCGCTGGCCTGGTTGATCGACCTGGCGATCCGTTTCGCACTGGTACTGGTGACCGCGCTGGTGCTCGGCGTGCTCGGTGGTTTCGGGCAGGGCCTGCACCTGATCCTGATGTTCCTGGTGACTTGGGCCTACCCGGTGGTGTTCGAGGCGATGATGGATGGCCAGACGCCGGGCAAGCGCGCGCTGGCGCTGCGGGTGATCTCGTCCAACGGCGCGCCGATCGGCTGGATGGCGGCCTTCCTGCGCAACCTGATGCGGACCGCCGACATGCTGCCGCTCGGCTATGCGCTGGGCCTGTCGGCCAGCCTGCTCGACCCCTGGGGGCGCCGGCTCGGCGACATGGTCGCCGGCACGATGGTCGTGCATGCGCCGCGCGAGACGCCACAGGGCAGCGGGACCGCCGAAGCGGCGCGCGCCCCGGCGCTGGCACTACGCCTCGACGAACAGGTGGCGGTGATCGCCTTCGCCGAACGTGCCGCTGCGCTGACGCCGCAACGCCAGCAGGAACTGGCCGATCTCGCCGCGCCGGTCACCGGGCTGCGTGGCCAGGCGGGTGCCGCTGCGCTGGCGGGTGTCGCCCACTGGTTGCTCGGACGGCGTACGTGAGGCAGGACGCGTTCGTCGCCCGCTACGAGGCCGAGTGGCAGGCCTTCGAACAATGGCTCGACCAGCGCGGCGGCAACGTGCGACGTGCGCGCCTGTCGCGCGGCTGGGACGGACTGCGCGACGAGGACATGCCGTCGCGCTATCGCCGCCTGTGCCACCAGCTCGCACTGGCGCGCGGTCGCGGCTACAGCCCGCTGGTCACCGGCCGGTTGCAGGCCCTGATGCAGCGTGGCCACGACGTGCTCTATCGCGCGCCACCGCCGCCATGGCGACGCGCGCTGCAGTTCGTGATGGCCGATTTTCCGCGTCTGGTACGCGCGCAGCGCGGTTGCCTGTGGCTGTCGGCGTTGCTGTTCGCCGGGCCGATGGTCGCGATGTTCGCGGTGGTGATGCGCTGGCCGGAACTGGCCTACAGCGTGTTCGACCAGGCGCAACTGGCGCAGTTCGAAAGCATGTACGACCCGGCCGACAGCCGCCACGCGCTGGGCCGCGAGAGCGGGGACGACATGCGGATGTTCGGCCACTACATCTACAACAACATCAGCATCGGCTTCCGCACCTTCGCAAGCGGACTGCTGGCCGGCGTCGGCACGATGGTCGTGCTCGCGTTCAATGGCGTGTTCTTCGGCGTGATCGCCGCGCACCTGCAGGGCATCGGCCATGGCGATCCGTTCTGGCGCTTCGTGGCCGGGCACTCCGCGCCCGAACTGGTCGCGATCGTGATCGCCGGCGCCGCCGGCCTGCGGCTTGGCCTGGCCCTGGTCTCGCCCGGCCGGCTGCGCCGCGCCGATGCGCTGCGCGAGGCCGGCCGCGTTGGCGCGCGGCTGTGCATCGGCATCCTGCTGATGCTGCTGTTCGCCGCGTTCGTCGAGGCGTTCTGGTCGTCGATCCAGTCGATCCCAGCCGGCGTGAAGTTCGGCGTCGGCGGTGCGCTGTGGCTGCTGGTGCTGGCATGGCTGGCGCTGGGCGGCCGGGGGGCGGTGCGCGATGCGTCCTGAGGCCCTGCGGGTCGTCCTGCGCCCGCGCTCGCCGTGGGAAGCGGTCGAACTCGGCACCGCGCTGGTGCGCCAGCAGGCGTCGCCGTTGTGGAAGGCCTGGTTCGCATCGACCCTGCCTGTGTTCGCGGTCGTCAACGCACTGGCCTGGTGGGGCGACGTGCTGTGGCTGGCCCTGCTGCTGATGTGGTGGATCACGCCGCTGTTCGATCGCATCGTGTTGTTCGTGCTGTCGCGCGCGGTGTTCGGCGCCTCACCGACGGCGCTCACGACCTTGCAGGCGATGCGGTATTGGGGATGGCGTCCGATGTGGGGCTATCTGCTGTGGCGGCGCCTGAGCCCATGGCGCTCGCTGACCTTGCCGGTGGACCTGCTTGAAGGCGGCAGCGCCGAGGCGGCGAACGCGCGGCGGAAAGTCATCGGCCATGGCGTCATCGGGCATGCGTTCGTGCTGACGGTCAGCTGCCAGGCCTTCATCGCGATCCTGGCGGCGTCGTGCATCTCGCTGGTGCTGCTGTTCGTGCCGACCGAGCTGCTGTCGGAGTCGGCGCGTGCGGTCTGGACGCTGATGACCGATGCGCCGCCGCGCTGGGCGCAACTGGTGCTCAACCTGGTGGTCTGGCTCGGGGTCTCGGCGATCGAGCCGTTCTTCGTCGGCGCGGGCTTCGGCCTGTACCTCAATCGCCGTGTACAGCTCGAGGCCTGGGACATCGAGATCGTGCTGCGCAAGTTGCGCGCGCGGATCGCACCGCTGGCGGCCACGTGGTTGCTGGTGCTTGCGTGGCCGCTGCTGTCGCCCGCGCAGGCGCAATCCTCGCGCCACCACGAAGCACCACCGCCGGTCCCCGCCCAGCATGTCGACCAGGCCGGGTTGCAGCAGGCGCCCGACACCACCGGGCAGGACACGCTGGGCGAGGTCTTCGGCGAGGACAACGTGGTCGATTCGCGCGGCTTCGCGCGTGCCGTCGCCAAGGCCGCCAAGGATCCGCTGCTCGACCACAAGCGCACCGACAAGGTCTGGCAGCGCCGCGACAGGACCGAGCGGGCCGATACGCCACCGGCGGCGCTGCCGGGGCTGGCGCGGTTGTTCGCGCTGGTCGGCGAGTTCGGCCTGTGGTTCGTCGTCGCGGTATTGGTGCTGGTCCTGGCGCTGACCGCGCGCCGCTGGTGGCCTTGGATGCGGGGATGGGCGGCGCCGTTGCCGAAGGACAGCGAGATCGTGTCGTCGCCGATGCCGCCCGACGAGCCGCTGCCCCCCGACCTCGCGACGCAGGCCCGGCGGCTGTGGCGCGAGGGACGGCCGCGCCGCGCGCTGGCATTGCTGTATCGCGGCAGCGTCGCGGCGATGGCCGAACGCCTGCAGGTCACGCCGGTGCCCGGTGCGACCGAGGCCGAGTGCCTGCGGCTGTCGCGACGCTTGCCCGATCCTGCCGATCGCGATGTGTTCGCGCGCGTCGTGCGGACCTGGCAGTACGCGGCGTATGCGCAGCGGTTGCCGGATGAGACGGCGTTCGAGCAATTGCTGGGCGACGCATCGCAGCGCTTCGGGTGGCTGCGATGAGTGCCGTTGCCGCCGCTACGCGTGGACGGGTGGGCTGGGGATTGCGCCTGGGCATGCTGTTACTGGGACTGGCGGTCTCCGGTGCGATGGTCGCGTGGTGGTTGCATACGCACGAGCGGGTCGATCGCGAGGTCGACCTGCCGGCACGCGGCGAGGCCGCCTACAACCCGCTGTACCTGCTGCGCGAAGCGCTGCGCGCCGATGGCGTGCCGGCGCAGTCGCGGCAACGCCTGCAACTGCAGGAGATCGTGCCGGCGCAACGCGACACCCTCGTCATCCTCAGCGATACGCGTGGCCTGTCGATCGTCGATGTCGACGGGCTGCTGGACTGGGTCGATGCGGGCGGCCACCTGCTGGTGACCACGCCGCGCGTATCCGGCCGTTTGGGCGTGCCGCGCGAATGGGAGCTGCTGCAGCGATTGGGCGTGGCGTTGTACGAGGACGCCGCGGGCTGCCTGTCGTACCGGATGCCCGGCGAGGAGGCCCATGTCGAGTTCTGCGGCGCCACCCGCTTCTCGCTTCCGGACGACGAGCCCGGGATCGCCTGGGGCGATTTCGCCGACGGTTTCGTGCTGGCGCGCCTGCAGCGCGGCAAGGGCACCGTCGATGTCGTCGCGTCGATGGACTTCATGCTCAACGACAGCCTCAACGAGGCGCCGCACGCCGCCCTGGCCCGGCAGTTGCTGGCGCCGAACTACGGGCAGGGCACGGTCCACCTGGTCTACGCCACCCGCATGCCGCCGCTGTGGCGGCTGCTGCTGGAGCGCGCGTGGATGGTCTGGCTGCCATTGCTGCTCGCGCTGGTGGCGTGGCTGTGGATGCGCACGCAGCGTTTCGGACCATTGCAGCCGACGCCGGCACTGGCGCGCCGCGCCCTGCTCGAACACGTGCAGGCCAGCGGCGAGCACCTGTATCGCTACGGCCAGGCCGGCCACCTGCACGCTGCCGCCCGCGACGCTTTCCTGCAACGCCTGCGCCGCCGCGATCCCGTCGCGGCGTCCCTCGAAGGCGAGTCCCAGGCCGAGGCCATTGCCGCGCTTCTGGGCACGCTGTCCGCGCGCGATGTCTCGCATGCCCTGCGTTCCCCGCGTCCCCATGATGCCGCCGACTTCCGGCTGCGCATTGCCCGACTGATCGAGATGAGAAACCGGCTATGACCACAACCAGCACGCACGAACCCCTGCTTGGCGAACACGACGCCCCGCTGGCCGCGATCAGCGGCGAGGCCCTGGTCGCGCGCGTCGCGGCTGTCCGCGACGAAGTCTCCAAGGCCTTCATCGGACAGCCCGGCGTGCTCGACCAGATCATGGTCGCGCTGCTGGCGGGCGGCCACGTGCTGATCGAGGGCGTGCCGGGCCTGGGCAAGACGCTGCTGGTGCGCGCGCTGTCGAGCGTGCTCGGTTGCGGCTATGCACGCGTGCAGTTCACCCCGGACCTGATGCCCAGCGACGTCTGCGGCCACGCCGTATGGGACACCCGCAGCGAGACGTTCGTGGTCCGTCGCGGACCGATCTTCACCAACCTGTTGCTTGCCGACGAGATCAACCGGGCGCCGGCCAAGACCCAGTCGGCGCTGCTGGAAGCCATGCAGGAACAGCAGGTCACGATCGAAGGCCACAGCTTCGAGCTGCCGCCTCCGTTCATGACGTTGGCGACGCAGAACCCGGTCGAGCAGGAGGGCACGTATCCATTGCCCGAGGCGCAGCTCGACCGCTTCCTGCTGAAGGTGCTGATCGACTACCCGCAGCACGCCGACGAGGTCGCGATGGTCACCGCGATCAGCAGCGGCAAGGTCGCCGCCGATTTCGACCTGTCGCAACTGCAGGTGGTGCTGCAGCCGGGCGAGATCGTCGCGTTGCAGCAGGGCACCGCCGCCACGACCGTCGACGCCGAGGTCATCGACTACGCCGTGCGCATCGCCTCGGCGACACGCCAGTGGCCGGGCATCGCCCTCGGGGCCGGCCCGCGCGGCAGCCTCGCGCTGGTGCGGGCCGCCCGCGCCCAGGCGGTGCTGGCCGGTCGCGATTTCGTCACTCCCGACGACATCCGCGACATCACCCGGCCGGCATTGCGGCATCGCATCTCGCTGGCACCGGAACTGCAGATCGAAGGCCAGGACAGCGACCAGGTGCTGCAGGCGCTGCTGGCGAAGGTGGAAGCGCCGCGCCAGTGACTGCCGCCGCGCCTCCGCCACGCCTGCTGCCGCGTCCATCACCCTGGCTGGTGGCGCTGCTGGCCGCGTGGGCGTTGCCGGGCATCGCCACCAGCCTCGGCTGGCTGCCGCGGGCGACGTGGCTGCTGGCCGGTGCCGTGCTCGGCATGCTGGTCGTGGTCGACCTGTGGCGTTTGTGGCGCCGCGCGACGCCCGACGTCGTCCGCGATCTGCCCGATGCGCTGCCGCTGGGCGTGGCGCGCGAGGTGGTGCTGCACCTCGAACCCGGCGCGCATCGGCAGCGGCTCGACGTGCATGACGGCCATCCCGGCGACTGGCGCGTCGACGGCCTGCCGCGACGGCTGACCCTGGTGCCGGGGATTGCATCCAGCGTGAGCTATCGCCTGCATCCCGACGCGCGCGGCGAGCATGTCTTCGATGGCGTGCACCTGCGCCTGCAATCACCCTGGGCGCTGTGGCAGCAGCGTCGCATCGCCGGCATGCCGCATCGCCTGCGCGTGTATCCCGACTTCGCACCGCTGACCCGGCTCGCCCTGCTCAGTGCCGAACAGGCGTCGCGGCTGGTTGGCGCGCACCTGAAGCGCCGTCGCGGCGAGGGCACCGATTTCCACCAGATGCGCGAGTACCGCGTCGGCGACAGCCTGCGCCAGATCGACTGGAAGGCGAGCTCGCGCGCACGCAAACTGATCTCGCGCGAGTACCAGGACGAGAAGAACCAGCAGTTGCTGATCGTGCTCGATACCGGCCGCCGGATGCTCGCGCGCGATGGCGGGTTGGCGCATTTCGACCATGCCCTCAATGCCAGCCTGCTGGTGTCGTATCTCGCGCTGCGCCAGGGCGATGCGGTCGGCCTGCACACGATGGGCGGCGAGCGTCGCTGGGTCGCCCCGCAACGCGGCATGGGCGCACTCGATACCCTGTTGCGGGCCAGTTACGACCTGCAGCCGTCGGCGGTGGCGACCGACTACCTGGCGGCGGCGACCGAACTGTCGCTGCGCCAGCGCCGTCGCGGCCTGTTGATGCTGGTGACCAACCTGCGCGACGAGGACATCGAGGATGTGCTGGTCGCGGTGCGGATGCTGCGCCGGCGACACGTCGTCGTGGTCGCCTCGCTGCGCGAGCGCGCGCTCGACGATGCGCTGGATGCGCCTGTGGATTCGCTCGACGACGCCCTGCGCGCCGGCGCGACCGCGCGCTATCTTGCGCAACGCGCCGTCGCCCACGAAGCACTGCGCAATCATCGCGTGGCGGTGCTGGACGTGACCTGCGAGCAGTTGCCCGGGGCGCTGGTGGAGCGGTATCTGGCGATCAAGCGCGATGGGGTGTTGTAGGGGAGTGCTTGCGCGTAGCCTGCGCGTTTAGCGTTTAGCTGTCGACGTGTCGCGCTCCCGGCTCCCGCTCCCGGCTAGGGCCGCGTCGCGATCTCCAGCGCGCCGATCAGGCGCATCGCCATCCACCGCCCGTCACCGCACAGATCCGGCGCCGGCTTCAGCGAACCGCAGAAGGCAGGCCGTTCGGGTTTGCCGAACAGGCGGCAGCGCAGCGCGTCATCGAGTTGCACGCAGGGCACGCCCGCAGGCTTGCCATCCGGCATGCCTGGGATCGGAGAGGTGATCGACGGCGCGATGCAGCAGGCGCCGCAACCGTCACGACATTGCATGCGGCGGGTTGGGCGGCGTCGCCGGCTTGCGCGCGAGCGCGACGCCCAGCAGCACGATCGCGGCGGCGTCGATCAGCGTGAAGAACAGACTGGACGCGGCGAAGATCCACGTCGTCTGCGTCGCCGTCGTGGTGGTGATGAAGGTCTGCAGGAGGGTATAGAACGCGGTCTGCAGCAGGGTGCCGGCCAGCAACAGGCCGAAGGCCAACAGTCCGAGGCGGCCGGCGCTGCCCAGCTGCGCGCGCCGCTGCACGACCAGCACGATGGCGACCGTCAATGCGATCAGCGTCAACAGCAGGCGAGGCAGTTGTTGCAGCAGGGCAGGGATCAGGTCCATCGGTACGTCCTCGTGCATGCACGCGCATGCGGTGGCGATGTCAGTCGGCGGTGACCAGGGCGGCGGTGCGGCCCAGCAGTTGGGCGTGGATCTCGTCGGTCTGCGGACGCACGCCGTGCCACAGGGCGAAGCTCTCGGCCGCCTGTTCGACCAGCATGCCCAGGCCGTCGATCGCGACCTGCGCACCATGCGCGCGCGCCCAGGCCAGGAACGGGACGGCCACCTCGCCGTAGCTGAGATCGACGGCCGCGCAACGCGGGCCGACCAGCGACATCGGCAGCTTCGGCAACTGGTCGCCGCGCGCGGCCGACGTCGCGTTGATGATCAGCGAGAAGTCGCCCAGTTCGTGCAACTGGTCGAGGTAGCGGGCATGCACGCGGCCGGGCTCGCCGAGCGCATCGACCAGCGCGTCGGCGCGTGCCGGCGTGCGGTTGACGACATAGAGTTCGCCGATGCCGGCATCGACCAGGGCCGGCGCCACTCCGCGCGCGGCGCCGCCGGCGCCGATCAGCAGGGTCCGGCGCTGGCGCAGGTCCAGGCCGTGGCGTTCGGTGAGGTCGCGGACCAAGCCGGCGCCATCGGTGTTGTCGCCATGCCAACCCTCGCCCAGCCGGGCCAGCGTATTGACGGCCCCGGCGCGGCGCGCGCGGTCGGTGACCGAGCCGGCTAGCGAGAAGGCGGATTCCTTCAGCGGCAGGGTGACGTTGGCCCCGACACCGCCGCTGGCGGCGAACTGTTCCAGGGCCTCGAAGAAGCCCTCGGGCTGCGCATCGATCGCGGTGTAGTCGATCGCGATCCCGGTCTGCTGGCCGAAGGCCGCGTGGATCCGTGGCGACAGCGAATGCGCGACGGGGTGGCCGAAGACCGCGAAACGGGCGGATTGCGACATGGATGACCTCAGCGATGGGCCGGGTCCGATCGCGGCCCCGATGGGCGCCAGTCTAACGGGAGTTATCTGCTACTGCTCGCGCAGCCAGCGCGCCGCATCCAGCGCGAAATACGTCAGCACGCCGTCGGCGCCTGCGCGCTTGAAGCACAGCAGCGACTCCAGCACGCACTTGCGCTCGTCCAGCCAACCATTGCCGGCGGCGGCCTTCAGCATCGCGTACTCGCCGCTGACCTGGTAGGCGAAGGTCGGCACGCCGAACGCATCCTTCACGCGGCGCACGATGTCGAGGTAGGGCATGCCCGGCTTGATCATCACCATGTCGGCGCCTTCGTCGAGGTCCAGCGCGATCTCGCGCAGGGCTTCGTCGCCATTGGCCGGATCCATCTGGTAGGTCGACTTGTCGGCCTTGCCCAGCGCGCTTGCCGAGCCGACCGCGTCGCGGAACGGGCCGTAGAACGCGGAGGCGTACTTGGCCGAATACGCGAGGATGCGGGTATGGATGTGCCCGGCGTCCTCGAGCGCGGTGCGGATCGCGCCGATGCGACCGTCCATCATGTCGCTGGGCGCGACGACATCCGCGCCGGCACGGGCATGCGACAGGGCCTGCTGCACCAGCACGTCGATAGTCTCGTCGTTGAGGACGTAGCCATTGCCGTCGATCAGGCCGTCCTGGCCATGCGAGGTATACGGATCGAGGGCGACGTCGGTGATGACGCCGAGCTCCGGGAAGCGCGACTTCAGGGCGCGGATCGCACGCTGGCACAGGCCGTCGTCGTCGGAGGCGGCGCGGGCGTCGAGGGACTTGGCCTCCGGCGCGGTCACCGGGAACAGCGCCAGCGCCGGGATCCGCAGCTCGGCGGCGGTCTCGGCCACGCGCAGCAGCTCGTCGATCGACAGGCGCTCGACGCCGGGCATCGAGGCGATGGTGTCGCGGCCGGCGGGCTCGTGCACGAAGACCGGGTAGATCAGGTCGTTGGCGGTCAGCACGGACTCGCGCATCAGCCGGCGCGAGAAGTCGTCGCGGCGCATCCGCCGCATGCGGGTATCAAGTCGGGTCATGCCGGCATTTTACGCCGCTGGCCGGGCTGCCGGGCTGCGACCCGATGTCGCGCGGCCCGGACCAGCCGGGCCAGCCGCCTCAGGTCATGCTGCCCCAGATCACGCAGCCTTAGATCGGGCCGCCTCAGATCAGGCCGCCACCCAGGGTCAGGCGGAAGATCGCGACCACGATGACCAGGCCGTTGAGCACCAGGCCGGTCTTGGCGCGTCCGCGCCGGCCGGGCGAGGTCACCAGGACGCCGATCGCGGCGATGATCGCGCCCACGGCGGCGAACGGGATCAGGAACCAGTTGCCCCAGCCCAGCAACGGGATCAGCGCAAGGATCATCCACAGCATCGACACGATGCCCCAGAGCAGGCTGATCAATCCCATTGCAGCACTCCACGTCAGTTGGGCGCTCGGCCCGATGTCGTCAAGATGGCGTCCGCGGCGGCGGCGATCAAGGCCCGTTGGTCACGGGTCGCCCGCGCTACGCGTCCGGGTCTCGCTCTCCCAGTGGCTCAGAACCAGTTCACGATCTGTCGCGAGCGCAGCAAGATCGTGTACAGGTTCTCAGCGCCGGTCGTGGACGCCGTCGATCTCGACCGCCAGCTCGCGCCGGCAGATCGCCGCGTGCAGCAGGATCCTCGGCACCGACGGTCCCAGCCGGGCGTCCAGCGCCTGCGCCACGATCGGCAGGTCGGCGGCATCGCGGACATACACCTTCAGGCGCGAACCGGGGCCGAAATGCTCGGGCAGGGTCGGCCGGCCGGCGCGCGCCGAGGTCAGCAGGGCGTCGAAGTTGGCCAGGGTCTCGTCGAGCTGGGTCAGCAGTTCGCCCTCGTGCTGCGAGGCATGGCCGACGATCGCGGCGGTGCCCGACAGCAGCAGCGGCATGCGGCTGCCCGGCGGCGGCAGCATCGCGCGCGCGAAGCTCGGCGACTGCGGGCCGTACTCGCGCGGGTAGCGGTAGGCGCTGACCTGGCGCGGGTTCTCGACCGGCAGGCCCGGCGTCCGCGACGCCAGCCAGTACACCTGCACCGTGCGTGAGTGGTCGCAGCGCCCGATCGCGGTTGCGGCGGGCAGGGCGGTGATGTCGAAGGTACCCAGGCCAAGCGCGCGGCCGACGCAGAACTGCCGGTAGCGTTCGGCGTCGCCATCGCCCAGCGTGATCGCGTCGAGGTAGTTCCAGACCCGCAGCAGGTGCGGGTAGCCGCTGCTGGTGACGAAGCGGGTCATCCGCGTATAGGCGTGGCGGGCGGCCTCGATGACATCGGTGTTGTCGCCATCGAGCGGCTCTTCGGCCTCGATCGTGCCGAACTGCAGTTCGCCGTCGCAGGACCAGGCGATATCGCCATCGCGGCCGTGCTCCACCGGCCCGTTCGCCTGCCAGACCTCGAACGGCGATGCGCCGTAGGGCTCCAGCGGCACGCGCAGGTAGCGCGGGTCCGGGTCGTGCGGCGCGTGGCTGCCGAAGCCCAGTACGGCCAGTACGTCATCGCGGGCCAGCAGGTCGGCCGGGGCGTCCGCCTCGACATAGTCCACGTACAGCCGGGCCTGGCGCGAGCTCAGGCTGGGCGACTGCGGCAGGCTCAACGGTGGGCTCCGGGTGTCGCCGCCAGAGGTCGCGCGCGCGAAGGGCAGGCAAGCGGGCAGCCATCCTCGGCCCCGATCCCCACAGTGCGGCAGGCGGCCGCGACGCGGGCGGTCACAACATTGGTGTCGGTCATGTCGAGCGGCGATCCATCATGCGGCGCATTTTAGGGCCTGCACCCGTGCTTGGGCCAATCCGATGCGCCCCGGGACGATCAGGCCCTGCGATTGCACGCGCGACGCTGCGCAGGCAGCGCGCATTCAGGCTGCACACGCCGGTGGCCGTGCTTGCGTGGAGGCGGCGGATGCACGAAGGTTGCGCCCCACTCCCGTGCCCCGTACCGTCAGGGCGACCGGGCCGATCTCCGCCCCTTCCGGAATACCGCATGTCTTCGCAAACCGCCGCCGAACTCGAACTTGCCGCGCTGCTGGTCGAAAGCCTGAACCTGGACGACACCGATCCGGCGTCCATCGATCCCGAAGCGCCGCTGTTCAACGCCGGGCTGGGACTGGATTCGATCGATGCCCTGGAACTGGCGCTGGCGATCAGCAAGCGCTACGGCTTCCAGCTGCGTTCGGACAACGACGAGAACCGCCGCATCTTCGCGTCGCTGCGCGCGCTGTCGGCGCATGTCGAGCAGCACCGCGCAGGCTGAGCCGCACCGGCAAGCCACGCGTTCCAGACCCTCGACGACCACGACCCGTGATTGCCCTGCTGCAGGTCGTGCTGATCGTCGGCTACGCGCTGCTGGCGCACTTGGCCAGCGCGCGCCATCACGATGGACTGGCATTGGCCGCGATGGGCTGCCTGGTCGCGATGTTGCTGCTGCCGCCGCTGGCGGACCGCCGCTGGTGGGCCTGGCTGCTGCTGCCGCCGCTGGCCGCTGGCAGCTGGTGGCTGTACCGCCATGGCCATGGCGCGCTGCCGCTGCTGCTGGCGCCGCCGATCTTCACCGGCCTGATCGGCTGGATGTTCGCGCGCAGCCTGCGCGCGGGCAGCACGCCGTTGATCACGCGCATCGTCTGTGGCCTCGATCGCGTCGCGCCTGCGCAACTGGACCCGGCGCAGGCCAGCTACACGCGCGGCCTGACTGCCGCCTGGGCCTGGCTGCTGGCCGGACTGACCGTGGCCAACCTGCTGCTGGCGCTGATCGCGCGGCCCGATGGCCTGCTTGCCAGCCTGGGCGTGGATGCGCCGATCTCGATCACCACCACGCAATGGTCGTGGTTCGCCAACCTGCTCAACTACGGCATCCTCGGCGGCTTCTTCTTCTTCGAGTTCCAGTTGCGCAAGCGCCGCTTCCCGGGACAGTTCGCCAGCTTTCCCGACTTCCTGCGCAAGCTGGCCGGGCTGGGGCCGGCGTTCTGGCGGGATTTCCTGCGTTGACGGTCGCGCCGTCGTGAGAACCTGCTCACGATCTTGCTGCGCTTGCCAGCTGACGCGCGTGCGGTGCTCGGGATGCTCATGTACCACACGTACACTGCGCTTCCTGTGCTCCACCACGCGCCATCTGACTGCGCTCGCGACAGATCGTGAACAGGTTCTGAGCAACGCGCTGCACGTCGCATGGGACAATGTCGACGCATGAGCCTGCCCAGCCACCGTTTCACCATCGATGCCGCGCATCCGTGCCTGCCGGGGCATTTCCCGGGACAGCCGGTGGTGCCCGGCGTGGTGATCCTGGAGCAGGTGGTCGCCGCGATCGAGGCCCTGCATGGACACCTTCCGGCGCTGCGCCTGCCGCAGGTCAAGTTCCTGCAGCCGTTGTTGCCGGGACAACCGGCGGACATCGTACTCGAGCCGGCCACCACCACGAGCGGCCTGCGCTGGCGCTTCCGCGTCGAGCATGCGGGGCAACGCGTAGCCAATGGCGAGGTCGCCTGCGATGACCTGCGCGCAGACATTGTGTCGGATGGGACCGTATCCGCTGCGGACACCGATGGCGGAGACGCGCCTGCATGAGCGCGGCATCGTGGAAACAGCGTCCGGAGGGCGGCGGTCGCTTCGCGCTCGGCCTGATCCGTGCCATCGGTCGCTACGGCGGGCGCACCGTCGCGCGGCTGTTGCTGTACCCGATCACGCTGTACTTCCTGCTGCGGCGCGCACCGGAACGGCGTGCGTCGATCCAGTTCCTGACCCGCGCGCTCGGACGCCCCGCGCGCCTGCGCGATGGCGCCCGGCATATCCATGCGTTCGCCTCGACGATCCTCGACCGCATCTTCCTGCTGCAGGGCGACATGCGCAGGTTCGACATCCGCATCCATGGCCTGGACCTGGTCGAGCCGGTGCTCGATCGCGGGCAGGGCATGCTGCTGTTCGGTTCGCACCTGGGCAGCTTCGAAGTGCTGCGCGTGCTGTCGCGGCGGCGCCCGGCCACCGACATCCGGGTGGTGCTCGACAAGGGCCACAACCCGGCGTTGACCCAGTTGCTCGACGACCTCGATCCGGCGATCGCCTCGGGCATCATCGATGGTGGCCAGGATGGACCGTCGCTGATGCTGGCGATCCAGCAGGCCGTCGAGGCAGGCTCGCTGGTCGCGCTGCTGGTCGATCGCGTCTACCCGGGGCAGCCCTCGGTCGAGGTCTCGTTCCTCGGCCATCCCGCGCCGCTGCCGCAGGCGCCCTGGCTGGTGGCGGCGGTGCTGAAGGTGCCAGTGATGCTGGCGTTCGGCCTGTACCGCGGCGGCAACCGCTACGACGTGATCTTCGAGGCATTCAGCGATGGCGTGCAGTTGACGCGCCAGCAGCGTGCGACCGGATTGCCGGCGCTCATCCGGGGTTACGCGGCACGGCTGGAACATCATGCGCGGCAGGCCCCTTACAACTGGTTCAACTTCTATGACTTCTGGACGGATGGCGATGCGGAACGGACGGACGAAGGCGCGCGTGGCCACCCGGTCGACGGCCCTGCTGCTCGCGATGGTGGTCGCCACGATCGCCACGACGGCGATGCCGCGGGCGGCGTCGGCCCAGCAGAGCATTGATGCCGGCTGGATCCTGACGCGACTGGCGCGCCCGGCGCCCGACAGCACGCCGTTCCTGGAAGTCCGCGATTCGCCGATGCTGAAGGCGCCGCTGCGCATGGCCGGCGAATATCGCCGCCCCGACAGCGACACGCTGGTGCGCGAAGTACGTACGCCCTATGCCGAGACCACGACGATCCGTGCCGGCGAAGCGGTGATCGCGCGTGCCGGTCGCGCGCCACGCCGGTTCTCGCTGGCGCGCGCGCCGGAGCTGGCCAGCCTGCAGTCGAGCTTCGGCGCCCTGCTGTCGGGCGATGACACCGCCCTGCGTGCGCAGTACCACGTCAGCGCCAGCGGCCATGCGCAGGCCTGGACCTTGGTGCTGGCGCCGCGCGACGCGGCCATCGCCGCGAAACTGCGCGACATCACCCTGCGTGGCCGCGGCGACGAACTGCGCTGCATCGAGACCCGGCCCGTCAAGGGCGAGCTGCAGCGCACCCTGATGGCCGGCGCCGCACGCGCCGCGTCACCCGATGCCGACGGCGCCGCGTTGGCCGTGCTGTGCCACGGCGGCGGACAGTCCTGATGACGCCATCGCGCCGTTTGCTGCTTGCACTGCTGTGGCTGGTCGGCCTGCTGCTGGCGGGCGCATGGCTGGGCCAGCGCCTGGATTTCAGTGGCGACCTGCGCCGCTTCATGCCCGATCCGCAGACACCGGAGCAGAAACTGCTGATCGATGAACTCGGCGAAGGGCCGGGCTCGCGGCTGCTGCTGCTCGCGTTGTCGGGCGCCGATGGGCCGGTGCTGGCCGCGCAGTCGCGACAGTTGCGCGACACGCTGGCCGCCGATCCACGTTTCGCACTGGTCACCAACGGCAGCGCGGCGTCGCTCGACGACATTCCCGAGCACCTGCGCAGCTATCGCTACCTGCTGTCGCCGACGCTCGACACGCAAACGCTGGATGCCGACTTCCTGCGCGATGCCCTCGATGCGCGCCTGCAGGACCTGGGCTCGCCGGCCGCCGGCCTGGTCGAACCCTTGCTGCCTTCGGACCCGACGCTGGAGATGCTGACGCTGGCCGAGGCCTGGCAACCGGCGCACGCGCCGCAACAGTTGCACGAGGTCTGGTTCGACCGCGCCGGCGCCCAGGCGCTGCTGCTGGTCGAAACGCGCGCGGCCGGGTTCGACCCCACCGGCCAGCAGGCTGCCGTCGATGCGATCGAACAGGCCTTCGATCGCATCCGCGCCGACACCGGCAGCGCGCTGGAGATGACCGGCCCCGGCGCCTTCGCAGTGGAGATCGGCGGCCGCACCGAGCGCGAGGCGCGCTGGATCGGCACGCTCGATACCGTGGGCCTGGTGTTGCTGCTGTGGCTGGCCTACCGCAGCTGGAAGATCCCGCTGCTGGGCGTGCTGCCGCTGGCGAGTGCCGGCATTGCCGGGCTGTCCGCGGTCGCGCTGCTGTTCTCCGGTGGCGTGCATGGCATCACGATCGCGTTCGGCTTCACCCTGATCGGCGTGGTCCAGGACTATCCGATCCACTTCTTCAGTCACCAGCGCTCGGGCATCTCGCCCTGGCAGAACGTGCGCGCGCTGTGGCCGACGCTGGCGACCGGCGTCATCGCCACGTGCATCGCCTACCTGACGTTCCTGTTCTCCGGCGTCGATGGCCTGCGCCAGCTGGCCGTCTTCACGATCGCCGCACTCGCCGCCGCCGCGCTGTGCACGCGCTACCTGTTGCCGGCGCTGATCGATCCCGATGCCCGCGACCCCGCCGATTCGCGCTGGTTGGCCGAATGCTGGCGCTGGATCGAACGCCTGCCGCGTCCGCGCTGGTCGCTGCTGGTGCTCGCGGTGGTCGCGTTCGCGATTGTCGCCCTGCGTCCGGGCGCGTTCTGGCAGAACGACCTGTCGAAGCTGACGCCGGTCCCGGCCGCCGCACTGGCGCGCGATGCGCAACTGCGCAGCGAGCTCGGCGCGCCGGATGTGCGTTTCGTCATCGCGGTGCAGGGGACCGATGTCGATACCGTGCTGCAGATGTCCGAACGCCTGCAGCCCGAGCTGGAGGCGCTGGTCGCCCGCGATGCGCTCGACGGTTACGACCTTGCCGCGCGCTACCTGCCCAGCGAAAGCCGTCAGCGCAGCCGCCAGCAGCGGTTGCCTGCGCCGGACGACCTGCGCAACGCGCTGGATGCGGCGGCCGCCGACTCGGCCTTCCGTGCCGATGTCTTCGCGCCGTTCCTGGCCGACGTCGAGCAGGCACGCAAGGCCGAGCCGCTGCGGATGCGGGATCTTGCCGGCACGCCATTCGCGGCGGCCGTTGGAGGGTTGCTGCTCGATGGCGGCGGCCACGCGACCGCGCTGGTGTCATTGACCGGATTGACCGATGTCGACGCCGTGGCGCAGGTCGCGCAGGCGCATGGCGCCCGCCTGATGGACCTGAAGCAGGCCTCGGAGTCGCTGGTCGCCGAGTACCGCGTGCGCGTGCTGCTGGCCCTGGCGGTGTCCGCGGTGCTGCTGCTGGCGACGGTCTGGGCCGCGCTGCGCTCGCCGCGCCGTGTCTGGCGCGTGCTGCTGCCGATGGCGCTGACGACGTTGCTGATCCTGGCCGTGCTGCGTGGCCTCGGCATCGAGCTGACGCTGTTCCACCTGATCTCGCTGATCCTCGCCGCCGGCCTCGGACTCGACTACGCCCTGTTCTTCGAACATGCCGGCGACGATCGTCGCGACCAGTTGCGCACCCTGCATGCGGTGATCGTCTGCAGCCTGATGACGCTGCTGGTATTCAGCCTGCTGGCGTTGTCGACGATCCCGGTGTTGCGCGCGATCGGCAGCACCGTGGCGTTGGGCGTGCTGTGCAACTTCGTGCTGGCGCTGCTGGTCGCGCGTCATCCGTCGCCGGACGCATCCGGTGCCACGGAGACGCGCGCATGACGGCCGCGATCGATCGTGCCCGGATCCAGGCGCTGATCCCGCACCAGGGCGCGATGTGCCTGTGGGACGAGGTGCTGGCCTGGGGTCCGCAGTCGATCCAGCTCGCCGGACAGGGCCACCGCGATCCTACCCATCCCTTGCGCAGCGGCGACCGCCTGCATGCCGTGCACCTGTGCGAGTACGGCGCCCAGGCGATGGCGGTGCATGGGGGGCTGCTGGGCGAACAGCGTGGCGCGGCCGTGTCGGGCGGCCTGCTGGTCGCCCTGCGCGATGTCCGCCTGCACCTGTCGAGCATCGACGACCTGCCAGATGCATTGCAGTGCACGGCCGAGGTACTGGCGCTGGACGAACGCAGCCAGCAGTACCGCTTCGTGCTGACGCATCGCCGGCAGACCCTCGCCGAGGGCCGCGCGATGGTGATGCTGCAATCGCGCTGAGCGCACCGTTGCTGCGTGTCAGTGACCCTCCGTCCCATGGCCCCACGGTACCCCGTCGAGATCGCTGCGATCGCCGCGATCAGCCTGCAGTGGAACGGCACCCGGTGATGGAGCGCATGCGCGTCAGCTGACTGCGCTCGCGACAGGTCGTGAGCAGGTTCTCCGAATGAGACTTCCCATTGCGGGTAGGCCCGCTCCTACAATGCCGGCATGAACCCGACTTCCCTTTCGAAACGCGCCCTGGTCACCGGCGGCAGCGGCGACATCGGCGGCGCGATCTGCCGGCGCCTGGCCGCCGATGGTCTGCATGTCATCGTGCATGCCAACACCCAGCCTGCCCGCGCGCAGCAGGTCGTCGATGCCATCGTCGCCGCAGGCGGCAGCGCGGAGGCGGTGGCCTTCGATGTCGCCGATGCCGAGGCCAGTGCGCTCGCGCTTGCCCGCCTGCTCGATGCCGGGCCGGTGCAGGTGCTGGTCAACAATGCCGGCATCCACGACGACGCGGTGATGGCCGGCATGACTGCGGCGCAGTGGCACCGGGTCGTCGATGTCTCGTTGCATGGTTTCTTCCACGTGACCCAGCCGCTGCTGTTGCCGATGGTGCGCAAGCGCTGGGGACGCATCGTCAGCGTGTCGTCGGTGGCGGCGGTGCTCGGAAACCGCGGGCAGGCCAACTACGCGGCGGCCAAGGCCGGGCTGCATGGCGCGTCGAAGTCGCTGGCGCGTGAGATGGGCTCGCGCGGCATCACCGTCAACGTGGTCGCACCCGGCGTCATCGAAGGTGCGATGGCCGACGAAGCCTTCCCGCCCGAACGTGTCCGCGAGATCGTCCCGGCAGCGCGTGCAGGACGCCCGGATGAGGTCGCCGCGCTGGTCGCCTTCCTGTGTTCGGAGCAGGCCGGCTACATCAATGGCCAGGTCATCGGCATCGATGGCGGCATGAGCTGAGCCGGCACTGTCCCGGTGCCGGCGCTCCAACAGGCCTGCCGGACGGTTCAGGTAGCGGTTACCGCGACGACGCCATCGCCACCCCGACGGGCGTAGCATGGCGTCATTCCACAGGAGTTGGCCCCATGATCCGCAAAGCCCTGATCGTCTCCGCGGTGCTGTTGCTGGCCGGTTGCGCCAGCTCGCACATCCTGACCGGTACCCCACGGCCGCCGATCGATCCGGCCCAGGTGCAGATCTATTACGGCCCGCCGCCGGGCAAGTTCGAAGAGATCGCGCGCCTGGAGACCAGCAGTGGCGCGCTGACCTACGGCGAGCAGAACAAGACCAATTCGGTGCTCGTCAAACTGCGCAAGGAAGCCGCCAGCCTGGGCGCCAACGGCGTGCTGTTCCAGGGCACTGCCGATGGCTACGGCGGCGGTGGCGTCAGTGTCGGTGCAGGCGGTGGACGCATCGGCGGACGTGGCTTCTCGTCGGCCGGCGTGGGCGTGGACATCTCGCCGAGGCAGAAGCATGCCAGCGGCGTGGCGATCTACGTGTTCGATCCGCAGCCGGTGCCGGCACCCGCTAACTGACGTGTCCTCGCGCGGCGGCGTCAGCCCGCTGACCCATTAGTCCCGGCCCATCGCCCGCAGCCTGGCTGCGGGCGTGCTGTCGCATGCGTGATGGTGCGCGCGTATTGCATGGCGTCGATGAAGCGACGCGCAAAGCAGGACGACCCCGGCTCAGGACGCAGATCGTCCCGGCGTCACCGCCAGCGCATCGGGCATCGCCTTGGCGTCTTCGGCATCGTCGATGACCGGTGGCCGTGCACGCGTGCGCTGGTATTCCTGCAGCAGCTGGCCGTAGTCGATGATCTGCGCGGACACGTGCGAGGTGATGTTGTAGAGGTCGCGGAACAGCCGGAAGTGGCTCTTGCGGAAGCACTCGTCGGAGTCGGCGGACTCGTAGCGTGATTCCACCGGCACCGAGACCACGCCTGCGCCAAGCCGACGCGCGGCCGAAATCAGCAGTTGCGCCTCGAACACGAAGCCGTCGCCCGGTACGTGGGTCATCGCCGCGACCGCGGCGGGATAGAAACGCTGGCCGCTCTGGGTATCGACGATGCGATAGCCGCAGCCCCAGGAAATGCCCCAGTCGCCAAAGTCGTTGCCGATCCTGCGATACCAGGGCTGGCGCTCGCGCTTGCGCAGGCGCGCCCCGATGACGATGTCGCCGGGATGGCGCGCAGCCGCGTCCAGCAGGCGCGGAATGTCGCTGGCGCGATGCTGGCCGTCGCCGTCCATCGTCAGCACGCCGACGCACCCCTGGCGCAGCGCCTCGGCAAAGCCGTCGCGCAGCGCGGCACCCTTGCCCATCCGCTGCGGATGCCGGATGACCGTGGCCGGCAGGTCGGCGATGCGTGCGACGGTGTCGTCGTCGGAGCCATCGTCGACGACGATGACATGCTCGCAGTGGGCCAGTGCGCCGGCGACCACGTCGCGGATGCGCAGGGCCTCGTTGAGTGCCGGGATCACGATCGCGACATTGCCGCGATGCGGTGCGGGTGGACGTGTCATCCCTGGATCTCCAGATGCAGCAGCCGTCCCGGGCCCGCCTTGAGAAAGGTCTGCGGGGTTCCGCGTGCAAGCGCTTCGAACAACGCCAGCATCGGCGCCATGGCATTGGCCCCGGCGATCGCATGCAGCGTGCCCTCGTTCGCGGGGGCACTGCCTTCGCGCAAGGTGACCTGCAGGCCGGTCGTCATCGCGGACGCAGCCGCAGGCTGGCGCAACGACGACAGCACCAGCGCGCCGCCGAGCAGGCCGTCGCCATGCGGCAGGCTGGCCAGCGCACCGCGCGCGGCGATGTCGTAGGCCACCAGCAGCACGGCATCCGCGCCGCAGGCCAGTTGCGTCATCGCCTCCAGCAGCGCCTGCGCGAAGCTGGCGTCGGATGCGCTGATCGCGGTCGTCGCATGCATGCAGCCGTGGCCGATGGTCCAGTAGCCGGCCGCGGCGTTGTGCACCGAATTGTGGAACTTGGTTGGCGAGATCGCATCGGGCTGGCTGGCCAGCGTTGCGCACATGTAGTCGGTGATCGCCATGTCGCCGTGCGTGGAAGCGAATACCGAGGGCAGCGTGGCCGGGTCGCGCCCGGCGGCGATGCAGGCGGCCTGCGCCACTTCCAGGGCGACCGCGACCGACTCCGGCGCACGCCGGCGTTCGTTGGGCGCCAGCAGCGTCGGTGCCGGGCGTTGCGGCGGCGCCTCAGGGCGGACGCCATCGCGGACCCACCGGCAGGCGTCTTCCCACGAGGGCAGTCCACCGGCCCAGAAGCCGATGCCTTCGATGCGCGCCGACAACATGGCGGCCGGGGTCATGGCGCTGCGTGGTGTTGAGGTCGAGGCGTTCATGCCGCCTTCCCGAAGACCAGCGCGCAGTTGTTGCCGCCGAAGCCGAAGGAATTGTTCATCGCGTAGCGGATATCGGCCTGCGCATTGTCGAAGCGGATCTGCGGGCCGCAGGCGGGATCGGGCGACTGGCTGTTGAGCGTGCCGGGCAGCAGACCCTGTTCCAGCGCGATCATCGCGAACACCGATTCGACGATGCCGGCGGCGCCGAGCGTATGCCCGGTCCAGCCCTTGGTCGAACTGGCATGCAGTCGCGCCGGGAACATCCGCGCGACCGCGGCGGCTTCGATCGCATCGTTGGCCGGTGTCGCGGTGCCATGCAGGTTGAGGTAGCCGACGTCGGCCGCGCTGATGCCGGCACGCGCGATCGCGTCGCGCATCGCCAGTTCCGCGCCCAGTCCCTGCGGATGCGGCGACGACATGTGATGCGCATCGCTGGATTCGCCGTAGCCGCACAGGCGGATCCCGGGCGCATCGTCGTGCATCCGTTCCAGCACGGCAAAACCGCCGGCTTCACCGAGCGACAGGCCGTCGCGCTGCTGGTCGAACGGACGGCAGCGTTCGCGCGAGACCAGGCCCAGCGCGTTGAAGCCGAACAGCACGCTGCCGCACAGGGTATCGACGCCGCCGACCAGCGCCGCATCGACGATGCCGGCCTGGATCAGGCGCGCGGCCTGCGCGAAGACCTTGGCGCTCGACGAGCAGGCGGTGGCGACGGTGATGCAGGGGCCACGCAACGCGGTGGCGTGCTGCACGAAATCGCCGAGCGAATGCACGGTATGGATGATCGGCCGGGCCAGCGCGTCGGGAAAGCGCGGCACGCCGAGATCGTTGGTGACCAGCTGCTGGTAGGCATCCTCGGTGGCACCGATGCTGGAGGTCGAGGTGCCGAGCACCACGGCCACGCGGTCGGCGCCATGGCGGGTCCGCACCCGCGCGATGGCGTCGGGCAGGCCATCCTGCTGCAGGGCCAGCCAGGCCAGCCGGTTGTTGCGGCATTCCCAACCGGCCAGATGCGGCGGCAATGCCGCGGTTTCAAGGCCTTCGATGCGGCCGATCCAGGTCGCCAGCGGGGCATGGCCGAAGTTGTTGGCGATCAGTCCCGAACGTCGTGATGCCAGCGCCTGCCGGTGCGCGTCCATGCCGCGCCCCAGCGCGGTGGTGATCGACCGTGCACGGATGGTCAGCGCCGGGATCCTTGGCGGGATCGATGGAGGGGCGTCGGACCGGGCGGTGGCCGGCTGGGCTTGGGACGGTGGCTGCAACGACAGGGACCCATGGGCGCTCGGAAGGGCCGCAGTATAGCCACGGGTGGGTGAACTCCCCGAATGCATTCCCCGGCCGGGCAGCCTTGTTGCGCGGCCGGCAGGACAGGACCTGTCGTCACGGCCGGGACCTCGCCCGTGGCGGCCGCAGGGGCGTGGTGCGTGGCTTAAACTGCGCGGCCGCGACACCACTTTCACTTGCATGAATCGGCTCCGCCACCAGTTGAGGCTGTTCCGCGACCGTGACGCGCTGCATGGCGCACTGGTGGCCGGCGGCGCCTGCGCGCTGACGCTGGGACTGGTCTACGTCGGCTATGTCGTGCATGTGCTGCGGACCGCGCGGCGTGCACCGACGACCCCGGACATCGCGGGTTGCGTGTTGCTGTTCGGCAAGCACGCGCCGGCCGGTCGGATCGACGGCGATTTCGCGGCCCGCATCCAGCGCGCCCTGGCCGTGGCGCGATCGCATCCCGAGACCCGGCTGGTCCTGCTTGGCGGCGGTGCCGGCGCGGGGCCGACCGAGGCCGACGTGGCGCACCGGCAGCTGTTGTCGGCAGGCGTCGACAACGCGACGCGGATCCATCTGGAATCGACCTCGCGCGACACCTTGCAGAACCTGCGCAATGCCCGCGAACTGCTGCGCGAGCTGCAACCCGATGGTCGCGTGATCCTGCTGACAAGTCGCTACCATCTTGCGCGCTGCGCGTTGCTGGCCCGGCAGCTTGGCCTGGATCCCGCGTTGTGCGCCGCCGAACCGCAATGGCGCTGGACGCCGTCCGCCACGTTGCGGATCGTCGGCGAGGCCGGTTATCTGTGCTGGATGGATCTGGGCACGCGCTGGGCGAGGCTGATCGGCCACCGGCGTATGCTGGCAAGGGTGACCTGATCGCGGCAGGTGCGCGGCATGCCGGATGCCGGCCTGCAGGGTCTGGTCGCTTTTTTTGTTCTGTCAGGAGTCGTGATGTTCTTGGGAAAGGCGCAGGTGATGCTGATGGTAGGGACCTTGTTGACCGGTGCGCAGGCGATCGCGCAACCCGTGGCCGGAGCGGTGGACCAGGGCAAGGGCGATCAGGGTGCGGCCGGTCATGCTGCGGCCGGGCGTGTGGCGGTGACGGAGGCCGACTACGCGCGCGCGACGCGTCTGTTGCCGGCCAACGCCAACCCGCTGGTCGACCATGTCGTCGAGGCCTTGCACTGGGATTCGGACACCGGCTTTCACTACCGGACGCGCGACGCCGACGGCGAACGCTACGTGCGCGTGGACGCGAACACCGGCGCCAGCGCACCGGCCTTCGATCACGCCCTGCTGGCACGCCTGCTCGGCAAGGCCGGCGACAGCAAGATCGATGCCACCAGGTTGCCGGTCACCGCATTCCGCGTGCGCGACGATGGCGGCGATGGCGAACAGACGCTGGACGTCGATACCCGCGATGGCAATTACACCTGCACGCTGGGCAGGCGCGGCGAATGCCGTGTGCGGCCCGAGTACCAGGAAGGCGTCGCCGGACATGAGCCGGGCGTGGCATCGCCGGACGGCAGGCAGGAAGCCTTCATCCGCGACTGGAACCTCTGGGTCCGCGATGTCGCGGGCGGCAACGAAGTCCAGCTGACCACCGACGGCGTCGTCGATTACGGCTATGCGACCGACAATGCCGGCTGGCGCAAAAGCGCCTCGCCGGTGTTGGTGTGGTCCCCGGACGGGCGCAGCATTGCGACGTTCCAGCAGGATCAGCGCCGGACCGGCGAGATGGTGCTGGTGGAGACCAATGTCGGACGCCCGAAGGTGCAGCGCTGGAAATATCCGCTGGTCGGCGACGAACACGTGACGATGATCGAACGCGTGGTCATCGATGTCGCGGCGCGCCGGATCGTGCGGCTGGACATGCCGCCGGACCAGCATCGCTCCACCATCTGCGACGACCTGACCTGCGCCGGTGGCTGGGAAGACGTGCAGTGGGGCGCCGACAGCCGCAGCCTTGCCTTCGCATCGACCGCGCGCGACCACACACAGGCCTGGGTCCGCATCGCCGACCCCGGGACCGGCGCCGTGCGCGAAGTGTTCGACGAGAAGGTCCGCACGTGGTTCGACAGCGGCATCGGCGGCGTCAGCTGGCGGTATCTGTCGACCAGCAACGAAGTGCTGTGGTTCAGCCAGCGCAGCGACTGGGGACAGCTGTACCTGTACGACGCCGGCAGCGGCAAGCTCAAGCACGCCGTCACCACCGGCGACGGCAACGTCGTCGAAGTGCTGCATGTCGATGCGGCATCGCGCCGGGTCTGGTTCGTCGGCGCCGGCCGCGAAGCTGGCCGCAATCCCTACCATCGCCACCTGTATGTGGTGTCGCTCGACGGCGGCGACGCCCGCCTGCTGACGCCGGAGGATGCCGACCACGCGGTCACGCTGTCGCCGGATGGGCGCTGGTTCGTCGATACCTATTCGACGTCGACGACACCGCCGGTGTCGCTGCTGCGCAGCGGCGACGGAGCCCTCGTCGCCGAACTCGCGCGGGCCGACATCGCAAGGCTGCAGGCGGCGGGATGGACGCCGCCGGAACCCTTCACGGTCAAGGCGCGCGATGGCCGCACCGATCTGTACGGCCTGATGTTCAAGCCCTCGGGCTTCGATCCCGCGCGCCGCTACCCGATCGTCAACTACATCTATCCCGGCCCGCAGATCGGTTCGATCCGCTCGCGCAGCTTCCTGGCCGCGCATGGCGACAACCAGGCGCTGGCCGAGCTGGGATTCATCGTCGTCGCGATCGACGGCATGGGCACGCCGATGCGTTCCAAGTCGTTCCACGACACCTGGTATGGCGACCTCGGCGACAACACGCTGCCCGACCAGGTCACCGGCATGCAGCAGTTGGCCGCGCGGCACCCGTGGATCGACCTCGCGCGCGCCGGCATCTGGGGGCATTCGGGTGGCGGCAATGCGACGGCGGCGGCGATGTTCCGCTATCCGGCGTTCTTCAAGGTCGGCGTCAGCCAGGCCGGCAACCACGACAACCGCAGCTACGAAGACGACTGGGCCGAGAAATGGCAGGGCCTGCCCGTCGTCGGCAAGGACGGCAGCAGCAACTACGACGACCAGGCCAACCAGAACCACGCCGACAAGCTGGAAGGCAAGCTGATGCTGGTGCATGGCGGACTCGACGACAACGTGCCGCCGTACACCACGTTGCTGGTAGTCGAAGCGCTGGCGAAGGCCAACAAGGACTACGACCTGATCTGGTTGCCCAACAGCCGACACGGATTCGGTACCGGCGATGTCGGCAACTACGTGGTCCGCAGGCGCTGGGATTACTTCGTGCGCTGGTTGCTGGGCAGCGAGCCACCGGCGTTCAAGGTCACCTCGCCATAACGGCGAACGCACGGCGGTCCAGCACGCACGCCTCTTGCCGGGGAGAATCCCCGTTCGCGTGCAAGGACGCTCTTGCGCCTTGCAGGAGCGGCCTGGGCCGCGAATCGCAGTCCAGGCGCGCGCATGGGCGTGCCTGCGTCAGCGCGCTCCCTGTCCGAACAGCAGCTTGCGTTCGGCGTCGCTCATCGGCTTGCCGGCCTGGGCATTGACCTGTCGGGTCAGCGCATAGGCGCGCTGCGTGGTGGGGCGTTCGGCGATCGCGGCCTGCCAGCGACGCAGGTCCGGGAACGGCGCCAGGTCCAGCGGTGCCTTGTCGTAGGGACTGATCCACGGGTACGCGGCCATGTCGGCGATGCTGTAGTCGTCGCCGGCAATGAAGGCGCGGCCGGCCAGGCGCTTGTCGAGCACGCCCAGCAAGCGCTCGGACTCGCGCTGGTAGCGGTCCTGCGCGTACGGCAGCTGTTCCGGCGCGTAGACATGGAAGTGGCCGTACTGTCCGGTCATCGGCCCCAGGCCGCCGACCTGCCAGAACAGCCATTCCAGCACGGTGTTGCGTCCGCGCAGGTCGCCGGGAATGAACTGCCCGGCCTTGTCGGCCAGGTACAGCAGGATCGCGCCGGACTCGAAGACGCTCAGCGGGCCGCCGCCATCGGCAGGCGCGTGGTCGACGATCGCCGGCATCTTGTTGTTCGGCGAGATCGCCAGGTACTCGGGCTTGAACTGGTCGCCGCTGCCGATGTTGACCGGCTTGATCGTGTATTCCAGCGCATGCCCGGCTTCGGCGAGTTCCTCCAGCAGCAGCGTGACCTTGTGGCCGTTGGGGGTGGGCCAGTAGTGCAGGTCGATCATGACGGACTCCGTGGGCAGGGCGCGATGGCGAAGCCCGCAGTGTAGGCGTCGCCCGACGAGACCGACCTCACGCCGGCGCGATGGCGTGTTCCATCCGTGGCCCGCCATGTCAGGTGCCGGTCGGACATCGTCGATGCACGGGGGACCTTCAGTTCCCCGTGCACGAGTGCTGAACGAGAGGCGATCGGCGCGACTAGTCACGCCGGCACGACAGCCGGTACTCGGCGTCGGTGCCCAGCACCACTTGCGACAACGACAACGACAGCCCCGGTGTCGAGCGGATCCCCAGTGGCGCGTCCAGGCGCGAGACATCGACGCCCGCCGATCGCAGGCATTTCAGTGGAACCGCCGCGGTAATCCACTTGTCGCGCGGCAACGACGCCAGCCACGGGCCGATAGGCAGCTCGCCGCCGCAACCGGGGCCGCAGCCCGCGTACAGCGTGGCTTCGCCAACAGGCAGGCCATCGATGCGCATAGTGGCTACCAGCAGCACGTCGCCATTGGTCTCGCGATCGATGTCGATCACCTCCGGAGACACCATGGCAAACGTGGCGTTGCCGGACCAGGCCAGCTTGCGTGCATCCTCCTGGGCATTGTGGTCGACCGCGGTGATGGCCAGAGCACCGTCGGTGCTGCGCGCGGGGACGTGTTGCGCGGTTGTTTGACTGCCATCGGCAGCGGTCAGGCGCATTTCGATGCCGCCTCGCGGCACGCCGCGGACAAAGAACCGGCCGTTTTCCTGCACGCCGGCGGTGACGCCAGGGTCTTCGGGCAGCGTGGCCAGGTTGCCGTTGTCGGCATAGCGCAACCCGAAGCCATAGGCGAACAACGGGTCGTAATCGTGCTGGTCGATGTTGTTGACGTACTGGTTGCCCCGGCGGGGCCAGGAGAACGCCAGCTTGCCGTGGAAGTCATGCTGCACCTTGCCCGCGGTATCGCGCAGCAGGACGTCGGCGATCCCTTCGCCTTCCGAGCCGGGCAACCATGCCGCGACGAATGCGTCGGAGGCGTTGATTTCCCGGTTCATCCACAGCGGACGACCACTGAGGAACACCGCCACCACGGGAATACCGTCGGCCTTGAGCCGCTTGATCAATGCAAGGTCGCGGTCGTCGCCTGGCTTGTAAAGCAGCGTGGGAATGTCGCCCTGGAACTCGGCATACGGATCTTCGCCAAAGACAACGATCGCGACGTCGGGCTTGCGTGAGTAGCGACCGTCGATCGACAGCACGGCCTGGCCACCGGCCCGTTCGACCTGGGCGGCGATGCCTTCGTGGACGGTGGTGCCGTTGGGATAGTCCGCGCGCTTGGTACCGGTGCCCTGCCAGTTCAACGTCCAGCCGCCGGACTGCTTGCCCATGTCGTTTGCGCCGTCGCCGGCGACGAGGACACGCTGTGCGGGCGACAACGGCAGTAGGCCGTTCGCGTTCTTCAGCAGCACCAGCGACTCGCGGACGGCCTGCCGCGCTACGGCCCGGTGCCCGGGTGAGCCGAGCAGTTCGAACCTGGCGCCGAGCGCGCGCTGCGAGGGCTTGGGTGCGTCGAACAGGCCGAGCCGGAACTTGACCCGCAGGATCCTGCGCACGGCATCGTCGAGCCGGGCCATCGGCAGGCTGCCATTCTTTGCTGCAGTCAGTGCCGATTCGTAGAATCCCTTCCAGCTGTCGGGGGCCATTGCCATGTCAAGCCCGGCGAGAATCGTCGCCGGGCAGTTCTCGTTGCTGCAGCCCGGGATCTGGCCATGGCCGTTCCAGTCGCCCACGACAAATCCGCCGAAGTTCATCCGGTCCTTGAGGACGTCGGTCAGCAGGGCCTTGTGGCCGTGCAGCTTCCGGCCGTGGAAACTGTTGAAAGAGGCCATCACCGATTGCGCGCCTGCGGCGATCGCCGGAACGTAGCCGGCGCCATGCACATCCCGCAGTACCGCTTCGCTGACAATCGTGTCGCCCTGGTCCTTGCCTGCGCTGGTGCCGCCATCGCCCACGAAGTGCTTGACCGACACCATCACCCGGCGTTCGCCGAGGAAGTCGGCAGACCCGACCTTGCCCTGCAGGCCTTCGACCATTGCGCCGGCAAAGCTCGCGACCAGGGCCGGATCTTCGGAATAACCTTCGTAGCTGCGGCCCCAGCGATCGTCCTGCGGGACCGCGACAGTGGGGGCGAACGCCCACTCCATGCCAGTGGTGCGCGTCTCGATGGCGGTGATCTCGCCGATCTTGCGGATCAGCTCGGGGTTGCGGGTTGCCCCAAGGCCGATGTTGTGGGGAAACAGGGTCGCGCCGACGACATTGCTCTGTCCATGCATCGCATCGATGCCGAAGATCAGCGGGATGGCCTTGCCGCCGCCACGGGTATCCATCGACGCTTCCCAGAACGCGTCCGACACGGCCAGCCAGTCCGCAGGCGAGGCATCGTAACGGCCGCCGGGATCGGAGCTGCCGCCCGCCAGGATCGAACCCAGCCGGTACTTGCGTACGTCTTCGGGCGTGATCGACGCAAGATCGCCCTGGACGATCTGTCCAACCTTTTCTTCCACGGTCATTGAGGCCAGCAGTGCATCCACGCGCGCTTCCAGGGCCGCGTCATGCGCGAACGGCCATTCCACTTCAGGCCAGTGTGCTGGCGTGATGGCGACATCTTCGGCGTCGGCAGTTGCGGCGCTCTCGCTCTCGGCCGGCCGGTGGGCAGCACCGCCGCAGGCGGCCAGGCTGAGTGCCAGAACGGTTGCCAACAGGCGCACGGCAAGTGGGGCGGTAGGGCGGCGAGTCCAGTTCATTGGCGTGTCCTCGGGGTCATTGCGTCGGCCGGGCTGGCGCGATCGGGTCGGAAGAAGCGTCGAAAGGGGGGGGCGGGTAGTGCAGGGCCATGGATTCACGTCGCGATCGCCGGGGCGGGGCTGGACCACCGATTGGTTTTCGCAGCACGGGGCCATCTCAGTCTCGTTGCGTGACAGCGCTGTCAAACAAGCGGCAGAATAGCGCGAGTCGGCTGCGGATGCTTGTTGCAGGGCGGCATGGACCGTGATGCGTCGGCAGCACGGAAGGTGGGGCGTGGTGCGATGTCCGCACCGTGACTGTTGCTGTCGATGGGGAGGACGGCCGATGTCGGCAAGGTCGATTTGTGCGACTGAGTGGATTTGACGTGCGTGCCAAGCTGCATCTGGCAAAATCTCCATCGAAACCGGAATTGGGCGGATCGAACACCATGCGCGTGCGGATCGAGGATGTGGCCGAAGCGGCTGGCGTCTCCATGAAGACTGTGTCGCGGGTGCTCAACCACGAGCCTAACGTCTCCGGAGCCACCCGCATGGCGGTCGAGGCTGCGGTGGAGAAGCTGCGCTATCGCCCGCATCCTTCTGCGCGGGTACTCGCCGGGCGCAAGTCCTACCTTGTGGCGATGCTGTACGACAACCCTTCCAGCAACTACTTGATGGAAGTCGAGTTGGGCGTGCTGGATGCGTGCCAGGAACAGCATTACAACCTGATGCTTGCACCGCTGGTCTACGACGCCCAGGAGATCGTCGGCAAAGTCGAGGCGCTGATCGTGCAGTCACAACTCGACGGGGTAGTGTTGACGCCACCGATTACCGATGATGCTGCGCTGCTACAGCGGCTGGAGGAATTGAATATCCCTTACTCCAGCATTTCACCGATCGAAGCCCATCGTCGCGTTGGCGTGGTGGTCGACGAGCAGGCCGCGGTGCGCGAACTGGTTGCGCATCTGGTGCAGTTGGGGCATCAACGCATCGCGCATATCAAAGGTCATCCAGCACACGGTGCCAGCGGCTGGCGACTGACGGGCTATCTCGAAGGGCTGGCAATGGCCGGTTTGCAGGAGGACCCGATGTTGATCGTCGATGGTGAGTTCTCGCACGAGTCGGGCATGGCCGCGACCCGGGCCCTGCTCGCGTTGGATCAGCCGCCGACGGCGATCTTTGCAGCCAACGACGACATGGCAGCTGGTGCGATCTGTGCGATCTGCGAACAGGGGTGGTCTGTGCCCGGGGATATTTCGGTCTGTGGCTTCGATGACACGCCGATTTCGCGACAGATCTACCCGGCGTTGACGACAATCCGTCAGCCTACCCGCGAAATGGGGCGCCTGGCAGGTATCGAACTGCTCAAGTCCATCCGCAGCAGTGGTGCCGGGAGCATGGTCGAAGTCCCTTATGAGCTCCAGGTCCGCCGTTCCACTGGGCCTGTGCCAGGCAGCGATCGCGGCCGCGGCCGCCGCTAGGGCAGATCACGCCAGCGGACCAAGTGCCTGCGCCTCACTTGCCGTCGTGCCTGCTGCCTGCGCGGCTGTGCCGACGGGGCGCTGGCGCTGTCCACCTGGTGTCGTGTGCGCGGCCCGGGGCAGTCATGCATTGTCCGCGCAGTTGCATCGACCGCCACCTGCATGTCTTCGCTGGCGTGTGCTGATCACCAGAACAGCGCGTACAGCGCGATCAGTATCACGGTGACGCCAATGGCACCGATGTTGAAGACCGTGTCCGTCCTGTAGCTGACGTCGTCAGTGCGGATGATGTCCTTGCTGGCGGCTGTCGTCGTGGCCAGGGAGACGCCGACAGCCAGCACCAGCGCGAGCAGGAAAACGATGCCCACGCGGTCCATGAAGGGCAGGGTGGGCCAGGCGAACTTGAGGACGATCGACAGGGCGAACGAACCGATTGCCGCGGCCAGTGCACCAGCCTCGTTAGCACGCTTCCAGAATAGCCCCAGCATGAAGATCACCACGATGCCCGGCGTGAAGTAACCGGTGAAATCCTGGATGTACTGGAACGCCTGGTCGAAGCTTCCCAGCAATGGCTTGGCGGCGAGGATGCCGATCAGCACCGACAACGCTGCGGCAAAGCGGCCGACGCGCACCAGTCGAGTCTGCGTCGCTGCCGGGTGGGCCTTGGAATAGATATCGAGGGTGAAGATCGTGGCCACCGAGTTGATCTTGGATGCAAGCGAGGCCACGATCGCGGCGACCAGTGCCGCGAATACCAGGCCAAGAATGCCGGTGGGCAGCAATCCCATCATCGTCGGGTAGGCCTGGTCCGGACGGGCAAGGTCGGGCGCCAGCATCACCGCCGCGATGCCAGGCAAGACCACGATTACGGGCATCAGCAGCTTGAGGAAGCCCGCGAACAGCACGCCGCGCTGCGCTTCGCCGATATCCTTGGCCGCCAGTGCGCGCTGGATGATGTACTGATTGAAGCCCCAGTAGCTCAGATTCATGATCCACATGCCCCCGACCAGCACGCTGATGCCAGGCAGATCCTTGTAGAAGGGGTTGTCCTTGGCGAGGATCATCTCGAAGTGACTGGGGTGGGTAGCCCAGAGCCGGTTGAATCCGGCGACGATGCCTTGGCCTTCACCGAGTTGGCTCAGTGTCAACCCGGTCACCAGCATACCGCCAAGCACGAGCAGGGTGACTTGGACGATGTCGGTCAGCGCCACCGCCTTCAGCCCGCCATAGAGCTGGTAGATCAGCGCGAAGACTCCGATCAGGGCAACGGCGGTGAGTTGGTCGATGCCGGTGATCTGGTTCACCGCGATGGCGCCAAGCCACAGGATCGAAGTGATATTGACGAACACGTACAGCACCAGCCAGAACACGGCCATCAGCGTGCGGATCCGCGTGCCGTAGCGCTGTTCCAGGAACTGCGGCATCGTGTAGATACCGTTGCGCAGGAAGATCGGTAGAAACCACTTACCGACGATCAGCAAGGTGATCGCCGCCATCCATTCATAGGATGCGATCGCAAGCCCGATCGCATAGCCCGAGCCAGACATGCCGATGATCTGTTCAGCCGAAATATTGGCCGCGATCAGTGATGCGCCGATCGCCCACCATGGCAGTGACTTGCTGGCGAGAAAGTAATCCTGTGCGTTCTTGGTATGACCGGCTTTTTCGCGCGAGACCCACTGCGCCAGAATGAAGATACCGAGTAGGTAGGCTAGGACGATGCCTGTATCGAGAGCGGAGAGTGTCATGCGCGAGCCATCAGGAGTGGGCGGGGAAGCAGGCAGCAACCGCATCGATCGGAGGCGCAGGGCCGGTGAGCCCTGCGCCGGTGCGATCAGAAGTGGTAGCGTACCCGCACACCGTAGCTGCGAGCGTCATTGAGGAATCGGACGTTGATTCCGGAGCCTACGAGCGCTTTCTGGGAGACGTCGTTGTTGAGCAGGTTGTTGCCCCAAGCCTCGAAGCGCCAGGCCCCGCTCAGCGTGGTGAAACCAATGCCAGCGTTGAGCGTGGTCTCGGCGTCCTGTCGATCCGGGAAGCCCGCGGTGGCGGCATCTTCCACCCGTTCGACTGTTCCTGCGGTGTCGGAGATGAAGATCACATCGCGGTTGTTGAACTGTGTCAGGTAGTATGCCGAGCGATAAGCCGCAAGGATCTGCCAGTCCAGCGTACCCCGCGAGAGTTCGGTCATGTGCTGAAGACGTGCATTGAAGGTCAATTTGGAAGCCAATGGCAACTCGTTGCCCGACAGGTCGATCAATGAAGTGATGCCGCCGGCTCCGTGATTCTGACTGCGTACGTCGGCAACCACGCCTTCCTTGATCTCGCTGTTGAGATATAGCGCATTGAGGTTGAGCGAGAAACCATGGTTGAAGCGCAGTACGCTCTCGGCCTCGACGCCATAGATCGCCGACTTGCCGACATTACGGTTGACCAGCGAATAGCCGGTCGCCTCGCCCAACTGGTTGACGGCAATAACGGCCAGATCCTGGAACACCTGGTCGGAGTAGTCGTAGTAGAACGCACTGACATTGAAGGTCGAGGGCCGGCCAAACCAGCGGTGGCTGCTCTTGCTCCCGACCTCATAGGCAATGATCGATTCCGGCTTGAACGCTTCCGGAATCACGTTGACGTCGAAAGTGTCGTTGAATCCGCCTGCCTTGTGTCCACTGGAGATCGTGGCGTACAGCATGTGGTCGGTACTGCGATCGTACTCGAAGCCCAAGCGCCAGTCGGTGAAATTGAACTTGCTCTGACCGAACTGTTGCGATGGGATGCCGCTGACCTGGACCCAGCTCTGATAGGGGCAGTCGATGGTGTCGCCGCCGATGTCGGGGCGATCCACGCAACCGAACTCGCCCCCACCGGGAACCGCGCCGATCTGTTGCAGAATGGTGTCATTGATGCCCTGCGACATGATGCCCTGAAGGAGGAACGCTGCGCGATCTGCCTGAGAAGTGATGCCACTGACGTCGAAATTCGGGCGTTTCATGAATGCGGGAACGAAGCCCGGCGTGCCGAGGCGCGTCGCGAAGTCTCCGCCGACACCAGGCAGGCCCATGGCCCAGTTGCCGCCGATGCCATAGCGCGACTTGTTTTCCTGGGTGTAGCGCAGGCCCCCCTTCACGCGCATGCGGTCGTTGACGTCGAACGTGCCGTCGGCGAACACAGCCGATGAGCGTCCGTTGACTTTCGGCATCGTGAATTCGGTGCCGGAATACCAACGCCCCTTGTCGACCAGTGAAAGATAGCCCACCTGCTGGTCTTCGTTGAAATGGAACAACCCCGTGGTCCAACGGAAGCGGTTTTCGTCGTCGGATGACAGGCGCAGTTCGTGCACCTGGGATTGCGACAGCGTCATCCAGTACTGCGTGGAGTAGTTGTCGTAATCGATACCGCCTGGATTTGTCGTGGAAGCTTGGGCGATGTTGCGGCCAGGCCATAGAATGCCTTCGCTGGCTGCATTGGTCTGGCGGTAGTCGACATCCCGATAGCTGGCGTTGTATTCCAGCGAGAGCGGACCGAAGTCATAGCTGATGTTGGCTAGCGCACCCCAGTTGGTGCTGTCGAGCGTGCCTTGAACGCCGCGGTAGATCACTTTGCGCAGGTCCATCTGGTCGGGCGAGTAGCCCTCGCGCGCTGCGCCGATGATGTTGGCGCCGGGATAGCCGGTGCCGCCTTCCTTGCCCATGTCGGCCATCAGGAACACTGACAGCTTATCGTCGGGTTCGTACAGGAACGAGACACGTGCCCCCTTCTCATCCTGGATCCCGGCCGGGTCAAGATGCTGGGACATGCCGGCATTCTCGAAGGAACTGCCCTTCTCCACCTTGTAGCCGGCTACACGCAGTGCCGCCCAGCCACCGAGCGGCATATTGAGGGCGAACTCTCCGCCGCGGTGGTCGCGGTTGCCGGATTCCAACTGGGCGTAGCCACCGAAGTTCTCGAGATCAGGTCGCTTGGTGACGATGTTGAGCGTGCCTGCCAAGGCATTGCGGCCACGCAGAGTGCCCTGAGGGCCCTTGTTGATCTCGACGCGTTCGATGTCGTAGAACATGCCGCCCAATCCACGGGGGCGAGCAATATAGGCGCCGTTGATATGCGGTGCGGCGCCAGGGTCGCCCAGCTCGGTGCTGTTGGCGGAGCCAACGCCGCGGATGAAGATTTCCAGATTGCCTTCCTGGTTGGCCATGCTCAGCCCCGGCACCATGGCCTGGATGTTGCGCAGCTCATTGTTGATGCCGAGCAGGCGCGCGTCCTCCTGGGTGATCACCTGCGCGGTACCTGCATACTTCTGCAGATCCTGTTCTCGCCGTTCTACAGTCACGATGACTGTATCCAGGGTTTTGGCCTGTTCCTCGGCAGAGGGCGTGGCCGATTGCGCCAATGCCAAGGGCGCGGCACCGATCAGGACGGCGCCCGACAGCGCGACCATGACAGCGCGGGACAACGTATTGCAACGGAATGTGGTGTACATGCTCCCTCCCCAGGGACGACTGACTTGAATGAATGTGTCCGCCCCCGGACGCTGCGCCAGCGCTGATGGGCCTGATGCGTTTTATCGCTCGTTGACAACGCTGTCAATCGTGACGGCGGATCCCTGGGGGAGCACTTGCGCCGAGAACTGTGGCGCCGGCGCAGGTGGGAGCGCCGGCCACCGGGCGAAGACCCGTGCAGTCAGGCATTTCACGGCTTGGCTTGGCGCCTGCGGCCGGAGGAGGGGCGGGCTGGTCGGGGCCCTCGGGGCCGCTTGGCAATGTTGCGGCGCAGCGTTAATCTCCGCGCTCTTTCCCGCTTCCCGAGCCTTCCATGCTGCCCCAGCAGGCCCCGCGTCTGAACCCCCTGGCCTACGTCATCTTCGGCTCGCGCTGGCTGCAGCTGCCGCTGTACCTGGGCCTGATCATCGCCCAGTGCGTCTACGTATTCCTGTTCCTGAAGGAGCTGTGGCACCTGGTCCACGGCGCCAACACGCTGACCGAGCAGGGGATCATGCTGCTGGTGCTGGGCCTGATCGACGTGGTCATGATCTCCAACCTGCTGGTGATGGTGATCGTCGGCGGCTACGAGACCTTCGTGTCGCGGCTGGGCCTGCACAACCACCCCGACCAGCCGGAATGGCTCAGCCACGTTAACGCCAGCGTGCTCAAGGTCAAGCTGGCAATGGCGATCATCGGCATCTCGTCGATCCACCTGCTGAAGACCTTCATCGCCGCCGGCGACCTCGGGCTGCCGGTCTGCGGCACCACCGACTTCATCAATGCGCTGCAGGCACATGCCTCGGCGGTCGCCAGCGGGCTCAGCCTGGCCACGCCGACCTGCACCAAGGCCACCGTGGCCGGCGTGACCTGGCAGACCATCATCCATGGCGCCTTCATCCTGTCGGCGATCGGCATCGCCTACACCGACAAGCTGATGACCGCGGTCTCGGCCAAGCGCGAGCACGTCGCGCACTGAGTCGCGACCGCGACGCCGCCGCCCGGACCGCAGGCCGGGCGGGCGGCAGGCGAAGCGTCGTCCAACCCGGTGCGACGGCGGGCGCGTAAAATGCGCCGATGGATGTTTCGTATCTGATTGACGGGCTGAACCCCGCCCAGCGTGAAGCCGTTTCCGCCCCCCCTGGCCACTACCTCGTCCTCGCAGGCGCAGGCAGCGGCAAGACGCGGGTACTGACCCACCGGATCGCCTGGCTGAACGAGGTCGTCGGCGTGCCGGTGCACGGCATCTTCGCCGTGACCTTCACCAACAAGGCCGCCGCCGAGATGCGCCATCGCGCGGACGCGCTGCTGCGCCACGGCAGCCGCGGATTGTGGATCGGCACCTTCCATGGCCTGGCCCACCGGCTGCTGCGCATGCACTGGCAGGACGCCAGGCTGCCGGAAGGCTTCCAGATCCTCGACAGCGACGACCAGCTGCGGCTGATCAAGCGCGTCGTGCAACAACTCGAACTCGACGACACGCGCTTTCCGCCCAAGCAGATCATGTGGTGGATCAACGCACAGAAGGACGAGGGTCGCCGCCCGCAGAACATCCAGGGCGATGGCGACGAATGGACCAGCGTGATGCTCAAGAGCTACCAGCTCTACCAGGAGCGCTGCGACCGCGCCGGGCTGGTCGATTTCGCCGAGATCCTGCTGCGTGCGCATGAGCTGCTGCGCGACACGCCGGTGCTGCTGGCGCATTACCGGCAGCGCTTCGGGCAGTTGCTGGTCGACGAGTTCCAGGACACCAACAGCATCCAGTACGCGTTCATCCGCGTGCTGGCCGGCGACACTGGGCAGGTCTTCGTCGTCGGCGACGACGACCAGGCGATCTACGGCTGGCGCGGCGCGAAGGTCGAGAACGTGCAGCGCTTCCTGAAGGACTTCCCGGGCGCCCAGACGATCCGGCTGGAGCAGAACTACCGTTCTACCGCCAACATCCTCAACGCCGCGAACGCGGTCATCGCGCACAATCCGGACCGTCTCGGCAAGCAGTTGTGGACTGACAGCGGCGAGGGCGACGGCGTCGACCTGTATGCGGCCTACAACGAGATCGACGAGGCGCGCTTCGTCATCGACCGCATCGGGCAATGGGTGCGCGATGGCGGCAGCCATGGCGACTGCGCGATCCTGTATCGCAGCAATGCGCAGTCGCGTGCATTCGAAGAACACCTGCTGGCCGAGCAGGTGCCGTTCCGCGTCTATGGCGGCATGCGCTTCTTCGAGCGCGCCGAGATCAAGGACACGCTGGCCTACCTGCGCCTGATCGCCAACCGTGCCGACGACGCCGCGTTCGAACGCGCGGTCAATACGCCGACGCGCGGTATCGGCGATCGCACGCTCGACGAAGTGCGCCGGCTGGCGCGCGAGCAGGCGCTGTCGCTGTGGCAGGCCTCGCAGCAGGTCGTGCAGGGCAGCGGCCTGCAGGCGCGTGCGCGCAATGCGCTGGCGGGCTTCCATGGCCTGCTCGAAGGGCTGTCCAGCGAAGTCGTGGACCTGCCGTTGAAGGACAAGATCGACCACGTACTGATGCGGTCGGGGCTGCGCACCCACTACGCCAACGAATCGCGCGGTGCGATGGATTCGCGCGTCGACAACCTCGATGAGCTGGTGTCGGTGGCGTCGCGCTTCGTCAAGGGCGACGACGAGGATGCCGCGCAGCTCAGCGAGCTGGTCGCGTTCCTGGCCTATGCCGCGCTGGAGGCGGGCGAAGGGCAGGCCCAGGCGGGCGAGGACGGCGTGCAGCTGATGACCCTGCACAGCGCCAAGGGACTGGAGTTTCCGCTGGTGTTCCTGGTGGGCATGGAAGAAGGCCTGTTCCCGAATGCGCGCTCGGTCGATGAGAGCGGGCGCCTGGAAGAAGAGCGGCGGCTGGCCTATGTCGGCATCACGCGCGCGCGCCAGAAGCTGGTCATGAGCTATGCCGAGGCGCGACGCCTGCACGGGCAGGATATGTTCGGCGTGCCCTCGCGCTTCCTGCGTGAGATCCCGCCGGCGCTGCTGCAGGAGATCCGTCCGCGCGTGCAGGTTTCGCGGCCGGCGTTCGCACCCCGGCCGCAGCGCAGCTTCGGCCACGCCAGCCTCGACGTCTCGCCGGGCCTGCGCATCGGTCAGAACGTCAGCCATGCCAAGTTCGGCAGCGGCGTCATCACCGACCTGGAAGGCACCGGCGCGCACGCGCGCGTGCAGGTCAATTTCAGCGACGCCGGCAGCAAGTGGCTGGTGATGTCGTACGCGAACCTGCAGCCGGCCTGAGCGCCGGTTCACGCGCGGTCGAGGTGCGTCAGGTACAGGCGCAGGTCGAGTTCGAGCTGGTGGTAGTCGGGTGCCATGTGCGTGCACAGCTGGTAGAACGCCTTGTTGTGGTCGCTTTCCTTCAGGTGCGCCAGTTCGTGCACGACGATCATCTTCAGGAAGTCGGCCGGGGCGTCGCGGAAGACCGTGGCGATCCTGATTTCGCGACTGGCCTTCAGGCGGCTGCCCTGCACGCGCGACACCGTGGTATGCGTGCCCAGCGCCTGGCGCAGCACCTGCAGCCGGCCGTCGTAGAGCACCTTGTGCAGTGGATTGGACTTGCGCAGGTAGCGGTCCTTCATGTCCTGTACGTAGTCGTACAGCTGACGGTCGTTGCGGACGGCATGCGTGCTGTCGTAGCGACGGGCGATGTACGCGCCCAGCGTGCCGGCATCGCGCATCGCACGCGCCTTGTCCTGCAACGCGGGCGGGTATCCGCCGAGATAGCGTAAGGAGTCCATGTGCGCACGATACCGCCGAGCGACCACGAGGTGGGACCGCCGTGTGCATCGCCTTGCATGTGCGATGGCAGGCGATACGAAGCGATGACCGGCGCCATGGCTTGATCGCGATCAATGCGCTGCGTCGACATCCGCGGTGCAATGCTGCCTCTTCCAGGCACAGCGAGGTGACCCATGTACCAGCACATTCTGATCGCCACCGACGGCTCGGAGCTGTCGCGCAAGGGCATGGACCATGGCCTGTCGGTGGCGTCGGCCACCGGCGCGCGGGTCACGGTGCTGACCGTGACCGAACCCTGGCAGTCGGCGGATCCGTCGATGGCCTGGGGCGGTGTGCCCGACCTGCCGGCGGCCTGGCGCGAGGAGCGTGCCCGCGAGGCGCGCGAGATCCTCGACGCTGCGCAATCGGAAGCCGTAGCGCGTGGCGTCGCCTGCGATGCGGTCCACGTCCCCGAAGGATTCCCGGCCGATTCGATCGTCGAGCAGGCGAAGCTGCTTGGCGTCGACCTGATCGTCATGGCCTCGCATGGACGCCGCGGCCTCGGGCGCCTGTTGCTCGGCAGCCAGACCAACAACGTGGTCACGCACAGCGAGGTGCCGGTGCTGGTGGTGCGTTGATCGACGCGGCGGAGATGTCGTGAGGCGGGCGTGTTGTCCATCGTGGGAGTTCCCGCGACGGATGCCGGCCCGCCTAGATCAAGGTTGCGCCAGCTCCCGCAACTCCCTGGAGCCTCCTACAGGCCTGCTCCGACGTATCGCCGCGGCGTACGCTTCAAGCCGCTGAGCAGGCTGTACGGGCTGGTGCCGCAATGGGCGGCGACCGTCGCGACCGGCAGCTGCGCGCCCCAGAATTCCACCCGGCTGCCGAGTCCCGCCTGCGGATGGTCGGTCAGGTCGACGGTCAGCATGTCCATCGACACGCGTCCGATCACGCCGCCGGGCTGGCCGTCGATCAGCACCGGCGTGCCTTCGGGCGCGCGCTGCGGATAGCCGTCGGCATAACCCATCGCCACCACGCCAACGCGCGTCGGGCGACGCGTGACGAAGCTGCCGGCGTAACCGATCGGCTCACCGGCCTCGAGGTCGCGCACCGCGATCACCGCCGACGACAGCGTCATCACCGGTTGCAGGGCGTCGGCGCTGGCGCAGGGGCCGTCGAAGCTCGACGTGCCGTACAGCATCAGGCCCGGACGCACCCAGTCGCGTCGCGTCTGCGGCCAGGCCAGCAGGGCTGCGGAATTGGCGACGCTGGCGGTGGCGCCGGGCAGTCCACCGGATACCCCATCGAACGTGCCGGTCTGTTCCTGCGTCCGCGCGCTGGACAGTTCGTCGGCGCTGGAAAAATGCGTCATCGCGACGACGTCGTCGATGCCCGGCAGGGCCTGCAGCCGCCGCCACGCATCGGCGTAGTCGCCGGGAGCGAAGCCCAGCCGATGCATGCCGGTATCCATCTTCAGCCACACTTGTCGCGGCAGGGGGCCGGCGTGGCGTTCGAGCGCATCGAGCTGCCACGGCGATGCCAGCGCGGTCCACAGCGAATGGCGTGAGATCAGCGCGAGTTCATCGGTGTCGAAGAACCCTTCCAGCAGCAGGATCGGTGCACGGATGCCGGCCTCGCGCAGCACCAGCGCCTCTTCGATGCAGGCCACGCCGAAGCCGTCGGTCTCGCCATCGAGCGCCTGCGCGCAGGCGACCGCGCCGTGCCCATAGGCATCGGCTTTGAGCACGGCCAGCGCCTTGCCACCGCCGAGCGCACGCGCCAGTCGGTAGTTGTGGCGGAACGCATCGAGGTCGATCAGGGCAAGGGCGGGGCGCATCGTCGGGCAGTCGCTTTACGTCGGGGGCACAGGAGGCAATGCGAAGGGATGCACTGCGGCAGGTGGCGCTGGGGCAGGAAGCCGTGCGGTAGCCGGCATGGTGGAGCAAACGCGACGCGGGTGCGAGGCGGTTTCGCGCGCGCTATGCGCGCCCATCGCCGGGATCAGCGCTTGCTGGCCGGCGCGCTCGGCCACGGCCGGTCGTAGCGTGAGATGTCGAGGCCTTCGGTGTCGATCTGCGGTGTCTGTCCGCACATCAGGTCCGCCAGGTAGCGTGCCGAGCCGCAGGACATCGTCCAGCCCAGCGTGCCATGGCCGGTGTTGAGGAACAGGTTGCCGAACTTCGTCGGCCCCACCACCGGCGTGCCGTCCGGCGTGGATGGACGCAGGCCGGCCCAGAACTCCGCGCGCGACAGGTCGCCGCCATCGGGATACAGGCTGCGCACGACCATCTCCAGGGTGTCGCGACGCCGCTGCGGCAGCGACAGGTCGTAACCCGAGACCTCGGCCATGCCGCCGACGCGGATGCGGTTGTCGAAACGGGTGATCGCGACCTTGTAGCTCTCGTCGAGGATGGTCGAGGTCGGCGCGGCGTCGGGGTTGGTGATCGGCAAGGTCAGCGAATAGCCCTTCAGCGGATACACCGGCAGGCGGATGCCATGGCGGGCCAGCAACGGCGCCGACCAGCTGCCCAGCGCCAGCACGTAGCGATCGGCGGTTTCCAGCTTGCCGTCGATCAACACGCCGGTGATGCGATCGCCGTCGGACTGCAGCGCCTGGATGGTCTGTCCGAACCGGAACTCCACGCCCTGCTGCCGCGCCAGTTCGGTCAGCTTGCGGGTGAACAGGTGGCAGTCGCCGGTCTGGTCGCCGGGGAGGCGCAAGGCGCCGGCCAGCGTGTGCGCCACCGCGGCCAGCGCGGGTTCGGCACGCACGATGCCGGCGCGGTCGAGCAGTTCGTAGGGCACGCCGTAGTCGCGCAGGATCGCGATGTCCTTGGCGGCACCGTCGAGCTGCGACTGGGTGCGGAACAACTGGCTGGTACCGAGCTGGCGTTCCTCGTAGTGGATGCCGGTTTCGGCGCGCAATGCGTCCAGGCAGTCGCGGCTGTACTCGGCCAGCCGGACCATCCGCGCCTTGCTGATCGCGTAGCGATGCGAGGTGCAGTTGCGCAGCATCTGCCACAGCCAGCTGTACTGGGCCGGGTCGAGCGTGGGCTTGATCGCCAGCGGCGCATGCCGCGACAGCAGCCAGCCGACCGCCTTCAGCGGGATGCCGGGTGCGGGCCACGGCGAAGCGTAGCCGGGCGAGACCTGGCCGGCGTTGGCGAAACTGGTTTCCTCGGCCGCGCCGGACTGGCGGTCGACCACGACGACGTCATGGCCGGCACGCCGCAGGTACCACGCCGTGGTGGCGCCGATCACGCCACAGCCAAGGATCAGGACTCGCATCGTCTGGTCTCGCAGTTCATGGGTGGCCATGCCGGCGTCGGGCGCGCGGACGCAGGCTCGTGGATTGCCCTAGTATATGAACAGTAATCCAGTGGTTATCACTGATTTGTAGTCATCATGCAGGCGAACAGCCTGTGATCTTGGGCGTCGACGGGAGATACGATGAAAGCCAAGGAGCTCGACCGCACCGATCGCAAGATCCTGCGACTGCTGCAGCAGGAGGGGCGGATTTCGTTCACCGAACTGGGCGAGCGGGTCGGGCTGTCGACCACGCCATGCACCGAGCGCGTGCGCAGGCTGGAGCGCGACGGCGTGATCACCGGTTACCACGCGCGGCTGGCGCCGACGATGGTCAAGGCCAGCCTGCTGGTGTTCGTGGAGATCAGCCTGTCGTACAAGTCCGGCGACATCTTCGAGGAGTTCCGGCGCGCGGCCCTGAAGCTGCCCAACGTGCTCGAATGCCACCTGGTGTCGGGCGACTTCGATTACCTGATCAAGGCGCGGATCTCGGAAATGGCCTCGTACCGCAAGTTGCTCGGCAGCACCCTGCTGACGCTGCCCTACGTGCGCGAATCCAAGAGCTACATCGTCATGGAAGAGATCAAGGAAACGCTGGAGCTGCCGCTGGCCGACTGACGGCCGCGCGCAGGCGGCCCGGCTTCCGCCGTCCCCTGCTGGCAGGCCCCGCTGCGACGTCTCAGCGCGGAAGCGCCACGCGTGTGCCGGTGTCGGCGCTGTCGATGCCGGCGGCGATGACACGCATCACCTGCAGGGCCTCGTCGGCGGTGACCGGTGCGGGCTGGCCACGGGTGATCGCATCGCGCAGTCCGCGGTAATAGGCCAGGTAGTCGCCTGCGACGCCCGGCGTCGTGCTGCTGCGTTGCAGGTTGCCGAACGGCCGTGCCAACGTGCCCGGATGCGGGTCCTGGCCCCAGCCGGCATCGCCGGGCAGTTCGCGCGCGCGCAGCGCGGCTTCCTGCGGATCCAGCCCGTGCTTGATCCAGCTGCCCTTGCTGCCGTGCACGGCAAAGCGCAGGTCGTGCGCCACGACCACCGAGCCGGCATGCAGGAACACGCGCCGCCGCGGGTAATGCAGCACCACGTGGAAACCGTCGTCGACCTCCGCGCCGGCGCGCAGCGTCCAGCGATCGGCCTGGACCGCGTCGGGCATGCCGAACAGCTGCAGCGCCTGGTCGACCAGGTGCGGACCGAGATCGAACCAGAGGCCGCTACCGGGCCCGGGCGCCTCGCGCCAGCGCACCGGAACCTGCGGACGATGGCGGTCGAAATGCGAATGCAGCTCGACGATGTCGCCGAGCGCGCCTTGCCGGATCAACGCCTGCAGAGTCAGGAAATCGCTGTCCCAGCGCCGGTTCTGGAACACGCTGACGATGCGCGCGCTGCGCCGGGCGGCCTCGACGACCTGGTGCGCCTCGTCCAGCGTGGTCGTGAACGGCTTGTCGACCACGACATGGCGACCGGCCTCCAGCGCGGCGATCGCCAGCGCGGCATGGCTGGCATTGGGGCTGGCGATGATGACCAGCTCGATCGCCGGATCCTGGAATGCTGTCAGCGGGTCGGCGACCACGCGGACATGGGCCAGCTCGGCATGCACCTTGCGCGCATCGCTCGACACCACCGTATGCAGGTGCAGGCCGGGCGTACGCCGGATCAGCGGCGCGTGGAACACACGCCCGGCGGCGCCGTAGCCGACCAGGCAGACGTTGACGACCTCAGCCACGCGGGTCGATTACCAGCCGAACAGCTTGAAGTAGGTCTGCGGCGGGTTGTCGCCGCTCTTGTCCATCAGGCCGTCGCCATCGCGGTCGTACAGATAGTAGGTCGGTCCGCGCGACGGCACGACCATCACCGCACGCAGCTGGCCGCCGATGCGGTACTCGGTGATGACATCGCCATTGGGCTCGGTCCGGGTCGCTTCGACGACGTCGCCGGTCAGGCCGTGGCCCGGGGCGGACGTGTCGGCGGTGCTGGCGCAGCCCGCCAGAACCAGCAGGCCTGACAGCAGCACGATGCGGGGATGCAGGGACATGGCGCGTTTCCACGGAGGAGGGAGGTGATCCGATTATGCGCCCTGGGGGGTGACGGCGCCGCGTCGATGCGCCGCTGCCCATATGCGCCGTGTGACGCGCATCGCGCCCGTGGCTGGCGGTGTCCGTCGACGGCCGCGAGCAGGCTTGCGCGGTAGAATCGTCCGATGACACGTCTCGTCCTGATCGATGGTTCTTCGTACCTGTTCCGCGCGTTCCACGCGCTGCCACCGCTGACCAATGCCGATGGCGAGCCGACCGGCGCGCTGTTCGGCGTGGTCAACATGCTGCGGTCGACGTTGAAGGAACAGCCCGACTACACCGCGTTCGTCGTCGATGCCAGCGGGCCGACGTTCCGCGACGCGCTGTATCCGCTGTACAAGGCCAACCGACCGCCGATGCCCGACGAACTGCGTGCGCAGGTCGAGCCGATGATGCGGCTGGTCGAGGGGCTCGGCTTTCCGATCCTGCGCGTCTCCGGCGTCGAGGCCGACGATGTCATCGGCACGCTGGCCCTGCAGGCGATGGCCGACGGCATCGACGTCACCATCTCGACCGGCGACAAGGATTTCGCGCAGCTGGTGCGCCGCCGTCCCGATGGCGGCCATGTCGAACTGGTCAACACCATGACCGGAAGCCGCATGGATGGCGACGAGGCGGTGATCGCCAAGTTCGGCGTGCGCCCGGACCAGATCGTCGACATGCTCGCGCTGATGGGCGACAGCGTCGACAACATCCCCGGCGTGCCCAAGTGCGGCCCGAAGACCGCAGCGAAATGGCTGGCAGAGTTCGACACCCTCGATGGCGTCATCGCCAATGCCGGCAACATCAAGGGCAAGATCGGCGAAAGCCTGCGCGAGGCGTTGCCGCAGCTGCCGCTGAGCCGCGAACTGGCGACGATCAAGACCGATGTCGTGCTCGACGTCGCCCCGCGCGACCTGCGCCTGCGCACGCGCGACGCCGACGCATTGCGCGTGCTGTACGCGCGCTACGGCTTCAACCAGGCGCTGAAGGAACTCGAGGGCGGGGTGGTGCCCGAGGTCGCCGAACGCGAGCCCGGCAAGGCGCGCGGCAACGGCAACTACACCGCTGCCGCGCCGACAGCGGGCGAGACCGCCATCGATCCCGCGCTGTCGGCGGCCGGCGAGTACGAGACCATCCTGACGATGGCCCAGCTCGATGGCTGGATCGCGACGCTGCAGGCCGCGCCCGAGATCGCGATCGACACCGAAACCGACTCGCTCGATCCCATGCAGGCCAACCTGGTCGGCATCAGCGTCGCCGCGGAGCCAGGCTGGGCGGCCTACCTGCCGCTGGGCCACGACTACCCCGGCGCACCGGCGCAGCTGGATCGCAGCCAGGCGCTGGACGCCCTGCGCCCGCTGCTGGTCGATCCGGACAAGCGCAAGATCGGCCAGCACGGCAAGTACGACATCCACGTGCTGCGGCGCCATGGCATCGACCTGCAGGGCTATGCCGACGACACCCTGCTGGAGAGCTTCGTGCTCGACGCCGGTGGGGCGCGTCACGACATGGATTCGCTGGCGGCCCGCCACCTGGGCTACCAGACGATCAAGTACGAGGACGTGGCCGGCAAAGGCGCCAAGCAGATCCCGTTCTCGCAGGTCGCCATCGACGACGCCACCCGCTATGCGGCCGAGGATGCCGATATCACGTTGCGCCTGCATCGTGTGCTGTCTGCGCGGCTGTCGGCGACACCGTCGCTGCAGGGTGTGTACCGCGACATCGAGATGCCGCTGGTGCCCGTGCTGGCGCGGGTCGAGGCCAACGGCATCAAGGTCGACATCGACGAACTGCGCCGCCAGAGTGGCGACCTGTCCAAGCGCATGCTGGCCGCGCAGCAGAAGGCCACCGAACTGGCCGGGCGCACGTTCAATCTCGACTCGCCCAAGCAACTGCAGGCCCTGCTGTTCGACGAACTGAAACTGCCGGCGGTGCTGAAGACACCCAAGGGCCAGCCCAGTACCAACGAGGAGGCGCTGGAAGCGATCGCCGACCAGCACGAGCTGCCACGGGTGATCCTGGACTACCGTGGGCTGGCCAAACTGCGCAGCACGTACACCGACAAGTTGCCGGAGATGATCAACCCGGTCACCGGTCGCGTGCACACCAGCTACCACCAGGCCGGCGCCGCGACCGGGCGGCTGTCGTCGTCGGACCCGAACCTGCAGAACATCCCGATCCGCACCGACGACGGCCGCCGCATCCGCCGCGCTTTCATCGCGCCGCCGGGCCGCAAGCTGGTGGCCTGCGACTACTCGCAGATCGAACTGCGGATCATGGCGCACCTGTCCGAGGATCCCGGACTGGTCAAGGCCTTCGAGTCCGGCGCCGACATCCACAAGGCGACCGCCGCCGAAGTCTTCGGGCGCAAGCTCGAGGACGTCACCTCCAATGAGCGTCGCGCCGCCAAGGCGATCAACTTCGGCCTGATGTACGGCATGAGCGCGTTCGGGCTGGCGCGCAACCTCGGCATCGGTCGTGGCGAAGCGCAGGACTACATCGCGCTGTACTTCTCGCGTTATCCCGGCGTACGCGACTTCATGGAACGCACCCGCACCGAGGCGCGTGAACGCGGCTATGTCGAAACCGTGTTCGGTCGCCGGCTGTACCTGGAGTACATCCAGAAGGGCACGCAGGGGCAGCGTGCGGGCGCCGAGCGTGCCGCGATCAACGCACCGATGCAGGGCACCGCCGCCGACATCATCAAGCGCGCGATGATCGACATCGATGGCTGGCTTGCCGCCAAAGGCGGCACAGCGCGGATGTGCCTGCAGGTGCACGACGAACTGGTCTTCGAAGTCGACGCCGATGCGGTGGATGCGTTGTTGGCCGAAGTCGTGCCGCGCATGGCATCAGCCGCGGAACTACGTGTTCCATTGCTGATCGATAGCGGTGTCGGAAACAACTGGGATGAAGCCCATTAATGTTTGTGAATACGTGACGCAATGCGCCGGGTGGCCAGAAGTGCCTGTTTTCCCGCGCGTTTGCCTGGACAGCGTCCGATCACGCGTTTGCGCGAGCAAGTAAACGCTGGCTGAATTCTTCTGTTCGGCGTCGCCAATTTTCACGAACTTTAAATGTGCGAAGTGGTCATATGACTCGCGACAGATGCAAGGTCTGTCGCTGATCCCTCCCTTCCCCTGGAGTGATCCGGAACGAAGACTTCTCCCCGAGTCCCGTTCCCCGAGCCCCGCTGGCCCCCCCTGCCAGCGGGGCTTTTTTATGCGCGCAGTTCATGTGCGCGGTGGGGCTGCGGGCCGGCCGCGTTGCGTCCCGCTGCCGCCCGGCCGACACTCGCGGTCTTCCCGGGGAGCATCCAATGAGCACACTGTTCGAACTGTCGTCGCCGTGGTGGCACTTCGTGCTGCGCGCGCTGGTGATCTATGTCGTGGTGATGCTGCTGGTGCGGATCTCCGGCAAGCGCGCGGTGGGCCAGTTCACGCCGTTCGACCTGGTGCTGCTGATCCTGATCGGCAACGCGGTGCAGAACGGGCTGAATGCCGGCGACAACTCCCTGACCGGCGCGCTGCTGCTGGCGGTCTGCCTGATCGCGCTGAACTACCTGGTGGCGCTGCTCAATGCCCGCGTCGGCTGGGCGCGGCGGATCATCGAGGGCGAACCGGTGGTGCTGGCCCGCGACGGCAAAGTCGACCATGCGGTGCTGCGGCGCGAGCTGGTCGGCAAGGCGGATTTCCACGAGGCCATGCGCGAGGCCGGCTGCGCCGATGTCGGCAGGATCCGGCTGGCGATGCTGGAGACCAATGGCCGCATCAGCATCCTGCTGAACACCCAGGACGATCGCAGCTCCGATGACGGGATGCCCGACGACGCACCGGGGACGTCCGCCTAGGCGCCGCCACGCGCTTCGGGAGGGCTGGGGGCGGGGGCATTCCCCCAGCGCAGGCCCACAGGCGCTGCCGTGCTCAGCCGGCTGCGTGCAGCCAGTCGCGCGGGCGCAGGTAGTCGGCCAGTCGCGCTTCCTCGCTGCCGGGCTCTGGCGTGTAGCCGTATTCGAAGCGGACCCGCGGCGGCAGGCTCATCAGGATCGACTCGGCGCGGCCGCCGCTCTGCAGGCCGAACAGGGTGCCGCGGTCGTAGACCAGGTTGAACTCGACATAGCGCCCCCGCCGGTACAGCTGGAACTCGCGCTCGCGTTCGCCGTAATCGGCATGCTTGCGCCGTTCGACGATCGGGAGATAAGCGTCCAGGAAGCCGTCGCCGACCGCTTGCATGTACGCGAAGTCGCGATCGAAGTCGCCGTGCAGGTCGTCGAAGAACAGGCCGCCGACGCCGCGGGTCTCGTTGCGGTGGCGCAGGAAGAAGTAGTCGTCGCACCAGCGCTTGTGGGCGTCGTAGCGGTCCTGGCCGCCGAACGGCTCGCAGAGGTCGCGCGCGACCCGGTGCCAGTGGCGGACGTCGTCGTCGACCGGGTAGAACGGGGTCAGGTCGAAGCCGCCGCCGAACCACCAGGCCACGGTTTCTCCATCGCGGGTGGCGCGGAAGTGGCGGACATTGGCATGAGTAGTCGGCAGGCGCGGATTGTGCGGGTGGAACACCAGCGACACGCCGACTGCCCGCCAGGCCGCGCCCGCCAGTTCCGGCCGGCTGGCGGTCGCCGACGGCGGCAGCGTGGTGCCCGAGACGTCCGAGAAGCCGATGCCCGCCTGCTCGAAGACCGCGCCGTCGCGCAGCACGCGCGTGCGCCCGCCGCCGCCCAGCGCGGGGCTGGCCGCCTCGGCCTCGCGGGTCCAGCGGTCCTCGATGAAGCGCGCGCTGCCGTCGGCGGTTTCGATGGCGGCGCAGATGCGGTCCTGCAGTCCGGTCAGATAGTCGCGGACGGTGTCGAAGTCGTTCATGCGCGCCATTGTACCGGGCGTGCGCGGAGGCGAAGCCGGGGCGGGCGAAGGCGGCGCACGCGATCTATCTTCTCCGCCTGGCTTCCCCTCATGCCTACCGCACGTCGGAAGATTGCGTGCGCGCGGTCGCCGTGTTGGCCGCATCCGTGCCGCCATCCGCGTTGTCACGGATGTGGGGCGGCATCCGGGGACACGCGCACCGGCAGATGCGCGGAGGGATGCGGCGGTGCAGCAATCCCTGCGTCCGTCTGGAGCGCGACGTTGCATATCGACGCGCTGCGGGCGATGGACAGTCCGTCTGTGCGATTGCTGATGACGAGGTGTCCTGAGCAAGGACTTGCGTCGCGCTTTCACAGGAACACGATGGAGATCGGCCATGGATTCGCAGGAACGGGAACCAACGGTGCGTGGCAGGGTCTTCAATCGTTGACGCAGCAGGAAACAAGGCAAAGCACGCTGGAAAATGCATGCGTCGACAATTGCGCGGCGATTGCCATGCCTGCGTCATCAAAGCAGGCGAGGCTGTTGGATCAGGCGTGGCTGCGATGGTCGATGTGTGATGACATGCCCTCGCGATGAATGGACGTACAGGTGATTCACCACGCTCTAACGTGGTCACTGTGTAAGGTAGAACGAATGGATACGAATCAAACAATCATCAAGCCCGCCAGCGTGCCCACGCACGCGGCACCACAGCTGCAGGGATTGCAGCAGCACCCGCTGGACATCCGTCGCCCGCACCGCCTGCCGGTGCTGGACCAGGTCATCGAAATCGCCGACGCCGCGATGGCAGCACAGCGCCCGGCCAGGATCGTCCCGCAGCTGGTCGAAAAACTGCAGGCGCTGTTCGCGGCCGATCCGCATCTGGCCAGCGATGTCCCCGCGTCGTTGCAGGGCACGTCGCCAGACGGCTACCTGCGTCGCGAGCTGTATCGCTCGCCGCAGTTCGGTTATCACGTGTTCCTGATGACATGGGCGCCCGGCCAGCACAGCCCGATCCACGATCATGCCGACGTCTGGGGCATCGAGGCCGTGCTGAAGGGCGAGCTGGAAGTCGTCGACTACCGCATGGCCGGTCGTCGCGACGCACTGGTGGAACTGCATCCGGTGGCCCACCACCAGATGACGCCAGGCAGCGTCATCGGCCTACTGCCGCCGCACGACCTGCATGCCTGCGGCAACGCCGTTCCCGACGGCGTCACCGTCTCGCTGCATATCTACGGCCACCACATGGAAGAAGTGCAGCGCTACGCCCACGTCGAGAACCTGCTGTACCGGCCGCAGAGCGTCTTCCTCGAGAGCATCTGAGTTTCAGGCTCCAGACGTATAGCGGGGCTCACGCGTGTGGAGGACTGTTGGGTGTCGCGTCTGGCGGGTTTTGGCCTGCCATGGTTCGGGGCATCAGGACACGCTTGTCGAGACCCGCCCTCCCCGGGCCACGTAGGGCGGGGTTCAACCCGCCGTTCTTCTGAGCATCACAAGACGCGAGCCAAGACGCGCCCTATTTCAGGACGCGCTCGAACAACTCGTGGATGCGGCGGTACTGGTCGTACCAGGAGTCGGGGTGCTGGTAGGCATGGCGCTCCAACGGGTAGCTGGCCAGCTCCCATTTGTCCTTGCGCAGTTCGATCAAGCGCTGCGCCATCATTACCGAATCCTTGTAGAACACGTTGTCGTCGATCATGCCGTGCGCGATCAGCAGGTGGTCCTGCAGCTGGTCGGCGTATTCGATCGGCGATGATTTGCGGTAGGCCTCGGGATCGAGCTCGGGCGTGTTGAGGATGTTCGCGGTGTAGGTGTGGTTGTACTGCGACCAGTCGGCAACCGGGCGCAGCGCAGCGCCGGCCTTGAACACGCCTGGTTTGCGGAACTGGGCCATGAAGGTCATGAAGCCGCCGTAGCTGCCGCCGTAGATGCCCACGCGATCGCGGTTGGCCTGCTTGTGCTCGACCAGCCAATCGATGCCGTCGAGGTAATCCTCGAGTTCCGGATGCCCCATCTGCCGGTAGATCGCGGTGCGCCAGTCGCGGCCGTAGCCCTTGGACGCGCGGAAATCCAGGTCGAGCACGATGTAGCCCTGCTGCACCAGCAGGTTGTGGAACATCTGCTCGCGGAAGTAGTTGGGATACTGGTGGCTGACGTTCTGCAGGTAGCCGGCGCCATGCACGAACAGCACCACCGGATACTGCTTGCCCGGTTCCATCTGGCGGGGGCCGTAGTACTTGCCCCAGACCGCACCGGCGCCATGCTTCGACGGCACCTGGACGTACTCGGGCTCAAGCCAGTCGAACGCCTTGAAGGCCTCGCGGCGGGTATCGGTCAGCGTGCGCAGCGGGCCACCGTCGGCCGCGACCACCGCCAGCTGCGCCGGCACGTAACTGCTGGAATGCATGACCAGCAACTGGCGGCCGTCGGGAGACACCGCGAAGCGCTCGACGCCATCGACCGACGTCAGTTCGCGCACCTCGCCACCCGCGGCGGGCAGGCTGCAGACCTCGTAGTCGCCCGGTCGCTCGCGGTTGCACAGGAAGTGGAAACGGCTGCCATCGGCCGACAGCACCGGCGAGGACACTTCCCAGCGGCCGGAAGTCAGTGCGCGCGCGCGGCCGCCCTGCAGCGTGTACAGGTGCGACCAGCCCGATTCCTCGGACAGGAACCACAGGCCGCGGTTGTCGGGCAGCCATCCGAACTCGTTGTAGTCCCAGTTGATCCAGCCCGGATCGGTCAGGCGGTGGCGGGACTGCAACGATGCATTCTCGGGATCCACGGTGACCAGCCAGCGGTCCTTGTTGTCGACCGAGTGCAGCATCAGCGCCGCGCTATGGCTGTCGCTGCTCCAGCGCAGCGATTCGGCGCCGCGGCTTTCGATCCGCACCGCGCGGTTGCCCTTCAGCGGCTCCTTGCCGGCCGCCTTGCGTAATGCGGCCAGCGGATCGCTGGCGATGCCGGGCAGGCTGTCGAGCGTCAGTGCGCGCGGACGGCCGTCGGCCATGTCGACCAGCCAGAACGCCTGCGGGACGGGATCGGTGCGGCCCACGCGCGTGCGCACGTCTTCGAATTCCTCGTAACCCGATTCGGTCACGTAGCGCGGCATCTTGCCCGCCTGGCCCTTGTCGGCGGACTTGGATTCGGTTGCGACCACCAGCCAGCGTCCATCGGGCGACAGCGCGCTGCCGACGATCTCGACATCCTTGCCCAGGTACACCGGCGCGGGCGCGCGGCTGTGGTCGGCGGAGCGCCACTGCTGCTCCTGCAGGCGCTGCGCATCGCGACGCTCGCGTTCGGTGCGCAGCGTCTGGATCAGTCGCAGCTGCTCATCGCGCAACGCGTCGGCTTTGGGCGCCTTGGTCGGGTTGTCCTCGGTTTTCAGCGAAGCGGCCTGACTGACGCCCTGGCGCGCGTCCCAGCGATACCAGTCGTTGCCGGCGTTCCAGACCAGGGCGCCGTCCTGGCTCCACTGCAGCGCGGTCTCGGTGGCTTCGGTGCGGGTCAGCTGGCTCAGCGCGCCGTTGCGGAGGTCGCGGACGAAGACGTCGCCATTGCGCACGAAGGCCATGCGCGTGCGTTGCGGGTCCAGCTGCGGCTGCGCGGCGTCGATGTCGCCGCGCGCGGCGCCGTCCAGGCGCACCGGCGTGGCGTTGCCGGTGACGTCCAGGGCGTGGATGTCGCGGATACTCGCGCCCTCGCGCTTGAGCGTGTAGTACGCGCGTTGCCCGTCCCAGGACCACCAGGCCTGCTCGACGGCGGGGCCGATCCAGTCCGGATCGGCCATGATCCGGTCGAGGGTCAGGGGCTGTGCCGGTTGCGCCGAGGCGGCGGCAGTGGCAAGCAACAGGGACAACAGCAGCAACGGGCGGGCACGTGATCCGGACATGTCGTTAGGCGGTGGTTTCAAAGGGCCGAGGGTACCAGCTTGCCGGCCGCGGCTCTGGCCACAACAACAGGCGGGGGCGTTCAACGCCTCGATGGACTTCCCCCCGTCCGCAGCGGCCGCGTTTCCGAGCCTCAAACAGGCCTCAGTGCAGGGCGCGCGCGTCCCGCGAAATGCGCGGGAACTTGGGGGAGTGGTCGCGCTGGGGAGGATGCGGGGGGCGTTGCACGGGCGCGGTCGCAGGCAGGAAGGTTCGGAAAAACAGGGCCCGAAGGCCCTGTCCGTACTTCCGTGTACACGGCTTACCCGGCCGGAGAACCTGCAGGCATCACCAACTGAAGCCGGCGCCTGCCGACACGCTTTTCTCGTCACCACTGAACGCCCCGGCGATCGAGACGCTGGCGCGGTTGCCGATGGCGCGCTGGTAACCCACCGCCAGCGCCTGCTCGCCGCCCTGCGCGCCGACGCCGACGCCGATGCGATTGCGACCCGCCAGCCCCGCGGTATTCATGGCCATGCCTGCGTACGCGCCACTCATCGCCGCCAGCTTGTCGATGCGACGGTCCTGCTGATGAAAACGGCGATCGGTGTCCCCCCGGAATGCCTCGAAGCTGTCTGACAAGCCGGCCAGCTCGGCAAAGCGGGTGTCGGTGTAGGCGTTGGCGGTGGTGAGGGTCTGGGTGGCAGTGGTGTCGGTGTACTCGTTGGCGGCGGACAGCGTCTGCGCATCACCCGCTTCCACCTGTCCCAGGTTCACCGCATCGGTGGCTTCCACCGCATCGGCCACGTTGGCGATACGCGTTCCGTCGGCACCGGTCATGGTCAGCACGTCACGCGTGTCGCTGTCGTAGGTCACGCTGCGCGGCCCGCCGCCGGCCGGACCTTCGGGACCGGTCGGGCCGGCCGGTCCCTGCGCGCCATTCAAGGACTGCAGCCAGTCCCCTTCGGTACCTGCGAATCCATTGTTCACCGCGATTTCGTAGGCACTGAAACCCCGTTCGCCCTGGATGCCACCGGCAGCGACGATGCGGGCGTTGATATCGGTCAGCGCAGAATCCACGGCGGTGAATGCAGAACCGATGTTGGTGTAGTTGTTCGACTGAATGAGATAGGTCGGCCCGGTGAAGACGCCGCCCGCATAGTTTGCGCCACCGCCGAGCGCGGTCGCCAAGGGATACAGCTGGGACAGATTGACCGCGTCCTCATCCTCGGAGCCGGCGGCGAGGTTGACGATCTGGTTCATCTGTGCGGCCGAGCCGACAGCGATCGTGTATTCGCGATCAGATACGGCACCAAAACCAATGGCGACACTGTGTCCGGCGATGGCGGTGGCATTGACGCCAAGCGCTGCGCTGTAGTCACCTCGTGCGGCCACGCCGGTGCCGACAGCTACCGCACTGATGCCTTCTGCATAAACGGACTCGCTGTCCGGATCGATCATCCCATTGCCATCACGGTCGTACCAACCACCCATGGCCACGCTGCTCAAGCCGTTGGCACGACTGAAGTAGCCGAAGGCGCTGCTGCCATGCCCCCTGGCCACGGTCGCGACGCCGAAGGCGCTGCTCCCCGTCGCGCTGGCCGTGCTGCCCAGACCGAACGCGTTGGCGGAACTGCCGCTGGCCGTGTTGTTGTAACCGAACGCGCTGCTGTACGAACCGCTTGCGGTGTTGATCGCGCCAGACGCATTGCTGGAGTCGCCGCTGGCGGTGTTCTGGAAGCCGAATGCATTGCTGGAGTAACCACTGGCGGTATTTTCATGGCCGACGGCACTGCTATAGAAGTCAATGGCTTTATTGAGAAAACCAAGGGCACTGCTTCCGTCACCGTTTGTTACATTCTTATACCCGACGGCACTGTTGCCCCCTCCCGCGGCCACGTTCTGGAAGCCGATCGCAGTGGAATAATTGCCGCCGGCACTCAGTTCGTAATAGTCGGCTTGTCCATCGTTATCCTCGTCGTTCCACGCACCGATGGCGTTGTTCACGCCGAGCGCAGTACTGCCTTCGCCCCAGGCCCAATTCCCATGGCCGACGCCAGTGCTGCGTGTGCCCGGAGTCAGGTTCTCCGAACCGAAGGCAGAGCTCCAATCGCCGGTATCGATGCGGCCGCCGCTCTCGTCGAAGCCGGCGTTGTTGAAATAGCCGCAAGCCACGGCTTGCTCACCGCCGGCTTCACTGCCTGCCCACTGGACATTGCCGGCATCGTCGAGGAAGAGGCACGCCGCATCCCGCGCCCACGTCGGGCTGGAGATGCAGGTCAGAAGCGCGACGGCGATCAATGACCGCTGCAGGGCGCGGGCGCGATGGTGGAGCATAGTGAACTGCTGCAGGCGTGACGTGTTGTTCATGTCGATCTCTCTCGGTTGGGTAAGCCGGAATTGCCCGGCTACGAGAGAGATCGAAATTCAGTGCCCGCGACTGACATCGGCCCGCAAAACCCCGAAGAGCAGGCTTTGCCCCACTGCTTTTCCGAACATGGCCCGGGTGTACGGGGAGCGCAGCAAGCCCCGCTCTACGGCGGGGATACCGATGCCGTGCGATGCTTCAACGATGAGGCTTCTCCGCAGGCTGCCGCACGCCGTCCCACAGCTCGACCGGCTCAAGCGGCGTCAACACTCTCTTCGGATAACGCGGCACGCGTACGTCGGGAATGGTGACCCATTGCGGGATGCTGTCGAGCAGGCAGCCCTGTATCGCGTAGGTGCCGTTGACTGGACGGTCGAACCCACGCGAGCGGTAGGACACGAAGCTGACCGTCTTGCCACCTCCGTCGGCGTAGAGAGGCCCGTCCTCCCGCACCCGGAACACCGCGGCGGCGTTCTGCGTGCGCAGTGGATACCAGGCCAGTTCACCACCGCCCTGTATGCGCAGGTGCGCACCCCGCCAGTCGGCTTCGTCGAGGGTGATGGTCACCGATCGGACCTGCAGCACCTTGTCGGCAGGAATGGCCTTGGCCGATGTGCCCGCCCCGCTGTAACCGGCGGGGATCTGGTAGCGGCCACGATCCACGAAGGTGTGTGCGCAGCGGGCCGTGAGGACGGAGGTGTCCAGGCGCGGCAGGTCGATCGCACGCGCATCGAGCAGACGGCTGGCCGGCGGCGCGGCGAGAGCGATGCTGGCAATCAGCGCGCTGGTCAGGGCCGCCGTTGCGAGGGCAGCCGTAGTGAGAGCAGCCGTAGCGAGAGCGTGCCGGCTGCGGGTGGGGATGCGTTGATGCATGGGAGCGTCCTTTCGATAGTGCGTGAGGATCAGATGGGAGCATCCGGTGTCATGTGCCGGATGCTCCGTTCAGGGCCGCAACGGTCAGACTTACAGGTCTACGCCGAAGCCGAGGCCTGCGGACTTCTCACCGCCTCCGAAGGCGCCGCCGATCGAGAACGAGCCGCGATTGCCGATCCTGCGGCCGTAGCCGATCGACAGCGCCTGCTCGCCACCCTGGACGCCGGCACCTACGGCAATACGGCCACGCGGGCTCTGCGAACCTCCGGCATTGATCGCCATGTTGGTCATGGCCGATGTCATCGCACCCAACTGGTCGATCCGGCGATCGGTCTGCCGGAAGCGCTGGTTGACGTCGCCGCGGAGCAGCTCGAACTCATCGTTCAAGGCGTCGAAGCGGACGTCGGTATAGGCCTTGGCCGACGCCAGCGTGACGGTGGCGGTGTTGTCCGTATAGGTGTTTGCAGCCTGGAGCGTGGCTGCATCACCGGCGGCCATATCACTTCGGACCACGGTTTCGCGGGTATCGGTGTAGGTGTTGGCCGAGGCCAGGGTCGCCGCATCGCCAGCTTCGAGCTGGCGCACGTTGACGGCATCCATGTCGTCAACGCCATCGGCAAGGTTGTGGATACCGGTGCCCGTGCCCGTGCCGGGCGTGCCAGCACCGCCACCATTTCCGCCCAGCGTCACACTTCCCTGGCTGGCATCGTCGTAGTACACCGCCAGATCGGCGCGCGCGATGATCGCCGACAGCCGGGTGTCGATCGCCAGGAACGCATCGCCCGCATTGTTGTAGGTGGCACCCTGGATCAGGTAGCTCGGCGGCGTGAACGTGCCGCCGGCATAGCTGGCGCCCCCTCCAAGGGCGGCGGCAAGGGGGCTGAGGTCGACTGCTGCGATGGCGGCCCGCATCTGCCGCAGGTTGACCGCGTCATGGTCCTCGCTGCCGTCCGCCAGGTTCACCAGTTGCCGGCGCAAGGTGCTGTTGCCGATGGAGACCGTGTACGCGCGGTCCGCGGCGCTGCTGGTGCCCAGAGCGACTGATTGCAGGGCCGTCGCAGAGGACAGTGCGCCCAGCGCGGTATTGGTGAAACCGCCCGCTTCCGCGCCTGAGCCGATCGCCACGGACAGGAAGCTGCCGGCTTGGGCCGACATGCCGATCGCAACCGCACCCGGGCCGGCTGCCCCTGACTGCCTGCCGATCGAGATCGCGCCCGCCCCGCTGGCGGTCGCTTCCATACCCATGGCCACTGCATTGGTGGTGGCCACCGCCCGCTGTCCCAGTGCGCTGGCATCGGCGGAGGCCTCGGCATTGGCGCCGACCGCGGTGGCATTGAGCCCGTGCGTGCGCGTGGCCACGCCGACCGCTACCGACTCGGCAAATTCCGCTTTCGTATCACGCCCCAGCGCGGTGCTGTGCTCACCTGCTCGCGCCGACTGCCCGACCGCTGTCGCCCACGATCCGGTGGCCGATGATTGCGTGCCCAATGCCGTCGTGAATCCGCCTTCCGCATAGGCGCCTGCGCCCACGGCTGTGGCGTTGTCGGTCATGGCGCGTGCAAACTGGCCGAGTGCGGTGCTGTACTGGCCGGCCGCATGGCTGATGTAGCCCACCGCGGTACTGCCGATGCCGTTGGCTTCCGCGAAGCTGCCGAGCGCACTCGCATTCTCGCGGGTGGCCCGGGCTTGCCGGCCGACCGCGGTGGTGTTGGCGCCATCGGCATAGCCCAGAAAGCCCACCGCGATACTGCCGTCGGAATAGGCGTTCGAGTCGGTTCCCACCGAGATGGAGCGCGCGCCCTCGGCATTGCTGCTGTTGCCCAGCGCCAAAGCGGCCAAGCCATTGGCGACCGCGTCGGTGCCAATGGCCGTGGCGTAGCTGCCGTCAGCTAAGGCATTGCTGCCGCAGGCCAGGCTCGCGGCGCCGTTGCCGTAGGGATCGTTCGGGGCGGGTACGCCGGGTGGCCAGAAGGGCGAGCCCGCCATATCGCAGGCACCGGCAAACACCGGGAGTGAGGCGGCGCTCAGGGCGAGCGCAAGCAGGCTGAGGGCATATCGTCGGCGCTGAACCGCACGGGGTTGGGCAAACATGAGGGTCTCCGCTGGGTAGGCCGGAAATCCCCGGCTACCAGAGAGATCGCAATCCGGTGCCCATCACTGACATCGGGTTCTGCGTGGGCCCCGAACTGGGGCGCGCGATGCCTGTGGTCTGCCGGCACTCGCAGGCGAGCCGCCGCGGGGGGGCGTCCGCGTCACAGATACCTGGACAGGCCTCAACGCGCCAGGTCGGCGGCGACGGCAAACTCCGGTGCCGATGGGGCGGTCGTCGCCACCAGCAGTTGGTACGCAGCGTTGGCCGCGTTACGCCGGGCCGCCGCATCCCCGAGGGCCGCGTGGACCCGGGCTTCTTCCAGGGCTAGCTGGATGCGGACGATGGGGGCACTGTTGTCGGGCAGCAACGCGCGTGCTTCGTCCACCAGCTTGAGCGCCAACGCGGTATCGCGCTGACTGCGTGCCAGCTCGGACTGCGCCACCAGGGCGCGGGCGAGTTGCCTGGACTGGGTGCGGCGAAGTTCAGGCAGCTGCGTCTCCAGCAGCCGCCTGGCCGAAGCGGCATCACCTTGTACGAGATAGGCGCGTGCCAGCATCGTGGTGACGCTGTCACCCAGGTTGATGCTGTTGGCCGAATTCCTCTGCAGCCGATCCAGCACGGCCTTGAATTGGCCGATCGCCGCGGCTGCATCCCCCTGGCGCAGCATCGTCTCGCCGAGGGAGCGGCGCACCAGGCCCGAGATCGGGTGATCCGGCGCAAGGGTATCGATCAGGCGTGCCGATTCCTGCAGATGGCGACGGGCAGCGGCCAACTCGCCGGCGCCCAGTTCGGCACGCCCCAGCAATTGCAGTGAACGCATGTACTTGAGGGTGTCGGTGCCGTAGATCTGCGCCACCATCACCTGCGCCCGGCGCAGCAACGGAACAGCTTCCGCATCGCGTCCGGCAGACGACAGCACGTTGCCCAGCGCCCACAATGCGCGGCTCACCGAGGGTTCCGGCTCCGAGGGATGCCGCTGTTCCAGGATGCGCAACGCATCGCGCGCCGCCGCCACCGCAGCTTCCGGCTTGTCAGCTGCATCAAGGAAATAGCTCAGTTCCAGCAGTGACTCTGCATGCTCGTCCGACTCCCGGCCATGGAGGCGGGCTGTGATCTGCGATGCAGTGCGCTGCGCCGCCAGAGCGGGCTCGAATTTTCCTTGCAGGTAGAAGGAGGAGCCCAGAGTGCCCAGTGCCTCGATCAGTCCCGCATCTGGCGGATCCTGGTCGAACAGTGAGACCGCCTTGCTGGCCTGCGCCTGAGCTTCGGTCATCCGGCTTTCCGACAGCAGGACATAGGCGTGCTCGGCCAATGCCCGTGCACGAATGACGGGCGCGATCGACGGGTGCTGGTCGGCGACGGCCGTGGCCTGCTCCAGCAATGACATGGCGTCCTGATAGAGGCTGAGATCGGAATACGTTTTACCGATCAGCGTCATCATTTCGACACGCATCTCCGGCTGTCCGGAAAATTCCGTTGCAATGCGCGCCTTGCTGCGATCGAGTACCTCGCGGACGGTGGTCTTGTCGCCGCGGTTGCTTTCGGGGGACGCCTCTGCAAACAGGGACGCAAGAAAATCCCGGCTGACGCGCGCGTGCTGTGCTTCCGATTCGGCGCGCGCGCGCTCGTCATTTGCGCGGCGTGCTTCCGCCTCGGCCCTGTCGGCGGACTCCCGGACCTTTCCGGTCTGCATCAGGATGCCCGTGATGCCCGAGACCAGTGCCAGTGCCGCCAGCGTGCCCATGACCACGCCCCAGCGGTTGCGGCCGATGTACTTGCGGGCCCGATACGCGAAGGTGTCGCCACTGACCGAAACGGTGCGGCCGGTGAGGAAACGTTCCAGATCGCTGGAGAACGCCTGCACGCTGGCATAGCGACGCGACGGTTCCTTGGCCAGTGCAGTCTGCACGATGCGCGACAGGTCGCCCTTGACGAATCGCCTGAACCCTCGCAGGTCGGTGTTGCGCTGACTCAGGCGGGTATCGACGTCCTGTTGCGTGCCGGTGGTGATGGCCTGGTCCAGGCGTGCCGCGGCGCGTCCGGTAATGGCCTCGGCCGTCGCGCGCAGGTCGTCCTGGTCGAAGGTGTAAGGCAGCTTGCCGGCAAGCAGCTGATACAGGATGACCCCCAGCGCATACACGTCGGTGGCGGCGCTGATGACGCCACCGGACACCTGCTCGGGCGCCGCGTACTCGGGCGTGAAGCCCACCAGCATGCCCGTCCGTGTGGCGCCGGCTGCATCATCGATGCGCTTGGCCACGCCAAAGTCGAGCACCTTGGGATGGCCCTCCTGATCCACGAGGATGTTCTCGGGCTTGAGGTCCCGGTGGACGACGAAGTGTTCGTGCGCATGCTGCACGGCGGCGCAGACCTGTCGGAACAGGTCCAGTCGTGCGCGCAGGTCGAGCTGGCGCGCATCGGCCCAACGGATCAAGGACTGGCCCTGCACCAGCTCCAGGGCAAACCATGGGCGCTGGTCCTCATCCAGGCCGTGATCGATCAGGCCTGGGATGTTGGGGTGTGACAGTGCGGCAAGGATGCGGCGTTCCTGCAGGAAACGCTGCGCCTGCAGGCTGCCATCCCAGCGCCGGTGCAGGCGTTTGATGGCTGCGCGTTGTCCGGTGTCGCGGTCATCGCGGCGGGCGGCATAGACCGTGCCCATGCCGCCACGGCCGATCATGGCGTCCAGCAGCCAAGGGCCCAGGTGGCGGCCCAGGTCCTGGCCCGTGTCCTCGGCATCGACGGGATCGAATTCGATCGAGGCACCGACCACGCCCTGGTCGAAGGCATGGCTGCTGGCATCGGCCGACAGCATGCGCGCAAGTTCGCTGTGCAGCAGGGGGTCGTCGGCGCATTCGGCGTCCAGCAGTGCCGCGCGGGCTTCCGGCTCCAAGTCCAGGGCACGTTCGAACAGTTCGGAGATCCGACGCCAGCGTGCAAGGTCTGCGGATGTGGTCATGCCGCCTGTCCAAGCTGCATCAACAGGAAGGCGCGCGCCTTGCGCCAGTCACGATGGATCGTGCGTTCGGTCAATCCAAGATGCGTGGCGATTTCGTTGAACTCCATGCCCGCATAGAAGCGACACTCGACGACCGTCACCAGGCGCGGATCCAGTGCCTCCAGCGCGTCCAGGCCCTTCTCGATATCCAGCAGGTCGACTTGCCGGGAGGTGCCGGCGAACGGGATGTCCGTGCTGAGGGTCACCCTGATCTGGTCGCCGCCGCGCTTTTCCGCCCCGCGTGCGCGCAGGTGGTCGATCAGAACATGGCGCATGGCCTTGGCCGCCAGCGCGAGGAACGGACCGCGCTGACTGGCATCGATCGGCGCTCCGTTCAGTTTGAGGTAGGCTTCATGCACCAGCACGGTGGTGTTGAGCGTGCTGCGCTGCGAGGCCCGCAGTTCGCGACGGGCAATATTACGCAGCTGTTCGTAGAGCGCGACAAATTGCTGTCGGTAGGCGTCTGGAACCGTGGCGGCGGCCTCTTCCATGTCCACTGCAGGCGTTGTCACGAAGTTCCGGACTGGCGAGCGTAGCCTTGATCGCGACACGGTGCGAGGGGGGGGCGGCGCGGGGCATGCCGCGAAAACGTCACGCCCGTGATGGACATCACATCGCCGTACGGTCTGGCTGCGACAATCCGACGCGGATGTCCGCGACCGGGCTCGTGGACAATCGCCGCACCGCAACGCAGGCGCGCCAGGAGCCATGATGGATGCACTACTGCTGTCGCGGATCCAGTTCGGGTTCGTGATCTCGTTCCACATCCTGTTCCCGGCCTTTACGATCGGGCTCGCCAGCTGGCTGGCGTTCCTGGAGTGGCGCTGGCTGCGCACCCGCGACACCTTGTGGCGCGACCTGTATTTCTTCTGGCTGAAGATTTTCGCGGTGTCGTTCGGCATGGGCGTGGTGTCGGGCATCGTGCTGAGTTTCCAGTTCGGCACCAACTGGGCGGTGCTCAGTGAGCGGGCCGGCAACATCCTCGGTCCCTTGCTCAGCTACGAGGTGCTGACCGCGTTCTTCCTGGAGGCGAGTTTCCTCGGGGTCATGCTGTTCGGCTGGAACAAGGTGTCGGAGAAGCTGCATTTCCTGTCGACCTGCCTGGTCGCGCTGGGCACCTTGATCTCGACGTTCTGGATCCTGTCGGCCAACAGCTGGATGCAGACGCCGGCGGGTTACACGCTGGTCGACGGCGTGTTCCATCCGGAAAGCTGGATGGAGATCATCTTCAATCCCTCGTTCCCGTACCGGCTGTCGCACATGGTGCTGGCGGCCTTCATCACCACATGCTTCGTCATCGGCGGGGTCAGTGCCGGTTACCTCCGGCGTGGCGTGCATGTCGAGGCCGGCAGACGGATGCTGAAGCTGGCGGTGGCATTCGCGGCGATCACAGTGCCGCTGCAGGTCTTCGTCGGCGATCTGCATGGCCTGAACGCGCGCGAGCACCAGCCGGTCAAGGTCGCGGCGATGGAAGCGCATTGGGCGCACAAGCCGGCCGGCGAGGGCGTGCCGCTGGTGTTGTTCGCAGTGCCCAATGCACGCGAGGAGCGCAACGATTATGAAATCGCGATTCCGCGGCTGGGCAGCCTGATCCTGACCCACAGCTGGGATGGCGAGATCGAACCGCTGACGGCGTTTCCGGCCAGTGAGCGGCCGCCGGTGAAGCCGGTGTTCTATTCGTTCCGGGTCATGGTCGGGATCGGCATGGCGATGCTGGCGCTGGTGTTGGCATCGCTGTGGGCGTGGCGACGGCGGACGCTGTTCACGTCGCGCTGGATCCTGGATGGCTGGCGCGTGCTGACGTTGTCGGGATTCGTCGCGGTGTTGTCGGGCTGGTATGTCGCCGAGATCGGTCGCCAGCCGTACGTGGTCTACGGGCTGCTGCGGACCCGTGATGCGGTCAGCGATGTCGGCGTCGGCAGCGTGCTGACGTCGCTGATCGTGTTCGTGCTGGTCTACCTGATGGTGTTCGGCGTGGGCGTGCGTTATCTGGTCAAGATGGCGCGCAGTGGCCCGCAGCCCTTCGAGCCGCCACCGCGGACCGAGGATGGTGAGAAGACGCCAGCGCGTCCGTTGTCGGCGGCCGATGATCCGCTCGAAGGAGAAAGCCCGCCGCAAGATGACGCAGGCCGGGCAGGAGGGCGCGGATGAACCTGGAGATGGTGCTGCCGGTGGTCTGGTTCGGCGTGATCGGCTTCGGCGTGCTGATGTACGTGCTGCTGGACGGCTTCGTTCTGGGGCTCGGCATCCTGGCGCCGTTCGCCGAGGACGAGGGCCAACTCGACCACATGATGAACACTGCGGCACCGATCTGGGACGGCAACGAGACCTGGCTGGTGCTCGGCGGCGTCGGCCTGTTCACGGCTTTTCCCAAGGCCTATGCGCTGGTGCTGTCGGTGCTGTACCTGCCGGTGCTGCTGATGCTGATCGCGCTGGTGTTCCGCGGCGTGGCGTTCGAGTTCCGCTTCAAGGCGCGGCGCAGCAAGCGCGCCTGGGGTGCGGCATTCTCGCTGGGGTCGATCCTGGCGGCGTTCGCCCAAGGCGTGATCCTGGGTGCGCTGGTCGAGGGCATGCCGCTGCAGGAGGGCAAGTATCTGGGCGGTACATTCGGCTGGTTCAGTCCGTTCTCGATGCTGACGGGGGTGGCCGTGGTGTTCGGCTATGGCCTGTTGGGATCGTGCTGGCTGATCCTGAAGACCGACGGGCCGCTGCAGAAGGTCGCGCGCACGCTGACCCGTCCGCTGGTGTTGGTGGTGGTCGCATTCATGGCGCTGGTCAGCACATGGCTGCCGTTCCTGGACTCGCGGATCATGGCGCGCTGGTTCGAGGGTGGGAATTTCCTGTGGCTGTCGCCGGTGCCGGTGCTGGTGCTGTTGAACGCGGTGCTGCTGTGGCGTGCGGCGTTGCGTGAGGGCCGCGATGCTGCGCCGTTCCTGTTGACGCTGTGCTTTTTCGGCCTGGGCTTCGCTGGTCTGGTACTGGGCATCTGGCCCAACATCGTGCCGCCGGACCTGAGCATCTGGGAGGCTGCGGCGTCGCCGTCGTCGCAGATGTTCGTGCTGGTCGGCCTGGTGTTCCTGCTGCCGATGATCCTGGGCTACACCGCCTGGTCATACCGGGTGTTCCGCGGCAAGGTGAAGGCGGACGCGGGATATCACTGAGCCGCCGCCTGCGAACGCCCGGCGTGCTTCGCCGGGCCGGACCGGGCCGCACAGCGGCACGGGCTGACCGAGCCGAGGAGTAAGCCCTGGGCGGGGCGATGCAGCTTCCGAAGCCGACCAAGACAAGCCGTTGCCCTCAACTCCGAGAAAACAGAGCTGAAAAGCAGAGCCGCTGAGCCCGGAATTGCAGCAGCGTGTCGGGCTGCGG